>NZ_JBEILJ010000040.1:0-24822 GCF_040379285.1 Flavobacterium sp. | reverse complement strand
TCTACAAAAATGGTTGCAGTACTACTTTTTATCGTAGGTGTTTCAATTAAAAATGTCAAATAAATTTTATCGTCATCTTTAGTGCTAGAAATATATTGGATACTAAGTTTTTTCTTTTCAGCTTCCTCCCTCTTATCCCCAATCGTTGCTAGTCTTGTAAATTTAGGGTGTTGTAATCTCCCGTTTTCGCGGTGCCATGCTAATTTTTTGCTGTTCATGGTGTGTAATGATTTAAAAAGTATTGGGGTGTGTATACCACACCCCAAAAAAATTAAGTTGTTGTTTTTTTGTTCAAATAGGTTTCATTCTCAAGAAAAGGCACTTCCGTATTGGCCTCACATTGGTCTAAGGTGGGTAAACCTTCGGCATCAACTGCGACTCCACTTTTTTGTAAAGCAATTAATGAGGTGGGCAAAGTAGTGTTCCAACTTTCTTCAATCACGTATTCTTGTTCTTTTAACTCGTCTAGGATAGAAGTGTATAAAGGATTGTCTATGACTGGAATTAACCCGCCTAACCAAATTTGTCCTGTTGCTAAATAATGCATCACGGCTTTTTCAAAACCAGGTTTAACCGTAACAATTACTCTTGCCAAACCTGCCTGCATAAATGAACGGAACAAGGCATCATTGCTCTCATTTTGATATAAATCTTTCCAATCCTGTTTGTTTCCCCAATAATAAGGGTAAAACGAATAACTCATCAAATTCCACTCAAACGCTTGCTCCATAAATTTTGCAAAACTGGTATACTCCTCCATTTTTTTATTCAATTGCACTTGATAGGTGGTGAAGGTTGCGTTATCATCATACATTTTAACTCCGACTCTTTTTGTTGAGTTAGGATTTGAATGGTCCATCAAATAAGAGATACAATTGTGTCGCAAAATAGTTTGCTCTATTTGTCGGTAAAATAAAGGGTTACTTTCGATTTGCGAACGATTGTTTGTCGTGGTTTCTTCCACTTTTTGATTGTAAGCTTCTAGCAATTCTAAATAGCCCGCAATTATTTTTTTATAGGCTTCTTTTTTCCATTCATCAATAAATTCTTGAGTTAAACTTACAGAAACTTCAACAGAAGCACTTGAGGTATGCTTTGCAATAGCTGTATAGGAAACAGGAATAGAGTTAGTATATTTCTCTATAGGGACATTAAACATTGAAGTGTTGTTAAATGCGGTTAAAGTTTTCGTTCCACAGCTTACAGAATGAAATCCATTTCCAATTCCATTTGAACTTCCAAATGTTGAGACTTCATTTAAAATTAATGAGACATTTGTACTGTAATACCCTTTTGGGATTTCAATTGAAGATGTTTCAGAGTGTGTAAATCCAGATTGTACAGAATTTTTATTTTGT
The DNA here is from genome assembly GCF_040379285.1 of Flavobacterium sp. Classification (GTDB taxonomy): domain Bacteria; phylum Bacteroidota; class Bacteroidia; order Flavobacteriales; family Flavobacteriaceae; genus Flavobacterium. The sequence goes on along the minus strand of NZ_JBEILJ010000040.1, from coordinate 23,464 downwards.
ACAAACGATTTGCCTATTTTAAATGACGTGATCGGATAAGTTTCAATTTCTACCTTGTATTGACTTGCCAAATAATGGTAATTGTCTTTATTGATTTTAGTAAAATCTGTAATGCCAATTGTTTTTGGATCAATAGGTTTTTCAATAACTAGGTGGCTAGAATTTAGTACACCAGCTTCCATACCTAGTAAATGGAGTTTACTTGGTTGGGGTACGGCAAATTCATACATCAACCGTTTGCCATAATTATAAATTTGATTTTTGTAGATTGCATTCACATAACGATAAACACCCGAGACATGAGATACACCTTCGGTGTTGTCAAATATATGAGTATTGACCTCAGTAAATTCTTCAGTAGTTTTTACTGTTCTTTCATTTTTAACACGAGAAACTACTCTCTCTACCGCTCTTTGAGTGATTTCTTTTGCCTGAATTACCGATTCTCTGTTACTTTCTTCAAGTGATGTGTTTGAGGCAAAACTTGCTCCACTGTCAATAATCGTTTTACCCCATTCGCTATTGACATTGAGATGTGAATTAAATTGATTTTGTTTAAGCATTAGTTTGGCAACTTCTGTTTGCATTTCAAATCGTTCAGTTGTGGCTGTGTCTAGAACTTTTTCACTTTCAATTTCATTGCTAGAAGTTTCAATAATTTGAGTTTGTAAGAATCTAGTAGTACTTTTTTCTCGCAACTCTTTAGCCATGATGTTTTCAATGTGGGCAACTTCACCAACTTCGTATTTACAAATCTTAGAAACAACTTTTTTATAATCTGCAATTCCTAATTGTTTATACCCATAAGTACTTGGTGTAAAGTTTAAATCAGAATCTTCGTTTTCTAAATTATTTGTATCACTTTCTTTTGGGGTTAGCTTTCCATTGATACAGGTGAAAAATCTATAGTCTTCTATTTCAAAGGAGTACTCTTGTCCATTGTTGAACTGTAATTGACCGTTAAATGAACTCACTACACTTCCGTTTGTACTATTCAAATTAGAGTTAAACAAGTTATCTAACGTTATTACATTACCATCATTTGATTGATTAAATGATCCATTTGTATAATTGGAATTGTCAGCATAGGTCAAATTATAAATAAAATTTGTAACGACTAAACTAGCATTTGATGTATGGATAGCCAAAAACATACTTATTTTTCCATTTGGCAATAAATGCGAACACAAACGAAATGAGTAATTAGAATCAACCTGAATGTTTTGTTCTAAATTAATTACGGAATCACCCAATACCATAGTAGGTTTAGAAGTTTTTAAGCTTATGGCAAGGCGTTGATGATTAAATTCAATACAACTTTCAAGTTCTGTAAGTAAATCATCTAGAGTTTTTATTTTACTCATGTCTACAATTTCTGAAAGCACCTTTTTTTGGTTATCATCCAATTGTAATAATACCTTGTCAATTTTTAAACTCTCGTCAATTTTAAAACTAAATTCTTGAATTTTGGAATGATTAACTATCGGCTTATTACAAATATCTTCTGGGTGAAAGTTGTTTTCTCTAGGAATTTGACACTTTTTACTTAAAGCCTCATTGTAAGTTTCTTCATATTCACTTTGAAGTTGTTTAACATCTTGTAAATAGGAATTCAATTTTGCATTGAATTCACTTTCGCATTGAACCTCATAATTTCTTTTTATGACATTCAATGGTTGTATTAACTCATTACATTGTTGAATTTTAACTTTTGCTAGTTGTAATTCAACAGAGTTGTCTATGTGACTAGTAAAGTAGTCAGGATTCGAATTTCTTGTTTGAAAAGGGTTTGATTTGGCAGAAAAGTCAAATATATCACTTGGCAATAGAATCATAGGATTAATTAAATCATTAAAACTAGATTGTATCTTCCCTTTGTTTTTCAGGATATTATTTACAATAAGTATTTGAAATACAGCTTCTTTAATGTAAAAATCCTTCTGAGTAATAATTTGATAATAGACATTACTCCATAATTTACTTTCAAAGGTATTACTAATAGGATTTATTAAACCTACTTTGGTTTCTAAATTCCTTGAATCAATTTTTGATTTATTACTACTAAACCAATCAGATAAATCGAAAATTTCTTCATTTTCATCTTTGATTTCAGTTAAATTTCTAAAAGCATTAAAATTGACTGCTTCTTCACTAAGCACCTCAAAGTTTGATTGATTTTCCTCTTTATTGAGGTAAGCAATGTAAAACGGGTCGTTTTCTAAATTTGGATTGGATAAAAACCGAATACTAAAATCCTCTTTTTTGGATAATTTAGGACTTCTCAGACTAACAAAACGAAATAAAGTAGTTTGATTTTTGACTTCTGTGGACATGGTATAAAGTATTAAAATTAAATAGTTAACGAGATAAAATGAATTGAATGGCTTTATCTAATGATTCAAAATTATTAAATGAAATTGAGAAATTATAAAAAAACACAAAGGAAAAACCCTATTTCTTTTAAGGAAAAAACCCTGAAGCTTTGGGTAAAAACCCTATTTCTTCTCCGGAAAAATACCTAAAGTTCTCTGGAAAAATACCTCATTGGGTTAGCGTGGGAGATGGGGCTCGAATATATAGTGCTGTTGCGAAAGCCAAGTGCAGGCAATCCGCTTGCCTACACGGGTGTCGTGGGGATCAAAGTGCGGAGGAGGAATTTGACGGTGATGTGCCGCTTGGGTATAAAAAACTTCGCGGCTCGGGCGCTCGGGGTGTACCGCATTGATAAAGCCTTGGCGCGCTTCCTGTTGCAAACACAGGGTCAAAATGCCTATGCAGTCGGGTAAGGCAATCAAATGCACAGGCGCTTTAGGCCGTTCTAAATTTTGCCGCCCCGATAAATACTGCACTGGATGCCGATCGGGTCCTACCAAGCCGCCCAACCGAATGCCCGTATACGGAAGCCCCGCCTGATGAATCGCTTGCTCGGCTGCCCAAAGTCCTCTTCCCGAGGGTGTGTCGGGTTCGGGCACCGTTGTGTCATCAACCCAATCTTGTTGCTCTCCAAAAACGCCGGTCGATCCTACCCATAGTAGTTTTTCAATCGCTGTCTTTTGTAATTGCTGCAGGAGTTGTTGCACTTTTTCCACATACGAATCCTCCTGCGATTGCCGAAGTTTTGGCGGGAATGCCACGACTAGTTGGGAAACATCGGCGATAAAATCGGCCCATTCTCCCTCGCATCCTTTTGATGTCAAGGTAACATTGAATGCCTCGATTCCAGCGTCAAGTAAAATTTCCTTCTTTTCGGGAGTGGTTGTACTGCCTTTCACGCGATACCCTTCGGCCAATAAATGTTCCGCCAAGGGTTTTCCCAGCCATCCACAGCCTACAATGCCTATAATGGGTTTCATGGTTGCGCCGGAATTGCAGGTGGAGTGGGTCGCACGGGTTGTATTAGCACGACAGCATCATTCAACACAAAAGGCATAGGAAGTGTATTTTTCGGCCGCGGTGGTACGCTCATACGGGGTTGCTCAAGCAAGTCAAACGAACTTTCCATCAATTCCAATTGGGGTTCAACGCCCACGGGAACATCAAACGAGAACACCAAGGGTTGATTTCGGGTAACATAATAACAGAGCAGTTTATGGGAGGCTTGTCCGCCAATTTTGGAGGTATAGGTTAGCGGTCGAACCCCATTGGCTTTCACATGCGCAAGGGGCACTTGATTTTTGAGGAAAATATCATAGCGGTTTACCCGACGTTGGGGGGTAATTCGAATTTGATAAAAACGACGATTGCCTTTTACCGTATCCCGTTCAAATACAATGGAGGGTCCTTTCAAGGCATAAACAGGCGCCGGATGCATCCATCGGAAGGCAGTTCCATACTTGCTGTACAATGCATTGCGGTTTAATGGCGCTGCCGATTGGGGTTGTTTCGATAAAAAGGCTTGATTCCAGGCATCGGGGCGCTCATCATAGGTTGTCCAATAGGCCTTTTTTTGCGAGGTGTCGAAAACATACAATAAGCTATTGGGACGGGCTTTAGCCGAAGTAAACGAAGCGTTCCAATGGGCTTTTCCCAAAAAGGCAATACCTATGATGAGACATACAAAGGCCCAACGGGATTTATACGGAAAAGCGCCCAAAATAGGCAGAAGAAGCACAAAAGTAAGTACGGTAAGTACCGCCGCGCCGGGAAGTATTTTCAATCCTAATCCTACAGGGAATAAAGGAATTAAAGGCACCAACAAAAACAAGGCTGGCAGTGCCATTATTAAATTCCACAGTCCTTTGGATTGTTGGGTGAGTACAAAAGCGCCCAACATAAGCGTTGATCCCAAAACGGGAAGTAGTAAAAACGAGGCGCCGGGTAATTTCCAGGCGAGTCCCATTCCGAGGATAATCCAAAGAAAAAGTCCAGCAAAAAGGCGGTTCATTTCGGCAAAACGACTGGTTTCTTTGCGGTAAAACCAGAAACAAATTCCAAGGGTCAAGGCAATACACGCATGGATATAGTCGTGACCGTTATATGTAAACCCTTGCAGTATTGTGGCGGCATCGGGATAGATCCAGGGCAAAAGGGTAGCGATACCACACGCGACCAATCCCGCAACAAAAAGCGTAAGCACCAAGGGAATAAATCCTTTAACTACTTCATCAATGCGCAAAACGTGTTTCCCGAGTCCGATGAACGTGAAGGTAAACAAAAGAATGGCTGTAAGGAGGACCAACGGCCAATTCCACGCAAAAGGATAATGCACAAATCCAAACGGAATTGAGAAATACACGTCTTCCTCGGGATGTTCAAGCGTTCGTAAATCCCGTTGTGTAAAATGCGTCAATAGCGCCATGACATAACTTCCTTGGTGGGCAAGCGATAGTCGCGATAGATTGGCATAATGATCTTGTGCGGTATGGTAGTTATAACGGCTGTCGATAAAGGCAAAGTTGAAGCCTTGAATTTTTCCCGCTTCACGAAAAACAGTGAGATCGGTATCATTGGGTAGCATTTTGTAGATGCTATACATCAGCGAATTACTCACGGGATAAGGTGTTTGGGCGGCCGCAAAAGCCTCTACCATGGCGCGATTCCCTTGGGTAGTTTCCATGAGCATCATGCTTGGTCCTGAGGTGCCACGTGCTTCAAAGTTGATGACTAGTCCTACGTCTTTGGCCCAATCGTGTTGGGTCACAAAGAGTGCAGCGCCATTCAGTCCCAATTCTTCGGCATCCGTAAAGAGGAGAATCAAATCGTTTTGCAGCGGCGTTTTGTTGTAAAGTAAGGCCCGAACGCTTTCGAGGAGGGTAGCTACCCCCGAGGCATCATCGCTGGCGCCAAGTGATTTGGAGTGAGGGGCACTATCGTAATGCGAGAGGAGCACCAAGGCTTTTGTGGATTTTTGCCCTTTGATACGTGCCATGATATTGGTGGCTTCTACCAGCGTTCCTTTTTCCGTAAGGGTAAATCCGCGTTGCAATTGCGGTTCAAGACCGAGGGCATTGAGTTCTTGTTGCAGGTATTTTTGAATCCGAGGATGATCGTCAGAACCTACATAATGGGGGCGTTTGGAGAGGTACTGTACTTTTTCTAAGGCCCGTTGCGTCGAAAATTCAGCCAAGGGTGCAGGCTCTTGATCGTCGTAGGTTTGTGGCATTTGACGATAAAAAACCAACCCGATGATGAGTATCAGAAATAACGCTTCGTAGAGGTAGGTAAACTTCTTTTTCATGGTATGTAGGCTCAACCTATTCCTCCGGAGGCAGGAGTTGCAAACGGTAATTTTCCGTAAGCACGTAGCCTTGATCGTACACGTAACGATAGGTTTCGCCGGATTTGGTCATTACTATTTGGGTGAGGTAGTTAAAATCAAAACCTCGTTGTGCTAATTTCTCTAGGGCCATCGATGGTATTCCTTCGTCATGTAGTTCACGCAAGATGCGGTAATTTCGGCGCAAGGCATTGTGAACGGTTCGCATGAGGTTGTTACAGTCGCGGTTCATTCGGTTGTTGAATGTGTTGCGGCATCCATCGTTGCAAAATTTTTTGTCTTCGCGGCCCATCAAGGGTGTCCCGCATTCGTGGCAATTTCGTTTCATTTTTCGTGGTTTAAAAAAGGATTATATGGCGTTCTACAGAAATAGGGCCCTGTCCTAAAAGGATTCGGAACCAATTTTCAAGTCAAATATAACGAATAAATTGTAAAACGAATACTTTCACAGTGACCTCCTCTGAAAAACAGCAAAATACTTATTTACAAACGATTACATTCGGTAGTAAATGGTATACTACCGACTATCGCTTTCAACACTTCCTAATTTTGTCCTGTTGATGTAAGCCAAATTAAGTTTTAACCAATTATTTAAGCCATGAAAAATCGAGTTCAATTAATCGGCCATGTGGGCCAAGATCCCGAAGTCAAATCTTTTGAAGGGGGAAAGAAAGTTGCGAATCTTAACTTAGCAACAAATGATGTCTACTACAAAGAAGAAGGAGAAAAAGTAACCCAAACCGAATGGCATCGCGTCGTCGCTTGGGGGAAATTAGCCTCACTAATCGAACAGTACGTAACCAAAGGCAAGGAGCTGGGCGTTACGGGTAAAATCACCTATCGCAATTATGAAGACAAAGAAGGTAATAAGCGATCTATTACAGAAATTGTTGCGGAAGAAGTCTTGTTTATGTAAGAAAAAAAGAAATTAATTTTTAAAAAGGAAAAGTATGAGTGCATTACGAAATAAAGTCCAGTTAATCGGCCACGTTGGACAAGAACCTGAAGTCAAAACCATGGAAAAAGGGAAAAAAGTGGCGAACCTCACTTTGGCCACCCACGATGTGTATTACAAAGATGGGGGTGAAAAGGTTGAGCAAACCGAATGGCATCGTGTAACCGCCTGGGGGAAGTTGGCCGAGATCGTCGAAAAGTATGTCGTCAAGGGAAAAGAAATTGCAGTGGAGGGCAAATTGACACATCGCTCGTATGACGATAAGAACGGCGAGAAGCGGTATATCACAGAAGTGGTAGCCAATGAACTTCTTCTCCTCGGGAAATAAACCTTGTAAAGGTTCGAAAGAAACGGCAGTTCCGAGGAACTGCCGTTTTGTTTTTCAGGGCATTGCACAATTAATTGTTAACACGAAAACGTTTTCGGTTGAATTAAAATTAGCTTGTCAAAATTATTTTAATATTTTTATTCAGAAAAAGAGTATAAAACACAACGCATGTGTGCATTTCGAGTCATCATTATCGGATTATTGTTGGGGTTTGCCAGCTTGCAGTTGCATGCACAAGTGGGCATTAACACGACCAATCCCCTAAGTACACTTGACATTAACGGGAACCTTTCGGTAAAAACGGTAACCTTAACGGGGAACGGTTCGGGCAATGGAGGAGCGGCGATTTTAATTAATGATGGCGTTTATATCACCTTAGTACCTCAAGCCACCGATGATAAGTTTCAATTGCCTAGTCCTGTAGCTTTTCCGGGGCGTGTGTACGTGATTCGAAACATTCAAAACAGTGTTACCGCGCAATTAACGACCACAGCAGGAATGTTTTTTCCTAAAAATTCTACGATTGGAACCAATCAAGTCTACATGTTCGAAGGGAGTAACCGAACGGTTATTTTGATTAGCGACGGTCTGAATTGGACCTTTATTAATTAGCCATTTAACAAAGATTGTAGCGTATCTAGAAATCGGCCTACATGTATGCCATCGATCAAGCCATGATGCACATGCACCGCAACAGGCATCGTTTTACACCCCTCTTTTTCGGTCATTTTTCCAAATGAAATCTTCGGACAACTATCGGGATAACTAAAACCACGGGCATGAGATAGTCCTTCAAAATCCACCCAAGGGATACTTGAAAAATGGATTAAATTTTCATCGGGGAAGCTATGTGTAAGCAAGCCCGTTGTGTCTTGAATGCGGTCGATTTCGGCTTGGGCTTTTTTTTCAAACACCCGGACATCCGGATGATATTCCATCCACGAAAAACCAAAAGTTTCGTCTTTGCGCATAATGGTCGCCGAGGCATCAATGCGATCAAAACACCACGGTTCATTGTCGATGATACGCCATCGAAAGGGTTCACAGGCATTGACCGCCGCCAAGGTTTTATGCAAATAATAGATAAAAAAAGAGATGCCCAGTACTTTGGCATTTTCATAGGCCTTTGTACAATCTACACGACTCGTCATGCCATAAAAAGGCTCTTCCATTTGTGAAAAGAATTCAAAATGCTCCCGACGATTCCAAGTAGCAAGCGCTATTTTAGTTTTGGTCATCATACATAAAAAGGAAGTATTTCGGTTATGGAAGATAAGGCCCGAAAATTGGGATGTTGCACTTCAAAATCAATTTTTTCATACGCCCAAGTCGTGTGATACGGGATATGAAAGGCTGTTCCCCCTAGTTCTAACACGGGCAAAACATCGGATTTCAGTGAGTTTCCAATCATTACAAAATGGGCTGCGTCTATATCCAAACGCCCTAACATTTTTTGATAATCCAAAACGGTTTTGTCACTCATCACTTCGATATGGTGAAAATAGTGACCCAGTCCCGAATCGTGAAGTTTTCGGTGTTGATCTTTCAAATCTCCTTTGGTCGCCACAACCAATCGATAGTCGGCCGTTTTCAATTGTTGCAAAACAGTTTCTACTTCGGGGAAGAGTTCTACGGGTTGCTGCAACAAATCTTTTCCAATTTGAATAATGCTAGCCGTGGCAGCTCCAGACAACTGCTGGTTGGTTAACTCAAGTGCCGATTCCATCATAGAAAGTATAAAAGCCTTGATTCCAAAGCCATACAAAGGAAGGTTTTTCACTTGATGCTGTAAAATCAGTTGCAGCAATTCTTGTTTGGAGGTATAATCCTGAAAGAGTTCACAAAAGCGATCTTGTGCCTCATCAAAAAAAGGTTCGTTATGCCATAAGGTATCGTCGGCGTCAAAGGCTAGGATAGGAGTGCTCATATAAAATAATCAACTAATCGTCGCTCCATTCGCTACCCCTTCTGCATCGGGATTCACAAATACCAATTGGCCTTCGGTGTTTTGGGTGAGTAGCAACATGCCCTGACTTTCTACACCGCGTAACGCTCTTGGGGCCAAATTGACCAATACCGTCACTCGTTTTCCAACGACTTGTTCAGGAGTAAAATGTTCGGCAATACCCGACACAATGGTACGAACATCCAGGCCAGTATCTACTTTCAACACCAAAAGTTTGTCGGCTTTAGGCATTTTTTCTGCTTCAATAATCGTACCCACACGCAAATCCATTTTGGAAAAATCGTCAAAAGTAGCAGTTTCTTTCTGAGGGGTAACTTCCGGATTTGTCATGGTATTTGATTTTTTGGTCGCTTCTAATTTGTCGATTTGTTGTTGAATAGCTTCGTCTTCGATTTGGGCGAATAACAGCTCAGCCTGCCCAATTTCATGTCCCGCAGGTAATAGCGTTTCCTGTGTAAATACAGTATCCCAACCCTCGGCATCAATTCGCAACATCGAGCGAAGTTTTTGGGCGGTGAAAGGTAAAAAGGGTTCCGATAAATACCCCAATGCGGAAGCTACTTGCAAGGCAATATAAAGCTGTGTTTGCACGCGATCGGGATCGGTTTTGATCATTTTCCAAGGCTCTTCCTCGGCTAAATATTTATTTCCTAAACGCGCCACATTCATCAATTCCCCTTGAGCTTCCCGAAAGCGGTACCGTTCAATCGAACTGGCAATAACCGCTGGATAGGCTTTTAATTCGGTCAAAACTTGCGTGTCCACCTCCGTAAAGGCGTGGGGTTGTGGGACTACACCTTGATAGTATTTTTGCGTTAACACGACCACACGATTGATAAAGTTCCCAAAAATCGCCACCAACTCATTGTTGTTTCGTGCTTGAAAATCTTTCCAAGTAAAATCATTGTCTTTGGTTTCAGGCGCATTTGCAGTCAAGGCATAGCGCAAAGCATCTTGTTTACCTGGAAATTCCAAAAGGTATTCATGCAACCAAACCGCCCAGTTTTTGGAGGTCGAAAGTTTGTTGCCTTCTAGGTTTAAAAATTCATTGGCAGGAACATTGTCGGGAAGGATAAAACTACCTTCAGCTTTCAACATTGCTGGGAAAATAATGCAATGAAAAACAATGTTATCCTTACCTATAAAATGCACCAATTTGGTGTCGTGATCTTTCCAATAGGGTTCCCAATCTTTACCTGTTTTTTGCGCCCATTCTTTGGTAGCTGAGATGTAACCAATGGGAGCATCAAACCATACGTATAATTTTTTTCCCTCCGCTCCGGGAACAGGAACATCAATGCCCCAATCCAAATCGCGGGTGACCGCACGGGGTTTTAAACCGTCGTCAATCCAAGATTTGACCTGACCATAAACGTTCGGTTTCCAGTCGTTTTTATGGCCCTCTAAAATCCATTCTTTCAAGAAATTTTCATAGCGATCTAGGGGTAAAAACCAGTGTTTTGTTGCTTTCAAAATCGGTGTGCTCCCCGTGATCGTCGATTTTGGATGGATCAAATCGGTAGCGTTCAACGAAGACCCACATTTTTCACATTGATCCCCATAAGCCTCGGTATGGCCGCATTTGGGACAGGTACCGGTCACAAAACGATCGGCTAGAAATTGGTTGGCTTTTTCATCATACAATTGTTCGGTCGTTTCTTCAATAAAATCGCCTTGTTCGTACAGTTTTTTAAAAAATGCAGCCGCAGTTTCATGGTGAATTTTTGCGGAGGTACGCGAATAATTATCGAAGGAAATTCCAAAATCAGCAAACGATTGCTTGATGATGCCATCGTATTTATCAATTACTTCTTGGGGGGTAATGCCTTCTTTTTTGGCTTTCATCGAGATAGCCACTCCATGCTCGTCGCTTCCACACATAAACGCCACATCGCGCCCTTGCAATCGAAGGTAACGCGCATAAATATCGGCAGGAACATAGACGCCAGCCAAGTGACCAATGTGAATAGGGCCGTTTGTGTAGGGTAAAGCCGCTGTAACAGTGTAGCGTTTTGGAAAATCAGACATTGCGATGAGGTACTAAATTTTTGCAAAAGTACGGCATTTGCCCAAAATCACGAACATATAGTTTCTTATATTTGCCCGAAGCATTCTGGCGAATGAAACCATTAATTCTATTTTTGTGGGTGACGATTTGTTCATCCAACCTATTGGCGCAACGAAAAATGATAACACCTCCTTCCCTACAAAAAGGCGATACCGTAGCGATTGTGGCTACAGCCCGTAAAAATTTAGACGATAATCTTGGTCCAGCCATTACGTGGTTGAAAAGTCTTGGACTCGAAGTGGTTATCGGGAAGACCATCGGACTAGACCATTATCAATTGGCGGGAACAGACGCTGAACGTGCCGCCGATTTTCAAGCTGCGATGGACAATCCCAACATCAAAATGATTTGGTGCGTGCGGGGCGGTTACGGAACGGTTCGGATGATCGATTTATTGGATTTTACCCAATTTTTGAAGCATCCCAAATGGGTGGTGGGATTTAGTGATGTTACGGTTTTGCACAGTCATTTGAATACGTTGGGAGTGCAATCTATCCACGGGATTATGCCGGTCAATTCCAAAGCAAGTGCGGCTGCCAAAGAATCGCTTCGCCAAGCATTGTTTGGGGAAACGTTGGAATATCATTTGCCCTGCGATGCTCTTAACCGCACAGGAACGGCTACCGGGCAACTTGTGGGCGGAAACCTTTCGATTTTGTATAGCTTGTTTGGTTCTCCTTCGGCGATAGATTGTACGGATAAAATTTTGTTTTTAGAAGATTTAGACGAATACCTTTACCACATCGACCGTATGTTAATGAACTTAAAACGCAACGGTTGCCTTGAATCACTGAAAGGGATTATCGTGGGAAGCATGACCAAAATGCACGATAACGAAATTCCATGGGGGAAAAATGCCCTCGAAATTATTGAAGATATTACCAAGAATTACCATATTCCCATAATTTACAATTTTCCTGCGGGTCATATCGCCGATAACCGCGCGCTGATTTTTGGTCGTACAGTGACGCTAGAAGTGACTGAAACCGAAAGCCACTTGGTGTTTCATCCTTAGTACGATATTTTATTGATAATAAGTGTTTGTAAACGAGTAGATTGGTATTCGTTTTATATTTTTGGGTATCATTTAAACGCCATACCCTATGAATATGTATCATGACCCAGAAATTTGGGAGCGATCCCGTCAGTTTTGTAGCGACTTGTACCAGCTCACGGCGACGGATAGTTATTATCAAACGTTTTATTACACGCCGATTTTGAGGCAAATTGCGGTACTTGTCCCCACCCACATCATGTTGGCTTATCAAGCCCCAAAACCTGATGTTTTCATTAGGCATTTGGATTTTACCTTGGGTGCCGCCTACGAGTTAAGGACCTTACTCATGTTTAATGTGTTGTTGGATTTTGAAGAGAAATCGCCCAATCGGCCACTCATCCACAAGATAAATATCCTGATTGCTAGTATCAATCTATTGCGGGAGCGGGTACAAACAGGCCGGACACCACGGTCGAAGAGGACGATTTTGTGGACCTAAGTTATGGCAGCACATAATGATTTAGGAAAAGAAGGGGAGTCCTTAGCGGTTGATTTTCTAAGGCGTAACGGATACTCTATCCTGGAAACCAATTGGATATATCAAAAAGCAGAAGTCGATATTTTGGCCCGTAAAGATGATCTTCTGGCGGTTATTGAAGTAAAAACCCGTTCCAGTATCACTATGGGATTGCCGCAGGATTTTGTTAAACTAAAGAAAATCCGATTGTTGGTAAAAGCCGTAAATGCCTATGTACAAGAGCAAGCGTGGGAGGTGACGGTGCGTTTCGACATTATTGCGATTCATCAATTGGAGGGACAAACCGTGTTGGAACACCTTGAAGATGCGTTTTATTATTTTAGTTAGAAAAAAGCTATCTATTTTGTATTTTTACAAAAAAAAGAAATTGCTATGGTTCGTTTTTTTACTTTTTTAGCGGTATTGTCTTTTTGGACAAGTTTCGCCCAATTCCTTGTGGGTCAGCAAGTAAAGTCCTTTGAAGACCGTCGAGCGTCATTTCAAACGGTTACGGTGCTCCAACCGAAGTCAGAGGTACCCAATGCAACTATTGAAAATGTGGTAGCAGAGTCCACAGTTGCTACTTTACAAACCGCGGCTATTCAACAAATTTACAACCAACGTCCGCAAACACTTGAAGTAATAATTCCCTATCAAGGAGCTTCCGTTGTGCTTCGGTTGTACCGCGTCAACCCCTTTGCCGAAGGGTTTCAGGTGCTTACCCATCGCGGTGAAACAGTATCCTACACTCCTGGCGTGTATTACCGTGGTATCATCAAGAATGATTACCGCTCGGTCGCGTCCCTTACTTTTTTTGAAAATTCATTGAGTGGCCTTATCTCCGGCAGTACGTTTCAAAACCTTGTGGTCGGACCCCTCAAAAACAGCAGCGATTACATCGTTTACTCCGATGCAAAAATGAAAGTTCCGCATCCGTTTCAGTGTCTCACCGACGACGGACCTGCAATGATGCGCCAGGCACGCAGTGTGCCCAATACGACGCAATCGGCAAAATGTGCAACGACCTATTTTGAAATGGACTATAACCTCTACCAAGAAAATGGCAGTGATACAACTACGGCAACCAATTGGATGACTGCCGTGTACAATAATGTTCAAACCCTTTTTGAAAATGACGGAATTACCATCGCTTTTCGTACGCTCTTGATTTGGACCGAACCCGATCCGTATGAAGGTATTGGCACCTCTTCTGTAGATTACCTGTTTAAGTTCAACCAAGTTCGTCCCGTTTTTGATGGAGATGTAGGACAGTTGTTGGGCATTGACGCTGGCGGATTGGGCGGTGTAGCCGTAACCATTGACGGTTTGTGTTCTTCTCAAAATTTCTGTTATTCTGATGTTGAATTTGATTTTCAAACGGTTCCTACCTACTCATGGACGGTGCTTGTGCTCACGCATGAATTTGGACATATTTTAGGGGCTCCTCACACACATGCTTGTATTTGGAATGGGAACAATACGGCTATAGATAATTGTGCCACAGCAGGAATCGGACCCACAGCGGAGGGAGCTTCGTGTAGTACTGACCCGTTGACGATTCCTTCCTCGGGTACCATCATGAGTTATTGTCATTTGGTGAGCAATGTTGGTATAGATTTAGCCAACGGCTTTGGACCGCAGCCTGCCCAACGTATTTTGGATACTTTTACCCTGCGCTCTTGCCTCAGCTCCGATTGTATCAATACGTGTATCAATACTGTTGAACGCATCGTTCTGGGAACAACAACACAAACATCGGCGACCTTCAATTGGATTGATGTTACTGGAGCTACTGCATGGCGCGTTCGCTATTATTTGTTCGGAACAACGCCGGGAAATTGGACTACCGTGACAACCAATACTTTGACGGCTACAAATTTAACGCCCAACAGCTATTATGTGATTGAAGTAGCGCCAGAATGTCCCAGCGGATTAGAAATTGGGGGGCGTCAACTAATTTTTATGACTGATGATGTTTTTTGTGCAGGTTCGGTATTTACCGATACGGGAGGCGCAACAGGCGATTATGATGATGAACAAACGGTGATTCGTACCTTGATTCCCAACGTCCCCGCCAATAGCATTACCCTCACCTTTACGCAATTTAGCTTGGAGCAAGATTACGATTACTTATACATTTATGATGGAAATTCAACTGCGGCGCCTGAATTTAATGGCGGATTAGGATTTACAGGCAATCAAATCCCGGGTCCTTTTGTGTCCTCTGCTGCCGACGGTTCACTAACGCTACAATTCAAGTCGGATGCTTTTGTCACCGATGCCGGTTGGGTTGCCAACATCGGATGTACTCCCAATTTAAACACGGGAGATTTCCAAGGAATTGATTTTACCTATTACCCCAATCCGTCCAACGGACAGGTATTTGTATCGTCCAAAACCAACGTGCAGTCGGTGGCGGTACATAATGTTATGGGACAATTGTTGCTTCGTGAAATCCCAAGGGATTCCAACTTTTCGATTGACATTACTGCTTTTGCACAAGGGACTTATTTCGTTACCTTACAATTTGAGGAAGGTCGATTTGCGCATTTTAAAGTGGTGAAGAAGTAAAAAATAAAATGCCGTCCTAACGATGGCATTTTTTATAACTGTTCAATCAATTCCAAGGCTTTGTGAATCGATTTGACGTGTTCAAAAGTAATCAGCAAGCGTAAGCCATTTTTGGTTTGCTTTTCTTTAATCTTGCAGAGGTTTCCATGGCATTGTACAAATTCTAGGATATGCATAAAACGTTGGGTTTGGTAGAAGTCACTCTGTTGGTCCCCAATAAAATACCCCACCATTTTGTCTTGTTTCAAAAGGAGTTTTTCAATTCCCAATTGCGTCGCTTTCCATTTGATGCGGATGCTGTTGATCAACGCTTTGGCAGGTTTCGGTAAGGGACCAAATCGATCCACAACCCGTTGCTCATACTCGGCTAAGGATTTTTCATCTTTAATGGCGCTCAACTCATTGTACAAGTTCAAACGCTCCGTAATGTTGTTGATATAATCATCGGGGAACAGCAACTCAAAGTCAGTGTCGATTTGTAAATCCTTGACATACTCCTTCGTTTCAGGGTCATTGTCTTGCGGATAAAGTTCTCTAAACTCGTTTTCCTTCAATTCTTCAATGGCTTCATTCATGATTTTTTGATAGGTTTCAAACCCAATCTCATTGATAAACCCACTCTGTTCGCCTCCCAATAAATCACCGGCCCCACGAATCTCCAAATCCTTCATAGCAATGTTAAATCCACTGCCCAATTCACTAAACTGTTCCAAGGCATGAATTCGTTTCCGCGCATCATCGGTCATTGCCGAATACGGAGGCGTAATAAAGTAACAAAACGCCTTTTTGTTGCTTCGTCCCACCCGCCCGCGCATCTGATGCAAATCGGATAACCCAAAATTATTGGCATTATTGATAAAAATGGTATTGGCATTCGGAACATCCAAGCCACTTTCAATTATCGAGGTCGACACCAGCACATCAAACTCCCCATTCATAAAGGCTAACATGAGTTCTTCCAACTTTTTGCCGTCCATTTGCCCGTGTCCAATGCCAATTCGGGCATCGGGTACCAACCGCTGAATCATTCCTGCAACCTCCTTGATATTCTCAATGCGGTTGTGAATGAAAAATACTTGACCGTTGCGCTGAATCTCATACGAAACAGCATCGCGAATCAATTCCTCATGAAACCGTACAACCTGCGTTTCAATCGGATATCGGTTGGGTGGTGGCGTTGTAATCACCGACAAGTCACGCGCCGCCATCAACGAAAATTGCAAGGTTCGCGGAATCGGTGTCGCGGTCAACGTCAAGGTGTCAACGGTATGGGAAATCGTTTTGAGTTTGTCTTTTACATTTACGCCAAACTTCTGCTCCTCGTCAATAATCAGCAAGCCCAAGTCTTTAAATTTCACGTCTTTACTCACCAACTGATGGGTGCCGATGATAATATCAACTTTCCCTTCTTCGAGCAGTTTCAACGTTTCATTTTTCTGTTTTGCCGTTCGAAAACGATTCAAATAGTGTATCGTTACGGGTAAATCTTTCAAACGCTCCGAAAACGTGCGGAAATGTTGGTAGGCCAAAATGGTTGTCGGTACCAAAACCGCCACCTGCTTGCCATTGTCTACCGCTTTAAATGCCGCGCGAATGGCTACTTCCGTTTTACCAAAGCCAACATCCCCACAAACCAAACGGTCCATCGGACGCTCGTTTTCCATATCGGTTTTTACGTCCTGCGTTGCTTTATATTGATCGAGCGTATCCTCGTAAATAAACGAGCTCTCCAATTCTTTCTGTAAATAACTGTCAGGAGCACAGGCAAACCCCCGTTCGGCGCGCCGTTTGGCATACAACTGAATTAGGTTGAATGCAATGTGCTTGACGCGGGCTTTCGTTTTTTGTTTCAACGCTTTCCACGCATTCGATCCCAACTTATAAATCTTCGGAGGTGTCCCGTCTTTACCGTTGTATTTTGATATTTTATGCAACGAATGAATGCTTACATACACAATATCATTGTCGGCATACACCAGTTTTATCGCCTCTTGCGTTTTTCCTTCGACTTGAATTTTTTGCAACCCGCCAAATTTTCCAATCCCATGATCGATATGGGTAACATAATCACCCACCGTCAAGGAAGTCAGCTCTTTTAGTGTTAGGGTTTGTTTTTTGGAATACCCGTTTTTCAAGTTAAAACGATGGTACCGCTCAAAAATCTGGTGGTCGGTATAGCACACCAACTGATTCTCCTCGTCAATAAATCCTTGGTACAACGGCATGACCATCGTATGGTATTGCTTGCGAACACTCTCGTGATTTTGTTCGTCGATATCCTCAAAAATATCATGAAAACGTTGGGCTTGATTGGCATTTCCACAAAACAGATAGTTCTTGTACCCGTGAAAATGATTTTCGCCCAAATTTTGCAACAACAAATCAAATTGCTTGTTGAACGAAGGCTGCGGTTGCATCAAAAACGGAAGCGTCATCGTACAGGGATAATGCACCTGATTGCCCAATTCGACGACCGTAAACCGCTCGGCACGCTGTAATAAATCGGCTCCATGTACAAACAACTCCTCCGGCGATACATGCCGAATGCCGTTGTCCAACGTTTGAAAAGCCACGGTCGCTTTGGCAAATAATTTATCCAACTGTTGGCCTAAGATTTCAGAATGTTGAAAAAACAACACCGTCGAAGGATCAATGTAATCCAAGAAAAGCTCGCGGTTTTCCTCAAAAAACTTATGCTCCACATTCGGAATAATAGCAATTTTTTTCAGCTTTTCAATCGACAATTGCGTTTCTACATCAAAACTGCGGATGGAATCCACTTCATTGCCAAAAAATTCAATGCGGTAGGGATGATCATTCGAAAATGAAAATACATCCACAATCCCCCCGCGCACCGAAAATTCTCCAGGTTCAGTTACAAAATCAACCCGTTTGAAGTGGTATTCAAACAAGACTTCGTTGATAAAATCAATGCTCGTTTGGTCGTTGACCGCAATCTTTAAGGTATTTTTCTCCAGCTCTTTCTTGGTGACCACTTTTTCAAACAACGCCTCGGCATAGGTAACCAAAAAAGGAGGCTTTTTGCGCGAATTGATGCGGTTTAAGACTTCCGCGCGCAATAAAATATTGGCATTATCGGTTTCTTCCAGTTGGTAAGGCCTGCGGTACGAACCCGGATAAAACAACACGTCTTGTTCGTTCAAGAGTTGCTCCCAGTCGTTGAGGTAATATGCCGCCTCTTCTTTGTCGTTGAAAACCACCAAAAAAGGACGATCCATTTTTTCAAATAAAGCCGCTAACGCAAACGACAAACCCGATCCCAAAAGACCGCGAACATTGATTTTAGCCTCCGGTTGGCGGAGTGCTACAGCCAGTTGTTCAACTTTGGGTGACGCTTGGTACACCGAGAGCAGGGTACTTTTACTCAAAACTTAGGGAATTATAGGCGTATTCGGTATGGCACGCGTAGTGTCTTTCATCTTCACAAAATCAGGCTCTCCCGGTTCGCGGGGAATCAAACTGCGCTGCACAATTTCTTCAAATTGCAATTGTAAATATTCGATTTCAGTATTGATTTCACCAATCAGTTTCACCACTTTGGCCGCGGGCGTTTGATTAAGGTGAATAAATAAATCCAAACTTTTCAACTTGGTATTGATTACTTTCAGTCGGGCACGCACCGCAGGTTGGTTAAATTCCATCGGCAAGGTATTGACCAACGCCTCCGATTGGGTCACCAAAACCGAAGCTTTTTTCTGAAAAGCATTCAATGTACTTTTCGGTTTTTGGTTCACTTCCCGCAAAAAATTTCGCCACTCCATCCAGCTGTTCAATCGCGCTTGCGTCGTGGGTTCAATCGGCGCAATATCAAACGTCCAACCCGAAGTAATGGTCGAAAACACCACCTCTTTTTTCTGTGCCTCCTTCGCCTGCTCCGCTTTCAACGACGCATTGTCGTTTTGACACGAAAACAAACCCAAACACACCAAGATAAACCAACCGATTCTCATATACTGCCATTAAGCCTTGCAAAAATAAGAAAGTAGTTTGGAGTTTTATCGTTAAAGAAACGGTAAGTTTTATACCCGCTTCCGACTTCCCACAGGCAGTCTCTTTTGTTTTTTGGCAGCACACGCCCCCATTCCTCAACACGCCCCCTCCCGTTTTCGCCTGTATCTCCCTTCCGAAGGTCGGGAGGATGCCGGCTCTACCGGGGCTGTAGTCAACTACCTTTTTTTAATTTGAAGATTTGAAGATTTGAAAATGAATCCTTCTATTGAACCATAAACTTAAAACCTTTCCTATTCATTTCTTTCTAATGACTAATGTCCAAAGTCTACCGTCCAAACTTGAAACCTGAAACTTAAAATCCCCCATCTTTTTTTGTATCTTCCCATCATCAAAAGATCCGACAACCGGCAACCGACAACCAACAACCAACAACCGACAACCGACAACCATTTACTATGAAACACCTCCTCCTCTTCCTCACCACCTTCGCTTTCGCGCAAACGCCCAAAGAAGCAGTCAATCAATTGCTCGATCAATGGCACAAAGATGCGGCTACGGCCAATTTCAACGCTTATTTTGCTGCAATGGATGAATCGTCGGTTTTTATCGGTACCGACGCTACTGAAAATTGGGATAAGCAAGCCTTTCAAGCGTTTGCCAAACCCTATTTCGATCGTGGGAAAGCCTGGAACTTTACCGCTTTGGAACGCCACATCTATTTTTCTGCCGATGGAACCATGGCCTGGTTTGATGAATTGCTTAACACCCAAATGAAGATTTGTCGCGGAAGTGGTGTGCTGATTTTAACTTCTCAAGGTTGGAAGATAAAGCACTACGTCTTGTCTATGACGATTCCCAACGATACCACCGATGCCGTGATCAAAATAAAAGCGCCTCTAGAAGACCCCCTGATCCAGCAGCTTTCCAAAAAATAAGAGTTCCTTCGGGAACTTTTTTAGGGGTATACATCCAAGGATTATTTTTCTCCGTATATGAA
This sequence comes from Flavobacterium sp., assembly GCF_040379285.1. Classification (GTDB taxonomy): domain Bacteria; phylum Bacteroidota; class Bacteroidia; order Flavobacteriales; family Flavobacteriaceae; genus Flavobacterium. The sequence continues at coordinate 3,377 of NZ_JBEILJ010000040.1, read as the reverse complement.
AGGGTAAACAAAAACAAAACCCCATGAAACGGAAAAAAGTAAAAGTGATTTTAGGTTCGCTATTCGGCACCTTCTTACTCTTCTTTATCATTTTGGTGGCCCATATTGCCACTGCCAAGCCTGTCGAAAATGCGCACATTCAAGTGAGCCGCATCGACTTTGAACAGCCCTTAGACAGCGCCTTGGCCACCACCGTGACGCAACAGCTTCGTGCGATACCGGGTGTGAAAAGCGATGTCATTGTAAAAAACAATGTGGTGGTCTATTTTCACGACAATACGGTCGCCAACAGCCAACAGGTTTTTGATCAATTGATGCAAAAAGGAACCTACAACGCCCAACGGTTTGTGGTCCCTGCCGAATTGGCCAATGCCCAAGCCTGTGCCGTTATCAAGAAAGATAGTTGGAGTTACCGCTTCTCTTCTTTTGTGCAAGGAATCTTTAATTAATCTAATATTCGTACCTATGAAAATGTTAAAACGAACCGCATTCGCAGCGGTAATGATTCTAGCCGCCGCTTTCACTTCGTGCAACAACGATGATGACAACAGCGCACCAGCCAAACCCTCCATCTATGCGCGCTTGGGCGGCACTACCCTGGTCAATGACCCCGATAACCCAGGACAAATGATCGAACAAGGGCGTCTGAGTTACCGCAAAGTGGTCAATACCACGGTAGGATTGATCGTCGCCGATATTCAAGCGGGGGCTTCAGGGAATTTGAGTGCCCATTTTGCACCCGTTTTGGCCGAGGTAGGCGCAGGGAACACCACCAATTTGGCGATTCTTGTAGACAACCTCACCGACTTTTTCTCGTTCAACACGGGAGGAACCAATGCGGTCAACACCTACACGGGACTCAATATGGTCGATGCGCACAATCCTACGACTAACCCCCGTATGGGCGTAAAATCAACCAATGCCGATTACACCAAATTTGTCGGGTATGTAGGCGCTGCCGCACAACAAAACGGCGTAGCAGCCAACACCGAATTGTATACCGATATCGTTGCGGTATTGGAATCCCTAAGAGCGCCTATTGTTCAACAATAGTAGTTTTTGTTTAGAGTGAAGAGGCCTCCCATGGGAGGCCTTTTTGTATTTGATTAATACTTTATAGCTATAAATTTCCTATACATTCTATTTTTATATTTTTTGTTAAAAAAAAGACACAAAATCATAAAAATAAAAATACACTTGTTAAATTATCAACAGTTTTTTTGATGTAAAAAAAGATGAGAATAACTTTTTTAACGTATGATACATTTTAAAAATTATTGGAAAGTGTTGTTATTACTAAGATCTCAAGGTTATAACATATATTTAATGGTTTAATAAATAAGTTTTTTTTGGAATTATTTATAAATTTTTTTGATGTTATTTATAAACAATAAATATATTTGTTCAATAAATAATAAATGCCAAAAAATGAAAGCCTATAAAATTTGTTTCGTTTTGTTTAAACTATTTCTTTGTTTAGGGATTTAATTTTTGCTTTTACGAGTTGTGAATTAGAACAAGATTACACTCGTAAACAATCAAGATCTTCGTACGCAAAAATTGAAGACGTACCATTTTTAATTCCAAAAATTCAAGAATATAGTCGTCGTTACAATTATTTAAGTGATCCACAAGCATCACGACAACTAGCTAAGTTTAATGAAGATGAGTTAGATTTGGAGCATATTTTAATATTTGAATATGCAGATGGTAAAACAACTTATAGTATAAAAGTATTAAAGGAGTTTGAGCCGGGAGAAGATAGGTATTATGAAAATTTACACATTTTTAAAATAGGCGATGAGTTCAAATCATTCATAGTAAAGTATAACCAATTAAATGACTCAGAAGTATTTAATTTACAAACATTCACAGGAGATTTAGAAGTTTACAATTCAAATAAAGAATATCAAGGTATCGCACAGTTTGAAAATGGTGAAAAAAGATGTAATAAGTTTAATGTTGGAGGTTGGGTAATATGGATTCATAACGGTACTATTGATGTATGGTATAATGAGTTATTAGCAGACACTTCATCTGGAAGTAATAATAATAATCAAAATAATGATCCAGAACCACAGCCTCTATTTTAGCAAATACAAATCCACCAATTGGAGAAAACAGTGGAGGCGGGGTCAATAACTTATTGGCTGAACCATGTGCAACTCTGGCTAAGTTAGCTGACCCTTTACAAGGAAATTTCAAACCTGAGATTGATATAATGAAGCAAAAAGTTTTGGATGAACAAAATAATAAAAAAATAGAATGGGGTTTTACAATGAATTCCATAATGAATCCAGATGGAAGTTTTAATTACCCAAAGACACCCCTAGCTTCAAGTCCTGGATTGACAATAGAATTAGAATATACACAGATTACAATTTTTGGTGCTCATACCCACCCAAGCGACGGATATTCAATTCCTTCTTTTGGAGATGTTTATTGGTTACGAAATGTTTATCAGCAGGCATCCAGCTCACGACAAAAAGATGTTACTTTACTTACTGTATGTAAAGATAAAATTTCTGGTCAAGCTGTGGTCTATGCGTTGTTTGTAAGCGATTTTGGAGCTTTAAATACTAAAATAAATTTAAAACTTGCTGAGGCGAAATATAGTAGTTTACCAACTGAAAAATCAAAAATTGATGCAATAGTCGCAAACCAAGCAGTTGGTAATGAAGCAAACAAAGACAACCTTGAAAGGCATTTTTTACAAGAATTTAACTCTTATGGAATTAGTTTGTTTAAAGCCGCAAACAACGACCTTACCCAATGGGAAAAATTAGAACTCAACACCAACCCCAATGCACTGCCCGGGCAACAACTTAGCGTAGCTGGAGTGCCATGTAATTAAATAAAGTAGTAGTATGAAAAAAATAGTTCAACTTTTTGTAGGGTTATGGGTGAGTGTAAACGCCTTTTCCCAAACTCAAACTGTAGATTTAGCGCTTCAGGGGGATCTTTTAAGTGTTGAAAAAACACCCAATGGATATTACTTTAAAGATATGTATCATGTGTTAGATCCTTATGTGGGTACATGGGTCTTTACCGACGGGACAACCCAATTAAAACTTGTTTTACAGAAAAAAATGTCGAATGTAAATAATGTTTTCTATCAAGATATGATTTATGGCGAATACCAGTACATAGAAAATGGTGTAGAGAAAGTCAATACACTTTCACAATTGAATGAAAATTTTAGCGATTGCCGATTTTATACTATTTATGGCAACTTGGTAGTTCCCAATGATAGTCCGTTGTGTTTTGGGTGTGAAGTGGGTGAAAAAACCCTCGCAACGAGCATAAGTCATAGTGAGAGTGAATCTTCAGGGCAATTATTACTCAAAAGAATAACGGTCAATGGACAACCCGCTTTA
>NZ_JBEILJ010000039.1:0-25480 GCF_040379285.1 Flavobacterium sp. | reverse complement strand
GGTTTACCCGATCATCCTTTTCATGCCATTGCCAAAAAACAAATGCGCGATTTTGGGGGCATGGTCTCGTTTACGTTTAAATCGGGAAAAGGCGAAGATGCCATTGCATTTTTAGAGAAAGTAAAAGTATTTACATTGGCAGAATCATTAGGGGGAGTAGAATCTTTAGCCAATCACCCGGCGTTGATGACCCACGCATCGATTCCCGAAGAAGTTCGAAAAGCCGGAGGAATTTCTGATGACTTGGTTCGTTTGAGCGTAGGGGTCGAAGATATTGACGATTTGCTAGCCGATTTGGAACAAGCATTTCGATAGATTATTTTAAAAAGGCATAAAAAAATAAAGCTACAAGTTTATTTGTAGCTTTATTTTTTTGGAATTAATAATCCTATTGTAAGTAATAAATATAACCAAAGTTTAATATTAAGTTCCAGTCGTTTGCTCGGTTTTCAGTATAAATACGTGGATCTGGACTTAAACCATCCACCCAGTTAGAGAAGTAATATTGCCAACGCAATTCTAACATTAAGTCGGATAGTTCCGTTAATTTATATCGGGTTCCGATACTGGACACCAAAGACCACGTTGTGCCACCACGAGTATCAAACGCTTCCAAATACTTGATGGGAGTCACGGTTGGTAAATCTCCTAAACCAGGTCCTAATTCAGAGTAAGCCGTGGGTTTAAAAAACGAGAACTGAGCTCCAAAACCTAAGAACGGTGCCCAAGAGCCAGTTGTCGCTGTAAAATCACGAATACTGAACGGATAAAACTCCAATTGCATCCCGATATTGGTCACCGCAGTACTTCCACGCATGGCCCGTAACTGTTGTGCAGTCAAGGAGTTTCTTCTAGCGTCAACCCATTGACCAAAATGCTGTAAGTTGGTTTTGTTATAGGAAAGTTCCGAACGTAATTTGAAGTGGTCATTGAAATACGTTTCAGGGGTGTAACAGTTACACTCTGCGCGATACGAGAAATTAAGGTAATGAATCAATCCAATTCCAAATCCTGTATTTCCAGCATTGGTTGAAAAGTCATTACGCTCTCCATAATCGGATTGAAAGGCCACCGGACCAAAAATCCCCCCGATTTCGTGGGAAAACCCATATTGCGCTGCCGTACGGTGGGTTAATCCCAGCAAAAGCAATAAGGTCAAAATAAAATACTTAGACGTCCGCATACGAGTTTTTTCAATTCCCGACAAATATATAAAAACATCATTCACTTGGAAAACAAATTAAAAAAATACTTCTTTATCTACGAAAAAAAGCATAAAATGTTTTAAAATGGCTTCAAAACCACAAACTTATTCAAGATATCTTAACGTTTAAATAAAAATTATGCGGATTTAAAAAAAATGAACCCCATATTTTTATAAAATGTATATTTGTCGAAATTAAAACGAAAACGTTTTCTTAAACAAACTGATAAAGTATGTCACAAGCAATCCACAATTTCTTAGCCGAAGTGGCTAAAAGAAATACCAATGAGCCTGAGTTCATGCAGGCCGTAAAGGAAGTGGCGGAGACCGTAATTCCTTTCATTGAACAGAATGCCAAATACCAAAACAAAATGCTCTTAGAGCGTATGGTTGAGCCCGAGCGTGTCATCATGTTCCGCGTGTGTTGGATTGATGATCAAGGAAATACACAGGTAAACCGTGGGTATCGTATTCAAATGAATTCAGCCATCGGACCTTACAAAGGAGGGATTCGATTCCACCCTTCTGTGAACTTGAGTATTTTAAAATTTCTTGCGTTTGAACAAGTATTCAAAAATAGTTTAACCACACTTCCTATGGGAGGTGGTAAAGGAGGTTCAGATTTTGACCCAAAAGGAAAATCAGACAATGAGATTATGCGTTTTTGTCAGGCCTTTATGACAGAACTTTCACGCCACATTGGAGCAGATACCGACGTACCTGCTGGAGATATTGGTGTGGGAGGTCGTGAAGTAGGCTATATGTTTGGTCAATATAAAAAATTACGCAACGAATTTACAGGCGTTTTAACAGGAAAAGGCATCACGTTCGGAGGTTCATTAATTCGTCCTGAAGCAACCGGTTACGGCGATGTTTATTTTGCCCAAAACATGTTGGCAACTCGCGGCGAAAGTTTTACAGGGAAAACTGTAGTGGTTTCTGGTTCTGGAAATGTAGCCCAATACGCCATCGAAAAAGCAACCCAATTGGGAGGAAAAGTCGTTACGGCTTCTGACTCTTCAGGATACATCTATGATGCTGATGGAATTGATGCTGAGAAATTGGCCTATATCATGGAAATCAAAAATGTACGTTACGGTCGTATTAACGAGTATGTTGCGAAATATCCCAAAGCCACTTTCGTAGCTGGCAAACGTCCTTGGGAAGTGAAATGTGACATTGCTTTACCTTGCGCTACCCAAAACGAACTAAATGGAGAAGAAGCCAAAATGTTGATTGCCAACGGTTGTATTTGCGTGGCTGAAGGCGCTAATATGCCTTCCACACCCGAAGCTATCGAGGCATTCTTGGCCGCCAAAATCTTGTTTGCTCCCGGAAAAGCATCCAATGCGGGTGGGGTAGCGACTTCTGGATTGGAAATGTCGCAAAACTCCTTGCGTTTAAGCTGGACCCGTGAAGAAGTTGACCAACGTTTACACAAAATTATGAGTGATATTCACGAGTCTTGTGTGAAATATGGTAAAGATGAAACCGGATTTGTTGACTACGTTCGTGGTGCAAATATTGCAGGCTTCGTAAAAGTAGCCGATGCAATGTTAGGGCAAGGCGTCGTCTAGTCTTTGAAAACATGATTATACAGCAAACCTTCTCTCGTTTTGAGAGGAGGTTTTTTTATGCTTTCGATATGATTTTACGTAATATTGCGTTACGATACTACTATCCTTTCGCTATGAAAAAACACATACTGATATTCCTGTTCCTCGTTCAATGTGTTGGAGCGCAAACCAACCGCTTGTGGCAGGGGTATTTTTCGTTTAACCAATTGGGGGCTTTAACCCAGCGAGGGTCTACCGTATATGCGGCCTCCGAGAACGCCCTTTTTTTTCAAAAACCTGATGGATTTCTAGAAACCATTACCAGTGTCAATGGCTTAAAAGCAGAAACCATAACGGCCATTCATTATAGCGAGGCTTTTCAAGTACTTTTAGTGGGTAACAGCAATGGCTTATTATTGGTTATACAAGCCGATGGAACCGTAGCTTTCAAAAACGGTATTCTTACCGAAGTACCCGTACCCGCCGGCCAAAAGCGTATCAATCATTTTTCGGAGTTTGATGGAAAGGTCTATCTTTCTACCGATTATGGGATTTCGGTGTTCAATTTGAACCAAAAAGAATTCAGTGACACCTATTATATTGGTGATGGTGGCGCCCAAACAAGGGTTATTCAAACCACGGTATACAACAATTCGATCTACGCTGTTATGGGGAACTTTCGTATCAAAAAAGCGGTTGTGACCAATCCGTTTTTGATCGATTTTTCCCAATGGGTTTTGCACGACAGCGGCTTTTGGTATAGCGCCCAAGCGTTTCAAAATCAATCGGTTTTTTTTAATACTGATGGCAACGTTTACCGTTGGAATGGAACGTCCTATACCTTATTGTTTTCTGTGGGGCAACCGCCTATTGATTTTCGAACCACCACCGATTATATCGTAGTGACTACTGCCCAAAAAGTAATGGTAGCCAATGCGGCGGGTGTAGTTTTGGTCAATTACACTACCTCCAATTATACCCCACAACCCGTAACCTTCAATGCTGCCACGGTAGCTGATGAAACGGTTTACATAGCCACCAATGAAGTAGGCTTACTACAGTTTCCCTTAAGCACACCCAGTAATGCCGCACCACTCAAACCCGATGGTCCCGATTTGAATCAACCTTTTCGTTTAAAAAAAACAGAGGATAAATTATTTGTGACCTATGGACGTTTCAATTTTACTTACAACCCCTATAATCCAAATCCGCCGTTTCAACCCTACCTTTTTCCCATCAATTATTTTGACAAAGAACAAGGATGGAGCAAAATACCAACCACCGATGTGCTGAACGCCCGAAGTTTGACAAACTTAGTGGTTAACCCCTCCAACGCTAATGAAATTTTTGTAAGTTCTTATTTCTCGGGGATTTTAAAATTGGAAGATTTGGTACCGACCACTTTATTCAACCAAACCAACACGGGGGCTAACGGGTTGGAATCGATACAATTAATACCTCCCGATCCTTCGTATATTGACATTCGTATCAATGGATTGGCCTACGATTCCCGAGGTGATTTATGGTTGACCAATGCCTATGTCGATAAAGGATTGAAAGTGTTTCGAAAAACAGGACAGTGGCAATCGTATGATTTAACCAATATTTTCACCGAACCTTTTTTTGAGCGTTACGGACAAATAGCCATCGATAAAAACAACACCAAATGGATTCCCACGTACCGAGCCAATGGGTTGGTTGCATTTAATGAAAATTACAGCAATAAATTTTTATTTGTCAAAACCGGAACCGAAGGTAACCTGCCCAGTTTGGATGTGCGTTGTGTAGCCATAGACAACCGAAATCAGGTGTGGATTGGAACGGCACGGGGAATGCGAACGTTATCCTCAGCCGATACCTTTATCACCGCCGAGTCCTTGCAATCTCGCCCCATTATTATCAATGAAGTCATCAACGGTCAAACTCTTGCGCAAGAACTCTTTTTTGAACAAGTGGTGTTGGATATTTGTGTCGATGGCGCCAATCGCAAATGGGTTTCCTTGGCCGATTCTGGGGTGTTTTTGGTGTCTCCCAACGGACAAGAAACGATTTATCAGTTTACCAAAGAAAATTCCCCCTTACCGAGCAACACCGTGAATGATATTGAAATTGACGGAACAACCGGAGAGGTCTTTTTTGCCACCGAAAAAGGATTGGTTTCTTTCAAAGCCAATGCTACCGCACCCAGCGATGATTTGGCCAGTGTATTTGTGTATCCGAATCCCGTTCGCCCTGAATATGCGGGAACGGTAAAAATTGCGGGTTTGACCGATAAAGCGGTGATCAAAATTACCGATATCGAAGGAAATTTGGTTTTTGAAACCACCGCAGCGGGAGGTACTATCGAATGGGATACGACCGCTTTTGGAAAATACCGAGTGGCCTCAGGAGTCTATATGATTTTCATTTCTGCCCAAGACGGAATTGAAACTACCGTTCGTAAGGTCATGATTGTTCGATAGCCATACAATGAAAGTTGTGTTTTCACATTGGGTAATTTCTTCGTCAACCCTGTTATCAAAAAGGTAAATCTTAAACCATGCTCGTAAAAACCAAAGCGATCGTTTTGTCGGCCTTAAAATATCAAGAGAAAAGCTTGATTGTAAAGTGCTATACCCAAAGCGACGGCCTCAAATCGTATTTTGTGCCAAATGCGTTTTCGGGAAAAAAGAGCGCCTCCAAAATGGCCTATTTTCAACCGTTGACGCTGCTCGAAATTGAAGCCAACCACAAGAATAAAGGGACGTTGGAACATTTTAAGGAAATTCGCTTGGCGGTGCCGTACCAGTCTATCCCGAGTCATATTGTGAAAAGCACCATCGTAATTTTTCTCTCCGAAATATTGCACCACAGCATTCGGGAGGAAGAGAAAAATAGCCAACTGTTTGCCCTACTAGAATCCGCATTATTATGGTTGGATGCCCATGATGATATTGCCAATTTTCATTTGATTTTATTACTCGAAGTCACCAAATACCTCGGATTTTATCCTGAACAAGGCAATACAACCGATCCGTTTTTTGAAATGATTGAAGGCATATTTGTGCCTTTTCAAGGAGTCAGCTGCTTGAATGCGCACGAGACGGTACTTTGGCGTAAACTCATGGAACAAAAAATCGAAAACCCTGGAAAAGTGTTCACCAGCACCGAACGCGCGATTTTGCTCAAAATTCTTTTGGATTTTTATGCCATCCACCTCGATGCTTTCAAAAAACCAAAGTCGTTGGAGGTACTTCGGGAGGTGTTTGCTTAGGGGGAGGGGAGTCACCAGTCACTAGTCACCAGCCTGCCTGCCGGCATAGGCAGGTCACAAGTCACTAACCCCCATCAACCTGATTTTGTTACAGCATCCGTAAGCAGCCTTAGCAACTTTGCATTTCCAGCAAACGCTATCTAAATTATTCCTAAAAATCAGTGCCCTTGCATCAATTTTATCTACTTATATGCCAAATTTCATTACTTTCGCAAACTGATTTAAGAAAACCACAAAATGCGTACTAAGTTTACTGAATACAAAGGACTTGACTTGCCGCTAGTAGCCGAGGAAGTGCTGAAGTTTTGGAAAGAAAATAACGTTTTTGAACAAAGTGTTACTTCGCGCGACGGAGCTACGCCTTATGTGTTTTTTGAAGGACCGCCATCAGCCAATGGATTGCCGGGTATTCACCACGTGATGGCACGCGCAATCAAAGATATTTTTTGCCGGTATAAAACCCAAAAAGGATTCCAAGTAAAACGAAAAGCGGGCTGGGATACCCACGGCTTACCGGTTGAATTGGGGACCGAGAAAGAATTGGGCATCACCAAAGAAGATATTGGCAAAACCATTTCGGTCACCGAATACAACGAAGCGTGTAAACGTACCGTCATGCGCTATACCGATGTGTGGAATGATTTGACGGAAAAAATGGGTTACTGGGTTGACATGAACGATCCGTATGTAACCTACAAATCCAAATACATGGAGACCGTTTGGTGGTTGTTGCAACAAATCTATAACAAGAACTTGTTGTACAAAGGGTACACCATTCAACCCTATTCGCCCAAAGCAGGAACGGGTTTGTCTTCGCACGAAGTGAACCAACCCGGTACCTACCGCGATGTGACCGATACCACGATTGTGGCACAATTTAAAGCGGTTCCCGATAGCTTGCCGACCTTCTTACAAGGTTTCGGAGACATTCATTTCTTGGCTTGGACGACCACACCTTGGACGTTGCCCTCAAATACCGCCTTAACGGTCGGACCCAAGATCGATTACGTGTTGGTAAAATCATTTAACCAATATAAATTCGAACCCATTCAAGTGATTCTGGCCAAACCCTTGCTAAGTAAAGTTTTTGGTGGAAAATATACGGCAGCTGAAAGCGAAGCCGATTTTACCAACTACAAATCGGAAGACAAAAAGATACCTTATGCGGTGCTTGCTGAAGTCAAAGGGGCGGATTTGGTAGGGATTCGCTACGAACAACTGTTACCGTATGTGTTACCCTACCAATCGCCAGAAAATGCTTTCCGCGTGATCTCGGGTGATTTCGTTACCACAGAAGATGGTACGGGTATCGTGCATACCGCGCCAACGTTTGGGGCCGATGATGCCAAAGTAGCGAAAGAAGCCACGCCTGAAGTTCCACCAATGTTGGTGTTGGACGAGGCAGGGAATCCGGTGCCACTAGTTGATTTGCAAGGGCGTTTTATTCAAGGCTTGGGTGACTTGTCGGGCAAATATGTAAAGAATGAATATTACAACGAAGGGGAAGCCCCCGAGAAATCGGTCGACGTCGAAATCGCTATTCGTTTAAAAGAAGAAAATAAAGCCTTCAAAGTGGAGAAATACGTACACAGTTATCCCCACTGCTGGCGCACCGATAAACCGATTCTCTATTATCCCTTAGATTCGTGGTTTATCAAAATTACGGAAGTCAAAGACCGCATGTTTGACTTGAACTACACCATCAACTGGAAGCCAAAAGCGACTGGAGAGGGACGTTTTGGGAATTGGTTGAAAAACGCCAACGATTGGAACTTGTCGCGTTCGCGCTACTGGGGTATTCCTTTGCCCATTTGGCGTACCGAAGACAAAACCGAAGAAATCTGTATCGGTTCGGTCGAACAGTTGTACAACGAAATTGAAAAAGCGGTGGCTGCCGGCGTAATGAACGAGAATCCGTACCGCGGATTTGAAATCGGAAATATGGACGAAGCCAATTATGATTTGGTGGACTTACACAAAAACATCGTGGATAACATCGTATTGGTAGCACCTTCAGGAAAAGCCATGAAACGGGAATCTGATTTGATTGACGTATGGTTTGACTCGGGTGCCATGCCCTATGCGCAATGGCATTATCCGTTTGAAAATAAAGCGTTTATTAACAACAACGAAGCCTTCCCCGCTGATTTTATCGCAGAAGGAGTGGACCAGACGCGTGGCTGGTTTTATACCTTACATGCCATTGGTATCTTGGTGTTTGATAAAATAGCGTATAAAAATGTCGTGTCTAATGGCTTGGTGTTGGACAAAAACGGACAAAAAATGTCCAAACGTTTGGGCAATGCCGTAGATCCGTTTGAAACATTGAAAGAATTCGGCCCCGATGCGACGCGTTGGTACATGATTTCCAATGCGAATCCTTGGGACAACTTAAAATTTGACATCGAAGGTGTGGCGGAAGTACGCCGTAAGTTCTTTGGAACACTATATAATACCTATTCGTTCTTTGCTTTGTATGCCAATATCGATGGATTTACCAACCAAGAAGCCGAAGTGCCGTTAGACGAGCGTCCCGAGATTGACCGATGGATCCTTTCGGAATTGCATACGTTGATCCAAACTGTGGATGAAGCCTATGCCGATTATGAACCTACAAAAGCTACACGTGCGATATCCGATTTTGTGCAAGAGAACTTAAGTAACTGGTATGTACGTTTATGCCGTCGTCGTTTTTGGAAAGGCGAATACGGCACCGATAAGATTGCGGCGTATCAAACATTATATACATGTTTGGTTACAGTGGCAAAATTGTCGGCTCCTGTGGCACCCTTCTTCATGGATCAGTTGTACCGCGACTTGGTCAATGCAACGGGAAGCCCTGAATTTACTAGTGTTCACTTGGCAAATTTCCCCGAATTTGTTGAAAAATTTGTTGATAAATCGCTGGAGCGTAAAATGTTAAAGGCGCAAACCATTTCTTCGTTGGTTTTATCCCTGCGTAAGAAAGAGATGATTAAAGTTCGTCAACCCCTGCAAAGAGTAATGATTCCAGTACTTGACGCCACTTTTAAAGCAGAAATTGAAGCGATTTCTGACTTGATAAAATCAGAGGTAAACGTCAAAGAAGTAGCATTATTAGACGATGCTTCTGGGGTGTTGGTAAAGCAAATTAAACCCAATTTTAAGGCTTTAGGCCCTCGTTTTGGAAAGGATATGGGGTTGATTTCCAAAGCGATACAGTCATTCTCCCAAGACCAAATCAATGCGCTTGATGCTAAAGGGTCGTTGGATATTGAAATTTCAGAAAAAAATTTAACTTTAACCTCCGAAGACGTAGAGATTACCTCGCAAGACATTCCAGGGTGGTTGGTGGCTAATGCCAACGGGATTACAGTAGCCTTAGACATTACTTTAACCGAGGAATTAAAAGAAGAAGGAATTGCCCGCGAATTGGTCAACCGAATTCAAAATATCCGTAAGGACTCTGGATTTGAAGTTACCAATACAATCGAAGTTGTTTTGCAACGCAACGGTGAACTAGAACAAGCCATAGAAAACAATAAGGCTTATGTTTGTTCCGAAACATTGACCCGTTCGCTTACTTTTACCGATGTGTTGGAAGAAGGAACCGAACTCGAATTTGATGACATAAAAACAAAAATATTAATCTCAAAATAGGAATTATTATGGTAGAAGAAAAATTGAGATATTCAGACGCTGATTTAGCAGAATTCAAGGAATTAATCTTAAAAAAGATTGAAAAAGCCCAAGCCGATTTAGAGCTAATTAAAAGTGCGTATATGAACGATTTAAACAACGGAACTGACGATACTTCGCCTACGTTTAAAGCGTTTGAAGAAGGAAGTGAAACCATGAGTAAAGAAGCGAATTCGCAATTGGCTATTCGTCAAGAGAAGTTTATTCGCGACCTGAAAAATGCATTATTCCGTGTAGAAAACAAAACCTACGGTATCTGTAAAGTGACCGGGAAATTGATTTCCAAAGAACGTTTAAAAATCGTACCCCACGCTACGATGAGTATCGAAGCCAAGAACATGCAACGCTAAGAAATTCCAATGATTTAGTGAAACGCTCCGATAAGGGGCGTTTTTCTTAAAAATTGAGTACTTTTGCCGCACACTATAACAAACCCGTTACATTCCTGTTTGTCATGAAACTTAGAAATGCCGCCTTACTAATTTTTCTCTTATTGGCGATCGACCAATACTCCAAGATTTACGTGAAAACCAATTTTATCTTGGGCGAACAGGTGAAGGTATTTAGTTGGTTTAAATTGTATTTTATAGAAAATGAAGGAATGGCTTGGGGAACTGTGATTCCGGGCGAGTATGGCAAATTTTTTCTAACACTTTTCCGCATTATTGCTGTAGGAGTTATCGCCTATTGGTTATGGGATTCAGTGAAAAAACGCAAAAACAATTTCTTGATTGTTGCCATCAGTTTGATATTCGCAGGAGCCCTCGGAAACATTATTGACTCTGTATTCTATGGGGTTATTTTTGACGATAGTACGCACCGTTTAGCCACCCTTTTTACCGATCAACCTTATGGAACGCTTTTTCATGGAAAAGTAGTGGATATGTTTTATTTTCCCATAATTGAAGATTATGTACTGCCCTCGTGGATTCCCCTGTGGGGCGGCAAAGAAATTACGTTCTTCAATGCAATATTCAATGTGGCCGATGTAGCCATTTCTACTGGTGTTGGCATTTTGATAGTGTTCAACAAACGCGCATTTGCCCACACTCCCGAGCCATCAAATGTAACCATCGCTCCTTGGGAAGGCGAAACTCAAGAGGAAGTCTCAACGACAAATGAATAAACCGTCTCGGGGGTTATACAATAATTCAAGCGAATATCTTCCGCCGATGCATCGGTAATTTCTGGAACCGCTTCAAACAGTGATAACCCTATTTTTAAAGTTTCTGGCCGACATTTTGCTAAAAATCGGTCGTAAAAACCTTTGCCATAGCCTACGCGATTGCCTTTGGTATCAAAAGCTAGTAACGGAATAAAAACGACATCCAATTTGGTTTCGGACACTTCAATGCCATCCACCGGCTCGGGAATGTCATAGGCATTTTTACGAAGTTGGGTGTTTTCAGTGAGTAAAAAATGGGAGAGCGTCCCCAGTTTAAAATCGCTTTTCGAAAGCACCACTTCTTTGTCTTTTCCAAAGAGAATTTGCAAAATATACTCGGTTTGAATTTCTTTTTGGGCTTCAATTGTCATGAAAAGATGGTAGTATACGTAGTCCCAAATAGGCAAACGCAGCAATTGGTTGGCAATTTGCAGACTTTTGAAATCGATTTGTTCTTCGTTCAATGCCGCGCGTTTAACTTTATACAAGGACCGCAATTCTTTTTTGAGCATGGGGTGCATTTTCAGTTCTATGGTAAAGGTACGAAATTGCACCGAAGTCGCCCAAATCCTTCGGGATGGGTGTTAGGAAAAATAAAGCAGGTCGCCCACAAGTGGGGTATGGCGTTAAAAATTAATTTCAGAACAATTTTCCGCGCTTGTTCTATGTATTTTTGTAAAAAAGAATTCGATGGCGCTCTCTCCTTCTTTGGAACTTCAAGTACAAACGTTACCCGATAATCCCGGCGTGTATCAGTATTTTGACGCCGAGGGAAAGCTCTTGTACGTTGGAAAGGCCAAGAATTTGAAAAAGCGGGTCTCCTCGTATTTCAATAAATTCCATGACAATGCCAAGACCAATGTCATGGTGCGAAAGATTCACGACATTCGCCATATTGTCGTAGCCACCGAAGCAGATGCCTTGTTGCTGGAAAATAATTTGATTAAAAAACTCCAGCCGCGTTACAACGTACTGCTTAAAGATGACAAGAGTTATCCGTGGATTTGCATTAAGCGCGAATCCTTTCCGCGGGTTTTTTCCACCCGAAAAATGATCAAAGACGGGTCGGAATACTTCGGTCCTTATACCAATTTTAAAGTGGTGCATACGATTTTGGATATGATCAAAGAATTGTATCCGTTGCGCACGTGTCAGTTGGATTTAAAGCCGGCCAACATCAAAAGTGGCAAGTTTAAAGTCTGTTTAGAGTACCATATTGGCAATTGCAAAGGCCCATGCGAAGGCTTGGAATCAGAGCAACATTATCTCGACCAAGTGGCTGCCATTCGGCAAATCTTGAAAGGAAATTTTAAAGATAGTTTACGGGATTTTAGAAAGAAAATGCAAGAATATGCCGCCGAAATGCAATTTGAAGAAGCCCAAAAGATGAAGGAGAAAATCGAAGTCTTGGAGAATTACCAAGCCCGTTCGACCATCCTCAATCCCAAGATTTCCAACATCGACGTTTTCTCTATAGTTTCCGATGAAAGCATGGCTTTTGTCAATTTTTTACAAATAGCCCACGGAGCCATCATTCGTTCGCATACCCTTGAACTTAAAAAGAAATTGGACGAAACCGACGAAGAACTCTTAGCCCTAGCGGTTGTGGAAATGCGCGAGCGTTTTGGGTTGACTTCCAAAGAAATTGTCGTTCCTTTTCCTTTATATTTTGGCGAAAATATAAAAGTGACCGTACCGCAATTGGGCGATAAAAAACAAATTTTAGAATTGTCGCAACGCAATGCCAAATACCATCGGTTGGAGCAGTTGAAGCAATTGCAAATCGTCGATCCCGAGCGGCATACCCAACGAATTATGGCGCAGATGCAAAAAGATTTGCGCTTGTCTGTTGAACCGCGACATATTGAGTGTTTTGACAACTCCAATATTCAAGGAACCAATCCCGTTTCGGCTTGTGTTGTATTTAAAGACGGTAAACCCAGTAAAAAAGATTACCGCCATTTTAATGTAAAAACCGTAAAAGGGCCCAATGACTTTGCTACCATGGAAGAAGTGGTGTACCGCCGGTATAAACGCTTATTGGACGAAAACGAACCCTTGCCACAATTGATCATTATTGATGGAGGCAAAGGCCAATTATCGTCGGCATTGAAAAGTTTGGAAGCCTTGAATTTACGTGGAAAAATAGCCATCATTGGAATTGCAAAACGCTTGGAAGAATTGTTTTATCCCGACGATTCCGTGCCTTTGTATTTGGACAAAAAATCGGAAACCTTAAAAGTCATTCAGCATTTACGCAACGAAGCCCACCGTTTTGGCATTACCTTTCACCGAGATAAACGAAGCAAGTCGGCCTTACAATCGAGTATGGAAACCATTCCGGGTATCGGAGAAAAGTCGATGCAAGCGTTACTAAAACATTTTAAAAGTGTTAAAAGATTGAAATTGGCGACTGAAAGTGAAATTTCGGAGGTTGTAGGGTCATCGAAAGCCAAAAAAATTTACGAATTTTACCAAACCAATACCAATAAAGACCATCTTGAAACCAATACGTAAACGCCTGCTCGAAGTTTTTCCTTTTTATTCCACCCTGTGGGTATTCGGGATGTTGTGCTTCGGTGTAACTTTGGGGTACAGCCAAGAGGTTACCCCGCGTCCCAAAGTAGGTGTAGTTTTGAGTGGTGGAGGAGCCAAAGGGTTTGCGCATATTGGAGTGCTGAAGGTTTTGGAAGATGCAGGAGTGAAAATAGACTACATCGGCGGAACCAGTATGGGCGCTGTAGTAGGGGGATTATACGCTTCGGGATACAGTGCGCGCCAAATCGACTCCATTTTTCATGACACCAATTTTGACGAGTTATTAAGCGATTACATTCCCCGACAATCCAAAAGTTTTTATGAAAAGCACAACGACGAATTGTATGCTTTGACCCTTCCCTTTGATAAGTTATCCATTGGTATTCCGATTGCGTTATCTCGCGGCCTTTATAATTATAATTTGTTGAATAAGTTACTGCATAACGTGCGTCATGTACGAAAATTTGATCAGCTACCTATTCCTTTTGTATGCGTAGCTACCAATATTGAAACTGGCGAGGAAGTTATGTTGCGCGAAGGCTATCTTCCCGAGGCGATTCTGGCGAGTTCGGCTTTTCCTAGTTTGTTTTCTCCCGTTGAAATTAATGGCCAATTGTTGATTGATGGGGGTGTTACCAATAATTACCCAGTGGAAGAAATTCGTCTAATGGGCGCCGACATCATCATTGGCGTGGATGTACAAGATGACTTACAAACTCGCGAAAAGCTCTCGGAAGCGACTCGAATTTTGGTGCAAATTTCCAATTTGGAAATGATTCAAAGTATGAAAAGAAAACAGTTGCTGACCGACATTTACATCAAACCCGATATTAAAAATTATTCGGTGATTTCTTTTGACAAAGGCCGAGAAATTATAGCCAAAGGAGAAGAAGCAGCCCGGGAATCGTGGGAAAAATTTAAAAAACTAACGAACCGTAACTATCAATTAATTGAAAAACCATTACAACAAGATAGTTTGCAAATTAACCGCATTACCATCAATGCATTAAAGAATTATACCCGAGCATTTGTGATTGGGAAATTGGGATTCAAACAAGGCACAAAAATCAGTTATGCCGATTTAAAAAATGGGATTAATAAACTAACGTCTACGGGCAACTTTAGTGCTATTTTGTATCAAATTAATCCGATTAATGATGGCGAAGAGTTGGAACTTCGTTTGACAGAAAGTAAAAATAAAACGTTTTTGCGTTTCGGCCTTCATTACGACGGTTTGTACAAAAGTGCCGCTTTGGTTAATTTGACACAAAAGAAAATCCTCTTTCGCAATGATGTTTTTTCAGTAGATGTCGGACTAGGCGATAATTTCCGGTATAATTTGGATTACTATATTGATAATGGATTTTACTTTAGTTTTGGGTTAAAATCCCGTTTCAACCAATTCAATCGAAATGTATCTACCGACTTCAATAACGGTGCTTTTTTTGATCAAGAAGGCATTAATGCAATCAATGTAGATTACTCCGATTTTTCACACCAAGCCTATCTTCAAACGGTTTTTGCGCAGAAGTTTTTGATTGGAGGCGGCATCGAATTGAAGCATCTTGAAATTAAATCCAAAACGCTTGAAAATCAAAAGCAGGTCTTTGAAGACAACAATTATTTGAGTGTTTTCGGGTATTTAAAATTCGATTCGTTAGACAATAAATACTTTCCCAAAAAAGGCTGGTTTTTTAATGGAGAGATCAATTCCTATCTCTATTCTTCCGATTACGCCAACAATTTTGAGCGATTTACCATCATCAAAGGGGAGGCAGGCATTACCCGAACCTTTCACAAAATTTTCAATCTACGCCTACAGTCTGAAGCGGGCATCAATATCGGGGATAACGGGTCAAATTATTTTGATTTTGTGTTGGGAGGCTATGGGTATCAAACCATCAACAATTTTAGGCATTTTTACGGGTACGATTTTGTGGGCGCTGCTGCTGACAGTTACATCCGAGCGTTGGCAACAGTCGATGTTGAATTTTACAAAAAGAATCATATTAATTTTTCGGCCAATTATGCCAACTTAGAAACGGGTAATTGGTTGCAAGCGCCCATGATGTCTGGGTATGCTGTGGGGTATGGCTTGGAGACGGTTATCGGGCCTATTGAAGTTAAATATTCGTGGTCGCCCGAACTTCCGAAAGGCTTTTTATGGTTAAGTGCCGGATTTTGGTTCTAAGCCATCCCATTCCTTTGTTTGTTTTTTCCACAAATACGTTATATTTGGAAGCTATAACATAACCAAAAACAAAATTATATGTCAATTTGGAGAGTAAAACCTGTTTCAGCCTTTGAAGCAGATATGAAAAAAGGCGGACTCAACCGCGTATTAACTCGTTGGGGACTTACCTCGCTGGGGATTGGAGCAATTATCGGGGGAGGTATTTTTACGCTAACCGGAATTGCAGCCCATGATTATGCAGGTCCCGCTTTAGCTTTATCCTTTGTAATCGCTGGAATCGGCTGTTTATTTGCCTCTTTGTGTTATGCAGAGTTTGCCTCTGTATTGCCCGTTGAAGGTTCGGCCTATGCCTATGCTTATGGAACCATCGGGGAGGTTTTTGCCTGGTTTATCGGATGGAATCTAATCCTAGAATACATGATGGGAGCCACCACTGTAGCAGTGGCCTGGAGTGGATATTTCACCAAATTATTGGGTCTATTTCACCTTAAACTCCCACTTTCATTGCTTTCCGACAAAGCTACGGCCATGGAAAAACTCAACCATGCCAAAGCCGTAGATGCAGTAAAAGAATACCTGACAACACATACGACAGCTACCTTTGATCAAATCAAAGAGCACTTTGCCAACGCCGAATTTGCAAGCGCGTTTAAAAGTTTGACCACCCTCAAAGATTTTCAAAATTTTGCCAACGGTGAAGGGGTTGCGCAATTTGCTGAGCACTATTCTTCTATCGATTTATCGGGTATTGTTTTTAATTTACCAGCGTTTTTAATCACTTGGGTTATTACCGCTATTTTGATAAAAGGAATCAAAGAAGCGGCAAAAACCAATAATATCATTGTGATTATTAAAATTGCCGTGGTGCTTTTCGTCATTATTGCTGGTGCCTTTTTCATTGATACCGACAATTGGGTACCTTTCATTCCTGCCGAAACCAAGACGATTGTGGATGGGGTAGAAAAAATTAATTTTGGTTTTGGGGGCGTTTTAACAGCTGCGACCATTGTCTTTTTTGCGTATATCGGATTTGACGCCGTTTCAACCCAAGCAGGAGAAGCCATTAATCCGAAAAAGGATGTGCCTTTTGCCATTGTCGCTTCGTTGGTGATATGTACTATTCTATATATTTTGGTATCCTTAGTGCTCACCGGTATGGTTCGTTTTGATCAGTTGGATAAAGCCGCTCCCGTTGCCTCAGCCTTTAGTGGTGTTGGTTTGACATGGGCTACGTTTTTAATCACCATTGCCGCAACCGCGGGATTAATGTCGGTGATGTTGGTGATGATGTTGGGACAAACGCGAATTTTCTTAGGGATGTCTAAAGACGGATTACTCCCCGGGTTCTTCAAAGATTTACATCCCAAATACCTTACACCGCACAAGAGTACGTTGTTGGTAGGATTAATTATTTCTATTGTAGCCGCGTTAACTCCTATTGAAAAAGTATCAGAAATGTGTTCCATGGGTACCCTTTTGGCTTTTGCTATGGTTTGTATGGCAGTAATGGTGTTGCGCGTGAAAAAACCTGAACTAGAGCGTCCTTATAAAACACCTGCTGTTTACGTGGTAGGAACTCTTGGCGTTGGGTTTAACTTGTTCTTGATGACCCAAGTCCGCACCGAAACTTGGTATACCTTTATCATTTGGGGGACCTTGGGGATTTTGGTTTATCTGTTATATAGTAAACGACATTCCAACTTAGAAAAAGAATAAATTGAAAGCCACAGTATTGTGGCTTTTTATTTTTTACGATATTTGTTCGTATGAACGGTTGGAATGGTTTACGGTCCTATCTGAAATTCCTCATCAAGAGAAATCCTGAGTGAGTCGAGTGCTAATATGCTTTGTTTTCAACCCTTTCGGGGTTATTGTTAACCATAATCCTTTCAATTATGCCGATTTATCACAAATTAGGAGATACTCCCCACAAGCGACACATTCAGTTTCGCAAACCCAACGGCGACTTGTATTATGAGCAACTTTTTGGCACCATCGGTTTTGATGGCATGTATTCCAATTTGTACCATGTACATCGTCCGACACAAGTCAAAGAAATTCGCAGGCAATACAGTGTTGCCCCCAAAATCGCGAAAGCCAATAACATTCAATCCTATCGATTACGCGGATTTGAAGTAACGCCCGAGGATGATTTCTTGGAAAGCCGCAAAATTGTCTTGACTAACAGCGATTGTCACATCGTGTTGGCCGCACCCCGTCAATCGATGACGACCTATTTTTACAAAAACACTGATTCCGACGAAGTAATCTTTATCCATAAAGGTTCGGGAAAACTTCGCACGATGATGGGGATTTTGGACTTTAAATACGGAGATTATTTGGTTATTCCCAGAGGAATGATCTACCAAATGGAATTTGATACCCACGAGAACCGATTGTTTATTGTCGAGTCCCACCGTCCAGTGTATACCCCAAAGCAATACCGAAATTGGTTTGGTCAGTTGCTCGAACACGCGCCGTTTTGTGAGCGTGATATTCGTCGCCCGTATGCGCTAGAAACCCATGATGAAAAAGGTGATTTTTTGATGAAAATCAAGAAGAAAGACGATATTTTTGAGTTGATTTATGCCACACACCCCTTTGATGTAGTGGGCTATGACGGGTTTAATTATCCTTATGCGTTTTCGATTCATGATTTTGAACCCATTACTGGACGGATTCACATGCCTCCACCGGTGCACCAAACGTTTGAAACCGATGCTTTTGTCATCTGTTCGTTTGTGCCGCGTTTGTATGATTACCATCCCGCGTCTATTCCTGCCCCTTACAATCACAGCAATATCGATGCCGATGAGGTGTTGTATTATGTCGATGGCGATTTTATGAGTCGCAATGATGTCGAAGCGGGACATATTTCGTTGCATCCTGCTGGGATCCCTCACGGACCCCATCCAGGGGCTGTCGAGCGCAGTATCGGGAAAAAGGAAACGCTTGAATTGGCGGTTATGATTGATACGTTCAAACCGTTGATGGTTACCGAGGAAGCTATGCGTATTGCCGACGATACCTATTATCAATCTTGGCTTGAATAATACCATGCAGCATCATAGATTGCCCGCCGATCCGTTAGTCCTCATTCTGGGAGTAATCAGTTTGTTTATTCTTTTTTTTGTGTGTTGCTGCGGATTTTTAATTCCTTTTTCCCTTGGATTAGCTATCGTGGGATGGGTCCTTGCAGGTAAAAGTTTACGCCTCTATGACGTCGATCCCCAGCAGTATTCAGAAGGCAGTCGGTCTATCGTTTCTATGGGAAAAATATTGTGTATAATTAGCGCCATTATCAACGGGATACTAGCCTTATTGATTACCGTCTTTTTCCTCTTTTTGGATTATGATATTATTGAAAAGTTTTCAAACCAAAACCTATTACAACAAACAAAACAAATCACAACGCGCGCAAAGGATTCAGTAGTGCATGATTCGGTATATGACGATGCTTTATTTAAACGCCCCTCTACCGATACCGTAGCCACACCCGCTCCAAAAACGCGTCCTTAACTTTTTAATTTTTATGGCAAAAGAAATAAAATCCGTAGAGTACGGACTGGAAAAAATCTTTCAAGGCGCCCAAGACTTTTTACCCTTGTTAGGAACAGATTACGTTGAATTTTACGTGGGAAATGCAAAACAATCCGCTCATTTTTATAAAACAGCCTTTGGTTTTCAATCGTTGGCGTATAAAGGGTTAGAAACAGGCTCTCGCGATGCTGTGAGTTATGTATTGCAGCAAGGCAAAATTCGATTGGTATTGACGACCCCGTTGAACAGTGATTCCCTCATTAACGATCATTTGCGTAAACACGGTGACGGCGTTAAAGTTGTTGCTTTATGGGTTGAAGATGCCCGTTCTGCTTGGGAGGAAACCACTAAACGTGGGGCGCGCTCGTTTATGGAACCTACCGTTGAAAAGGATGCTCATGGCGAGGTTATCCGTTCGGGAATTTATACCTATGGTGAAACCGTGCATGTTTTTGTAGAGCGTAAAAATTATGCTGGAACCTTCCTTCCCGGATTTATGGATTGGAAATCCGATTACAATCCAGCGCCACTTGGGCTAAAATACATTGACCACATGGTAGGAAATGTAGGTTGGGGCGAAATGAACCAATGGGTAAAATGGTATGAAGACGTGATGGGATTTGAAAACTTCTTGTCCTTTGATGATTCGCAAATTCATACCGAATACTCTGCCTTGATGAGTAAAGTCATGTCCAATGGCAACGGTCGCATTAAGTTCCCCATCAACGAGCCCGCCGAAGGAAAGAAGAAGTCGCAAATTGAGGAATATTTAGATTTCTACGAAGGACCTGGTGTGCAACACATTGCGGTCGCTACCGACGATATCATTCAAACTGTGGCCGGCTTACGCGCGCGCGGGGTCGAATTTTTACCACCACCACCGCAAGCCTACTATGATGAGATTCCAGCGCGTTTGGGCAAACATATGGAGGTGATGAAAGAGGACATCAAAGCCTTACAAGCCTTATCCATTTTGGTAGATGCTGATGAAGAAGGGTATTTGTTGCAAATTTTTACCAAACCCGTAGAAGATCGTCCTACCTTGTTCTTTGAAATCATTCAACGCATGGGGGCAAAAGGATTTGGCGCGGGTAATTTTAAAGCCCTTTTTGAATCCATTGAACGGGAGCAAGCTTTGCGAGGCACCTTGTAAAAACCTCAAAATGTTGAATAATTGTTAAAATACAACGTTGTAGCTGGGTTATTTTTAATAATTATTTGTTAAAGTAGATATTCTGTTGTTGATAATACAAAAATAGGTAGTACTTTTGACCTCAGAAAACAGGAAAGGTGTAATACTACTTTTGAAAGTAATTACGTTTTTCATAATTTATAGTTTTTTGGTTGGTTAATAGCATAAAAACCTAGTCATTTTTGGCTGGGTTTTTTTGTTTTTTTACATTTGAAACAATAATTGTATGCGGTAAATAAATTTCAGACCATTATGAAAAATCTTGTTTTGCTCAGTCTTTTATTTTTTACCGTATCCTTTGACATGGAGCGCCCTTTGGCTTTTGATGTGGGCGAATGGTTCAAATTTCGTATCCATTACGGTTTAGTTACTGCGGGTTACGCTACGTTGGAAGTTAAAGAATCCACGCGCAACAATAAAAAAGTTTTTCATGCTGTCGGCAAAGGATATACTACGGGTATGTCCCGGTGGTTTTTTAAAGTCGACGACAACTATGAATCGTATTTTGATAAAAATACTGGGAAACCCTATCAATTTGTGCGTAAAATTGACGAAGGTGGGTATACCAAAAATCAGGAAGGGTTTTTCAATCAAGACAAAAATACAGTGTTGGTCAAAGATTATAAGAATAACACCAATGCGGTTTTTGAGACTCCCGAGCAAGTGCAAGATATTGTCTCTACCTTTTATTACCTTCGCAACCATCCGAATGTTGACAAACTAAAGGTGGGTGAATCCATCAATGTGGATATGTTTTTTGACAACGAAACCACAAAGTTTCGGTTAAAATTTATAGGTCGAGAGGATTTAGACACTAAATTTGGCACCGTTCCTTGTATGTTATTCCGTCCTTTGGTGCAAACCGGTCGCGTTTTTAAGGAACAAGAAAGTTTAACGGTTTGGATTTCGGCGGATGATAACAAATTGCCCATTCGAATCAAAGCCAGTTTGATGGTTGGCTCCCTGAAAGCAGATTTGGATGCGTTTAAGGGATTGGCCAATCCTTTTGAAATTAAAGTAAAAAAATGAGTAGCGAACAAACCTCTACCTTGATTGAAGCCTTGGATGAAAAATTCCAAAAGATTAATCAAAACACCGATACCCATCTGGAGGGCCTTTTGTGGGCCAAACCTATCACGTATTGGGATTATATTCAAACCGATGCGCTTTTGAATTTGCAGATTCAACGCACAACACTCCCCGACGAAATGGTGTTCATTATGTACCATCAAGTCAACGAGTTGCTGTTTAAAATGGTATTATGGGAAATCGATCAAGTGTGCCATGCGCAAACGTTGACGACCGATTTTTTTACCGAAAAATTACGCCGCATCAGTCGTTATTTTGATATGTTAACGACTTCTTTTGAGATTATGGGCGAAGGCATGGAAGTGGCGCAATACATGAAGTTTCGCAACACCTTGACACCCGCCAGTGGTTTTCAAAGTGCGCAGTACCGCAAAATTGAGTTCGCCTCCACCGATTTAATCAATTTAATCGACTATCGTTTTCGCGCTACTATCGACCGAAATACACCTTACCGTCACGCTTTAGAACATTTGTATTGGCAAGCTGCAGGAAAAGATCATCGAACGGGAACAAAAAACTATTTGATTCAAGCGTTTGAACAAAAATATGATGCCGAGTTTCTTCGGTTTATGGAGGAGTATAATACCATCAACTTGTGGCAAAAGTTTTCACAACTTCCTGAATCCGATCGTCAAAATCCCGAACTCATTGCCGCTATGCGTCATTATGATCGTACGGTAAATATCACTTGGGTGATGGGGCATTACAATGCAGCCCGCAAATACATTGAAAGCGGACAAGGTAATGGCGAAGCAACAGGAGGTAGCGATTGGAAAAAATATATGCATCCTAAATACCAACGTCGTATTTTCTTCCCTGAATTGTGGAGTGAAACCGAATTAAAACATTGGGGAGAGGATTGCGAATGAGAAGGTCATCGCTAAAAATACTAGGCGTTTTTGGACTCTTTTGGCTCTTGTTTTCCTGTTCACAAAAAGCAGAAGAATACGTTATTGAACCCATGGAGCCTCGGAAACCTATGGTCGATTTCGGATTCAATTTTGACGATTTTAACGTGCATTTCGATACCATTCGCAGTCAAGATACTTTTGAGCGAATTTTAAAAAAACAAAATCTTAACGGACGCAAACCGGCTGAAATTATCGCCAAGGTTAAGGATTCTTTTCCTACCTCTGTGCGGTTTATGAAGCCCTATATTTGTTTGCGCTCCAAAGACAAATACCACAAACTTCAGTACTTGATTTACCAGCCCAACAAAATCGATTACTATTTGGTCGATTTAACCGATTCCATCGTTGGCTATAAAAAATCGCGTCCGCTTACGTTCAAAGTTCGCACGATTGCTGGAAAATTAGACGGCTCGCTTTCCACAACGTTGCGCGGGATGAAGGTCGACCCTTCGTTATCCAACAAATTGCTAAAAGTGTATGCGTGGTCGATTGACTTTTTTAAATTGAAAAAAGGTGACCGATTTGCCGTTAGTTTTACCGAGCGCTATATCAACGATACCATTTACGATGGAGTCGATAGTTTGCGCTGTGCTTTTTTTGAATACAAAGGTGACAAAATCTACGCTTTCCCATTTCAACAAGAGCGCAAAGGACGCACCGATTATTACGATGAAAACGGAAAAGCACTCAAAAATTTCTTCCTCAAATCGCCGTTGAAGTACATCCACATCACATCGCGTTTTTCCAAAAGTAGATTCCACCCCGTTCAACTGCGTTGGAAGGCACACAACGGCACCGATTACGCAGCTCCCACAGGCACACCAATCATGACGACTGCTTCGGGGGTTGTAGAGCAAGCAGGGTACACCGCGGGAAATGGGAATTTTGTCAAAGTCAAACACGACCGAACCTATGCTACCCAATACCTTCACATGTCGCGCATCTTGGCACGACGGGGCCAACGGGTAAAGCAAGGGGATGTTATTGGAAAAGTGGGGAGTACGGGCTTGGCTACCGGGCCGCACGTATGTTATCGTTTTTGGAAAAATGGGGTACAGGTCGATCCACTTCGTATTCAACTGCCCAATGCGCAACCTATGGAAGGAAGAAATTTGCCTCGATTTAAAGAACAAATGCGTCCGTTAAAGCGCGAATTGGATAGTGTGGCCCAAGTGGTTTTCAAAGGACGTTAAAATTTTTCCAACGAAAACGATTTCTTAACAGTGTCGTTCCCTTTTTTGAACGACTTTAACGATTTTTCCCCTATTATTTTAGTTAATTTTGTCGGGCAAAAAAACTCTTATGGCATTACAAGCAATTAATCCAACCCTTACCGCTGCCTGGGCAAAGTTACAAGCGCATTACAACTTCATGCAGCAGCAATCGATCAAAACGTTGTTTGCAGAACAACCCGATCGTGCGCACACGTTTCATATTCAATGGGAAGACTTTTTAGTCGATTATTCCAAAAATGCAATTACCCGTGAAACACTTCAGTATTTGTTGGAGCTCGCTGATGAGGTGCACCTTAAAGAAGCCATTGCTGCTTATTTTGAAGGGGATTTAATCAATCAAACCGAGCAACGAGCGGTATTGCACACGGCATTGCGCAATCCAGCTTCGGCTACCGTTCGGTTCGACGGACAAAATGTAATGCCCGAAATTTTTGCCGTTAAAGAACGAATCAAAACATTTGTCGACGCGATTATTTCGGGAACACACAAAGGCTATACGGGAAAATCAATTACCGATGTGGTCAATATTGGTATTGGAGGCTCTGATTTGGGTCCAGCCATGGCGGTAGAAGCCTTACAGTTTTACAAAAACCACTTGAACGTTCATTTCGTGTCCAATGTAGATGGGGATCATGTACAGGAAGTTTTAAAGAAAGTCAATCCCGAAACGACCTTGTTTGTTATTGTTTCCAAAACGTTTACCACACAAGAAACCCTTACCAATTCGGAAACTATTCGCCATTGGTTTTTACAATCGGCCCAGCCTGCCGACGTAGCGCGCCATTTTGTGGCGGTATCGACCAATACTCAACAGGTAACTGCTTTTGGCATTCATCCCGAAAATATTTTCCCGATGTGGGATTGGGTTGGAGGTCGTTTTTCGTTGTGGAGTGCGGTCGGACTTTCTATTGCCTTGGCCGTGGGATACGAGCATTTTGATCAACTCTTGTCGGGGGCGCATGCCATGGATGAGCATTTTAGAACGACTCCATTCGATCAAAATATTCCAGTTGTACTCGCTTTATTAAGCATTTGGTACAATAATTTTTACGGTGCCGAAAGTGAAGCCTTGATTCCGTATACCCAGTATTTACAGAAATTAGCGCCCTATTTGCAACAAGGGATTATGGAGAGTAACGGAAAAAGTATTGGCCGCGACGGCAATCCTGTCAACTACCAAACTGGAACGATTATTTGGGGGGAACCTGGAACGAATTCGCAACATGCCTTTTTTCAATTGATTCATCAGGGGACCAAATTGATTCCAACGGATTTTATTGGTTTTGTCAAAGCGTTGTACGGTGATCAAAACCATCACGATAAATTAATGTCCAACTTTTTTGCCCAAACCGAAGCGTTGCTCAATGGTAAAACCGAGCAACAAGTTTTGGCCGAGTTTGCACAACAAGGGATTTCGGGGGACAAAGCCGCCTTTTTGAAACCGTTTAAAGTGTTTTCAGGGGACCGCCCTACCAATACCCTTCTTATTCAGCAATTAACCCCTGCTTCTTTAGGAAAATTGATCGCTTTGTATGAGCATAAAATTTTTGTTCAAGGAGTAATTTGGAATATTTTCAGTTATGATCAATGGGGGGTAGAACTCGGGAAACAGTTGGCCAATTCTATCTTGGAAGAAATCGAATTGCAAAAGGTAAAAACCCACGACAGTTCGACAACCTTCTTGTTGGAACATTTCTTAAAGAACCGCTAAAAGAAGTATCCTTTCTTGATAACTAACCGTATTCTCGTGGGCGGGTGCGGTTTTTTTATGGTTTTTACCTATTTTTGTTATCCACTAAAACTAAAATATATGTACGAATTTATACAAAAGTTCCACTCTGGGTGGGCTTATATTGTCTTGACCTTATTAGTTTTCACCGCGATTAATGCTGTAATGGGCCTTAGCTCTGGAAGAGATTTTTCAG
>NZ_JBEILJ010000038.1:0-25797 GCF_040379285.1 Flavobacterium sp. | reverse complement strand
TGTACGTTCCACCTTCTTTAAGGGTTAGGGTTATTTTTTTAGGTTCATTTTGCGCCCATTGACGGCTTTCAGGAAAATCAATCATTTCCCGCGCCTCCTTATTTTGTTGGCAAGCGGCAGTGATTAAAAGCAAAAACGTGAGGAGTCCAAAGGTTGTTTTCATAGTGATGGTGTTCATTATTCCTTAAACGCAAAGAACGTTGGAATCGTATAGTTTAGAATTCAAAATCTTCCAACTGTAAACTATCCAGAGCAATGGTATCTTGCCTTTTGGATTGAAGACGTTCTCTTGCGGGACCAATAATTTGGAGCGGTTGACCGTAGCCTAGCGTGTCGTTTGGGGTTATCAGTTGACGGCGCAACATTAATCGGGTGAGAAAATCAAATTGTTGTTGGGCAAACTTTTTGGGTTGTTGTGTCCCATCAAAGCGATACATAAATCCTTTGGGTTTGGGAATGATTGTTGCTAAATACAAACATTCTTTCAACGTGAGTTCTGAAGGTTTTTTTTGAAAATAATACTGTGCGGCTTCGCCAATGCCATATACGTCAGGTCCCCACTCAATGATGTTGAAATAGACTTCCAGCATTCGTTCTTTCGTGGCGATGCGTTGGTTTTCTAAAATATACACCAAAAGAATTTCTTCCAATTTGCGTGAAAGCGTTTTCTCTCGTGTGAGGAACACATTTTTCACCAATTGCATACTAATTGTACTTGCCCCACGAGCAAATTTTTTGGTGCGAATGTTTTTGGCAATCGATTGTTTAAACGCTTCGTTGATAAACCCGCGGTGCCGCATAAACGACGGGTCTTCACTGGTCAAGACGCATTTTTGCAGGAAAGGTGAAATTTCTGAAAGCGGAGTGTAAAATGGATTGCTGCTTCCAATGAGAATCGGTCGTTGCAGGATCCCTTTTTCAATAGCGCTATACTGAAATTCAGAATTTATTTTCCCTAAATCAGCCGCGCTATAGTGTGTGATTTGCAACTTTTCGGGTTGAAGCTTGCTCTCAAAAACAAGGGCATTTGGGTTTTTATCATGGTATCTAAAATCCAATTGATACTTGAAATTTCCCGTTGCAGTCATACCTTCAAAATGCGAAAACAAGCCTTTGGGTAAGGCATCGATAAAATCTTGTGCTTTGGTTTTCGGGATTTGTAGTTTTAACGCATAGGTTTTCCCGTCTTCTTTTTCATAAAAAAGATAGGGGCGGCATTGTAACTTGCCTAAGGTAAGAAGCGAACTTGAATCCAAGGCAATGCTGCGTTCCCCAATAATCCAATGAAAATCGACACGGGCTTGCGCAATTTCAACATCTTTGGAGGCAATTTTGGGATGATTGAGCACCAATTGTTGAATAGAAGCAAAACCGTCGGTGTGAAAATCGCCCCCGATCATACCCATGGCATCGATGTGAAATGCTGCCGATTGAAAAGCGGTTTTTAATTGAAATTTATGGCGTATATAGGGCAATACAATGGTGTACTTTTTTTGGGATTTAAACATCAAATCGGCTTTTCGGTTGCGCGGATCGGCAAAACCCGAGAGTTGCCATTGCTGTTGTATTTTGCCTTCGGTTAGCCGTATGGCTGTGGTGAGTTGCTGTTGTTGCAACATGAATTGGGTAAAATCAAGTTGGACTTTATGGCCTAGGTCGTTGATTTTTAACGCAAATCCTTTGATGTTCATTTGCGTTGGAATCAAGTTGAGAAAACGAGCGGTCAACCGATTGGCGAGCTCGGCATAATCTACGGTTGTAACGGTATCTTCTTTTTCTTTTTTTCGAAGGAAGGCGTCAAAATTGGAACCATTTTTGGATTTTACCCATTGAATATATCCGCCGTTGATTTCTAAATCGGTGATTTGTAGTGTTCCTGTGAGTAATTTCCAAAAGTTAAATCCTGTTCGTACAGGTCCCATTTGCACCAGGGTGTCGGCATGATGCGGGGTGAGACTCATACCGTCGATGGCAATATGTTCGAGTCCCTCAAAATGCGGATTTTTAACGACCAATTCGCATTGGTACTTGGATTTCATTTTTACGGCCGCTTTGGCGATAATTTGTTCTAAAATAGATTGACGAAAGGCAAACCCCATTCCGATACCCACGACCAAGAGTCCCAAGACCCAGTTTCCAATGGTTTTGATTTTTTTACGGGAAAAGTTCAATCGTTTCATCCAAATAATTCACTAACAACTTCTTCAATTTTGGAGACCAAAACGACGCGTATTTTGAGATTCGGTAAAGTTACTTTGTTGTATTTGGACACAAAAATAATGGTAAAGCCTAACTTTTCGGCTTCTTGAATGCGTTGTTCAATACGGTTCACGGGACGAATTTCTCCCGACAAACCTACTTCTCCCGCAAAACAAACTTCTTTCCCCACGGCAATGTCCTCGTTGGAAGAGAGAATTGCGCCTACCACCGCCAAATCAATGGCAGGATCGTCTACCGAAATACCTCCCGTGACGTTTAAAAACACATCTTTGGTACCCAAACGGAATCCAGCTCGTTTTTCTAAAACCGCCAAAATCATGTTTAATCGTTTGGCATTGTACCCGGTTGTACTGCGTTGCGGTGTTCCATAAACAGCGGTGGAAACCAGGGCTTGAATTTCAATCATCAACGGGCGCATCCCTTCCAGTGTTGAAGCAATGGCCGTTCCCGAGAGCTCTTCTTCACGGTGGGAAATCAATATTTCAGAAGGGTTGGTCACTTCACGCAACCCCGAACCTTGCATTTCATAAATTCCCAATTCGGCCGTCGACCCAAAGCGGTTTTTCAATGCGCGTAAAATGCGGTACACATGATTCCGGTCGCCTTCAAATTGCAATACCGTATCTACCATATGCTCAAGAATCTTGGGGCCAGCGATGTTTCCGTCTTTGGTGATATGGCCAATTAAGATAACGGGAACATTAGTTTCTTTTGCAAATTTGATCAACTCGGCGGTGCATTCTCGAATTTGTGAAATGCTTCCTGCGGTTGACTCGATGTAGTCGGTATGGAGTGTTTGAATCGAATCAATAATCAGGATTTCGGGATCGACTTCCTGAATTTGACGAAAGATATTTTGCGTTTTGGTTTCCGTAAGTACAAAACAACTTTCGTTATTCGGGTTGATGCGTTCGGCACGCATTTTTATTTGCTTCTGACTCTCCTCTCCCGATACATAAAGCGTTTTGTAAGGGAGCATCAGTGAAAGTTGCAACAAGAGCGTACTTTTTCCGATGCCCGGTTCGCCACCCAATAAAATCACCGAACCTGGAACGATACCACCTCCCAAGACCCGATTGAGTTCGCCGTCACCGGTGTTTAAACGAATTTCTTGCGCGGAATCAATTTCTTTAATCTTTAAAGGTTTTGGCGCTTTTTTTACTTCAACAGTACCTTTCCAGACGACTTTTTCTTCTTTTTGAATGATTTCTTCCACAATGGTATTCCATTCTTTGCAGGCATTGCATTGGCCTTGCCATTTGGCGTATTGAGCGCCACAATTTTGACAGAAAAAAGTTGTTTTTAGTTTCGCCATTGGGGGTAAAAGAGGTTATTTTTTCTTGACTTGAGGTTTGAGTTCTTCCATTTTATCCATCATCATTTCCTTGGTTAAGTCCCCAATTTCTTGCAATTGGAAAGCGTTTTGATAGTGTTTCATCGCCATTTTTAAATCCCCATTATTTTCATAAAAACGCGCCATGTGATAATCGGCCAACATGGATTTTGGATACGCTTTCCGTGATAATTGCGCGAGTTGTTCAAATTCGTTAAAGGCTTTGTTTTTGATAATGGCTGCTTCGATGGCTTTGAAATCATTGAGACGAATATTCATTTTCATACCCAACGCTTTTTCAACCATATCGTACTTGTTTTTCAAGTATTCGACATAACCCGATTGTAGGACCACAATTTTTTCTTGAAATTCATTGGATGAAATGGGTTGGTACACCGAAAAAAATTGGTACAAAGCACTGGGGATCGCAAAAGGAACCAAAGAATAGTGGGAACACCCTTTGAATTCATCATAACGGTAGTTTACTTTGGCTAAGTTGGCCCCTTTCATTTGGGTATCCAAGGCTACTACTTTATCTTTTATCGATTTGATATCGCCATCAGCAGAGGCAACATAATAAAACATATTGGTTTGAAACGTCGCCATACGCTCGGGAATACGCGTTTCCATATCCAAGGGCATTACTGGGCTCAACGCTATAAACGCATTGAAAACGGGATTGTCTTTGTATAAATAAAAATTCATAAACCCAGCGGTAACATCATGTCCTGCGACAATTTTGAATGGAGCGATACGCAAGTTTTTTTGCAAATACGGAATGAGTTCACCACCTATAAATTCAAAAAACGATTCCCCGATGCCTTCAGGAAGTCCCGTGGTTTCATCGACTTTACACTCTTCATCACGTTCGGTATCGGTGGTATGGTTTAATCCGACTAAAATAACTTCAGGTAAGTCATCCCAGTAATAAGCGTATTTAAGCGTTCCTTGAATAGGGTCAAACAAATAATCTCCATCCAAAGCCAAGAGAAGGGGATAGGCACGTTTTGCGTCTTTTCCGTAAGAGGGAGGTAATGAAATGGAAAGGTAGCGGTATCTGTCCAAGCGATTGGAAAAAACACTGTCTTTAATGACCTGTCCAAATCCGTTTAGACTTAGGGTAAGTACTAAAAGCAGGATTATTTTTTTCATGTTTTATATTGGGTTAGGTTGTAGTAAGCGACCACCAATATAGGAATTATTTTCGATTTAATAGGGGTAATAAAAGATAGGATAACAAACCTAAAAATAGGGTAAGAAGCGTTTGAGAAGTCCAAACCAACCAACCAAATGCAGTGGCAGTTTCGTTGGGTATACCGTACAATCCGAAGATTAAGGCAATTGAAAATGGATAAGCACCGATGCCTCCGTTGGTAAATCCGATGGCCAAACTACCAAAGATAAAGCCCATAATAATTACGTCAAAACCAATTTCATGCGTTTCTTTTAGGGCAAAAACGGGAATATAAAACATGACCAGATAGCAACCCCAAATCAGAAAAGAATGCCCAATGTAGTGCCATTTTTTTTCCATTTTATAGACGCTTAATAAGCCTTCGGTAAGTCCTGAAAATTTAAGCTTAAGTTTTTGAATAATAGGCCATTCGGCATAAATCCAAATAAAAATAAAAAGCAACATGAGCACTAAAAAACCGATACTGAGGTAGACAATGGATTGAAGGCCAATGTTTTTGGTTTGTAAAAAGCCATACAAGGTGTCAAATTGAAGCGCAAATCCAATGATGACAAAGAGAAAGAATAGTGCTAAGTCCACAATTCGTTCGGCAACGATGGTACCAAAAGCCTTGTCAAATGGAACGTCCTCATATTTTTTAAGCAATACGGCACGGGTTACCTCTCCCGACCGTGGGATGGTCAGATTGACTAAATACGAGACACATACGGTCAAAAAGTTGTTTTGTGATTTTGGATAATAGCCTAAGTGATTCAAAGCATATTTCCAGCGGTAGGCGCGCAACCAATGCCCTAAGGTGGCTACTAGAAGGGAGAGAGCCACGTAGAAATAATCCGCTTTCCACAAGCTGGTTTTTATATTTTGAAGGGCTTCAGGAGAGAGCGATTGGTATTGATAATAGATTATTCCACAACCGAGGAGTAATGGAATGATAACTAATAATACATTTTTGACTTGCTTGTTCACAAAGGTTATTTCAACAAGTTGGTCGTTTCATCGGGGAACACTAACCAAGGGGTGAAGGATTTAGCTGCCTCAAATTCGAGGGTAGCATACGCAATAATAATGATGATATCGCCCGGTTGAACTTTCCGTGCTGCGGGGCCGTTTAAGGTGATTTCACCCGATTGACGCGCTCCTTTAATTACGTAAGTTTCAAAGCGTTCGCCATTGTTGATGTTCACAATGGATACTTTTTCACCTTCAATAATATTGGAGGCTTCCATCAACGCTTCGTCGATGGTGATACTACCGATGTAATTCAAATCGGCACCGGTTACTTTTACGCGGTGAATCTTGGATTTAACTACTTGAATTTGCATGGGGCAAAGGTAAATTAATTTAATGAAATGGTGTCAATGAGTCGCACATTGTTTGTAAAAACCGCAATAAAAGCACGGTATTTTTTGTTTTTTTGTTTTTTCAGCGCTGGTTTTAAAGTGGTTTCTTCGGCAATTTCAAAGTATTCCAGCTGAAAAAGCGGGTGGTTGGCAAATGTCTCGACCACCATTTGTCGCGTTTTGGCAATGGATTGTGTGGCGAATTGTCCAGCTGTTTTTTGTAAGGAGGCATAAATTATAGCGGCTTCTTGGCGTTCCGTTGGACTCAATCGTTCATTGCGCGAACTCATGGCCAGCCCATTGGCCTCTCTAAAAACAGGGCAGCCTACAATAACTACGGGAAGTTGTTCTTTGGCGACTAGTTTTTTGACGATTTGGAGTTGTTGAAAATCTTTTTCTCCAAAATAAGCTTTCGTTGGGGTTACAATTTCAAAAAGTTTTTTCACTACGGTGCCAACTCCGTCAAAATGGCCGGGTCTATATTTTCCCTCCATCTGGTGTTCCAAGCCTTCAAAAGAGTAGGATTTTGATTCGATTTTCCCTTCATAAATATCCGCAACTGAAGGGGCGTAAATTAGAATTTTCTTGGAAATGGTCCCTACTTTTTGGATGTCGCTTTCTAATGTGCGAGGGTATTTTTCTAAATCTTCCTGATTATTAAACTGTGTAGGATTTACAAAAATGCTAATCACTGTGATGTCATTTTCAACTACCGATTGTGCCAATAAAGAGAGATGGCCTTGGTGTAACGCGCCCATCGTTGGCACAAAACCCACTGTGGTTTTCGGCTGCCTAAGGGTTTCTAAATGATACGAAAGCGCGTCTTTTTTGTCAAAAACCAACATGAATTTGTTTTCAAATTTACGATACAAACTTAGTAGGTTTCGTGTAAAACACCATATTTTTTTGTAATTTTGCCTGTTTTTTAAACAACAGTAAACCAAAACCAATCAAGAATCAACCTATGGAAGACAAGAGGATATTATATGTGTCGTCTGAAGTGGTGCCTTATTTAGCCGAAAATGAGGTTTCGTTAATGTCGTATGACGTACCCAAAATGATTAACGATCAAGGCGGACAAATACGAATTTTTATGCCTCGATACGGGAATATCAATGAACGAAGACACCAGTTGCATGAAGTGATTCGTCTTTCGGGAATGAATTTAGTGGTGAATGATGTAGATATGCCTTTGATTATAAAGGTAGCTTCGATTCCCAAAGAACGTATTCAGGTTTATTTTATTGATAATGATGAGTATTTTAAGCGTAAATCAACGTTTACGGATGAAGAGGGAGTTTTGTACCCTGATAACGATGAGCGGGCCATATTTTTTGCCAAAGGGGTTGTAGAAACCGTCAAAAAATTGAATTGGGTACCCGACATTATTCATGTTCACGGCTGGTTGGCTTCGATGTTACCTGTGTATATGAAGCATTTTTATAAGCATGAAGCTTTGTTTTCAGATACCAAAATTGTTACCTCAGTCTATAATTCTGGTTTCGAAGGGTTGTTAGATAAAGAAGCTATAGAAAAAATCAAGTTTGATGGCGTGCCTGCAGCATCGTTGGCGCCGCTTGCAGAACCCAATTATCAGAATTGGATGGAGGTAGCTATTGCGCATTCTGATGGTGTTATTGTGGGCTCGGAAGAATTAGATGGAGCTTTAACAAAAATTATAGCATCATCCGGAAAACCTTTTTTACCTTTCACCCCAAAAGAAGCGTTTGCTGAAGCCTATACTTCTTTTTACAAGCAAATGTTATAATAAAGTATATGAATTTTTCAAGTTTTTTACGATTCTTAGGTGTAGTATCTTTGGTGACTTTGGTTTCTTGTGATAAAGATTTTACCAATGTAGGAATTGATATAGTAGGGGAAGATCATTATGGGTTGTATCAAACCCATTTTGATGTGTTGGCCTACAACCAAAATACAGGGGCTGTGCAGGCCAATGATATGGCTATAAACGCCTTGGGGTATTACAATAATCCTGTTTTTGGAAAAACCAAAGCGAGTATTTTAACCCAATTGGAATTAGGCTCTACGAACCCTATTTTTTATGCCAACGACATTACCATTGACTCCGTTTACATGCATGTGCCTTACTTTGCAACCTTAACTGATGTTGATGAAACTTCTGGCGACCCCATTTATCGATTGGATTCCATTTTGCCTGCTCATCAAGTAGGAACGGCTTTACCAAAGATCAAATTAAGTGTGTATGAATCGGGCTATGCTATCCAAGATTTTGATCCGTCTTCAGGCTTGCAACAACCACAATATTATTATTCCGATCAGTTGGCAGAATTTGAAGGGAATTTAGCTAATGGTGGTCAGCGAATTAATACCGATAACACTAATGCTGATACCCCAGCTACGACTGACTTTAGTCAAAATGACCAATTTGTAATTCGCGATAAAGAAGTAAAAATTTTGCGCCCTGGTGGTGCGGTCAAAGAGCGATTGGCGCCCGGTATTTATTTAAATTTAAATAAAACATTTTTCGAGAATAAAATCATCAACGCACCTACAGGAGTGCTTTTAAATAACAATACCTTTCGTAATTACTTCAGAGGATTGTTGTTTAAAGCCGAGGCAGCCGCAGGTTTTGAAAATCAAGGAGCCATGGCGCGATTGAATTTTTCAAGAGGTACAATTACCATTTTATATAAAGATTTTGCCTCCAGTTTAGGAACTGAAAAAGTACGTAAAAAGATGGTACTCAATTTTGGGCCACGTACCATCAACTTTTTTGAAACCGATTATGTCAACCCAATTTCAACACCCGATGTGGTCAATGGAGATCAACGACTCTATTTGAAAGGGGGACAGGGTTCTATGGCTGTGCTTAATTTATTCAAACCTACCGATAATATTGGTTTTGATGCCAATGGGAATGAAGTTAATACGCCCAATGGAATTTCCGATGAGCTTGATCGATTACGCAATCCTGCCGATGGTAAAAAATGGTTAGTCAACGAAGCAAATCTTGTCTTTCACATCGATAAAGATCAAATGCAACTCCCCTCGGATATCAATGGTAAAAAAGCACCCGAGCCCAATCGTATATTATTATATGATTTAAACAACAACCGTCCCTTGGTGGATTATTCTGCCGATTTATCGACAAGTAGTTCCGTCAAAAACAACAAGTTTATTCATGGTGGGATTATTTCCAAAGACAGTGATGGGCGCGGAGAATTTTACAAGATACGTCTGACCCGTCATATTCAAAATCTTATTTACAACGATTCGACCAACGTTCG
This sequence comes from Flavobacterium sp., assembly GCF_040379285.1. GTDB lineage: Bacteria > Bacteroidota > Bacteroidia > Flavobacteriales > Flavobacteriaceae > Flavobacterium. The sequence continues at coordinate 16,440 of NZ_JBEILJ010000038.1, read as the reverse complement.
GCTTGGATTGGTAGTGACCGAGAATATTAACAATGTAAATCGGGCCTTTTTACGCACCCCATTTTCTTTTGCCAATCGTATCAATAAATATATCCCGGCTATGGCTGTGGTGAATCCATTGGGAACTATCTTGTATGGAGGTCACCCCAATGTGCCCGAAAATAAAAGAATTCGTTTACAAGTATATTATACCAAACCCGATTAAACAAACAAAGTTATGTGTGGAATTGTAGGCTACATTGGACATCGCGAAGCGTATCCTATTGTAATAAAAGGCTTAAAGCGTCTAGAATACAGAGGGTACGATAGTGCCGGTGTGATGCTGTATGACGGTACGGATTTAAAAATCAGTAAAACTAAAGGAAAAGTTTCCGATTTGGAAGCGCGTTCTCAGCAAGAAATTACCACCAACGGAACCATTGGTATGGGACATACACGTTGGGCTACCCATGGAGTACCCAATGATGTCAACTCGCACCCCCATTTGTCCAACTCGGGCAATTTGGCCATTATCCATAATGGAATTATCGAAAACTATGAGCCTTTAAAAAAAGAGCTTATCAAACGAGGATATACCTTTACTTCAGATACAGATACTGAAGTTTTGGTTAATTTGATTGAAGATGTTCAGAAAAAAGATGGATTAAAATTAGGGAAAGCCGTGCAAGTAGCCTTAAACCAAGTGGTTGGGGCGTATGCAATATGCGTGTTTGATAAAAATAAACCCGATGAAATTGTTGTAGCTCGTTTGGGAAGTCCATTGGCCATTGGTGTGGGTGAAAACGAGTATTTTATTGCTTCTGATGCTTCGCCATTTATAGAATATACTTCCAATGCCATCTATCTTGAGGATGAAGAAATGGCGATTGTACGTTTGCATAAGCCGTTGAAAATTCGCAAAATTAAAGATGATTCATTGGTAGACCCCTATGTTCAAGAGCTGCAAATGAATTTGGAGCAAATTGAAAAAGGAGGATACGATCACTTCATGCTAAAAGAAATTTACGAGCAACCCAACGTGATTAAAGACACCTACCGCGGACGTCTTCATGCCTCTACTGGTTTGATTCAGATGGCTGGGGTGGAAGATAATTTGGAGAAATTTTTGAATGCCGATCGTATTTTGATTATTGCCTGTGGAACTTCTTGGCATGCTGGATTGGTTGCAGAATATATTATCGAAGAATTTGCGCGAATTCCCGTGGAAGTCGAATACGCTTCCGAATTCCGCTATCGCAATCCAATCATTACGCCCAAAGATGTCGTTATCGCCATTTCTCAATCAGGGGAAACGGCTGATACCTTAGCAGCCATTAAATTGGCAAAAGAAAAAGGAGCATTCGTGTTTGGGGTTTGTAATGTTGTTGGTTCCTCTATTTCTCGTGAGACTAATGGAGGTGCATATACGCACGCGGGACCTGAAATTGGGGTGGCTTCCACTAAAGCTTTTACCACTCAAATCACCGTGCTTACAATGATTGCTTTGCGTTTGGCGAAAGCAAAAGGAACGCTTTCTAATTCGGATTTTTTCCGTTATTTGCAGGAGTTGGAGTTGATTCCTGAAAAAGTGGCCGAGGCACTAAATTCAAATACTATTTCTAAAGAAATAGCTGAAATATATAAAGATGCATCCAACTGTTTGTACTTGGGTCGTGGATATAATTTTCCAGTAGCTTTAGAAGGTGCACTTAAGTTAAAAGAGATTTCATACATCCATGCTGAAGGGTATCCTGCGGCCGAAATGAAGCACGGACCAATCGCTTTGATTGATGAAAAAATGCCCGTGGTGGTTATTGCGCCAAAGCAAGGACATTACGATAAAATTGTGAGTAATATTCAAGAAATTAAATCCCGAAGCGGAAAGATTATTGCCATCGTAACCAAAGGGGACATTCAAGTGAAAGAATTGGCCGATCACGTAATCGAAATTCCAGAAACATCAGATGCTTTATCACCTTTGATTACCACCATTCCATTGCAGTTATTATCCTATCATATTGCTGTTTTACGCGGATGCAATGTCGATCAACCTCGTAATTTGGCGAAATCGGTGACTGTTGAGTAATTAATTTGCTTCAAAACAATACATTTTTTAAGAGCAGGATTTAGGTCCTGCTTTTTTTGTATTCATGATAAATCAAAGAAAACGTTGTAGATTCTTCATTCATTACTCGTTTAAGGCTAGTAAAAATTAAAATTGCTTAACGACTTTGTGTTAAAATATCCTAATAAATTGAAGTTAATGAAAAATTATGCGTGCATAATTTATAATATCAAAATAATTCGTATTTTGGCTACTTAAACCAACAAAATATAATCAAATGAGGATTTATCATCTTTTTGTAACGCTGTTGTTCTGTGCGGTGACTTTTGCACAAACAACCATTACAGGTTCGGTAAAAGACAGTAAATACGAACCCATACCAGGGGCGAATGTTAAAGTAGCCGGAGAGTCTGCCGCTGCCGTAACAGATGCTGACGGTAAGTTTACCTTGAAAACGTCCAAAAAACCTCCTTTTACCCTTGAAATCTCTAGCATTGGTTTTGCCACGCAAAAGGTTCAAGTAACATCTGCTTCCCAAAAAGTGGATGCTGTGTTGCAAAATGAGGATACAAAATTGGATGAAATTGTAATTTCAGCGTCTAGAACGCCTGAGCGCATACGGGAATCCCCTGTAACAATTGAGCGTATGACGGTGAAAGACATCAAACGTTCGGCATCACCTACTTTTTATGATGGTTTAGAAAACCTGAAAGAGGTACACATGAACACGAGCAGTATGTCGTTTAAGTCAATCAACACACGCGGATTTGCTACGGTTGCCAACACGCGTTTCATGCAGTTGGTAGATGGGATGGACAACTCTTCTCCGTTGTTGAACTTCGTATTGGGGAACTTAATTGGTATTTCTGAAATCGACGTACAAAGCGTGGAATTACTGCCAGGTGCTTCTTCAGCATTGTATGGAGCTAATGCGTTCAATGGTATTTTATTCATGACCAGTAAGAGTCCTTTTACAAGTCAAGGTGTTTCAGCGTATGTGAAGTATGGTCAAACCAGTCAACGTGCTGCTGGAACTAATGAATATGCCGACTATGGTGTACGTGTTGCGCATGCGTTCAATAAGAATTTTGCAGCCAAAGCCAACTTTTCGTTCATGACAGGAACCGATTGGTTTGCAACAGACTACCGCGATAGAGATTTAGTTAACAATGTAGGTTTAGATCGTTCTTTCCACAACTACAACGGGATCAATGTTTATGGTGATGAGGCTTCAACTAATTTACGGGGTGTGGCTACAGGACTTTTGAATGCTGGCGTAATTACACCAGCGCAGTTTGCCGTTTTTCAACAAATCTTGCCGAACTATAATGTAAGTCGTACGGGATACAACGAAGTTGATTTGACCGATAACAAAGTGAAAAATGCTAAAGTTGATTTTTCATTACATTTCAAACCTTGGGGTGATGATAACGAAATCATTTGGCAAAGTAAATTTGGTTTTGGAAATACCGTTTATCAAGGTGCGAATCGTTACTATTTGAACGGTTTCTTCATGCAACAACACAAATTAGAATTTAAAGGGAAAAACTACTTCGTACGTGGATATTTCACTACAGAAGATGGCGGAAACTCATACGACATGTTGTTTACGGGATTAAACGTAAACCGTCAGTGGAAACCGGATGCAAATTGGTTTGGCGAGTATGCAGGCGCCTATGTACAATCTACATTAGCGGGAGCGACACCTGCTCAAGCCCATGCTGCGGCGCGCGGTGTAGCGGATACAGGGCGTTTGATTCCTGGTACACCTGAATTCCAAGCGGCATTCAACCGCGTTATTGCTGATCCAAATGTACTTACAGGATCAAGATTGGTAGATGACTCTAAATTGTATCACTCCGATGCTAACTATAATTTCAAAGATTTAGTCAAGTTTGCAGAAATTCAAGTCGGGGGATCTTTCCGTATGTATGAATTGAACTCTTTGGGTCGTATTTATACCGATAAAGGAACAGATATCTTATACCGTGAATACGGAATTTATACGCAAATCCAAAAGAAATTCATGGATGATCGTTTGAAGTTTACAGGATCTATTCGTTATGATAAATCACAGAACTTTAATGGGGATTATTCACCACGTTTGTCTTTGGTGTACTCGGCGGGTGAGCAACGTAATCACAACTTCCGTGCTTCATTCCAAACGGGTTTTCGTAATCCAACGACGCAAGACCAATACATTGGGTTCAACGTAGGTAGTGCGGTGTTATTAGGTTCTGCTCCCGATAACTTAGACCGTTATACAGAAACCTTGCCAATTACTTCTGCTTCAGGGCAAGCCATCGTGGGAGGTACTTCTACAACCATCAACGGTAATAATGCCTACTTCAATTCGTACACTGCTGCTTCAGCGGCGCAATTTGCAGCTTTAGCGGGAACCGATCCTGTGGCAGCTTCTGCTTTATTGCGAAGAGCTAACGTAAATTTGGTTCAACCAGAAACGGTTAAAGCTTTTGAATTAGGATACCGAGGTCAAATTAAAAATTTGTCGTATGATATTACAGGATACTACAATATATATAACGACTTTATTGGAAACGTAAACGTAGTAACTCCATTATACGGGGTGGCTCAAGATGCTCCCAACCCTTTAGCGGGTCCTACCGATACAGGAGCGCAGTCTATTGATGCTTTGGCAACAGGAAATACGCGTGTTTTCCAATTGTATACGAATACAGGTGTTGAAGTTCGTTCACTTGGTTTTGGGGCTGGATTCAACTATCGTTTGCCTAAAAACTTTGAGTTTAGTGCCAACTACAACTTTGCTGAGTTTGATTATGATCAAGATCAAGATCCTGGATTTGAAGCAGGTTTCAACACACCAAAACACCGTGTTAAAGCAAGCATCAGCAATGATAATTTGTTTAAAAACTTTGGATTCAGCATCAGCGGACGTTGGAATACCGGTTACCGTTGGGAATCTACTTTCGTAGACGGGTGGATTGATGAAGCAACCGTATTTGATGCTCAAATCAACTACAACATACCAAAGTTGAAATCGGTTCTAAAAATCGGAGCTACTAATATTTTAGGTAACGAATACCAACAAGTATTAGGTGCCGGATTTATCGGAAGTCAATATTTTGCTTCTTTGACGATTAATCCTTAATTTTTTCTAACTTAAAACATCTTTTACCATGATAAAGAATTTCAAATGGCTGTTTATTGTAGCAATTGCTTTCACAGCTTGTAATAATGACGACGATGTTGTTGCTGATCCAAATTCGGTTGACGGTAAACCACTTACCGCTGGGACAGCAGATTTCACAAAATATGTAGCATTGGGTGACTCTTTTGCAGCAGGATTTAGTGATAATGCTTTATTTATTGAAGGACAAAAAGGGGCATATCCAAATATTTTAGCGCAAAAATTTGCTTTAGTTGGTGGCGGAGAGTTTAAAACACCTTTTATGAATGATAATATAGGAGGCTTTATTGGTCAAACACCTAGATTATATTTAGCCACTTTACCAGACGGGTCATTAGTTCCAGCGCCAGTATCTGGCACTCCTACCACCAATCCGACCACTATACTTTCAGGAACATTCGGCAATATGGGGATTCCTGGTGCAAAAAGTTTTCATTTAGTAGCACCAGGATACGGTAGTTCTGCTGGAAATCCCTATTTTACACGTTTTGCATCAAGTGCTACTACAACAGTAATAGCTGATGCTCTTGCTCAAAATCCAACTTTCTTTTCGTTGTGGATTGGAGGAAATGATGTTTTAGGTTATGCAACTACAGGAGGTGATGGTTCCAATCCAATTACTCCTACTGCCACCTTTGATGTTGCATACAATAGCTTGATTTCTCAATTGGTTGCTGGGGGAAGAAAAGGTGTTATAGCAAATTTACCTTATGTGAATACTTTGCCATTTTTTACTACTGTTCCTACTAACCCAATTCCAGGGGTTTCTTCAGCTCAAGCAGCTCAATTAAACCAATTGTTCGGCGGAATAAACGCTGCTTTGGCAGCCAATAGTTTACCTTCACGATTCTCTACTATTCTTGCTGACGATGGTAATCCATCAACCAAAGAGTCAAATCCGCTTTTAATAGTAGATGAATCTCTTGTAAATATCTCAACACAAATAACTGCCGCACTCACTCCTTTATATGGACCTGCTGGAGCGGCTTATGTAGGTAATTTGTACGGACAAGCAAGACATGCTAGAAATACAACTGGTGATAGCGACTATATATTGCTGACTACAAGAAGTCTAATTTCTCCTCCAAATAACATTCAGCCTGGTATTCCTTCAGGATTAGAATCTTTTAGCATTAGAGGCGTGACTTATCCTTTACAAGACAGTGCGGTTTTAACAGCTGCAGAAGCTTCTGAAATAAAAGTTGCTACGGATGCCTATAACATCACTATTCAAAATGCTGCAAGTGAAAATAATCTAGCCTTTTTTGATGCTAAAGCTGTTATGAATGCTTTGATTTCACCTACTGGAATTTCAGGAAACGGATTTACTTTGAAGTCTACTTTTGTAACTGGAGGTGCCTTCTCACTCGATGGTGTTCATCCAAGTCCGAGAGGCTACGCATTGATTGCAAATAAATTTTTAGAAGCGATAAATACCAAGTACGGATCAAATTTCAAAGGTGTTAATTACGGAGATTACCGAATACTTTTCCCAGCGGTACTGTAATTAATTTATAAAATTGTTAATGAAACCACCTGCTTTTGTAGGTGGTTTTTTGTTTTCTATAGAATTTATGATGGTTGGGGCAATGCTTTTCGAAAAAATCAAAAAAGGGTTAAAAAAATCCCTTTTTTGTATTGATTTTCTATTTGTAAAACCTATCTTTGCACTCGAAAAAAACCGACGTTTTTTCAAATCTAATTCGCTATCAAATAAATACATAAGCAATGTCAAACGCAATAGGAAAAGTTTCACAGATCATCGGTCCGGTTGTTGACGTGGTGTTCAATACAAAAGAACATGAGTTACCTAAAATTTATGATTCTTTAGAAATTGTAAAACAAGACGGCTCCAAGTTAATCCTTGAGGTTCAGTCACATATCGGAGAAGATTCCGTACGTACCATCTCTATGGATTCCACAGATGGATTGAGCCGCGGAACTACAGTACAAGCTACTGGAGCACCGATTCAAATGCCTATTGGTTCTGATATTTATGGTCGTTTGTTTAATGTAGTTGGAGATGCCATCGATGGCTTGGGAAATTTACCAAAAGAAGGTGCAAACGGGATGCCTATTCACAAAGCAGCGCCAAAATTTGACGAACTTTCTACGTCAACTGAAGTGTTGTTCACTGGGATTAAAGTTATCGACTTGATTGAGCCATATGCAAAAGGAGGTAAAATCGGTTTGTTCGGTGGTGCCGGTGTAGGTAAAACCGTATTGATCCAAGAATTGATCAACAACATCGCTAAAGGTCACGGTGGTCTTTCTGTATTCGCTGGGGTTGGAGAACGTACCCGTGAAGGAAACGACTTGTTGCGTGAGATGTTGGAGTCGGGAATTATTAAATATGGTGACGATTTCATGCACTCTATGGAAAATGGAGGATGGGATTTGTCTAAAGTAGATAAAGCAGGAATGCGCGAATCCAAAGCGACATTCGTATTCGGTCAGATGAACGAACCACCAGGAGCCCGTGCTCGTGTGGCGTTGTCAGGTCTTTCTATCGCTGAATATTTCCGTGATGGTGCTGGTTCTGATCAAGGGAAAGACGTGTTGTTCTTCGTGGATAACATCTTCCGTTTTACACAAGCGGGTTCTGAGGTGTCTGCGTTATTAGGACGTATGCCTTCTGCAGTAGGTTACCAACCTACCTTAGCCACAGAGATGGGGGCTATGCAAGAGCGTATTACTTCTACCAAAAAAGGTTCGATTACTTCCGTACAAGCGGTTTATGTACCTGCTGATGACTTAACGGATCCAGCGCCAGCAACAACGTTTGCCCACTTGGATGCTACTACCGTATTGTCTCGTAAAATTGCTGAATTAGGTATATATCCTGCGGTAGACCCTCTAGATTCTACTTCACGTATCTTAACACCTCTTATTTTAGGGGATGAGCACTACAACTGTGCACAACGCGTGAAAGAAATTCTTCAGAAATACAAACAATTACAAGACATCATCGCTATCTTAGGTATGGAAGAGTTGTCGGAAGAAGATAAATTAGCCGTATCACGTGCTCGTCGTGTACAACGTTTCTTGTCTCAACCCTTCCACGTGGCTGAACAATTTACAGGTATCCCTGGCGTATTGGTAGATATCAAAGATACCATCAAAGGATTTAACATGATTATTGACGGTGAATTAGACCACTTACCAGAAGCAGCTTTCAACTTGAAAGGAACGATTGAGGATGTGATCGAAGCGGGTCAAAAAATGTTAGCAGAAGCATAATTCAACTATTTTAAATTATAAATTTTGAATTATAAATTAATTTAAAATCTAAAATTTAAAATTTAAAATAATATCTAATGATTTTAGAAATAGTATCACCCGAAGCTACGTTGTTCAAAGGAGAAGTTACCTCAGTAACGCTTCCTGGGGTAGATGGATCGTTCCAACTCTTAAACAACCACGCTCCCATCGTTTCGATTTTGAAAGACGGTGCTGTGAAAATTACAGCAACTTCGTTCAACTTTGAGGATGCTGTAAAAGCTCGTTTTACCAAAATTAACGACCAAAACTACAGCTTGTCCATCAACTCAGGAACTATCGAAATGAAAGACAATAAAGTCATTGTATTGGCCGACTAATATCGACCCTTACAAATCCTATAAACCCGATGCAGCTTTGTATCGGGTTTTTTTATGAGGAGTTCTTCCTTGGAAGGTAAGTATTTGAGGCTCTCTGCTGCGACCTGACTGCCGAAATAAGGCAGTTCCGGGCTAAATCACGTATATTTGAACGATGAAGTTTCCAGAAAATTTACAGCATAAGTTATTTCAACGCCAAGCGTCAAGTGCCTTGCGCCAATTACCCGTCTATGGGAATCGGTTGGACTTTGCCTCCAATGATTATTTGGGATTTGCACAAAATGCCGCCTTGTTTGATGCCGTACATGATTTTCTGATCTCCCGAAATAGCAAAACCAATGGCGCTACTGGCTCGCGTTTAATTTCAGGAAACCATTCGTTATATTCAGAAACAGAAGCAGCCATTGCTCAATTTCATCAAGCGGAATCGGCCCTGATTTTCAATTCGGGTTACGATGCCAATGTGGGCTTTTTTAGTGCCGTGCCCCAACGCGGTGATGTTATTTTGTATGACGAACTCTGCCATGCCTCCATTCGGGATGGTTTGCAAATGAGCAAAGCCAAATCGTATAAGTTCAATCACAACGACTCCGAAGATTTGCAAAGGCATTTAGAGAAATGGAATTCCAAACGCACGGCTGAAAATCACTTCGAAATATATGTCGCACTCGAAACGGTCTATTCCATGGATGGTGATACGCCGCCGTTGGAAGAAATTGTCCAACTTTGCGAACAGTATAATGCCTATCTCGTGGTAGACGAAGCCCATGCTTTGGGGGTTATGGGGGAACACGGTGAAGGTATCGTGCAGTATCTCAACCTACAAACCCGTATTTTTGCCCGTATTGTTACGTTTGGAAAAGGGCTCGGTTGCCACGGCGCTGCGATTTTGGGTTCTCAAGAATTACATACTTACTTAGTCAATTTTGCCCGAAGTTTTATTTATACCACCGGTTTGTCTCCGCATGCTGTTGCGACGATTCACGTGGCCTATCAGTTTTTGCAACAGGAACAAGCCACCGTGCAAGCCCTACAAACGTGCATTGTGCACATGAATCAAGAAATTAAGCGTCTCGGACTCCAACCGCTCTTCGTGTATTCCAAGTCGGCGATTCATTGTGCTATTATTCCGGGGAATGACAAAGTACGCGCGATCGCTCAATCGTTGCAAGAGGCCGGATTTGAGGTCAAGCCCATACTTTCCCCCACGGTTCCTGAAGGACAAGAGCGCCTCCGATTGTGTTTACACGCGTTCACGCCTTTGGAATCGATCACTGCGGTTGTAGAACGGCTGGCAAGCACTTTATTTCAAAAGGAGCAGGAATCGCGGTAGGGATAGTAGCAAAGTGCCCTGCCTGACGCTAGGAAGGCCGGCACTGCGGATAGCCAGGGCCGAAGGTACCGCCCAAATTAATAAGCTTTCGTTAAAATTTGATGGTAATTTCCGTTCACTTCCCGAACTTTGCCAAAAATGAATGGCATGAAATTATTTATCACAGGTATTGGAACCGATGTGGGGAAAACTGTAGTCGCAGCGATCGTTACAGAAGCGTTGGAAGCCGATTATTGGAAGCCCGTTCAGGCGGGTGATTTGGAAGATAGCGACACGCATAAAGTTCGTCGTCGGGTGTCCAATTCTAAAACGCAATTTCACCCCAATGCCTATGCGTTACATACGCCTGCGAGTCCGCATCTAGCGGCAGCAATTGACCATATTTCTATTGATGTAGCACAAATTCAAGAGCCAAAAACCGAGAATCATTTGGTGATTGAAGGGGCAGGTGGCGTTTTTGTGCCGTTAAATGCAACGGATTGTGTGATCGATTTGATTCGTCCCGATTATCAAGTGATTGTGGTTTCGCGGCATTATTTGGGAAGTATCAATCATACTTTGTTGACGATTGAAGCTTTGCAAACGCGAAAAATAAACATTGCAGGGATTATTTTTTCGGGGGACGAACACGAACCGACCGAATCGATTATTTTACAAAAAACAGGCGTTCCTTTTTTAGGGCGTATTAACAACGAACCTTATTTTGACGAAAATGTAGTACGCGATTATGCGGAGCAATTGCGAGATACCTTGTTGAAATTGGGGTAAGTAGAAACAAGAAGAAAGAAGCAAGAAGAAAGAGTGATTTCGATCAGTCTTTCCTGTTGTTATTTTCTACTTTACGCTATAGTATATGAATTTATCTGAAAAAGACCAGCTGTACAACTGGCATCCGTATACGCAACACCAAACGGTAGGTTTGTTACCCGCGATTGTCAAAGGGCAAGGCGCGGTGTTGTGGGATGAAAATGGTAACGAATATTTGGATGCAATTGCATCGTGGTGGGTGAATCCGTATGGGCATTCCAATCCCGTAATGGCAGAAGCGATTTACAAGCAATTGACCACACTCGAACATGTGTTGTTTGGCGGTTTTACGAATAAACCTGCGGTGGAATTGGCCGAAAAATTACTTTCATTATTGCCTTCCAACCAAAAGAAATTATTCTTTTCCGATAACGGTTCGACCGCGGTTGAAGTCGCCCTCAAAGCGGCTATGCAGTTTTTTTACAACAAAAAGGAAGTTCGCCGTCGCATCCTTGCCTTTGACGATGCTTTTCACGGCGATACTTTTGGAGCGATGGCTTCCAGCGGCATTACCTTTTTTACGGAAGCGTTTCAGGGTTCGCTGGTCGATGTGTACCGCATTCCTGTGCCTGTAGAAGGACAAGAAGCGCATGCATTACAAGTGTTGGAAGAACAATTACAAACGGGCGAATTTGCCGCTTTCATCTTCGAACCCTTGTGCCAAGGCGCTGCGGGAATGGTGATGTATAGCGCTGAAGTTTTGGATAAAATGATACTTTTATGTCGCAAATACGGTGTGTTTACCATTGCCGATGAAGTGATGACGGGTTTTGGAAAAACGGGAAAAAACTTTGCTTGCGACTATTTAACGGAACAACCCGATATGTTGTGCTTATCCAAAGCGTTGACGGGCGGCACGATTCCGATGGCGATTACGTCGTTTACGCAAGAAATCTTTGACGGATTTTTGGACACGGATGTCAACAAAGCCTTGTTTCACGGACATACGTTTACGGCGAATCCGACGGGTTGCGCAGCGGCGTTGGCCAGTATCGGATTGTTAGAATCAGATGAAATGCAAGCGAATATTCAACGAATTCATATGCATCATTTGGCTTTCGCCGAAAAAATGAACGCGCATCCTCGGGTAAAAACGACGCGGGTATTAGGCGTTATTTTTGCGTTGGAAATTGTGCGCGAAGGCGTGGAAAGTTATTATGGAAACTTCCGGAATCGTTTGTATCACTTTTTTATTGAAAACGGAGTGATTTTACGTCCCGTGGGGAACATTGTCTATATTTTACCACCCTACATTGTGACCGATGCACAATTGGAAAAAGTGTATAAAGTAGTGGAAGCGGCTATAGAAATCGACTAACTTTACAGCTTTAAATTTTTCCATTGAAACATCGCATTTCCATAACTGCTATAGCTACGGTGTCGCCTTTGGGTTCGGACACCCAAGCTATTCTTGAAGCGTATACGTCCAAAACCACAGCGATTCAAAAAAAGCGTTTTGGAGCGCGTGAGTATTGGGTGGCTCCCTTGATGGAAACCGATCAAATACGTTTATCGGCCATTCGACTTTCGGAGGCGAAGTATAAAAATTTGGATCCCTCGGTGATTATGGCGTTGGATGTGAGTCGGCGTGCCGTTGCACAAGCCGGTTGGCAAGCGGGTGATGCTATCGGTATCAATATCGGTTCGTCGCGCGGGGCTACGCAGCTGTTTGAACAGTTTCATCACGAGTTTATCACTACTGGCAAAACGGCCACTTTGAGTTCGCCCACCACTACTTTGGGCAATTTATCGAGTTGGGTCGCCCACGATTTAAAGTCGGCCGGCCCCGAAATATCCCATTCCATTACCTGTTCGACTGCCTTACATGCTATTTTAAATACCGTAGCTTGGTTGGAAGCAGGAATGGCAGATCGATTTATTGCAGGTGGGAGTGAAGCACCTTTGACCCCTTTTACATTAGCGCAAATGCAAGCGCTAAAAATCTATTCCCGTGAAACCGAAGGGTATCCGTGCAAGGCCATGGATTTGGATAAAATGCGTAACACGATGGTGTTGGGGGAAGGGGCAGGCGTAGTGGCTTTGGAGCGCAATACCGAGAATGCGTTGGCTTATATTACAGGAATAGGGTATGCAACGGATGAATTGGAGCACAATATTTCCATTTCTGACGAGGCGGTTTGTTTTCAAAAATCGATGGCAATGGCGATGGGGGATTTGCCTGTATCAGAAATCGATGCCATTGTCATGCATGCGCCGGGAACCATCAAAGGGGATTTGTCGGAATACAAAGCGATTCAAAAAGTCTTTGGAGACAACGTGCCATTATTGACAACAAACAAATGGAAAATGGGGCACACCTTTGGAGCTTCGGGTATTTTCAGTTTGGAATTGGCGCTGTTGATGCTTCAAGAGCAAACTTTTTTTGGCACCCCTTTCGACAGCCATTTTACCTTTAACAAATCTATGCGTCATATTTTGATCAATGCCGTGGGATTTGGCGGGAATGCAGTAACGATTCGTATTTCAAAATAAATAACCGTTTTCATAAAATAGCGGTTTTTCTTATTTCTGACTTATTTCTTAGGCGGTTAGAATCTTAGAATGATTCAGTTGAAAAGCTAATTATACTTTCTGATCGTTAAGCCAATCAAGAATGCGGGAATGCTCCCATCCTTTCCGCAGTAAGTGATCGCAAAATTTTTTCTTTTTTTTCAAGAGATGGGGTTCATGAATTTGTTCCCATTGTTGCGTAGCCAATTGTTCGAAAGTAGTTTCATAGGCTTCGTCAGCAATTGTTTTGAGGGCTTTTTGTATGAGTATTTCGGCGATTTGTCTCCCTTTTAATTCGTTTTTGATACGCACTTTTCCCCATTTTTTTTGGTGAAATTTACTTTGTGCAAAAACCAAAGCAAAACGTTCTTCATTGAGAAAGTTTTTTTGAATTAGCGCTACGATAATTTCGTCCTTTTCTTGTGATGAAAGGTTAAATTCTTGCAGTTTTTGCCACACCTCTAGATGGCACCTTTCTTGGTAGGCGCAGTAATATTCGAGTTTGGCCAATACTTCTTGAGCGGAAAGTCCTGATTTTGAGCGCAAAACCACGTAAAATTACAATTGTTTTGTTAATAATTTAGTAATACAAAGCTATTGAAATTCTGTGGATTAAACGTAATTTTGTACGCTGAATTAACGTGAACTGATGACTAAGAAATTTCTTTCCCTTTTTCTTTTTGTGGTTGCATCAATGCAAGGTCAAATGGTATTGACTAATGCAGCTCCTTCCTCTACAATTGATTTTTCTGCCTCAATGCAAGCAACGGTGGGAAATGGGGCTTTTACTGGATCTGGTTTTCAAGCTACCCCTGTGTCTGGCCAATTGAGTTCCAATGCGTGGGCGGTTACGGGTTGGAGTAATGGTAATTTGTTGTTTGGAGGTACACAAACAACTGCAACAACAGATTATACTCGTGGAGCAACAGCAGTAGCTATAAGTACTGGTGGGATGTATGCATTTACTGGTGTGCCTCAATCCGTTACTAATCCCTGTTTGATGATTCAACCTGGGGGAAGTGATTTCGCTCCGGGTACGTTGACGTTACGAATCCAAAATAATGGAATATCTAATATTACAGATTTAGCCCTCACCTACAATTTATTTGTGCGAAATGATCAAGGACGCTCGAATAGCTTCAACTTTTCTTATTCACTAGACGATGTAACCTATACCGCAGTTGGAGCTTTAGATTACACTTCTTTAGTCGCTGCTGATGCTTTAGGTTGGGTTCAAGTGGGAACTTCACCCTCAAGAAGTACATCGATTACTGGGTTGAATATTGCACCAGGAGGTTACATTTATCTTCGTTGGTCAAGCGCTGATATTGGTGGAACTGGATCTCGGGATGAGTTTGGTTTGGATGATATTTCGTGTGCAGCCACTTTCATCACACCGTGCACTCCCCCAGCCAATCCAACGGGTACAATTACGGGAACAACGCCTGCTTGTGGTTCAGCTACGCTAACCTTTACCGGTACCGCTACGGCGCCAGTAGTCAATTATTGGCAAACAACACCAACAGGCACTTCCACGGCAAACAATGCGGCAACACCTTTAAACGTAACCGCTAGCGGCACGTATTATGTGCGTGCTTTTAATTCCGCTACCTCCTGTTGGTCCACTGGAAACGTGGCTTCCTCTGCCATTACAATAGTTCCTGCCGTAAATATTACTACACAGCCTGTAAATCAATCTATAGCATCTGCACAAAACACTTCATTTTCGGTGGTTGCAACTAGCGCTACAGCATATCAGTGGCAAGTTTCAACTGATAATGGCGTTACGTGGGCAAACCTAACCAATACACCTCCTTACTCTACAGTTACTACGGCAACCATGAACATTACTAATGCAACTTTTGGAATGAATGGATATCGGTACCGTTGTATAGTCAGTGGAACAGCACCTTGTGGGGCGGTTAATTCGAATGCAGGTATCTTGTCTGTGGTCAATGCTATTAATACTCTAGCCAATTTAGGAACACAAGTAACTGCAGCATTTGTTCCACAAGCTACTTTGGATCATGTACTTTTTAAGTTTCAAGTTAGTCCGACTGTAACTACAAATTTACAAGGAATCGCAAATGTAGTAACTGCGGGGACATATATTTCAGCGGATGTTTTAAATTTGAAAGTTAGGTATTCAGCTGATAATGTTTTAGATATTACGGATGTAACCTTAAGTACTTTAGCAACACCAGGAGTTGCAGGGACTAAAACATTTCCTGCATTTACCACACAAAGTATAATTGGAGGGACAACAGGTTATATATTTATCACTGCCGATATTTCTGCAACAGCGATTATAGGAAATACAATTTCTCTAAATGCAGTAACCACAGCAAACTTAATTTTCTCTTTGGGGATAAAAACAGGCTCTACAACTAATGGTGGCACACAAACCATTGCCCCTTCCGCACCCAATCTTCCCGCTACATTTACCCGCGGTTGCTCAAGCAATACGACTCAAGTATTGAATTGGTCGGCGCCACTAACCGGTCCTTTCGATGGGTATATGATCGTTGCACGTGAAAGCGGATTGAATCCGCATGCCGTGACGAGTTTAGTGGCTTCAACACAACCCTTCAACACCGATTTTTCGTTAGCACCTACCTATGGCAGCACTGCACCACTTTCGCGTGTAGTTTATAATGGTACCGGAACAACGGCCACGATTACAGGGTTGACGCCTGGAGCTACCTATGTTTATGAAATTTATACGTACCGTAACAACGGTCCAACCAATACCGTTTTTTCAACAACACCGCGTTCGCTGACTCAAGTAGCTGCTTTGAGTAATGTCACTAACGCTATCGCAACCCCCGGAAATACTACAGGATTAATCGGTTGGGCCAATCCCAATGCGCTTTGTTTTGACCAAGTTTTGGTCGTAGTGACTGCGGCTCCGGGAATAACATTTGCTCCTACCGGCGATGGAAGTGCTTATACGGCCAATCCCGCTTTTGCAGCGTTC
>NZ_JBEILJ010000037.1:0-26098 GCF_040379285.1 Flavobacterium sp. | reverse complement strand
GGGCAACGAATACGAAACGGTGCCGTCAAGCATTCAAAATGAAGCGGTAGACTTTTTGAATAAGCAATTGTTTAAAACACCTACTTGGTTGTTGGATCAAAATATCTTGGCAAAAATTTATCCCGATAAAGGAGTCGAACTCATGCGTGGAATACAAGAAGGTACGCTCTCCAGTTTAATGTCGTTGGATCGAATGGCCCGTTTGATGGAAACCGCTTCGTTAGGAAAAGATAATTACTCGGTAGACGAATTGATGAACGATTTGAAAAACGGAATTTTCTCGGAACTTAAATCCAATACTGCGATTGATGTATACCGAAGAAATCTTCAAAAATCCTTTGTTTCTAAATTGATTGATGCGATTAAATTAGAAAAAAGTGCGGTGGCCAATTTTAACGGAAGACGCATCGTTATGGTCGATACCGATTTACCTTCGATTGCACGCGGTCATTTGATAGAACTGAAAAATCAATTGAAAGTGGCCAATGCTATGACAACCGATCGTTTAAGTAAATTTCATATCGCTGATTTAATTGCCAGAATTGATCAAGCGCTGAATCCAAAGTAAAATCTCATGTAATGCCAAAAAAAATGCTTCACAACTCGTGAAGCATTTTTTGTATAAAAGGAAGTTATTTTATTTGAATGCTGGGATTCCCGTAATATCAGCCCCAGTGATTAACAAGTGGATATCATGCGTTCCCTCGTAGGTAATCACCGATTCCAAATTCATGCTGTGACGCATAATCGAGTATTCTCCCGTGATTCCCATACCGCCTAATATCTGACGGGCCTCACGCGCAATGTTGATCGCCATATCCACGTTGTTGCGTTTTGCCATCGAAATTTGAGCAGTAGTCGCTTTTCCTTCGTTTCTCAAAACACCCAAACGCCACGTCAATAATTGGGCTTTGGTGATTTCGGTAATCATCTCGGCCAATTTTTTCTGTTGCAATTGATAGGCTGCAATCGGTTTGTCAAATTGGATGCGCTCTTTCGCATAACGTAAAGCGGTGTCATAACAGTCCATCGCAGCGCCAATCGCTCCCCAAGCAATTCCATAACGCGCCGAATCCAAGCAGCCTAGCGGCGCACCCACTCCGGATTTGTTGGGTAATAAATTATCTTTGGGAACTTTTACGTTGTCAAAAATCAATTCTCCTGTCGCCGAAGCGCGTAACGACCATTTGTTGTGCGTTTCGGGAGTAGAAAACCCTTCCATGCCGCGTTCAACGATTAATCCGTGAATACGACCTTCTTCATTTTTCGCCCAAACCACTGCGATATCCGCAAACGGAGCATTCGAAATCCACATTTTGGCACCATTCAACAAATAATGGTCGCCCATGTCTTTAAAGTTGGTAACCATACCGCCGGGATTCGACCCAAAGTCGGGCTCGGTCAGTCCAAAACAACCCATCATTTCACCCGTTGCCAATTTGGGAAGGTACTTCATACGTTGTTCTTCATTTCCGTATTTCCAAATCGGATACATCACCAAAGACGATTGCACCGATGAGGTTGAACGTACCCCAGAGTCCCCGCGCTCAATCTCTTGCATGATTAAACCATACGAAATTTGATCCAATCCTGCACCACCATATTCGACGGGAATGTAAGGGCCAAAACCACCAATTTCTCCCAACCCTTTGATAATTTGTGTTGGGAATTCAGCACGTTGCGCGTAGTCCTCAATGATCGGAGAAACTTCGCGTTTCACCCAAGCACGAGCAGCCTCACGTACCAATTTATGTTCGTCTGTCAATAAATCATCCAACAAATAATAGTCGGGAGCTTGAAATAAGTCTGGTTTCATGTGTTTGTTTGTTGTTAACGGATTTACCGTCGGATTGTTACTTTACGAAATCGTTTGCAAATTTAACAAAACGCCTTTCAGAATAAAACGAACAATTGTTATTTTTTGAAGCTTTTTCCTGCTTTTCGCTGTACTTGCGTTCCGGTGAAGGGAGGTCTCCCTCCTCGCGTCGGGAGGATGCCGCTTCCACCTGCCGGCAGGCAGGTCAGAAGGCTAAGGCTTGGGTGCTACAATGACGGTTTGTGCTTGAAATGCCTTCTTTTTTTGCAGAAAAAATTCCGTCAACTCCAAACCATTCTCCCGTGCCAACAGGGTTTGCAGTTGGGGATCTTCCATGCAAAACTTTAAAAATGGCGCTTTTTCCTCGGGCTTTAAGCGTAAGGTTGTCGTCCAGTAATCCTCTGTAAAATGACGATTTATATATTGGTCGAGGGATTCGGCGTTTGCTGTAGGTTCCTCTTTTTTCTTTTTAAAAAGTTCCCCAATTCCTTTAAACAACGATACAAAATTCACCCCATAAGGCATGGATCCGTCATACACTCCAGTATACGTGCGCATTTCCTCTTTTTTAATCTCTGCCAAACGTTGCTCGCCTGGGCTGACACTTACTTTGACATTGCTTAGATTGTCGACAGCAACTTCATCCAATTGAATCGCTTTGGGGGTAAGTTCAATATCGTAGAGCCAAACGGTTTCACTTACAATAGTGATTTTTTTTATTTCAAAATCAGGGTGTACAATATAAAGCACATCATTTAACGCCACATCAATAGAAAAAGAACCGTCGGGCGCTGACGTTGCATGTTTTTGTGTTCGTGTATTGGCAATATCGGCTTTTGCAATCCACATTTCTTGCGAGCGCAAAGTGCCCTGAATGCGAAAACTCTGACCTATGGTATCGGTGAAAGCAAAGAGAAGGAAAAAGAAACTTAGGATCGTTTTCATTGGTGAGTTGTTAGATAAACGAAGGTACAAATTCCCTAAGCGCTCCTATTCCAAAATTTTGTTAATTCTAGGGAATATCTATTATGGCCTTATTTTTTATCCAAATAAAAATCGTTTGTAAGGGTGCGAAAGGCATCGGTATAACGGTGGCGATCGAGTTCGATAACCATACTGTCGGTAGTCAGGGAACGATGTTCTCGTGAAAAGGCAAGAAGGCTGCGCTTTACAGGGCTAGTGGGGGTGCCTTGTACGTGGGTAATTTTAAAAGGATACAATTCGTTCTCGCGAGCCAAATCAATAATTCGTTCCTCCTCTTTGGAAGGAATGATAAGGGCAAGTACTCCAGACTCCGAAAGAAGAATACCTGCGGCTTCCATGATGTCTTCAAAAGGCAACGATTGATTTTGACGGGCACGATCGCGATGTTCACTGCCAGAAGAAACGGTTTCCATATAAAAGGGTGGATTGGAAACAATCAAATCATATTCTTCGTCTTGCAATTCCTCCATAAAATCGTCAAGCGAGGCATGAAAGCAAAACAAACGGTCGTTCCAAGGAGAGTATTCAAAATTTTCAACGGCTTGTTCAAAAGCATCGGCATCGATTTCAAGGCCGTCTATGTGTTTGGTAGCACTCCGTTGGGCAAGCATCAAAGCGATGAGTCCGGTGCCTGTTCCAATATCCAAAATCGAAAACGGATGATGGTCCAAAGGCGCCCAAGCGCCTAAGAGTACCCCGTCGGTGCCTACTTTCATGGCACAGCGGTCTTGTTCAATGGTGAATTGTTTAAATTGAAACATAAGTGTTAAAATCAATTGTTTTAAATTCCAATAAAAAAATCCCAAATTCCAAAATGGAGGAAATTCCAAAATGGAGAAACTTCAATTTGGAAAATTCCAAATGTCAAAATTAGGTAGAACTTTTGGATATAATCGAGAAAAATATTTTTCTTAATTCATCGGCTTCTTCCAATAGTGAAAGAGAACTTTTAGTACAATCAGGATTCAATTCTTGAAGTAATCGTATCCAATATTTCGATTCTTTTGCTTCTTTTCGGGATACTTTTATTCGAAATAAAAAATCTTTATCACCAAGTTTTTCATTTGCTTCAATATAATTCGCCCCAACCGAACCCGATGAACGAACGAGTTGTTTTCCATCTTCTAGGTTTGAAATTGTTTTGGGGAGTTTTCGGACATATATCCGACAGTTTTTTGCAAATAAATACGTTCTTTCCTCCAAGTCATGGGGTTTATTCATACAATGGGTGTTTGGCGTTTATATTATGAGAATTTAAACTATTGGTCCCGAAATTTCGGGAGGGATTTTAACTATTGGAATTTCTTAAAGATATAAGTCCACCAATCCCACCGGTGTATTGAGTACAATTTTCTTTTGGGCGCGATTCACTTCGATAATGAAATCGTCAATCATGGGAACAAGAATTTGGCGGGTATTCCATTCAATTTCAAAAAGGGGCTGGGACGTCGTATCGTTTACGCCTACAATTTCGCCTATGGGACCTAAGCGCTGATCTTCCACGGCAAACCCGATAATTTCATGGAAATAAAACTGATTTCCCTCAAGAGGAGGAAGCTCCGAAAGGGGGAGGTAAACTTCACTTCCTAGAATTTCATCGGCCTCGGCTTCGGTATCGACGTCTTCAAACTTGACGCGGAGAAAATCTCCTTTATGGAGTTGCGCTGTTTCAATAAAAAATGGAACCATATTTTTGCCTAAATCGACAAAAACTGATTCCATATTTTCATATAATTCGGGTTGATCCGTGTCTAAATAGAGTAGGACTTCTCCTTTGAAGCTAAATTTTTTCGCGATTTTGCCGAGATAGAAACAGTCTTTCTTTCGCATTACCGCTTGATAACGAATTAGGCTTCTTCGCTAGTTTCTTC
This sequence comes from Flavobacterium sp., assembly GCF_040379285.1. Classification (GTDB taxonomy): domain Bacteria; phylum Bacteroidota; class Bacteroidia; order Flavobacteriales; family Flavobacteriaceae; genus Flavobacterium. The sequence goes on along the minus strand of NZ_JBEILJ010000037.1, from coordinate 21,427 downwards.
AGCAGCAGGAGCTTCTGGAGCTTCCTCAACCGCAGGAGCTTCTTCTGTCGCTACTTCAGCCACTACTTCTTCAGTAGCTACTTCAGCTACTTCTTCAGTTACTTCTTCCGTTGCTGCTTCAGCCTCAGCTGTTTTCAAGGCTTCTTCAGCGGCTTTAGCCCGTTTTTCGTTAACTTCTTTTTCAGCTTTCAATGCTTTTGCTTTAGCATCATCTTTCGCTTTAGACAAACCGTCTTTTTTAGCGTTTACTTTAGCTGCTTTTTCTTCCAACCAAGCGGCTAATTTAGCATCGGCTTGCTCTTGCGTCAAAGCGCCTTTACGAACACCACCATCCAAGTGATGCTTCAACAAAGCTCCTTTGTACGATAAAATAGCACGCGCAGTATCTGTAGGTTGTGCACCATTGTGTAACCACTGAACTGCTTTGTCTAAGTGCAATTCTACCGTTGCAGGATTGGTGTTCGGATTGTAGATTCCAATTTTTTCTAAGAATTTACCATCTCTTTTGGCACGCGCATCGGCGGCTACAATCCAGTAAAAAGGTTTCCCTTTTTTACCATGTCTTTGTAATCTAATTTTTACTGACATAATCGAATGATTTGTTTATGGGGTACACGACCCCGGTTATTGAGGGCGCAAATATACAAAACATTTTAATTCAAATTACTCGAACTCAAAAAAATAGCGTTGTCCGATAAAAACCATAAAAAATAGGGTGTAATTCCTTAAAAAAACTATTTTTGTATTACAAATATCGAATAATTACGTACATGAAAAAATTAATTGCCCTATTTCTAGTTGTGTTGACCTTTTCTTCTTGCTCAGAAGAAGTTAAATTTAACGATCCGGGTTTTCAAGCCTATCGCGACGGCATTTTATTTCGAGGAATTGATGTAAAAGCCTATAAATCGGCCTCTACCAACGCCATTCGTTTTGTAGCATTGGCTGAAGATGAAGAGGTAGAATTGCGTGTTGCAAATGGAAATCCTGGCACCTATTTCTTTGGTACCTCTAATATAGGTATCAAAGCGACGTATCAATCTTCGTTCAACGACATTGAATTGGAGTATGAAACCAAAATCATCAACGGACCTGTAGCCAATATCGCTTCAGGGATCGTAGCAGGAGGGTCGGGATATACCGCCAATTGTACTACTGTAGCGGGTGTTGTCACGTGTAGTGGTTCCTATCCCACTACAGGAGGAACTGGTAGCGGACTCACGGTTTCGTTATCAACAAATGCCGCAGGAGCGATCACAGCGGCTCGTGTAGCGTCACCCGGAAACGGGTATAAAGCCGGCGATGTAATTACCGTTGTAGGTGGTAATGGGCTTGGACGTGTTCGCGTGCTCAATGTAGAAGGAAGTAATGGTGAGATAAAAATTACTCAAAATACTGGAACCACAATTTCGGGAGAATTTAAATTTAATGCAGTACAAACCACCACCAACCCCTTAGGCGGTGACTTGGTGAATTTCCAATTCGGGACCTTCTACCAAATTCCTATTTTCCCTGAACCGTAAGGGTTAAAATTTCACAAAATTTAGAAAGCTGTCTTTAACGAGACAGCTTTTTTTGTTGATAACTATTCCTTGAATCTTCTCAGGCGAAAGTGTATTTTTGAAACGAAAGGCAATGTGTTTTTAGGCCTTAAAAGCGACTATGTATTTAATTTTTGATACCGAAACTACGGGATTACCGCGCAATTGGGCCGCTCCTATTACCGATACTGATAATTGGCCAAGAGCAGTACAAATTGCTTGGCAGTTGCATGACGAATGGGGTAATCTTATAGACAACCAAGATTATTTAGTGATTCCCGAAGGCTATGATATTCCATATGATGCCGAACGGGTTCATGGTATTTCGACCGAGTTGGCCCATAAGTACGGGGTGGATTTACGTGAAATGCTACTAAAATTCAATGCCGCACTGGCCCAAACAAAATTTATAGTAGGGCAAAATGTCGGTTTTGATGTCAATATCATGGGGTGTGAGTTTCATCGCGCGGGAATTCCTACTGCATTATCTCAACTTCCCGTTTTAGATACGTGTACCGAGGTTACAGCCGGTTTGTTGCAACTTCCGGGTGGTCGCGGGGGACGTTACAAACTGCCCACGCTAACCGAATTACACGAATACCTGTTTGGGGAACCTTTTGGGGAGGCGCACAATGCCACTGCCGACGTGGAAGCGACAACCCGCTGTTTCTTGGAGTTGATTCGACGAGAAATTTTCACCAAAACCGAACTCGGTGTTACGCCCGACTATTTTCAGCAATTTAAAGCGCGAAATCCTCAGCCTATTCCTCCGATTGGTTTGACCCATTTGAACCTGAAAAAGGAATCAGAGAAACTTCGCAAAAAAGCCAATCCCACCCAAGCTACACCGATTTCTCATCAAGATATCGCACAAGGTCAGGCTGAAATGGCGACAGTCGATTTCGTGCATTTGCATAACCACACTCAATTTTCGGTGTTACAATCGACTATTTCGGTAAAAGATTTGGTACAAGCGGCCGTACAACACAAAATGCCAGCCGTGGCCATGACCGATATCGGCAACATGATGGGGGCCTTTCACTTTGTTCGGGATGTAATGGCGCACAATAAAACAGCCAAACAAAAAAATGAACAAGCACTTGAAGCAGGGGAAACACCCACGGAAACCGTACTTAAACCTATAGTAGGGTGCGAATTTAATGTGTGTGATAACCACAAAGATCGAACCCGAAAGGACAACGGGTATCAAGTGGTTTTTTTAGCCAAAAATAAACGCGGGTATCACCATCTTACCAAAATGGCTTCCATTGCTTACACGGCCGGTTTTTATTATGTGCCGCGTATTGACAAAGAAATCATCCAGCAGTATAAAGAAGATCTTATCGTGCTCACCGGAAGTTTGTATGGTGAAGTGCCTAGTAAAATTCTAAATGTCGGGCTGCATCAAGCAGAAGAAGCCTTGTTGTGGTGGAAAGCCCAGTTTGGAGATGATGTGTATATCGAACTCATGCGGCACCATCAAGAGGATGAAAATCGCGTGAACAGTGCATTAATTGATCTTTCTCGCAAGCATCATATTAAAACCGTGGCGACCAATAATGTTTTTTATGTAAAAAAAGAAGACGCCAATGCTCACGATATTCTCTTGTGTGTGCGAGATGGGGAAAAACAGTCTACGCCCATTGGACGCGGCCGTGGCTACCGATTTGGCTTGCCCAATCAGGAGTACTATTTCAAATCAGGTGCCGAAATGAAGCAGTTGTTTGCCGATTTTCCCGAAGCCATCACCAATATTGCTGAGGTCGTCGATAAAATTGAAATTTACGATCTAGCCCGTGAAGTACTTTTGCCCAAATTTGAAATTCCTACAGAGTTTGAAGACCCCCTAGACACAGAAGATGGTGGGAAACGCGGGGAAAATAATTATTTGCGTTTTCTAACCTACAAAGGAGCCGAAAAACGGTACCCTGAACTCACCGAAGAAATTTGCGAACGCCTCGATTTTGAGTTGGCCACCATCGAACGAACCGGGTATCCAGGGTACTTTTTGATTGTACAAGATTTTATCGCAGAAGCCCGTAGAATGGGAGTTTCTGTTGGACCAGGTCGTGGTTCTGCAGCGGGAAGTGCTGTGGCCTATTGCTTAGGAATTACCAACATCGACCCGATTGCCTACGACTTACTTTTTGAGCGTTTCTTGAATCCCGATCGAGTGTCCATGCCCGATATAGATATTGATTTTGATGACGAAGGACGAAGTAAAGTCATGGATTATGTGATCCAAAAATACGGTTCCAATCAGGTAGCACAAATCATTACCTACGGGACTATGGCCGCCAAATCCTCGGTGCGCGATACCGCTCGGGTATTGGATTTGCCCTTATTTGAGGCCGATAAAATTGCAAAACTGATTCCGAATAACCTGAATTTGGCCAAAATTTTCTCGTTGGAAAATGACAAACTCAAGGCTGCTTTACGCGCAGATGAATTTGATAAAGTCAAAGAGCTCATTGAATTGGCTAATGGTGGCGATTTAAGTTCCGAAACCATTCAACAGGCGAAAGTATTAGAGGGAAATTTAAGAAATACGGGAATTCATGCGTGTGGAGTGATTATCACCCCGAGCGATATTACCGATTATGTTCCTGTGGCAACGGCCAAGGATTCTGAACTATTTGTAACTCAATTTGACAACTCGGTCGTAGAAAGTGCAGGGTTATTGAAAATGGACTTTTTAGGGTTGAAAACGTTGACCCTAATCAAAGACACCTGTAAACTGGTGAAATACCGCACAGGCATTGAGTTGGATCCCGATGCTTTCCCGATTGATGATGTCAAAACTTATGAATTGTTCCAGCGTGGGGAAACGGTAGGGATTTTCCAATACGAATCGCCTGGAATGCAAAAGTACATGAAGGAATTGAAGCCTACGGTTTTTGGGGATTTGATTGCGATGAATGCCTTGTATCGTCCGGGACCCTTGGAGTATATTCCTTCGTTTATTCGTCGTAAAAACGGAGAAGAGCCAATAACCTATGACTTGGATGCTTGTGAAGAATATTTGAAAGAAACCTATGGCATTACCGTTTACCAAGAGCAGGTAATGTTGTTGTCCCAAAAGCTAGCCAACTTCTCCAAAGGGGATGCCGACGTTTTGCGGAAAGCAATGGGTAAAAAACAAAAAGATGTTTTGGATAAAATGAAATCCAAGTTCATCGACCAAGCAGTGGCCAACGGACATAATGCAGAAAAACTGGATAAAATTTGGAAAGACTGGGAAGCGTTCGCGAGTTACGCCTTCAACAAATCCCACTCCACTTGTTATGCCTGGGTCGCCTATCAAACGGCTTATCTCAAAGCCCATTATCCTGCAGAGTATATGGCGGCCGTGCTTTCCAATAATATGAATGACATTAAACAAGTTTCATTCTTTATGGAAGAGTGTAAACGTATGGGCTTGAAAGTGTTGGGTCCCGATGTAAACGAGTCGTTTTATAAATTTACCGTAAACGAAGATTATGCCGTTCGTTTTGGAATGGGAGCCATTAAAGGCGTGGGGCAGGGTGCTGTTGATACAATAGTAGCGCAACGAAAAGAAGGAAAATACCGCTCTATTTTTGATTTGGCGAAGCGAATTGACTTGCGTGCAGCCAATAAAAAAGCCTTTGAAAATTTAGCTTTGGCAGGCGGATTCGATGGCTTTGAAGCTACCCATCGTGCCCAGTATTTTCACCATGATGGCGATGGAATTACTTTCTTGGAAAAAGCCATTCGGTATGGTGCCAAGTTTCAAGAAAACGAAAATTCGGCGCAAGTCAGTCTTTTTGGCGAAGCCAGTGAAATTCAAATTGCCGAACCCCAAATTCCCCCCTGTGAAGAGTGGACCACTATGGCCAAGTTGGCTAGGGAGAAAGAGGTTGTTGGGATTTATATTTCGGGACATCCTTTGGATGATTATCGATTTGAAATGAAGTATTTCTGTAATGTACGTTTGGAACATTTGAAGCAGCTGGAGTCGTTGGTCAATAAAACACTAACTTTTGGTGGGATTGTGACCAATGTACAGTTCAAAACCGGGAAAAATGGAAAAGATTGGGCCATGTTTACCTTGGAAGGCTACGACGAAAACCATGAGTTTCGCATTTTTGATGAAGAATATTTAAAATTCCGCCATTTTTTGGTCAACAATCAATTTGTGTTTTTTAAATTGTTGGTGCGTGAAGGCTGGGTGAATCGGGAGACAGGTAAAAAATCAGATCCTCGAATTACCTTTCAAGACGCCAAATTATTGGCCGATGTACTGCCTACGTTTGCGAAGAAGCTGGTGATACAAATGAACATCCAAGAGTTGCATCAAGCGATGATTGAACAATTGGCGGCCTTATTTCAAGCGCACAAAGGCGAACATCCGATTAGTTTTGAGGTGATGGAGCTCGAACGGGTGAAAAAGAAAGCGGAAGCCATCATCAAATCGGTTGAAGTGACCGCAGCTGAGGGCGATGAAACGCTGGAGGACAGTGAGGCCTTTGTAGACGAATTGCCCGCCGATACCGAGGAACTTCGCGTTGTTACGCATTTGGCCATGCCTAGCCGTAAAGTGAAAATTAAAATTTCAAGTGAATTGTTGAGTGAATTAGAAAAAATGCAACTCGATTTTAAATTGAATTAGTATTGTTTTCACCAATTGAAAAATAACTAAAAGTAATCTTAATGTCGATGGCGGGCCCATAGATTTGGTTATATTTGTGCTTTAAAAAAGAAAACATAACTTAAATAAGAATATCATGGCATTAGCAATTACCGATGCTACTTTTGAAGAAGTAGTATTGCAATCTGATAAACCGGTTTTGGTTGATTTTTGGGCAGCTTGGTGCGGTCCGTGTCGTATGGTAGGTCCAGTAATCGATGAAATTTCATCTGAATATGAGGGCAAAGCTGTGGTTGGCAAAGTCGATGTAGACGCCAATCAAGAGTTTGCTGCCAAGTATGGAGTACGTAACATTCCCACCGTATTGGTGTTCCAAAATGGAGAAGTAGTAGGAAGACAAGTAGGAGTAGCTCCGAAGAAAGCCTACACCGATGCAATCGATGCGTTATTATAACGGATATACGAAAGTGTATAAAATCCCATTTTTTTTTGAACATGCCCCAAAAAGTAAGACACTATTAGGGGCATTTTTTATGAAAAAAAAGAAGTTTTTACACCAGAATTTAAACTTAAGTAAGATTTAAAATACACCAACAATCATCAATTTTATGTTGGTATTTCAAAAAAGATATAGAAGAATTACTGACGAGTTGAGCAACAAAGGGTTAATTGTCAATCATAAAACAGTTCCAAGATTAATTAAATTATTTGGCTTAAAAGTATTATTCCAGTAAAATATACAAATCATACAAAGGATAACAAGGTAAAACAGTTGCTAATGTTTTACAGCGAGATTTTAAAGCAACGGCACTAAATCAAAAATGGGCAATCGATGTAAAAGAATTTAATATAGCAGGAGGTAAATTGTATTTATCGCCAATAATTGATTTTTTTAACGGGGAAAATAATAAGTTATGAACTAACCCAAAGACTAGTATTTAATCAATTAGCTGTGACGCTCAAAAAAGCATTTAAAAAACACCAGACAATACCAATCTAATCTTACATTTAGACCAAGGATGGCTATATCAAATAAAACAGTATAAGCATTTATTAAAACAATAAGGAATCACACAAAGTATGTCAAGAAAAGGAAATTGTTTGGATTGAAAGTTCAAGTAATAAGTGTTATTTTTCAAGTAGCACTTGTTTAGATATTTTATAATTAAATTTTCTTTGGAATAATCAAATCAGAGTTATTTTACCTAAAAATATAGAATTAAAGAGTTGAAATGAAAGTAATAATTCAAGAATATATTAACTATTAAAATAACGTAAGAATTGAATTTAATCTAAACAAAATGAGTTCGATAAAATATCGAACTCATTATTAACAAAATTAATTATAATTTTGAATAAACTCATGGATGCAGTCTAGTAAGCATCGGGTTTTGTATTTAGGGTGAATTAGTAATTAACCTAAAGCGGCTCTTTTGAATCCGGTTACGGTAAGACCAGCTTCTACTGATTTTACGTAAGCACTTACACTCATTGAGCTGTCTTTAATGTAATCTTGGTTGACCAAGGTATTGTCTTTGAAGAAACGGTTTAATTTACCTTTGGCAATGTTGTCTAACATAGCTTCGGGTTTTCCTTCTGCACGCAATTGGTCTTTTGCGATTTCGATTTCTTTAGCGATAGTATCGGCATCTACACCGTCTTCATTCAACGCGATAGGATTCATCGCAGCCGCTTGCATGGCTACGTTACGAGCTGCTTCATCAGCTCCCGCTACGTTAGCTGACAAGGCTACTAAAGTGGCAATTTTGTTACCTGCGTGGATGTATGAGTTTACGAAGGCACCGTGTAAACGTTCGAAAGAACCGATTTCGATTTTTTCACCGATAACACCGGTTTGTTCGATTAATTTTTCTGCAACGGTGATTCCGTGGAAATCGGCCGCTAACAAGTCTTCTTTGGTTTCGAAGTTCAACGCCAAAGCTGCCAATTCTTGGGCAAGCTTCACGAATCCTTCATTTTTTCCTACGAAGTCGGTTTCACAGTTCAACGAGATGATAGCTCCCGAAGTCTGTTCGGCATTCACGGCAGCGATAACAGCTCCTTCCGTAGATTCACGGTCCGAACGGTTAGCGGCTACTTTTTGTCCTTTTTTACGTAGGATTTCAATTGCTTTGTCAAAATCACCTTCGGCTTCTACCAAGGCTTTTTTACAGTCCATCATACCGGCACCGGTCATGGTTCTTAGTTTGTTTACGTCAGACGCAGTAATAGTTGACATTTCTTTTTTATTTTTTGATTAAAAAATTCGTTTAAAATTAAATTCCAATTTCGGGATTTCAAACTCCAGGTTACTAAAAACCGTAGGAATTTGGCATCCTTCCATTGGAATTTAGTGTTTTATTTATTCTTCAGCAGCAGCTTCAGTGGTACCAGCAACCTCAGGAGTGGCTACTGCTTCTACTGTTTCTTCTACTTCAGGAGCATCATCGGCTTCTTTTTCGTTGGTACGGTTGGACAATCCGTCTTGAACGGCAGCCGTAACGAGAGAAAGAATTTTTTCGATGGATTTAGAAGCATCATCATTGGCGGGGATTACGTAATCTGCCTGACGAGGGTCAGAGTTGGTATCCACCATTGCAAATACTGGAATGTTTAATTTGTGAGCTTCTTTTACCGCGATGTGCTCGGCTTTGATATCTACTACGAACAAGGCTGCAGGCAGTCTTGACATATCGGCGATAGAACCTAAGTTCTTCTCCAATTTAGCACGAAGACGATCGATTTGTAATTTTTCTTTTTTCGACAAGGTGTTGAAAGTACCGTCTTTCTTCATGCGATCGATAGTTGCCATTTTTTTCACGGCTTTACGAATCGTTACGAAGTTGGTCAACATTCCTCCAGGCCATCTTTCGGTGATGTAAGGCATGTTTACAGCGGCCGCTTTTTCAGCTACGATGTCTTTGGCTTGTTTTTTGGTAGCTACGAATAAGATTTTTCTACCAGAGGCAGCGATTTTTTTCAAAGCTTCATTCGCTTCTTCAATTTTGGCTGCGGTTTTGTACAAGTTAATGATGTGGATCCCATTGCGCTCCATGTAGATGTAAGGCGCCATGTTGGGGTCCCACTTGCGGGTCATGTGTCCAAAGTGAACACCGGCCTCTAATAATTCTTTTACGTCTATTTTATTTGCCATTTTTTTACTAGTTTACGTTCCGTTGATTAGCAATTATCGGGCTTTTGAGGGCTTTTTGGGATAATTTAGATGCTAAACTAACTTCCTTTGACAAAAGGAATAACGGCAACAGATTAATTTCAAACTTAAGGGTAGGAAAAACGGATTAACGTTTCGAGAATTGGAATCTCTTACGTGCTTTTTTCTGACCGAATTTCTTACGTTCTACCATACGTGGATCACGGGTAAGTAATCCTTCTGGTTTTAGGATTGCTCTGTTCTCAGCTTCCACTTCGCACATAGCACGCGCAATAGCCATACGAACGGCTTCCGCTTGACCAGTTGAACCTCCACCGTATACGTTAATTTTAACGTCGAAGTTGGAAGCGTTGTCTGTCATGGCTAACGGTTGTAATACTTTGTATTGCAACGTAGCTGTGGGGAAGTAGTTTTCGAACTCTCTTTTGTTTACCGTGATTTTACCTGTTCCTTCTGAAACGTAAACACGTGCCACAGCGGTCTTTCTACGACCAATTTTGTGAATTGTTCCCATTACTTCAAATCGTTTAAGTTAACGGTTTTTGGTGTTTGAGCTGCATGTTTGTGCTCAGCGCCAACGTATACATTCAAATTGCGGAATAATTGTGCCCCTAATTTGTTTTTGGGTAACATTCCTTTGATAGCTTTCTCTACCATGATCGCAGGATTTTTACGATACATTTCTTTGGCAGATAAGCTTCTTTGACCACCTGGATAACCGGTATGGCGGATATAGGTTTTATCCTCCATCTTGTTACCAGTCAGGTTGATTTTTTCAGCGTTGATAACAATAACGTTATCACCACAATCAACGTGCGGGGTATAACTTGGTTTGTATTTACCTCTCAAAAGCATCGCTACTTTTGAAGCTAAACGACCTAAGTTATGACCTTCAGCGTCCACAACAATCCACTGCTTGTCTGCAGTAGCCTTGTTGGCTGAAACTGTCTTGTAGCTTAATGTGTTCACAGTACTTATTTTAAATTAAACATTCCTTTCCCTCCCCGAGGCTTCGGGATAAGGGAGTGCAAAAGTACAATTTATTCTTTTATATCCAAACCTCCATTTTATTTATTTTATTGATTCCTAAAATTTTGGGGATTAGCGGGCTATCTTAGCGGGATGGGCGTTTGCGAGAAGCGGCATAAATTTATTTCGCGGGAAAAAGCAGCAATTCATTTTTCGTCTTTTTAAATTTGTTAAATTTACGCTCGTCAAAGTCCATTGCTATGAAATCAAAAGCTACGTTAAAACAAATTGCCAAAGAATTGGGTGTTTCGGTATCTACCGTGTCCAAAGCCCTGAATGACAGTCCCGAAATCAGCGAGCCCACCAAGCAACGGGTGCAGGAATATGCCAAGTTGAAAAACTACAAGCCGAATGCCATTGGGTTGAATTTAAAAAACCGTTCAACCAAGACCATTGGTGTGATTATTCCTAATATATTAAATTCTTTTTTTGCTAAAGTGTTTACGGGTATCGAGAAAGTAGCTGATGAAAAAGGGTACAAGGTGATGACATATATTTCAAACGAGTCGCTTGAAAAAGAGATTGCTGCGTTGGAAATGCTGAGTAATGGCGCCATTGACGGATTTATTTTATCGATTTGTGAAGAAGCACAGAAACTGCAACAGTTTGATCATTTTAAGCAAATCCTCAATGAGGGGACTCCCATTGTGATGTTTGACCGTATTGCCGATGAAGTGCATTGTGATAAAGTAATTGTCGATGATTTTGATTCGGCGGTGAATGCGACCCAACATTTGATTAAAACGGGAAATAAAACGATTGCATTGTTTTCGGCCATTGACAATTTGAGTGTCGCTAAGTTGCGCGCGCAAGGATTTCGAAAAGCCATGGCTGATGCCGGACTGACGATCGATACTCAGCATGTCATTTTATCCAACTCGGAAGAAGATTTTGATCAAAAGGCCACTGGTTTTTTTGATAAACATAAGGTAGATGCTGTTTTTGCGGTCGACGAACATGCTTCGGTGACGGCAATGAAAATGGCGGTAAAAAAAGGACTTCGCATTCCCGATGAATTAGCCGTTATCGGTTTTGCCGATGGCGTTTGGTCGCGCCGTTTAACACCGAGTTTGTCTACAGTGAGTCAGCACGGTCCCGAGATTGGGGAAGTTGCAACGCGTATGTTGATTGAGCGCTTAGAACATAAAGGGGAACCCTACAAACCCCGAACTACGGTCATTGCTACCGAATTGCGCCAACGTGAATCTGTTAAACGGTTGGCCTAATGTGGCGGTGGGTGTTTTGTGGACTTTGGTTTCCACTTCTTTTAGGAGCGCAACCCACACCCGATGTATTTGATTTGGCCCGTAAGGGTTCGGAAGAGGCGGTACGTTCGGTATTGGCTACCCAACCCCGTGCGTTTGATTGCGTGAGTCCCGCGGGATTCACTCCTTTAATCCTTGCCTGTTATAAAGGTAATACGCCTGTTGTAAAGGTGTTGTTGGAAGCGGGGGTTGCTGTAAATTATACTTCCGATCAGGGAACGGCTTTGATGGCGGCGGTGGTGCGGGGTAATGCCGAGGTGGTCGGTTTACTTTTGGACTATAAAGCCGATCCCAATTTGACCGATGTACAAGGAAATACGGCTTTGCATTTTGCTGTTCAGTTCAAAAATATCTCGATTATCCAACAACTTTTGGCGCATGGTGCACGCCGTGAAGCCAAAGACGGTAAGGGCATGACCGCTTTTGAGTACGCCGTGCAATCCGGCGATGACGCGATTATTGCCTTGTTGAAGGGATGAGGGGGTAGTAGAAATTACTACGTGCCAAAAATAGATATCTTAAAAAATAGAAAATATGCTCCCGTGGGATTCTGAGATTCTTAGTCGTTAAGATCACTGTGTAAAAAAACATTATCTACTTCAATTAAACTTCGTGAAACTTAGTGCCAACATCATGTTACCCTATTTTCCTAGAAATTGTATTATTAACAAATAAAAGCTGCTAAGCCACTGATTTAGGTCTTCGGGGCGATCCCCTGAGATCACTACTTAACACGGATGACTGTGACTGATAACCGCTAACCGTTTTATTTCCGTAGTGTGATTTCTCATTCCTACGGCAAATAGGCCATCTTCGAAATTAACACAGTTCATTTCGACGAAGTAGAAATCACATAATCTATGGTTCAACTGCCCATGGAACACTGCTAATGCGCTTCCAGCCAATTCTCGCCAAAGCCCATTTCAACTTCGAGTGGGACGGCCATCGGAAAGGCCTGTTCCATTTCGTGTTTGATCATTTTTTGAATCGCTTCCAGTTCAGATCGATGCACATCAAACACCAATTCGTCATGCACCTGCAACAACATTTTGGATTGCCAATTTTCGGTGGTTAGTTTTCGGTGAATATTGATCATGGCGATTTTGATAATGTCTGCAGCCGATCCTTGTATTGGGGCATTTACCGCGTTGCGTTCGGCTCCTCCTCGCACTACCGCATTGGCCGAATTGATGTCTTTTAAATAGCGACGGCGCCCTGAAATCGTTTCTACATAGCCGTTTTCTCGGGCAAAATCGACTTGGTTTTGCATATACGATTTCAATTTGGGGTAGGTTTGGTAATACGCTTCAATCAAGGCAGCACTTTCACTTCGCGAGAGACTTGTTTGATTGGATAGCCCGAAAGCAGAAACCCCATAGATGATACCGAAATTGACCGTTTTGGCATTGCTACGTTGTTCTTTGGTGACTTCTTCTAGCGCAACTTGAAATACTTTGGCGGCGGTACTGCGGTGAATGTCTTCTTTGTTTTGAAAGGCCTTGATCATGTTTTCTTCGCCACTCAAAGCTGCGATAATACGCAATTCGATTTGAGAATAGTCGGCTGACAGTAAAACATAGTCTTCATTTTTTGCCACAAAGGCTTTACGAATTTGACGGCCCCGTTCGGTACGAATCGGAATGTTTTGCAGGTTGGGATTGTTTGAACTCAATCGGCCGGTACTTGCTACGGTTTGCATATAATCAGTGTGAACGCGCTGGGTTTTGGCATCCACTTGATGCGGTAAAGCTTCAACATACGTGCTTTGTAATTTCACCAGCTGACGCCACTCAAGGATATCGCGTACAATTTCGTGTTCATGGGCCAAATAACTGAGTACTTCTTCCCCCGTAGCGTATTGTCCAGTTTTGGTTTTCTTTTGTTTCTGCCCTCCAATTTTCATTTTATCAAACAAAATATCACCCAATTGTTTTGGTGACGCCAAGTTGAACGATGTTCCGGCGGAGGTATAAATTTTTTGTTCCAAGGCTTGAATTTCAAGCGCCATATCGGCCGACATCGATTGGAGGTAAGTCACATCCAAGCGAATGCCTTCACGTTCCATGTCGGCTAAGACTTGTATCAGGGGAATTTCGATTTCGTCAAAGAGCTTTTTCGTCCCCACACGTTCGAGTATCGGTTGAAAATGCGCTTTGAGTTGCAAGGTTACATCGGCATCTTCCCCGGCGTATTCTTTGATGGCTTCAAGCGGAACGTCGCGCATGGAACGTTGGTTTTTTCCTTTTTTTTCAATCAAGGTTTCAATGGACTGTGGCGCATACTGTAAATAGGTCTCGCTCAACACGTCCATATTGTGTCGCATATCGGGATTGATGAGGTAATGCGCAATCATGGTGTCAAAAAGGGGGCCTCGCACGGAAATTCCGTAATTGGCCAATACTTTTAAATCGTATTTTAGGTTTTGTCCGATTTTTTCAATGGTTTCATTTTCAAAAAAGGGACGCAATTGGGCTACGATTTTATGTGCTTCCTCTTGATTTTCGGGCACGGGTACATAGTAGGCTTTTCCTTTTTCCCAAGCGAAAGAAATCCCCACCAATTCAGCATTTTTAGCATCAATACCGGTGGTCTCTGTGTCAAAACATACAGCGGTTTGTTTCAGTAAATTCTGCAACAATAACTGCATTGGAAAGTCTCCTTGCATGATTTGATACAAGTGCGGCGTCATTTCTAAAGTGGCATATGTTGTGGACGTAAAGGATGCTTCTTCATCGTCTACAAACCCAAACAAATCCATTTGATTTTCGGGGGTTTTCTTTGGGGTAGGTTTTTTAGCTACAACCATTTCCGAAGCACCATTACTTGTGTCAATAGCATCGTAATAATTTCCTTGTCCAAAAAGCTTGTCAAACTGCGCTTTCATTTGGCGAAACTCCAATTCTTGAAACAAGGCATCGGTTTTTTCAACATCGGGACGACTTAATTCAAAGGCTTTTTCGTCAAATTCGACAGGACAATCCAATAAAATAGTCGCCAATTTTTTGGAAAGAAGTCCTTGCTCTTTGTGGGCTTCGATTTTGTCTTTCAAGGCGCCTTTTAATTGGTTGGTATTGGCCAAGAGATTTTCCATGGAACCAAATTCGGCCAGTAATTTTTTTGCCGTTTTTTCACCTACTCCAGGAAGTCCGGGAATGTTGTCGATCGCATCGCCCATCATACCCAAGAAATCTATTACTTGCAGCGGATCGTTGATTTCAAATTTTTGTTTTACCTCTTCCACCCCCCAGATTTCAATATCGTTTCCCATTCGGGCGGGTCGGTACATGAAAATATTTTCCGAAACCAATTGACCAAAGTCTTTATCGGGGGTCACCATATATACTTTGTAGCCTTTTTTCTCTGCTTTTTTCGCTAACGTACCGATCAAGTCGTCGGCTTCAAAGCCTGCTTTTTCAATGATCGGAATGTGCATGGCCTGGAGCAGCGCTTGAATGAAAGGGACTGCAATTTTAATGGCTTCTGGGGTTTCGTCACGGTTGGCCTTGTATTCGGTAAACATTTCCAAACGGTAATCGCTGCCTCCTTTATCAAAAGCTACGGCCAAATGGTCGGGTTTTTCGCGTTTTATCACATCCATCAGGGAGTTCATAAATCCCATAATAGCTGAAGTGTCCATGCCTTTGGAGTTGATACGTGGATTTTTGATAAAGGCATAATACCCACGAAAAATAAGCGCGTAGGCATCGAGGAGGAATAAGCGTTTTTGTTCCATAATAACTCATTTAGACCCATTCATGTTGGATTTGAGTGGGTCCTCAAATGTAAGGATTCAAGTTGAAATCTGAGGGCAAAGGTTGAAATTTCCCTTTTAATCTTTTCCAATGAAGATACAGGGAAAATGTCAAAGCAAAAGCGGTTAAAATTTCCTTAAATTTAAAGCGGACTTATACTGACCTACAATACCTTTGCGCTTTATAATCACATATGACTTTTCGATTGTTGATTCTTTTGATCCTGTTGACGCTTATTGAATTGTATGCGTTTCAAGCGGTTCGTACGGTAACCAAAACCAAATGGGTGCAATGGACCTATCTTGCCGTGTCGTTGGGGACATTGTTTTTTGTGTTTTACCAATTCACCAAGTTTGACCGAAAAGTAGGACAGACGCCGATGACCATGTTGACTATTGGGTTATTGTTGTTGGTATTAGTCCCCAAGTTGATTATGATTTTGGTGCTTTTAGCTGAAGATATGTTCCGGGCGGTGTTGGGAGCTAAAAACTTTTTTGTCCAATACGATGCCGAAGAGTCCTATATTCCTGCCCGCCGTAAATTCGTAAGTCAACTGGCTATCGGATTGGCTGCGGTACCTTTTTTGTCCTTGGTGTATGGAATGACTAAAGGAAAGTACAATTTTAAAGTCCGCAAAGAAACCTTGTATTTTGACGATTTGCCCGACGATTTCGACGGATTTACCTTTACGCAAATTTCGGATATCCATAGCGGAAGTTTTGACGATGCCGAGAAAATTGCTCATGCTATCGACATTGTTAATGCGCAAGAATCGGATATGCTTTTGTTTACAGGCGATATTGTCAACACGCATGCTACAGAGATGCACCCTTGGGTTGATTTATTCTCGAAAATTAAATCCCATCCGTTTGGAAAATACTCGGTGTTGGGAAATCATGATTATGGAGAATATATCGAGTGGAATTCCGCGGCAGAAAAAGAGCAAAATTTTAAAGACATTATCGATTTACACCGTCAAATTGATTTTAAACTTCTACGCAATGAGCACGTGAACATTCAAAAAGGCGCTTCGGTACTCGCTTTGGTTGGGGTTGAAAATTGGGGTGTGAAGTTCAAAAAAGCAGGGGATTTAGCCAAAGCCTCAGCCGGATTGGATCCCAATGCGTTTAAAATTTTAATGAGTCATGATCCCAGCCATTGGGAGGTGGAAGTTAAATCGCATCCTGAGGTATACCATCTAACGTTATCAGGACATACACACGGCTTGCAATTTGGTATAGAAATTCCCGGTTTTATCAAATGGTCTCCCGTACAGTATGTGTATAAACAATGGGCGGGATTGTATGAACATACGGGGCGATACTTGTACGTAAATCGCGGCTTCGGGTTTCATGCGTACCCTGGTCGCGTAGGAATTATGCCTGAAATCACAGTGCTTACACTAAAAAAACGCTGTCCTGTCGCATAATTTGTTAAAAATAGTACCTTTGTATCCTAATTTTTCTTTACTTTGGGTGAAGAATGCTAAATACCGATTGATTGTATGTCGAAATTTGGAGAACTTATCAACGCACAAGTCCCTGTTTTAATCGACTTTTACACCGAATGGAACGAATCTTCTGTTTCAATGCATCCGGTGATTCGCGATGTTGCTGCGGCCTTAGGCGATAAGGCAAAAGTGATTAAAATTGATGTGGATAAAAATCAAGAGCTGGCAGAAGCCCTACGTATTAAAGGGGTTCCAACGTTAATGATTTACAAAAACGGTCAAATGGTATGGCGGCAGTCTGGAGAATTGGATGCCAACTCCTTGATTGCATTGGTTAAAGATCAGATTTAGGAAGGATTTCACCGCGATATCCTTGTGCTTTAAGATAGGCTAGAGCCTTTGGTAATACTTTTTTCAGGTTGCCAAAGGCTTTTTTGCTATCATGAAAAACGATAATGCTACCCGGTTGTACATTTTTGGTAATACTTTTTAGGCAATCTTCAGGGGTTGTATTTACATCCCAATCATACGTAAGAATATCCCACATTACAGGAATTATATTGTGGGAGCGCAACTGTTGCGGTTGGCCAAGTTTTAATTTGCCGTACGGCGGACGAAACAGCAAAGGAGTGCGCCCCAAATGGGTCTCCATACTCGTTGTACAGGCCTTAATGTCCTCAAGATACGCCACACGGGATGTTTTCCAACTGTTGCGATGATGGTAGGTGTGGTTTCCGATGCCATGGCCTTCTTTGATCAAGGATTGTGCAATATCGGGATACTGCGCCAAATTATTTCCAATAAGAAAAAAAGTAGCTTTAAAATGGTAGGCGGCCAACGTTTCTAGAACCCATGGGGTGATTTCAGGCGTTGGTCCATCATCAAAGGTGAGGTACACCACCCGTTCGGTTTGCGG
This sequence comes from Flavobacterium sp., assembly GCF_040379285.1. Taxonomy (GTDB): domain Bacteria; phylum Bacteroidota; class Bacteroidia; order Flavobacteriales; family Flavobacteriaceae; genus Flavobacterium. The sequence goes on along the minus strand of NZ_JBEILJ010000037.1, from coordinate 3,693 downwards.
AATGTCCCAAACCAAATTTGGGGTGCATTTTTTTAACCATAACGGTATTTTTATCCATCGCATCATGGCTGCAATATCGCAAAAAAAATGCTCCTATTACAGAGCATTTTTCAGTTATTCTTTATCGCGGTCAAATTGCGGGAATCGGGCATTGTATTGATTGAAGGCTTGGCGATTTTTTTGATAGAAGTCAATATCGCCATTTTTCTTGCTTACGCGAAGCAAGCTACGGTATCGTTCAATAGCCGATACGATATCCGTTGCCATAAACGATTTGTCAGCGGGGGAGAACGTTGTATAGTACAACAATTCTTGTTGGTATTTTGCAAAAAGTTGGGTCATCAACGCGTGGGCTTTTTCTTTTTCACCCACTTTATAATACCCATTGGCAAATGGTTCTAGCGTTAAATAGTAGCCATAATAGCTAAAAGGCATTTTATCAAGTGCAAGCTCGATAATTTTTTTCGCTTCGGGAATACGCCCTTCTGCAATAAGGGCATCCATGGTTCGGGCCATGTTACCACGGTAGGAAATGCAGTTGCGGCGGGTTTCAGGATCGTGGTAAATGTCGGTTCGTTCGCCATTGCCCCATTTCCAGTTCATAATCAATTGGTATATTTTATCGGTGTCCAATTGCCCCATGTCGGGATAATTTTCTTCAATCACCGGTGTTTTGATTGGAACTAACTTGTACACCATACCATCCAATTGCAAGAAATCTTTCATCCACAAATAATCGTCGTCCCCAAAACTTCCTGGGCTAAAATAAATCGGACGTTTCCAATTGTTATTGTTGAGGATGTCCAACATGATTAAACGGTTTTTGTACAACGCACCACCTTTGATGTCCAAATCGATGTAAGGAACAATGGAATCGGCTTGTTTGGCATTTACAATTTTATGTTTCAAGATGGAAGTTTTATCCACAGGGATACGGACTTTATTGGTTGGGAAGAAATGAAGACGGTGTCCACTTTGCATTTCGATCGTGGTTAAGGTATCTTCGCTTTTCGCAAATTCGATAAAGTCTTTTAAATTCCAACGGTTTTCAGTTTGCTTATGGAATAAAATCACATCGCGGTTGTCGGCTACAATTTGGCTGTGCGAGAAAGAAATCGATAGCCCTTCTGAAAGATTGGTTTTTTGCTTCATTTGATCAATGTACCAATCGGTCATCAACAAACTCGTATTTACAATGCGCACGTCGGTGCGGTATCCTTCAATTTCTTGCGCATACCAAAGCGGGAAAGTGTCGTTGTCACCAATAGTAAATAAAATTGCGTTTTCATCGCACGAGTCTAAGTAGTTTTTCGCCATCGCAATTGCCGTATAGCGGTTGGAACGGTCATGATCATCCCAGTTTTCTTTTGCCATTAAGATGGGTGACACCAAAAAGGATACGGCAATTGCCGACCAAGCTGCCGTTTTGGCATTGATTTTCTCTGCGATCATTTCGTAGAGGGCAAATACGCCAAATCCAACCCAAATCGCAAATACAAAGAAGGAGCCTACCAAAGCGTAATCGCGTTCACGAGGTTCGAAAGGACGCTCGTTCAAATAAATTTTTAAGGCCAACCCCGTAAATAAAAATAAGGTAAGCAACACGTAGAACGATTTTAAATCCCGTTGGGCATGGTACATTAGTCCAAGTAAGCCCAAAAAGAAAGGTAAGAAATAATAGAAGTTGCGCCCTTTATTATTTTTAACATCGTCGGGCAAATTGTCTTGCGAACCCAAATGCATTTCGTCTATCGCTTTAATTCCCGACATCCAGTTGCCATCGAGGTTGTCGTAGCGCCCTTGATTGTCGTTTTGACGTCCAACAAAGTTCCACAGTAAATAGCGGCCATACATATAGCCAAATTGGTATTCGACCATAAAGCTGATGTTTTGCCAAAATGTAGGTTTTTCTACCTCAATATATTCGCTATAGTATTTCAAAAAGCTGATATAGTCTTCATTATCCACTCTTTTTTGATTGAACGCTTGACGAAATGCGGCTACTTCTTCAACTAATTCTTGATTGTCGGCAAACTCAGGTTTGATGGTAAACTTCGGCACTCCTATAAAGTTCATGTACCCTTTTACATTGTCATTGCTCCACAAACGGGGGAGGATGGCGCGGTGTTTGCTATTGGAGTTCTGCTCGGCTTTTTCGTAATTGTTAACGATGACATATTTGCCTGTTTTTTCGTCGCGCTCATAGTTTGGTTTTTTATCCAAATAGGGTTCCTCTTCGTCGGCTCCAGCAAACATATCAGTGTATTGCGGGCCGTAAAATAATGGGTTGTATCCGTATTGTTCACGGTTGTAATAAGCCAGTACTTCGGCGGCATCAGAGGGTTTGTTTTCGTTGATAGGTGTATTCGCATTGGCACGCACAGGAAGCATTAACCAGGTAGAAAAACCAACTAAGACAAACAGAATGCACAACAAAGCGGTATTGACCGCAGGCATTTCTTTTTTGCGGGTGTATTGTAGCGCAAAATAGAAGAACCCGACAATAGCCAAAAAGGCGATAAGTGTCCCCGAATTAAATGGCAATCCAAAAGAATTCACCATAAAGATTTCTGTTTTAGCAAAGAACGCTAAGGTGTAGGGCAGAAGTAGTTTAAAAATGAACAATAGAATGGCAATAATAATGACGTTGGCAAGGATAAAACTCTTGACGGTCACCTTGGGGTATTTTTTAAAGAAATACAAAAATCCGATGGAGGGTAAGGTCAACAACGCCATGAAGTGAACGCCAAAGGAAAGTCCGATCATCAAACTAATTAATAGTAACCATCGATTCCCATGAGGTTTCTCCATGTCGGCTTCCCAGCGCAATCCAAGCCACAACAATAGGGCAATCATGAACATCGCCATGGCATATACCTCGGCTTCAACCGCATTAAACCAAAAACTATCGGAAAAGGTAAAGGTTAGCGCTCCAACGAATGAAGATCCTAAGATCACTTTAAGATTGGTTTCATGGAGTGAAGTATATCGGTTTACAATTTTTTGTAAAAGCAAGGACGACGACCAAAAAAGGAATAAAATGGTAAAGGCACTCGAAAAAACCGAGAGCATATTCACCATGAGTGCAACTTTATCGGGACTCACTGCAAAAAGCGCAAAGAAGGCTCCTAGCATTTGAAAAAGTGGTGCTCCTGGAGGGTGACCTACTTCTAAGTTGGCTGCAGTAGCAATGTATTCTCCGCAATCCCAAAAACTCATGGTTGGTTCTACGGTAAGGCTGTAGCAAAGTAAAGCGATCGCAAAAGCTGTCCAACCTAGAATGTTGTTCCACTTTTTAAAGTCAAAAGGCGTCATAGTATGGTTTAAGTATTATGGTGCAAAGAAACTATTTTTTTGTGTATTGCTCCATGGGTTAACAAAAAATTCTAAAAAACTGATTTACATGCCTTCCCCTAACGCACGGGGATGTGTTTTCGTATGTGCCTAAAAAAAGAACCTAAAAAATTGCAAAACGTTTGCTTAAATAAAAAAAAGCCATAAATTTGCACCCGCAATATTGGTCTATGGTGTAACGGTAACACTACTGATTTTGGTTCAGTCATTCAAGGTTCGAATCCTTGTAGACCAACAAAAAACCCGACGTACTGTCGGGTTTTTTGTTTTACACAAAAGCCTAGGAGAACCAGTATTTTGTTTGTTTAGATTTTAAAAGTCACAACTGGGCGTTGGGCG
>NZ_JBEILJ010000036.1:0-26639 GCF_040379285.1 Flavobacterium sp. | reverse complement strand
TAAAGAAGACAGACCTTGCATCTTGAAAATTTATTTCCGGGGTTAGGCCTTTGTTGTTTACAAATTCGAATCGAATTTTTGCTAATAAAGAAAAAAACGAATTTACATTTTCTTGAGTCGCCTTTTTAAGATCTTTTTTAATACCAACAAGAATAAAACGGGTTCTTTTTTGAGGCACTCCATAATCCCCAAAATTCACTAGTTGTCCTTTAACAAAGTAACCTGCCTCCTCTAGTTTTTGAGTAACAATTGAAGAGTAAGCTATTCCTTTTTCTTTATTCTTTTTAAATTCCATTGTAAACCCTTTGACATTCTCAAAAAAGATAATTTTCGGTTCAACGGTTTGTACAAATTTTATATACGAATTTATTAAGTCGTTTCGGGAATCATTCTCATTTCGTCTTCCAGCCATAGAGAATCCTTGACAAGGCGGTCCCCCTGCAATCATTGTGACCTTGCCTTTTAAACGTTCTAATTTATCAGCGTAATGGTAAAGCACTTCATTAATGTCATGAGCACCTTTAGGTAACCAATTTGGCCAATCAAAGTGATTCTTATTATTTATAAGGTTGTAATCAAGGGTTTTAAAAGCGTCAGGGCTTTTTTCGATAGCAAATAAACCTTTCCAACCTGCTTGGTGTAAACCTAAAGAAAGTCCTCCACAGCCAGCAAATAAGTCGATGTAATTGGGTTGTTTTGACATAAATAAGTTGCCTCTATAACAAAATTTATGTAAAAATACAACTTTTAAAAAAGTAAAACAGCTTTAACAAGGGTGTTTTTCCCAAAAAATCAAAGTATTTTTCCCATTAAGATAAGGTTTTTTCCTATTTATTAAAGGGTATTTCCCTATTCCTCACCGCCACCCTCCAAACCTCTCTTTCCAAACGATACAGTTCTTTGGCGACGTTCCACCCTTGAATAAATTTTTCGTCATTTGGGGATATGGCTTCACCATCTAGTACGCGTGTTAAAATATCAATCCATGTGATGGTGGGGCTGGAGTAGTAGTGGGGATAGTATTTTTCTACAATTTCCCAATGTGCGGCGCTAAGTCGTGTCATAAGTCGTTTATTTCTTTTTTAAAAGTACAAAAAAATCCCCCCGAAGGCAAACGGAGGGAGTAGGTGTTGTGGGAGAACCCCAACCAAGCGGCGTATAATCGAATGCCTCAAAGGTCGGAGGGACGTGTTAAGCCCATGTTGTGCGTGGGTTATTGAATTATCAAAAAAATCCCCGAAACCGAAGCCCCGGGGATTACACAACAACTGAAAAAAAGACTACTTCACAATAAACTTTTGGGATTGTCCCGTTTCGGTCTGAACAATATATACACCAGGGGCTAAATCTTGCGTAGGAATCACCAACGCTTGGGGGTAAAACCCAACTTTTTGTCCCGTTATCGTATAAATCGTACAATCGGCGGCGCGGTTGCAGTATAATACGCCGTCTTGGGCAACAGGATTAGGGAATACCGCAAAGGGAAGGACTGTTGTGTCCCATTCTGGGCGTCCTAAACCGTTGGTGTCAATTTCAAAAACGGTAAGGGTTCCACTAATTTCATTGGCGACCAAAATATAAGGTTTGCCCGTCGTGGTGTTCTCAGGCTGAATATACGTAATGCCCTCTGGACCATGGTCGCCTGCATAAGCCGAAGTACTGCGACTGTTTTTGTAATCGGTCAATACGGGTTGCGCGGGATTGGTAATGTTGTAGACCATCACCCCTCCAATACGCTCCAACGATACAAAGGCAAAGGTTTCTGTTCCCAACGTTGCAATCGTTACTCCTTCAGGTTCAGGCCCCTTAGCACGACTACGTCCTTTGGGAGTGTTGTTTTCGTGGTCGGCATTGAATAGGGTCGGTAAATTGGCCGCGGTAAACCGTTCAAATTGATCGCCACTATCAAATACCAACGCTTGTGTTTCGGCATTGAAAATCGAAAACGATCGCGACCCGACACAGTACAATTGTTCCAATTCGGCATCAGCGTCGGTATTTCCATTCAAATTGGTAATACGGAAACGCCCCATATTGCTGTTTTGTTTTAAAACGGCAGCATTCGGAAACGCGGTAGCATCCAAAGCCGCTGCGCCTACCGTTGTTCGTTCGTTTAAGGCATTGTATTCGCGTTCATCGCCTTCGTTGGCGGTTACCAAATACGAAACGCCATTCACCGTATAATGGGCCATGGCATCAGGAATGTAATAGGCTTGAAGGGGCCAGTTGGCAATTAAAATCTGTCCATTGTTGTCCGAAACATCAAATCCATTCCCAGGGAGCGCAATGTTTTTAGTGCCTAAGGGCCATATCGAAGTGATGCTGGGTGCGGTAAGATTGATTTCGGCAATGGCATTGTTTTCTTGTAGGGTTACCCAAGCCTTTGTACCGTCGGGATGAACCGCTAAATATTCGGGCTCCAAATCTTGCGCCAAGGTACTTGTTGCTTTTCCTTTGCGAACACCAGCATTAAGTAACGCCGCTTCTTGTGCATTGAAAGCCGTAAAATCAAGGGTTGTTACCTGCGCTTGAGTAGCCTGAGCAATGCCTCCAGAAATATCAATAATGCTCACACTCCCCAGCGGATCAACGGTGTAGTCGCTATCGGGTTGTCCTTCATTGGCGGTGAGAATTTTGGTGCCATCGGGGGTAAACGTAATCATATCGGGTAAAGCCCCCACCGTAAATTGTTTTTGAAACACCCCTTGCGTATCAAATACTACTACCGACCCATTAAGCGCTTCGTTGGCATTGGGACACGCCACTGCAACCAAACCGTTTTTGACGGCAACACTAGTCACACCTCCATAAGTATTCAAATCAAGGGTTTGAATCACCGACAATTGCGTTGGGTTGCTAAAGTCAATGATATCCAAAACTCCACTAGCGGCACTGGTGGTAAATAAACGTTGCGTCACAGGATCGTGAACTATAATTTCGCAAGTGCGATTGTTGGCCGTGCCCGAAGGATCAAAACTACCCAAATAGTTGAGTTCTATCTCTTGGGAAAGACTGGGGGCAGGCGTGTCATTATCGATGATGTAAAGCGTCACCCAAGCATTGGCACCCAAGGTTACCCCCTGCGGATTTTCTAAACGAAATACGACATATTCGGCTTGTTGTTCGGCTAATGAATCGTCAATAATGGGAACCGTAATCGCAATCGTGGCAGGCGAAGAAGAGGAAAGCGTAATGGTTTGTGATGTAGCTGTAAAATCATTTGCATCGGCCGTACTGAATGGCGCTGTTTTTACAACCCAGTCTACAGAAGCTGCAGCGGGGTTGGTCACGGTTAAATTGAGCGTAACACTTCCCGCATTTTCATTGACCGTTACAAAAGAATTGGCAAAACTAAGGGTAGGTTGTCCTGTGGTAAATGTGATGCTTTGAAGGGTTGTGATTGCATTGTTGGCAGCATCTTCGACAGTGTTGGGTAGTAAGGCCAAGTAATACGATTGATTAACGGCAAAAGGGGTTAGTGGATTGACCGTGATGACAGAACCGTTGATGGTAGCATCAAAAGGAACGGCGGTTCCTGTAGCCGAATTTAGACGTAGTTCGAGAAGCGCATCTACCGAGGTATTTTCGATGGGAGTATCGTTAACGAAGCGTATAGGTTCGTTGAATGTGAGTGTAGGTTGCGCCGTAAGTGCTACGTTGGTCGCATTATTTTGTGGAAAAAAAGTTACAGTGGGAGGAAGAATGTCTGCTCCTGAAAAGGGCGTTCCTTGTAGGGTGACATTATCAAAACGGTTGTTACCTGCAGTTCCACCACTGCCTTGAGCAAACTCAACTTTGACTTTAAAATTAGGATTATTAGTCACCCCGGGAATCGACGAAAAATCAAGGGTAGCCAATGCAGGGTCACCGTTATTGGGTGCGATATTGGTCAAAAAAGTATAGGTAGTTCCGTCGGTGGAGTAAGACCAGATTTGCGTGCCTGCTCCCGAATTGGACCGACGGGTTGCCATTCGCATCACAATGGCATCGTATCCTGTCGTGGGAAGGCTGAACACCAATGCACCACCGATGGGATCATTGAAACGTAAATGTGTTCCCGAGGAATCCCCGTTTTGGGCATTTAGATTTTGGACGTTAAAGTTTTGACCTGTTCCACCCGAGACATCAATCGTACTGACTCCTCCGGGGAGTGCAACTAAAGACGCTCCGCCCAATGTTTGCGAAGGTGTGGTTAAAGCCGCTAAAGAACTATTGTCGTTAAAGTTCCAATAGTGAACCAATGATTGTCCCGACGTATTGGGAGCGACATACAAAAAGAGGCTCAAAACAAGTAATTGCAGAAAGTCGTTTTTTCTCATGAGGTTTTGTGTTAGATGCCACAAAAGTCATGCGTTTGTTTTAGTTGAAAATGAAGCGAATGCTATAACTATATTATGAATCCTGTCTATTCTGTGTAGTTGTGTTAAGTAAAATTCTTTTTGTGGTGTTGCCATAAACTTTTTAGCAATAGTTTCTTTACGGTAGCTTTACAAAAAAAATCCCCTGCAACCTGCAGGGGATTTCTTTAAGTTTCAAGTTTCAAGTTTCAAGTTTCAGGTTTATTCCGCTCCGCTCCGCTCCATCAGTCGGCTAAAGCCTCGTGTCAGGTTTATTCCGCTCCGCTCCATCAGTTGGCTAAAGCCTCGTGTCAAGTTTCAGTCTTTCACGACTTACGACTAGTTGACTTACGACTTTCTGACTTACGACTTACGACTCTCTGACTTACGACTTCCCTTACCAAATCTTCACGCGTTTTTCAGGAGCGAGGTACAAGGAATCGCCGGGTTTAACGTTGAAGGCTTCATAGAATTCGGGGATGTTGCGCACCACCCCATTGATTCGGAACTTAGCGGGGGAGTGCGGGTCGGCAGCAATTTGCGTGCGTAAGGCTTCGGGACGGGATTTGTCCAACCAAACTTGACCCCATCCTAAGAATACGCGTTGGATGCCTGTAAAACCATCCATTTTTGGGGCTTCTTTACCGTTCAAACTCATTTTGTAGGCTTTCAAGGCAATGCTTAATCCGCCTAAATCCCCAATGTTTTCACCCAAAGTAAAGTCGCCGTTGACGTTCAAACCAGGCAACGCTTGGAACGAATTGTATTGTTCGACCAAGGCTTTTGTACGTTGGTTAAAGGCTTCCAAATCGCTTGGCTTCCACCAGTTGCGCAATTTACCGTCGCCGTCAAACGCGCTGCCTTGATCGTCAAATCCGTGTCCGATTTCGTGGCCAATCACCGCTCCAATACCGCCATAATTTACCGCATCATCGGCATTCATGTCAAAGAAGGGCGGTTGTAAAATTGCCGCTGGGAACACAATTTCATTCACCGAAGGATTGTAATACGCATTGACCGTTTGTGGCGTCATGCCCCACTCGGTGCGGTCTACGGGTTTTCCTAATTTGGCCAAATTTCGGTTGTACTCATAAGCAGCACAACGCTGTAAGTTACCGTACAAATCGTTTTTGGCAATGGTCAACGACGAATAATCACGCCATTTATCGGGGTAGCCAATTTTAATCACAAATTTATCGACCTTTTTCAAGGCTTCTTTCTTGGTGGCTTCACTCATCCAATCCAATTTTTTGATACTTTCGGCATAGGCTTTTAGTAGGTTTTTCACCAACACAGTCATGCGCTCTTTGGCTTCGGGCGAGAAGTGTTTTTCGACATACAATTTGCCAATCATTTCCCCCAAACCACCACTTACGGTTTGAACCGCTCGCTTCCAATCGTCGCGTTGTTTTTCGGTGCCGCTCAATACTTTGCCAAAAAACTCAAAATTTTGTTTGTCCAGCGCTGTGGTCAACGATGTGGCCGCACCACTCAACACCGACCATTTTAAATAGGTTTTCCATGTAGCGATAGGGGTGGCCGTGTACAATTGCGCCAATTTTTTCATGTACGCCGGTTGGGCAATGATAATCGACTGTTCTTTTGCCATTCCCGCTTTGTTGAGGTAGGTTTTAAAATCAAAACCGGGCATCAATCCCGCCAAGTCTGCCACCATAAATGGATTATTTAGTTTTTTTGTATCGCGGTTTTCTTCTTTGGTAATGTGGATTTTGGCAATTTCGGTTTCCAAGGCAACAATGGTCGCGGCCTCGGCTTGGGCATTGGTAAACTGCGCCAAGGTGAGCATTTTTTGAACATGCTCGGTATAGGCTTTGCGAATTTGCATCATTTCAGGAGCCGTCGAAAGGTAATAATCGCGATCGGGCAAACTCAATCCCCCTTGCCAAGTCATGATGACATTTTTGTTGGGATCTTCAAAATCCGTGCTGACAAATACCCCAAAAGGCGCTGCGATTCCTTGGCGGTTGGCTTCACCCAAATACGCAGCGAGCGCGGCATGGTCTTGAAGCGCATCGATTTTCTTCCATTCGGGTTGAATCGGACTTAATCCTTTGGCATCACGCCCTTTACGGTCCATGTATGAGGCGTAAAAATCGCCAATTTTTTGTTCTTCCGAACCTTCAGCGCTGTTGCTTTTGGCCGCAGCTTGAATAATTTCTTTGACGTCTTTTTCCGATTTGTCCAACAAGATATCAAAAGCGCCATACGAAGATTTATCGGCAGGAATTTTGGTTTTTCGATTCCAATTTCCGTTGACATACGCGTCAAAATTGTCGCCGGGATTTACTAATGTATCCATGTTGGTTTTTGTGATACCAGAATGTAATGTTTCTGTTTTTTGGCACGAAATAGCTAAGGCTGTCAATACTAAAACAGGAAAAATAAGTTTTTTCATAAAGCAGAATTTAATACAGATTGAAATTATTAGTGGTTGAAGTAATGGATTTGTTACAAACCCGTTGGGTGAAATTATTTTAAGTAAAATAAATTGAAAAAATATTGGTAAAGATAATGAAAATCAGCATCTTGAAGTAGCCAAATAACCAACATTTATGACAAATATAGTTAAAAATTATTTTAGAATTTTGGAAGTTTTAAGTTCTTTGCCCCAAGCAAAGCAAACTGGCGAAGTAATTGTGAATTAGAATTTAAATCAGGCGTAGGTAGAAAAAATTGTCTGATATAGAAGTAGTTGCATTGAGTTCAACAGCAGAATTTATGTCAATTGACAGTGAAAATTCACTTTTCAAACAACTACTTCCAGGTGAAATATCCAATTTAATTGAGCGAAGTCAGTTTAATAAAAAGACGAAAAAGTCTATTTTTATTTTCAGAACAAATTAGAACAAAATTAGCAGCTCAATTTCTGTGTTTTGAAGACTACTTTATTGTTGACAGCATGCCTTTAGAGATATGCAAATTTGCTCGTCATAACAGAATTAAAATTTGCAAAGAAGAATTCGAAACTGCTCCGTCAAAAGGGTTTTGTGCCTCTCAAAAAAACTGGTTTAACGGATATAAATCACATGGAGTCTGTTCTGTAAATGGTGTTTTCCATCCATTAGATATTATTAAAGCCGAAGTTCATGATGTGCATTTTTTGAAAAACATAAAACAGCAAATGTCTGATTGTGTGCTGCTTGGAGACTGAGGTTATTTATCAGAAAGCATTCAATTGGATTTATTTCAATCGGTAAATAATTAGATTGCAAACCCCAAAAAGAATGAATCAAGTAAAATATAAACCACAACCATACATATTCAGAAAATCCAGAAAAAGGATAGAAACTTTGTTTTTCCAGCTATGCGACCAATTTTTAATTAGAAGAAATTATGTTAAAAATTTTGAAGGATTTAAAACTCGAATTTTAGCTAAAATAACAGCACTAACTCTAGTTCAATAAATCAATAAATTCATCTTTGATAGACCAATAAATAATATCAAGAATCAAACAATTTAATTACACCCTACGGGTTAAGACACTAACAATTTAACAGGATTGACCTGAAAAGACTATGTCAATTTTATTAATTGTACCATTTTCATTTAACAACGACCCTTGTTTATTTCATCCCTAAATTACTTCATTTTATTTTAAAAACAACTTGGTAGACACCTATATTGAAGAGTTATTCGTTTATAGAAGCTAAAAAGTACGAAAAAATTTGTGCCACATAAACATAGTTTTATTGATAATTTACACATTAAAACGGAAGTGCATCACATCGCCGTCTTTCACTATATACTCTTTTCCCTCAACGCGCAATTTTCCAGCTTCTTTTACTTTGGCTTCAGAGCCGAATTGTACATAATCATCGTAAGCAATCACCTCGGCTCGGATAAATCCTTTTTCAAAATCGGTATGGATTACACCGGCTGCTTTGGGTGCCGTATCGCCCACATGTATAGTCCAAGCGCGTACTTCTTTCACTCCTGCTGTAAAATAGGTTTGTAAATTCAGCAAACGATAGGCTGCCCGAATCAATTTGGAAACCCCTGGTTCGTCCAAGCCCATGTCCTCTAAAAACATTTGGCGTTCTTCATACGTTTCTAGTTCAGTAATATCCGCTTCAGTAGCTACAGCCAATACCAGTACTTCTGCATTTTCTGATTTGACCAATTCGCGCACTTGATCGACATAAGCATTGCCGTTTACTGCTGAGTTTTCATCTACGTTACATACGTAAAGCACCGGTTTGGTCGTAATCAATTGAAAGGCTTCCAACAAATCGGCTTCATCCTGGTTTTGCGCCACCACGGTTCGCGCGGATTTTCCTTGCAACAACAAATCGCGAATTTGGTTCAATAACGATTGTTCCAAAACGGCTTCTTTGATTCCTGCTTTGGCAGTTCGGTTTACTTTTTCGAGGCGTTTTTCAACGGTTTCAAGATCTTTTAGCTGCAATTCGATATCGATGGTTTCTTTGTCGCGAATCGGATTCACATTGCCATCTACATGTACAATGTTGTCGTTATCAAAACAACGAAGCACGTGAATAATCGCATTACATTCCCGGATATTGGCCAAAAACTGGTTCCCTAAACCTTCCCCCTTACTGGCGCCTTTTACCAATCCCGCGATATCTACAATTTCAACAGTAGCGGGCAATACCCGTTCTGGATTGACCAACTCTTCTAATTTTTCCAAACGTTGATCGGGTACATTGACTACTCCAATATTAGGCTCAATGGTACAAAACGGAAAGTTGGCACTTTGCGCTTTGGCATTGGATAAACAATTAAAAAGAGTTGATTTCCCTACATTGGGCAATCCCACGATACCTGCTTTCATTAATTTTTATTTTTGTGGGGCAAATATAGCGCATTAAACCCATTCAAAAAACAGCAAAAATCTAAGGTTCGTCGGAAATATTTTTGATAATGGCTTCCTCTTCAGGTGTAGGCACCAATCCCGAAAAATTCCAGTAATCGGTGAGAATTTTATCTTTAAGGTTAAAAAGAGCTTTGTCTTTGAAAATTTCGCTCTCCTTGAAAGAAAATTCATTGCGACTAAATCCAGTGGTGATGAAGTAATTGCGGACTTCAATTTCGGTGCGAACCTCCTTTTTATCGACCCGTTCAAAACCAACCTCTTCGCGAGAACTCAACAGATAATATTCATTGTCACCCGCATACCGATAGATGTTTTTGTAATTGGACTTGTAAATATTGCGGGCGCCCACATTTCGCTTTTCGGGTGCATTGGCCACGGAGTTGGGCGTGACGGAAGAGCTAACTTCAAGAATTATTTTCTTTTTCTTATCATATAAAATGGTGTAATCGTCTTTAAATCCTTTCACGGGATCGAGGGGATTGATGACCATTACATAGTAATTGTCATTTTTGGTGTAGGATTTAATTAAAAAATCGTAATCCTTCCGTGCGCGAGCCTCCAGCAAGGGTTCGAGGTATTTAAAATTGTAATAATTTCCCATAATATTATTCAAATCATACCCTAATAGGTCCTGCGAAACATCGGTACCCACTAACCCGATAGAACGATTTTGCTCAACGAGAATGTCGTTTTTAAAGTCTTTATTTTTTCCTGAAATCTGAAAATGCAGCAACCCATCGTTGTAAAACATATAGTTACCATTGCGTTTAAAAAATTCACGGGAATAGACTTTCAAGCGGCATGGAGTCGTTAATTTATCTACCGAATTTTCGATTAAACCTTTGAGAATTTTTTGGGGATGCTGTTTGGTGATGACAATTTCTTCAAGGGTATTGACGGCACTTTTCAGAAAAATCACATTTTCTTTAAGCTTCAAAGCGTTCGATCGAACACTTTGACTTTCGTAACTTGAATGGGCTATTTGAATACTAGACACCCCAGTAAGGGTAAAGGAAACACGCCCTTCGGGATTGCTGATATAATTTTGCTTGGTGCGTAAAACCGTAACGATTACGTCTTCAATAGGGGCTTGAGTTTCGGCATCTTTAAACACCAAATGAATATCGCCTTGTTGGGCATGAGCGATCGTCAGGAGACATCCGAACCAAAACAGTAGAAACGTACGCATGGCTAGTAGGGTTTGTTCTCAAATTTAAGAAAAACAGCTTAAAAATAGATAAACTTTTAACAAAAAGACATAAAAAAACACCTGAAAATAAAAGGTGTTTGATATTTTCTTACAATTAAATTGGACCTACTCGTTGTGTAAAAACGATTGACGGTTCAATAAGGTTTCTTCACTTTCCACATGATCTTCATCGGGTACACAACAGTCTACAGGACATACGGCAGCGCATTGAGGCTCTTCGTGAAACCCTTTACACTCGGTACATTTTCCCGGGACAATGTAATACAAATCGTCTGAAATCGGTCGTTGCGGCGCATCCGCATCAATGGAAGTTCCATCGGGAAGTACAACCGTTCCGCGCAATTTTGTACCGTCTTTATACCGCCAGTTATCTGCACCTTCATAAATCGCAGTATTCGGACATTCCGGCTCGCAAGCACCACAATTGATGCACTCGTCAGTTATTTTGATTGCCATAGCGAATTTTATTAGTTTTGTGCAAATTTACAATCAATACCCTTCATACACAAGCAACCCATGTTACAATTCGATAAAAAATCAGCGTTGGTTCACTTAGGCCATTTTTTGCAGCAATTTGCCGCTACGACTCCCACAAAAAATCCAGCGGTTTTACACAACGAATTGTTTTTTGACCGCATGGTGGGGCAACTCGAATCAGCGCAAAATTACAACGGATGGTTTACCCCCGAACAAATGCGCTTTGCCGTGCAATCATGGGCTCAAGCACTCACCGAATCCAACCTAAACAGGTGGCTACAACCCTATGATTTTAGGGATATTCATCCCAAAACGGTGGGCTTGGTGTTGGCGGGAAATATTCCGTTGGTGGGATTTCATGACGTGTTGAGTGTGTTGGTTTCGGGGCACAAAGCACAGATAAAAACATCGTCAAACGATCAAAAAATGGTGCCTTTTTTGGTGGAGTATTTGATCGCTTGTGAACCTAGAATAGCCGATAACAGCACATTTACAGCAGGAAAACTTGAAGGATTTGAAGCCGTTATCGCTACAGGAAGCAACAATACCGCGCGCTATTTTGAGTATTATTTTAAAGAAAAACCGTCTATCATTCGTAAAAACCGAAATTCAGTTGCGGTGTTGAACGGTACGGAGACCAAAGAAGAATTAATTCAGTTGGGAGAAGATATTTTTCGCTATTTTGGACTGGGATGCAGAAATGTTTCCAAGTTATTTGTTCCCAAAGGCTACTCGTTTGAACCTTTTTTTGAAGCGATGTACACATACAAGGATTGTATTGACTATGAAAAATACGCCAACAATTA
This sequence comes from Flavobacterium sp., assembly GCF_040379285.1. Lineage (GTDB taxonomy): Bacteria > Bacteroidota > Bacteroidia > Flavobacteriales > Flavobacteriaceae > Flavobacterium. Next base: position 14,953 of record NZ_JBEILJ010000036.1, on the reverse strand, counting down.
CGATTACAACAAAGCGGTATTTTTGATGAGTTTGTTTCCGATTTTGGATAATGGATTTTTAACCTTGAAAGAAGATTCGGGTTATGCCTCCCCTATTTCCTCTGTTTTTTATGAATACTATACGCATTTGGACGAGGTGAAAAAACGACTTACGGACGAAGCCGATCAGTTGCAATGTATCGTATCCAGCGGACTAATTCCCGACAGCATCCCTTTTGGAAAAACACAACATCCCGAGTTATGGGACTATGCCGATCATGTAGACACCTTGGCTTTTTTACAATCGATATAAAAAAACACTACATTTACTTAAAAATAGTGTTTATGAAGCCAAAGTTTATTGTTGCCCTTTTATTCGTTAGTTTTTTTTCACCTGCACAAACGCTAACCCCTATATTTCCTACGAGTGGCAACGATGGTCTCAATTTTGGTTCAGCCCTCAGTTTGGATGAAAACAGTGTATTGCACATCGCCAATCGCACTTCCCTACAAAACAACAATCAACCGAAAGTTTTTCGTTTTACCCCCAATGGTTCTGGATTTCAGCAAACCCATGTGCTTTCTCCCAATGATGGGCTCCCTAGTGATTCTTTTGGAAGCTCCCTTGACAGCAACACTTCATTTCTAGCCATTGGTGCACCATTTCATGATGCTGCTGCAAATAATGCCGGCGCAGTTTATGTCTATGGCAATGACAATGCAAGCAATTTCATTCAAAAAATAACTCCTAGCGATGCGGCCTCCAATGACAACTTCGGAAAAGCAGTCATTCTGTATAATGACTTTCTTTTCATCGCTTCAAATGCGGTAAATCCTAATAATACCAACTACAATGGCGCTGTCTACATCTATCGATGGAATGGGAGTTCTTTTGTGTTTTTACAGAAATTGCAATCTACCTTGGTCCAAAAATTCGGTGCAAAACCTTACTTTCTACATCAACGTTTACTTCTTGCCAGTAATCCTACAACTGATTTGTCGCCAACCTACTCCCTACCCCTTACGTATGAATGGAATGGAACAGCATGGGTCATGATGAACTACTCTTTTGCCTTCTCAACCTCCAATAACAACCTGAATACTTTGGTCGATTTAACGATGAAAGGTAATCAGTTATGTGGACTCTTTGCCAACTCCAACAACACTTCGGGCTATAAAGTGTGTCTTTTTGACCTCATCGGAAATACATGGCAAGAAACGGCCACTTTTCAACCTTTTACAGGGGATTATATGTTAAGCCGCATCCAAACACTAAATTCTAAAATTGTTATTGGGGCAAACTTTTATTTATTTCAAATGTCGCGCAAATATCCCGTATGGATTTACAGTGAAACGAATACCACTTACACCCTTGAAAACACTATCTATGGAGAAGGCCCTGACCAGACCGATGACAGTTTTGGTGCCACCATGGAGAGCAATGCAAGTCATATACTCATTGGTGCCTTCAGGGAATTTTCAACCCAATCGTTTGGAAAAGCCTATTTTACCAACGAAACGGGATTAAGTTTAAGTACGACAGCATCAAACCTTGGAGTGCTGTATCCAAATCCCGCTACCGAGCAACTCCAGCTTTCAAGTGCTCTTATTCCTAAATCACTAACGATTTATGATGTTACGGGAAAAAAAGTCTTAACTGCTTATAATACGACATCGGTTTCGGTAGCTGAACTGTCCTCAGGCATGTATTTCTTTCAAGCTTTTTTTGAGAACGGTGAAAATTTCACCTCAAAATTCATAAAAAACTAACCGTATTCTTTTATTAACTAAAACGTTTTAGTTAATAAGTCGAATTGGATTCCATTCGTTCAAAATCGGATATCTCTCGCGTAATGTTGAAATTTGCACCCACACAACAATATAACTCGAATTTATTGGATAGTTAATCATGAAAAAACACAATTACAGCGCAGGACCCTGCATTCTGCCCCAAGAGGTTTTTAAACAATCGGCGCAAGCGATTTTGGATTTTAATCAATCGGGCTTGTCGATTTTAGAAATTTCGCACCGCAGTAAGGATTTTATTGCCGTCATGGAAGAAGCCCGCGCTTTGGTTTTGGAATTGCTTGGCTTGGAGGGAAAAGGCTACCAAGTTTTGTTTTTACAAGGCGGCGCAAGTATGGAATTTTTACGTGTTCCCTACAATTTTATGAAAGTCGATGGGAAAGCCGCTTACTTAGAAACGGGAACCTGGGCCGCGAATGCCATCAAAGAGGCGCAGTTATTTGGTGAAACCGAAGTGGTTGCTTCATCGAAAGCCGCCAATTTCAATTATATCCCCAAAGAATACTCCATTCCAGCGGATGCTAATTACTTCCACTGTACGAGTAACAATACGATTTTTGGCACCCAAATGAAATCCTTCCCGAAAACCGATATTCCGGTGATTTGCGACATGAGTTCGGATATTTTTTCACGCACGTTGGACTTCACACAATTTGCCTTGATTTATGCTGGAGCTCAAAAAAACATGGGGCCGGCGGGAACAACGCTTGTGGTGATCAAAGAAGCGTTGTTGGGAAAAACAGGGCGAACCCTACCCAGCATGATGGACTACCAAAAACAAATCAAAGGGGAAAGTATGTACAATACGCCCGCCGTTTTTCCAGTATATGCCTCTTTACTCACCTTGCAATGGTTGAAAAAGCAAGGCGGAATTACAGGTATTGAAAAAATCAATGCGGCAAAATCGACCTTGTTGTATGCCGAAATTGACCGTAACCCGTTGTTTGAAGGCACAGCCGCTGTTGAAGATCGCAGTACCATGAATGCCACCTTTTTGTTGAAGGATTCGGCGCATACTGAAAAGTTTGATGCCCTCTGGAAAGCAGCCGGTATTTCGGGATTGAACGGCCACCGTTCGGTAGGGGGATATCGCGCCTCAATGTACAACGCTTTACCGTTGGAAAGTGTACAAATTTTAGTAAACACAATGCAAGAATTGGAGCATTCTGTGTAACACGAACTAGCCCGGATAGCAGCGGCATCCTTTTATGAAGCGACAGCGGCATAAAAGATAAAGCGGATAGCCGGAATAGCTCCAAAAAAAATACGATACAAATGAAAGTTTTAGCAAACGATGGCATTTCCAAAAGTGGAATTGCAGCCTTAGAAAAAGGCGGTTATGAAGTAATCACAACAAAAGTGTCGCAAGAACAAGTGGCCAATTTTGTCAATGAAAAAGGAATTGAAGTCGTCTTAGTACGCAGTGCTACCAAGATTCGTAAAGATATCATCGATGCCTGCCCAGGACTCAAAATCATTGGCCGTGGTGGTGTTGGGATGGACAATATCGATGTGGATTATGCGCGTAGCAAAGGAATTCAGGTGATCAATACCCCTGCTTCATCGTCTGAAAGTGTAGCCGAATTGGTATTTGCGCATTTGTTTACGGGGGTTCGTTTTTTACATGATGCCAACCGAAACATGCCCTTGGAAGGTGATTCCAACTTTGAAGGGTTAAAAAAGGCTTACGCCAATGGCACCGAGTTACGCGGAAAAACCTTAGGAATCATCGGTTTTGGACGCATTGGGCAAGCGGTGGCTAAAATGGCCTTGGGCTTGGGAATGCGTGTGATTGCAGCGGATAGTTTTATCGATAAGGCTACGATTCGGGTAGAATTTTATACGGGACAGTTTATAGATGTGGATATCCTCACCGAACCTTTAGCAGATGTGCTTAATCATTCTGATTTTATCACCTTGCATGTGCCAGCGCAAGAAAAATATATTATTGACAAGGAAGAATTTGCGCTGATGAAAGATGGTGCAGGTATTGTCAATTGTGCTCGAGGGGGTGTGATCAATGAAGTTGCTTTGGTGGAAGCACTCGACCAAGGAAAAATTGGATTTGCTGGATTGGATGTTTTTGAAAAAGAACCCCAGCCGGAGATTCAAATTTTAATGCACCCCAAAATCTCGTTAACGCCTCATATTGGAGCGGCCACCTTGGATGCCCAAGACCGCATCGGAACAGAATTGGCTGAGCAAATTATCGGTTTGTTGGGTAAAAAATAATACGGAAAGCATCCTTCGGGGTGCTTTTTTGTTAAAAGCACGTAAATTCTTGGAGCAACATACAAGGTTTTGTTTACCTTTAAATCATGAAAATCGGCGGTGTATTTATCGTTTTTCTCTTCATCTTATGGAGTTGCGCGAGTACTACCCCAAAGTTCAATACGACTGCGGTGGTGCAAAAAACTTCATCGGGCGATACCTTGCGGATTGCCAATGATTCCCTAGAATATGAAGTGGTTATCATCGAACCCGGATTTTATGGGTGGTTGGACTCATTTGCGCGACCCCGAGGGTATTATTCGGAGACTTTTTTGGAGAGTCGCAATCGATTGTGGGTTCAAGAATGGAACAGTCGTGTGAATCAAGCAAGTCGATATAACGCGTTACAATACGATATGCGCATTGATTACGATCCGAATGTACGCTACGGCTACGAGGTAAATTACTTGATTTATAATTTTTTTATCTTCTTCCAACTTCGACACAATGAGCGGTTGGGCATCTTTGATGTTCGCCCCTAATTCGATACCTTTGTTACCCTATGGCTAGCTTTAAAGAACGATACCACATTAATTCCAATTGGCAATACGCTGTTATATTGCTCGTCTTTGCACTCACGGGATCAACGGCAGCTTATTTGGCAAAACCTTTATTGGCATGGGTAGGTATTACGCGAGAAACCGTTTCTGTTTGGTTGTATTATATTATTTATTTTGTGGGGATTTTCCCAGTATATCAAGTGCTTTTGGTGGGTTACGGCTTTCTTTTTGGGCAGTTTAAATTCTTTTGGACCTTTGAAAAAAAAATGTTGCGGGGCATGAAGTTGGGCTTTCTTGTTGATTTTTTTGAAAAAAAATAAGGGACGTTTCCGCCCCTTAATTTTAGCTATTCTTCTCTCCCAACAATCGGAAGAAGTCATCTCGATACTCTTTTTTCTCGAAAATACCGCTGTATTGCAAGGTGGAAGTAAAACTTGTCTCGTCTTTAATTCCGCGGCTGGAAACACACAAATGTTTGGCTTCCATCACAACCATTACATCGTCGGTATCTAAAACTACCTTTAATTCATTGAACACCTGCATAACCATACGCTCTTGAACCTGCGGACGACGGGCAAAATAATCAACAATACGATTCAGCTTTGACAAACCAATGACTTTACCATTGGACACATACCCAATGTGCGCCTTACCTATAATAGGTAAAAAGTGGTGCTCACAGGTGGAGTTGAAATTGATATTAGCTTCGACCAGCATTTTATCATAATGGTACGAATTATCAAATACTGAGATTTTGGGTTTGTTGTCAGGGTGTAATCCTGAAAAAATTTCTTGAACATACATTTTAGCTACCCGGTGGGGAGTTCCGCGCAAACTATCGTCGGTTAAGTCCAAACCGAGGGCTTCCATAATTTGCTCAAAATGATGCTCGATTACCGTCATCTTCTCCGCATCCGTTTTAACGAAAGCATCCGGACGTAAAGGGGTGTCGGCAGCGGTCATTTGGTGATCATCACCAAGGATTTCATACAATTCTTTTTCAGTGACGGTGTTCATTGGTTTTAATTTTTTGTTTAACAAATGTACGTTTTTATTAAACAATAATCGGACTTTAACGAATATTTAATAGCTGTCAAGTGGATGAGTTTACGGGTTACCCCTTGTGGTATTCCCATTTTTCTTCGTTTCTTTGTAAAAAAAGGAATCGATGATAGCGGCCAAGAATATCCACAAACACTACGACCAATTGCATGTGCTCAAAGGAGTCGATTTAACGATTGAAAAAGGAGAAATTGTTTCTATTGTAGGGGCTTCTGGTGCGGGTAAAACGACCTTGCTGCAACTGTTAGGCACCCTCGATCACCCCGACAAAGGAGCGGCTTCCCTCACAATTGATGGAGTCGATGTGTTGGCCTTACGCGATAAAAAACTCTCCGCCTTTCGAAACCAAAAGTTAGGCTTCATCTTTCAATTTCACCAACTCTTGCCTGAATTCACCGCGCTAGAAAACGTGTGTATTCCTGCCTTTATCGCTGGAAAATCGAAAACCGAAGCGGAAGCCGCTGCCAAAAAACATTTGGAATACTTGGGTTTGGGCGAACGTTTACACCATAAACCCTCTGAACTCTCTGGAGGGGAACAACAACGGGTAGCTGTGGCCCGCGCCCTCATCAACCAGCCCGCGGTCATTTTTGCCGACGAACCTTCGGGGAATTTAGACACCGCTTCAGCCGAAAATTTGCATCAATTGTTTTTCAAATTGCGCGACGAGTTGGGACAAACCTTTGTTATTGTCACGCACAATGAGGAATTGGCCAACCAAGCCGACCGTAAGTTGGTGATGGTCGACGGAAAAATGAGTTAGCCCATGCTTCTTATACTGATTTCTTGGATGTACATAGCGTTTACCCTCTTGGTATGGGGAACGGCAGGAAATCAATGGCTTAAAACCCATGTTAGAATTCCGCTTGTAAAAACCATTTTGGGATTGGGATTAGTTACTTTTTTTGCCGGTGTTTGGGCGTTTTTCGGTCGAATTCACTGGGAATTTCATCTGGTATTGTTGGGAATCAATGTATTTCTAGGCTGGCGCTATTATCCGTTTTGGAAAAGAGCGGTATTCCAATCGTATCTCCGTTTTCATGCTTGGTCATGGCCACTAAAAAGTTACTTCGCAGTGGTAAGCATACTTCTTTTAGCACAATGCGCTTCGGCTCCGTATGTAATTGACAATGAATCATATTACATTCAAAACATCAAATGGCTTAATGAATACGGCATGGTCAAAGGCTTGATCAATCTGCACTTATTTTTGGGGCAATTAAGTGGATGGCATATTGCCCAAAGTGCTTTAAATTTTTCCTTTCTCTACGATCGATTCAATGACCTAAGCGGTCTACTACTGTGGTATGGGTTTGCCTTCTCCATCCAACAATTATCAACCTATTTTGAGCGTAAAAAACGAGTGGATTTAGTGGTGGGTTTGTTCCCAATTACTGCCCTCCTCCTTTTTCAATTTATCAGTGCGCCCTCCCCAGATGTTGTGGTTTATGTGCTCAGTTTCCTTATTTTTTACCTTTTTATTTCCGAGTTTCACCATCCCACAAAGGCAACTTTTGTACAACTGACCTTTTTAGTGCTTTTTACCCTTTTGGCAAAAAATACGTCCTTAACGTTGGCTTTGTTGCCGTTGTATTGGTTTGTGGTTCATTTTAAAACGCTCAACGTTTGTTTCTCCAAAGTGACCTTGCTTTGTAGTTTGACCCTTGGACTATTTGTTGCCAAAAATTTAATTATTTGTGGGGTTCCCGTTTTTCCCTCACAGCTGGTTTCAGGGCAGTATTTTGATTATTCCTTACCCCCTGAAATCGAACATTTTTATTACGAGGAGTTGAAGAAATATAGCTACTTTCTTACCCCTGAAAACTACGATACCTTTTCCCGTTGGGATCTTTTTTTACGTTGGCTGCAACTCCCAAAAATGAACGGATTATTCAACAAAATAGAAGTGATTTTACTCGTACTTACGCCCTTTTTATTTTTTATCATCAAAGAAAAAGGATACCGCGTGGTGTATGAAATACTCGTCATACAGTTGGGCGTATTATTTGCCACCTCACCCCAATACCGTTTCTTCCTTAATGGGATTTTGTTTTTATCATGTCTTTGGCTCAGCCTGGCTATTTCGCAACGGAAAACAATATACAGTCTGCTCTTTATCAGTCTACTTCCGGTCCTTTGGGCGGTTTTGGTTCCTGTAAATTTAAATCGTTTTTCCAACTATAAATTCATGTTGGAACTCAGCCATTTCAAACCCGAATATACGCTAACGCCCCACCCCAACTCTAAATACCAAATGTACTTTGAAGCGCTCAAAGAAGGGAATTTAAACTATTACAGTCCCAAAAGTAACGACTTCTTCTGGGGCAACTACAACGGTCCTTTACCGACCGTCAATAAAGAACAAATCGAGTATTTCAAAACGTATTTTCATTTGATTCCGCAACAGCGAACCAACGACCTAAAAGACGGTTTTTATTCCAAATACCTCCCCGATGACGCCCAACGAACTCCGTGATTTTTTGAATGAAAAGGTAGAACGGTATAATCGGCCCGATTTTATTTCCTCCGATCCGATTCAAATTCCCCATCAATTTAGCCAAAAAGAAGATATTGAAATTGTAGGTTTTTTGGCCGCTACCATCGCTTGGGGCAACCGAAAAATGATTATCAAATCGGCGCAAAGTCTTATCGAACGTATGGGAAATGCGCCCTATGATTTTGTGATGACGCATCGGGAATCCCACTTGGAGCCGTTGGACGGATTTGTGCATCGAACGTTTAACGCCACCGATGTGAAAACCTTTATTCGAGGGTTGCGGCATGTGTATACCCAACATGGCGGCATGGAAGCGCTCTTTGAAAAATATCATACATCACACTCGATGCAGCCCGCCATCAGTGCCTTTAAAAAGCATTTTTTTGAAATCGCCCATGAGGAACGAACCCAAAAACATATTTCCGACCCACTGAACAATTCTGCCGCCAAACGCATTAATATGTTCTTGCGTTGGATGGTGCGTCAAGACAAAAAAGGGGTGGATTTAGGCCTTTGGAAAAACATCCCCATGGCGGCCTTATCATGTCCTCTCGACGTGCATTCGGGCAATGTGGCGCGTAAACTCGGACTCCTTTCGCGAAAGCAAAATGATGCCAAAGCCCTGGTCGAATTGGACACAGCCCTACGAGCGTTGGACCCCTACGATCCTGTGAAATATGACTTTGCCTTGTTTGGCTTGGGCGTGTTTGAACAATTTTAGGCGTACAAAACGATACTAAATTTGCAAGATTTGTCGCCTTTAGGTAGGTGGCTATCGAACAAAAATTGCTATTTTTGTCTACTGGTTCAACACTGAAAACAACACCCATGCTAATAATTGGAATTGCCGGAGGAACAGGCTCTGGAAAAACCACGGTAGTACACCAAATTATGAATGAGCTTCCGCAAACGGAGGTGGGCATCATTTCCCAAGATTCGTATTACAAACACCATCCCCATTTGAGTTACGAAGAGCGCAGTATGATTAATTTTGATCATCCGCGGGCTATTGATTTTGAACTGCTGGTTGCGCATTTACAGGATTTAAAAGCGGGAAAAACCATTGAGCAACCCGTGTACTCCTTTGTCACACACAACCGAACCGAGGATACCGTGATCACTCATCCGCGGAAGGTGATGATTGTCGAGGGAATTTTGATTTTCAACAGTCCCGAACTACGCGATATGTTTGACGTAAAAGTATTTGTGCATGCCGACTCCGATGAACGCTTGATTCGCCGCTTAAAACGGGATATCGCCGAACGCGGTCGTGACATGGAAGAAGTGCTGAATCGTTACCAAACGACCTTAAAACCCATGCACCAACAGTTTATCGAACCCACCAAAGTCTTTGCCGATATTATCATCCCGAACGACAAATACAATACCGTAGCCATCGATGTGGTGCGCGCGGTAATTAACCAACGAATTGCCTAACCGACGATGAAACAGTGGTATCAAAATCTTATTGCAAATTATCCCTTCCTTCGCTTTTTGGGAAGCCGATACACGTTGGTTTTGATATTCTTTGTGGTTTGGATGTTGTTTTTGGACAATTATGCCTACTTCGACCACCGCATTTTGAATAAAGAAATTAAGGAACTCGAAGAGAACAAAGCCTATTACCAAGAGGAAATTACCAAAGACGAAAAAAGCATCAAAGAAATGAATTACCAAGGGCATATCGAACGCTATGCTCGTGAAAAATATTACATGAAACGCGATAGCGAAGATATCTACATTATTGATATCGAGGAACAACGCCGTAAAGATAGTATTGAAGGAGCAAAACTTTAGTACATCCATGGAACGTCATTCCCGCTGTCCGCACTACATGCCTGTCGGCAGGGTAGTTTGCTCCCATCGGGGCTATACCGCCGACGCCATTCTAGAATATAAAATACTAAAACAGCATTCGTGAGTCAGAACAACCTCTTTCAAGAATTTGATGCCGTTTCCTCCAAACAATGGAAACAGCAAATCCAGTACGAACTCAAAGGTGCCGATTACAACGAAACCTTGGTTTGGGAAAGCCCCGAAGGGATTAAAGTGAGACCCTTTTACCACCGCGACGAATTTGAACCTTCGTTGCCCTCTGGGCGTCCGACAAACGGATTTAAAATCACGCAAAATATCTTTGTCCATGATGTGGCCAAGTCAAATGCACGGGCACTCGACACGCTACAACGTGGCGCCGAATGCATTAAATTTACCCTCGAAAATAAGGCAATCTCCATAGGCGAATTATTGCAAAATTTGCCCTTAAAAGATATCCCTTATTTTTTTTATTTGCCTTTTCTTGAAATCGATTTCGTAAATCAACTGCACCAATTTGCCGTGCAACACCAAGCGCATTTCATCCTTCAAATTGACCCCATCGGGCAACTCGGAAGAGACGGGAACTGGTTTGAAAACCTAGAGAAGGATTTCGAGAAGTTACATCACATAGCCCAGATAAGCCCTATTTCTTTTCTTTCGATTGACAGCAGTTTGTATCAAAATGCGGGGGCCAATGGGGTGCAACAATTAGCCTACACTTTGGCCCATGCCAACGAATATTTCAACCGTATCCCCCAACACCCACATCCTTTCACGGTAAATGTTGCGGTGGGATCTAATTACTTTTTTGAAATCGCCAAATTGCGTGCCCTACGGTTGTTATTTGCCACTTTGGCCAAAGAATACGGCCATGAACATGAGGTACGTATTCTCGCTACGCCTAGCCGCCGCAATAAAACCTTGTACGATTACAACGTAAATATGTTGCGTACCACCACCGAATGCATGAGTGCCGTGTTGGGTGGAGCCGATTTTGTTGCCAATTTACCGTATGATGCGTTGTACCATAAAGACAATGAATTTGGGAACCGAATTGCACGAAATCAGTTGTTGATTTTAAAACACGAAAGTTATTTTGATAAAGTCCACAACCCTGCCGATGGCGCGTATTTTATTGAAACTGTAACCCAGCAATTGGCTGAAAAAGCCTTGGCGTTGTTTAAAGATATCGAGGTCAATGGTGGCTTTATCACCCAATTGATGGAAGGTACCATTCAACGTAAAATCAATGAAAGTGCTCAAAAACAACAGGAAGCCTTTGACAGCGGGAAAGAAGTTTTATTGGGAACCAACAAATACCCCAACAAGAACGACTGCATGAAAGGCGATTTGGAATTGTATCCGTTTGTGAAACAAAATTCACGGAAAACGCTTATTAGTCCGATTATCGAAAAACGATGGGCTGAAAAAATAGAACAAGAACGTTTAGCTTCTGAAGAATAGTTATGCGAAAAAATATACAACACCTGACCCTCCCTTCTACTGCTACAGAAACAGCTGTTCACGCAACAGAGAATTTTACAACGGCAGAAGGAATTACGGTCAAATCGAGTTACAGTGAATCGGATTTGGAAGGATTGACGCATTTGGATTTTGGAGCGGGTTTTGCCCCCAACTTAAGGGGACCCTATGCAACCATGTATGTGCGACGTCCTTGGACGATTCGGCAGTATGCAGGATTTTCGACCGCCGAAGAAAGTAATGCCTTTTACCGTCGCAATTTAGCCGCCGGTCAAAAAGGACTTTCGGTAGCCTTCGACTTAGCTACTCATCGCGGCTACGACTCCGATCACGAACGCGTAGTGGGCGACGTAGGAAAAGCGGGAGTGGCGATTGATTCGGTGGAGGATATGAAAATCTTATTCGACCAAATTCCGCTGGATGAAATGTCGGTTTCCATGACCATGAACGGTGCTGTTTTACCGATCATGGCTTTTTATATTGTAGCCGCCGAAGAACAAGGGATAGCCCCCCATTTATTGTCTGGTACGATTCAAAACGATATTTTAAAAGAGTTCATGGTGCGGAATACGTATATCTATCCGCCTACCCCCTCGATGAAAATCATTGCGGATATCTTTGAATATACGAGCAAAAATATGCCAAAGTTCAACTCGATATCCATCTCTGGCTACCACATGCAAGAAGCGGGCGCAACCGCCGATATTGAGTTGGCGTATACCCTTGCCGACGGATTGGAATACATTCGCACAGGGATGGCAGCTGGGATGGATATCGACAGTTTTGCGCCACGATTGTCGTTCTTTTGGGCGATTGGGATGAACCATTTTATGGAAATTGCCAAAATGCGTGCCGGTCGGATGCTATGGGCCAAATTGCTGAAGCAGTTCCAACCCAAAGACGATAAATCCTTGACTTTGCGCACACATTGTCAAACATCGGGTTGGAGTTTAACCGAGCAAGACCCCTTCAACAACGTGGCACGAACCACAATTGAAGCCGCAGCGGCTGCGTTTGGGGGAACCCAATCCCTTCATACCAATGCCTTAGATGAAGCCATTGCTTTACCGACTGATTTCTCGGCGCGCATAGCCCGAAATACGCAAATTTATTTGCAAGAAGAAACCAAAATTTGCAAAACTGTCGATCCTTGGGCAGGCAGTTATTATGTCGAAAAATTAACGGCCGAAATTGCCGAGAAAGCCTGGGCTTTAATTGAAGAAGTGGAGTCACTCGGCGGGATGACCAAAGCGATTGAAGCGGGAATACCTAAATTGCGTATTGAAGAAGCGGCCGCTCGTAAACAAGCCCGTATTGACAGCGGACAAGATGTGATTGTAGGGGTAAACCAATTCCGATTGGACAAAGAAGATCCTTTGCATATTTTGGAAGTAGACAACCAAACCGTACGCCGTCAGCAAATCGAACGTTTGGAACAAATCAAAGCAAGCCGCGATACCCAAGCGGTTCAAGCGGCCTTAGCACGTATTACAGCATCGGCGAAAAACGGTGGCGATAATTTATTATCTTTAGCGGTAGAAGCGGCCCGATTGCGTGCCACTTTGGGAGAAATCAGTGATGCGCTAGAAACGGTTTTCGGACGGTATAAAGCACAAATTAGAAGTTTTAGCGGCGTGTATAGTAAAGAAATTAAAAACGATGAAAGTTTTGCCAAAGCGCAACAATTAGCCGATGCTTTTGCCCAGAAAGAGGGTCGTCGTCCACGCATTATGATTGCCAAAATGGGCCAAGACGGCCACGATCGGGGGGCGAAAGTGGTTGCTACGGGCTATGCCGACGTAGGTTTTGATGTAGATATTGGTCCTTTGTTTCAAACCCCTGCCGAAGCCGCCAAACAAGCGGTAGAAAATGATGTACATATTTTGGGTGTATCGTCTTTGGCAGCAGGTCACAAAACCTTAGTACCCCAAGTTATTGAAGAATTAAAACGCTACGGGCGTGAAGATATCATGGTGATTGTAGGCGGTGTCATTCCGGCACAAGATTACCAATTCTTGTTTGACGCCGGCGCGGTAGCTGTGTTCGGTCCAGGGACAAAAATTAGTGAAGCCGCGATTCAAATTTTGGAAGTGCTTTTGGAGGAATAATTTAAATTTTAACTTGTTATAACCACAAAATTTCTATGCCTGTGAAACGTTTTTCTTTCTGCATTATTCTGTTTTTTGCTTGTTTGATGCACGCCGATGCACAAACCAACATTGTTTCGTTTAATAACGATCAGGGGCTATTATTTTTCAATGCCTCGGATTCCATTCCAACCGCCTACGAAGGATCACCTTATTGGGATAAAGAATTTAAAACCGCCTTGCTCTCTTGTTATTCAAAGGAACTCAAACCCGAAATTCGGTACAATGCCTTTAAAGATGAAATGGAGTTCAAAAAAGAGGGTAAACTCTACTATCTAGAAAAAAAAGACAGTTGCGAAATTGTAATTGACAACAAGCAATATGGTTTTTTCGCCTATCCCTTTGACGGAAAAATACGCTTCGGGTATTTGCGACGAATTAATCCAAATACGGGAACCTATAACTTATTTGCCCGAGAAATGATTGCTTTTCAAGAAGGTGAGCCTGCAGTTACCAGCTATCGCGAAGATAAACCGGCTAAGTTTTATCCCGAAAAAGTGAGATTCTTTATCAAAACTCCTACGGATATGATTGCAATTCCCGAAAAAAAGAAAGATTTGGAACGACTATTAGCAGATATAGCGCCCGATATTGCCTCATTTTTTAAGCAAATCGATTTTAAAATCAAAGAGGAAGCATCGTTGCTAGAGCTTACCCAATACTTAAACGCACTCTCAAAGAAATAGGGCGTGCAATTGTATTTTACATGCATGGGAATATTAAAATTGCAATGAATTGAATTTGTAAAAAGAACTACTTTCTAACAAAAATGACTTGGTGATGAATAAAATTTTTCCATTTTTGATGTTCATCATTTTGTGCAGTTGCAAAGAATCAAAGGCAAGCTATGAAGAACCAAAATTTAACAAAATAGACTATCACTATTTAAAAACCTTTAACGCTGAAAATTCCAAATTCTCACTTTTGCTTTTCAGTGGAGCCTATTTCAATTCAAAGGTAGTCGTCATTAATGGTCATGTACTTAAGCCGGAAGATTCTTTACAAACGTCGAATTGTGGTCCGTTTGCAAAAATTTTTAAGATAAAAAAGAGTTGTAAAACGAGTGTTTTAGACCCAGAAAGAAACCATTTTTTGGAATTAAATACTGACTCCGTAATGAAATACAAATTCATCTATATCTCGCGTGAGGTAATGACTGACTCTTTAACCGTAATGTTTAGAAATAATCATTTATCTGTAAGGTGAGAATACTGCGTCTGCGACTGTGACTGCGACTGAGACTGAGACTCAAAAACCGACCGCTTCGCAGTTGTTTTTTTGTGGGTATTCTTCGCTGCAAAATAAATTGAGACTGGATTACTACGTGATCCAAAGGGAGGGAACGTTGCTCGAAGAAAAACCGACCGCTTCGCAGTTGTTTTTTTGTGGGT
>NZ_JBEILJ010000035.1:0-26719 GCF_040379285.1 Flavobacterium sp. | reverse complement strand
TGTTTAAATTCTGATACCATTCCCATTTTTATTCGTTTTTTAAGGTTAGTGTATCAAAGCTATGAATTTTAACAATAAATTTAGATTTTAAACATAAAATCTTACTCCCGATAAAAAATTCGCTTCACCCGTTGGTAAATGGAATAATAAACTGACCTGTAACTAGCAAAGATACTGGCGTTTTTGATTAAACAATCCTCTCTTTTAAAACTACTTTTTTTCAACCCAATTATTCTGAGTAATAATTGCTATGTCCAACAATGACCCAATTTGATTTCTCTTTTTTCAAAATATAGAAATAAATAACCTGATTTGGATCACTAACTAATCGCACCATAATCACCGCTTTGTCCTTTTTGCGATTGAAAAGCGGCGCACTGTAGTGTTCTTTAAAATTACAATTTACGGCTTGATTTGTTAAATCTTTGAATTGTTGAACTTTATCCTTATATACAGGCAATTCAATCCAGTCAATAATTGATTTTACTCGTATTTTACGCTTGTCTAAATTACCAATTACGGGCTTTTCCATTTTCATTTGCGCCACATCCTTTTCGTCTAAAACCCATCGATCATTAGGATTGGCCCAAGTTATATACGGATGATGATTCAGAAAGCCTATGCTGTTTTCCTTGAGTTTCGCCACGTTGTAACTCTCAAAAAATACCATTTCAAAGGATATAGTCGTGTTAACCACACTCAGGGAATCGCAATCTTTCAATCCAATATTTTTATCAATCATTGTATTGATTACAGCATAACTTTCCTTGTTTACACAACAACTTACACAATAAAAATAAAGCGTGCCTATTCCGAATAAAAGTTTGATTTTCATTACCAGCCTATTGCAAACATGGGTTATTAGATGAAGGTATCATGCCATAAGAAGTTGTTCTCTCCATTTCTGTGTTATTTCTATTTAAAATTTGTGCTTTTTTTGCACCTGTTAAAACATCATTAAATTGATAATAGCTAGGCTTAATTGACCATATTCCTGACCATGCTAAATCATTATATAACTCTGAATCAAAACCTGGCTGATACTCTTGTAAAGCATTAGAGATAAGCTCAACATAGTTATATCCCATAAACGCATGGTCTTCGGGAGTAGTGGAACCTTTTTCAAAATTCACATAAGCATTCCAAATTGCAGGAAAATCTTCACTATTATTAAAATTATTTCCTGACTGATAAACGCTTGCAATTAGGGCATGTATCATTTCATGAATTATTACTTTTGCTTTACCTAAATTAGTTGCCCCATTGTTATTAAAAAAATTAGTGTTTAATTTTATCAAGTAATTATAATTTTGATTAGTTACAGAAAACTCTCCTAGAATACTTTCATTTTCTGAATTAACTAAGTTGGAAACCTGAACAAATTTTAAATTAAAGAGAGCATTCGGTTCATTAAATCTAGCGATGATTTTTGCTATTGTATGGTTTTGTTTTAAATTATCTAAAATTCCTTTTGTACAATCATCAAGCTCACTATCATCAATTTGCTTCTCTATCAAAAAGGGCTTAATAGAGGTAAACACCCCAGGATTTTGTATAATCTGATACAAACATTGGTCAATAAAACTATTTCTATCTACACTGCAACTATTTTCATCTTCCCCATTAATGTAGGCCATAATTTCAGCATAAATAGGATTTAATTGATTTTGAAATAACCATAATTTATGAGGTGAAAGATTCATAAACTCTTTTTCACATTGAGTGAAAGGAGTAATTAAACCAAATGTTAAATTTGGACTACAAGGCGATTCTTCACTAGAAACCGTCGCATTTGGTTGAAGTATACCCATTCTGAAATATCGAGGTGATTGACTAACTTCAACCCAAACCTCTTCATCATCACCATCATCATTTGAACTGGGATTTAAAGGCGTAGCAATTGCTTCTGTAGTGCCACTGTTACTGCCTGAACCTCCAGAACCTCCGCTCGAACTAGTAGAACCTCCATTTGAACCCGTGGAATTCCCAGAACCATTTGAATTATCTGACCCTCCCCCACCTGATGAACCGCCAACAGCATCAACAGTTATTAACAGCAAATCTTCATCTGGACAAGGACTATCATTAAAAATAGTATAACTGCTAACAGTACCATTAAAATCTTTGAAATTTAAGTTTTGCACAAGTTGTTGTCCGAATTCTGGGGACAGGGTATATTCTAACAACTTCAGTATTGTGTAATTCCCCTTTTCCTCCAAAACCAAATTATAAAACTTCGAAATAGATGTTTCAGGATGAAGGAGCTTAAACGTGTACGTTGATTTACCAGATTCATCACTAATCATTAAAACTTCTTTGAAATCAACCGTTCCAAGGGTTGAAATTGAAATTCTATTTTCAGAAAAGCTACTTAAAAAAACTTCGACCTTTTTAAGGTCTTACAAACTCTCTCTTGAATTTTAAACCGTTCCGATTCATTTAATAATCGTGATTGATTTTTTTTAGATATGTATATTGGGGTTTCATACAAATCTTTCTCACAACTTAAAAAAGTGAGTAAAAAAATAAAAAATAGAATACGGGTGTTTGGTTTCATTTTGCACATGACATATAAATTTATTTAAAACTTTTTGTGGCGTTTACAGCTGTATTTCAGTTTAAACGTAAAACAATACTACAAAAAAATAATGTAAAAATCTTACTCCCGATAAAAAATGCGCTTCACCCGTTGGGAAATCGAGGTCATGATTTCGTAGGGAATGGTATCCAATACTTTGGCCATGTGCACAACTGAAGGATCTTTTCCAAAAACAATCACCTCGTGGCCTTCCTTGCAGTCGATATCGGTCACATCGACCATCAACATGTCCATGCAAATGCTACCGAGTATGGGAGCTTTTTTATTTTTAATGGTTACATACCCTTTACCATTGCCCCAATGGCGCGAGATTCCGTCGGCATAACCAATGGGCACCGTAGCGACGCGCGTAAGGCGTTCAGCCATAAATTTGCGGCTATATCCTACGCTTTCGCCGGGTTCGATGACCCGAATTTGAGAAATAACCGACTTTAACGTGGCGACTTGCTCCAGCAATTTTTGTTCGTCTTCGTCATTGGATATTCCATACAACCCGATACCTAAACGTACCATATCGTATTGCGCTTGACGGAAATTGGAGATGCCCGAAGTATTTAAAATATGGCGAATGGGTTGTATGTCCAACGCCTCCATTATTTGCGTCGACAAATCCTCAAACAAAGAAAGTTGAGCCAAGGTAAAATCCACAAACTTCATGTCGTCACTCGCGGCCAAATGCGACAAAATACTTTTCACCTCTACGGCTTGGGTTTGCTGCAAACGGGCAATCAAAGCTGGAATATCTTGTTCCATAAATCCCAATCGGTGCATCCCCGTATCGAGTTTGATATGAATAGGAAAACGCTTCAATTTTTTCTGCTCGGCCAATTTGACAAAAGCATTCAACCCCTTTAAAGAGTAAATCTCAGGTTCGAGCGCGTGTTGCATCAACGAAGGATAACTTGTACTCTCAGGATTCAAAACCATAATTGGCAATTGGATTCCCGCTTGTTTTAACGCCACTCCTTCATCGGCAAATGCTACTCCCAGATAATCTACCTTATGGTGGGCGAGCAATTTGGCAATTTCATACCCTCCATTGCCATAACTGAAAGCCTTAACCATGACCATAAGTTTGGTATTGGATTGTAATTTGGCTTTGTAAAAATTGAGGTTGTGACTGATGGCATTGAGATTGATTTCAAGCACCGTTTCGTGTGTTTTCTCCTCCAAAACGGTCACGATATCTTCAAAATGAAAATGGCGTGCTCCTTTAATTAATATCGTTTCTTGCTCAAAAACCACGCTATCGATCACCTCCAAAAAGGCTTGGGTCGAAGGGAAAGCCAAACAATTGGGGAACTTACGTTTGTACGTACTAATGGTAGGTCCAATAGCAATCACACGGTTAATATGATTGGACACCACTAGCAGCGAAACTTGTGCATACAAGGCATCATTTTCCAACCCACTTTGAAAAATATCGGAGAGAATGAGTGTTTTCTTTTTATACTGCTGCTGACTTTCCAAAAAATCTAAGGCGATTTTCAACGATTGAAAGTCCGAACTGTAACTATCGTCAATTAAACGCGTTTGGTGCTGGCCGTTTTTGACTTTCAGTCGCATCTCTACAGGATACAATTGCGCCATGCGTTCTTGAATCACTTCTTCATCATAGCGCAAGTACAACAGCACCATCAAACAATGCATCGCATTTTCGATAGAGGCAAAATCCGAAAACGGAATGACAACTTTAAAACATTGTTTTTGATACGTAATGCGCAATTCGGTGAAATCAGGATGCTCATTGGCCATGACAAACACATCCGCTTTTTTATCATCCGAACTCCACGTAAACGTGCGTATCGAAGGCGGCAAAAAGGCTTCAATGGTTCGGTTTTTATTTAAAATCAAAAGCTCAACGGCCGAAAATAACGTAAGCTTCTCTTTGATTTTCTCCCCCGCACTTTGAAAACCTTCATCGTGCGCCGAACCGATATTGGTAAGGATTCCAAGGGTGGGTTGGATAATTTTTTGTAAATGTACCATTTCACCTACCGTAGAAATCCCTGCTTCAAAAATACCCAGGTTATGTTTTTCATTTATGCCCAATACCGACAAAGGCACCCCGACTTGGGAGTTGTAACTTTTGGGACTGCGAATGATATGATAATCGGGACTCAACAAAAAGTTAAGCCATTCTTTTACTATGGTTTTTCCGTTGCTCCCCGTTACGCCAATGATGGGAAACGAAAATTCCGAACGGTAAGCCGTGGCCAATTGTTGCAAGGCTACCAAAGTGTCGGGAACAATCAAAAAATTGGCTTTCCCCACCAAGCCTTCAG
This sequence comes from Flavobacterium sp., assembly GCF_040379285.1. Lineage (GTDB taxonomy): Bacteria > Bacteroidota > Bacteroidia > Flavobacteriales > Flavobacteriaceae > Flavobacterium. Next base: position 21,835 of record NZ_JBEILJ010000035.1, on the reverse strand, counting down.
GAATGCTATGAACCACAAAATTGGTAACCCCTTGCGTATACACCGTTTCCAAAAAATCATGCCCATCGTGATTCGGTCCGCGCAAAGCAAAAAACAAGGTGTGCGGGCCATTTTGCAGTGAACGGCTATCAATAGAGACGGCATCTACAATCGCGATATCGCGCGGCCCTTGAAATTGCGCTTTCAAAATGGGAACGAGGGTTCGAATGGAACGTGTCACAGCAGTTAAGAATTGGGTTCGGTCGATAAATCCTCAGGGTCGTTGACTTCAATATGTTCGCGCATTGCTTTATAATAAGCGGCACGACTAAGCGGTTCGTATTCTTCGGTTTCCCCCAGAAGAACTAGATTGTCGTTGTTGGATTTGCGGTAACTGTAATGGGCGAGATTGCCCGTGCGGGTGCATACGGCGTGGACTTTAGTCACATATTCGGCGGTAGCCATGAGCGAGGGCATGGGTCCGAAAGGATTTCCTTTAAAATCCATATCGAGACCGGCCACAATGACCCGAATACCTGAATTGGCCAAATCATTGCATATTTTTACGATTTCATCATCAAAAAACTGGGCTTCATCAATACCTACCACATCGCAACCTTGCGCCAAGATAGCAATGTTGGCCGCAGCAGGAACGGGGGTAGAGCGAATTTCATTTTTGTTGTGCGAAACCACCATTTCATCATCATAACGCACATCGATGGCAGGTTTGAAAATTTCTACTTTTTGTTTAGCAAATTGCGCCCGACGTAAACGCCGAATCAATTCCTCTGTTTTCCCCGAAAACATGGAGCCGCAGATGACTTCTATCCACCCAAATTGCTCTTCGTGATTAACCGTATTTTCTAAAAACATTTACTAAATTGGTTAGATGAATTTAGGTTTTTCTGTTACATTTGTACAGAAACAAAAATATCAAAATTCCCCTGACTTGCACCGGTTATTGGTATAAAGTTATGAAGAGTTTGCATATTTTTGAAGGAAATGACCGTACAAAAGACCCAACGCCGACTACCCTAAGGTAGCGACCGTATACCCAAAATTGTAATGCACCATGAAAAAAAGACTGGAAGCTGAATTGATTAGTATTGCACACCGCATTTTAAAACTTCGCAACAAATCGGAAGTAGACCAACTCTACACGGAAACCCGAAAATTATACGAAACCCTAGCGGTTTTAAAATTTTATGGCGATCATTTTGAAACGTTGAAAAATGAAATCAGCGCGGAAGAACTTGAAATCCAACTTGAAGCCGCTTTAACCGCAACTGAACCCATTGTCCCGCAAACCACGGACACTGCAACGGCAGTGGAAGAAATTGCAGCTCCTGCTGTTGAAGCACTAGTTGAGGAAACCGAGGAAGACGAAACTAACGAAGAAACTCCTGTAATCCCTGAGGAAACCGAGGAAGTAATTGCCGAGACGGCACCCGAGGAAGAAGAAACCATCGAGGAAGAACCCGTTATTGTGGGAGAAATTACTTTGGAGGAGGAAGAAATAGAAGAGGATGTTCCCATGACGGAAGCCAAATCGGACTTGGATTTCGAACCTATTTTTGAATTGGCGGCAGAGCCTATGGAGGAAGCCACAACCCTTTCAGAGCCTGAGCTGGCCAACACTCCCAAAGAAGAACCCGTAGTTGAGGCGCCTAAAAAAGACGAGCCCAAACAAATTTCCTTTGAAGAATTGCTGGGCGAAAATTACACCGAACCCATTTTTGTCAAACCCGACGATGTGGTCGTGCCCCCCTCACTTAAAACGGTAATCGACGAACAAGGGAAATCGCTCAATGAATTGCATTCCAAGAGCATCAATATTGGCTTAAACGATAAAATTGCCTTTGTGAAATATTTGTTTGCCGACAGTACCGAAGATTACAACCGCGTCTTGTCGCAATTGAATACCTTCTCCACTTTTCCTGAAGCCAAAGATTTTATCGACGAAATCATCAAACCCGATTACAACAATTGGGACGGAGTCGACGATTATGCCGAACGATTTATCGCCATCGTTGCCAAAAAATTCTCGTAAATGGGTAAATTGTATTTGGTCCCTACGCCTATTGGCAACTTAGACGACATGACGTTTCGTGCCGTAAAAGTCTTGCAGGAGGCCGATATCATTTTGGCAGAAGACACCCGCAATAGCGGTAAACTTTTGAAGCATTTTGACATTGCGACACCCATGCAAAGTCATCACATGCACAATGAGCACAAAACGGTGGACCATTGGGTGAAACGCATCCAAGCTGGAGAAACCGTGGCCTTGATTAGTGATGCGGGCACCCCTGCGATTTCCGATCCTGGGTTTCTGTTGACCCGAGCTTGTGTGGAACATGGGATTGAAGTAGATTGCCTGCCCGGAGCCACCGCTTTTGTTCCGGCTTTGGTGAACAGTGGGTTGCCCAACGATCGCTTTATTTTTGAAGGCTTTTTACCCGAAAAAAAGGGGCGACAAACACGCTACCTCCAACTCGCAGAAGAAACTCGAACCATGATTCTGTACGTTTCTCCGCATAAATTGGTGAAAACCTTGGGCGAATTTGTGCAGTATTTTGGCCCCGATCGCCCAGTATCGATTTCCCGAGAAATCACCAAATTGCACGAGGAAACCATTCGCGGAACCGCCGAAGAAGTCCTCAAACATTACGAAACCAAACCCCCGAAAGGCGAAATTGTCGCTGTAGTGGCAGGGAAACCTTCGAAATAAATGAGAATACATGTTTATATACGCCAACCTTTTAAAACCTAACTCTTATGCGCTGGAATTTTCACTCAAAGCCGAATCCCTCCGCCGTACGCCATTTGATGGACGTATTGCACATCGATGAACTCGTAGCCAACTTATTGGTGCAACGCGGCATCACCACCTTCGAAGAAGCCAAAGCTTTTTTTCGCCCTACCCTAAACGACTTACACAATCCGTATCTCATGAAAGATATGGAGCAAGCGGTGTTTCGTATCGAACAAGCCATGAACAACCGCGAAAACATTCTCGTTTTTGGCGATTATGATGTTGATGGCACCACAGCCGTCTCTTTGATGGCTTCCTACCTTCGCAGTTTTTATCCCTACGTGGCCACCTACATTCCCGACCGCTATGCCGAGGGCTACGGCATATCCTACCAAGGAATCGATTTTGCCGAAGACAATGGAATGACTTTAATTATTGCTTTGGACTGCGGTATCAAATCCATCGATCATGTCGACTACGCCAAAGCCAAAGGCATCGATTTTATTATCTGCGACCACCACCGTCCCGGGGATACCTTGCCCGATGCCGTGGCCGTTTTGGACCCCAAACGCGACGATTGCTCCTATCCGTATGACGAACTCTGTGGGTGTGGCGTCGGATTTAAATTGATCCAAGCCTTGTCGGAACGCCGTGGGCAAGCAATTTTGGATTTGATTCCCTACCTAGATTTGGTCGCCACAGCAATCGCCGCCGATATAGTACCCATCACGGGGGAAAATCGGGTGTTGGCCAAATTTGGCTTGCAAGTCATCAACGAGAATCCGAGACCCGGCATCAAAGCTTTGCTCACACAAGTCAAGAAAAGCGAACTCACCATTACCGATGTCGTGTTTATCATTGCCCCGCGCATTAACGCGGCAGGTCGCATCCAACATGGAAATGCCGCCGTGAGTTTGTTGACCGAAATGAACTTGGAACAAGCGGTTCAATTTGCCGCCGATATTGAACAACACAACAAAGACCGTCGCGAACTCGACAAAACCATCACCGAAGAAGCCTTGAAGCAAATTCAGGAATTAAACGAAACCGATCGATTTACCTCCGTCGTTTACCAAGAAGATTGGCACAAAGGCGTCATCGGTATCGTAGCCTCTCGCCTCACCGAAACCTATTACCGTCCGACCATCGTGTTTACCAAAAGTGGCGATAAACTAGCCGCCTCTGCGCGATCCGTCAAAGATTTTGATTTATACGAAGCCCTAGAAGCCTGTAGCGAACACCTAATTCAGTTTGGTGGACATAAATACGCGGCCGGAATGACCTTGTATGAAGAAAACTACCCCGCTTTCAAAGCCGCTTTCGAAGAAGTGGTCAAAAAAACCATTGACCCCAATCTTCTCATCCCAGAAATAGCGGTCGATGCCGAAATCCAATTTTCTGAAATCACGCCCAAATTGATGCGACTACTAAAACAATTTGAGCCCTACGGCCCAGGCAATATGACCCCTACATTTCTCTCCAAAAACCTGTACGACACGGGCTATGGCAAACGCATTGGTAGTGATGAAACCCATTTGAAACTCAACCTCAAACAAGGGACTTCCGAAACGATAGGGGCTGTGGGTTTTGGCCTAGGCGACAAGGTAACTTTGATTGAAAACCGACAAAAAATTGATGCGGTTTTCTGTTTGGATGAAAATGAATTCAACGGTTCCGTAACTTTGCAACTCCGTTTGAAAGATTTACGCAATCACCATGACTAAAAACGATCCCTACGAAGCCCTGCGCTTTCGCGAATTTAACTTCTTCCTCCTCATGCGCTTTGCCTTGGTCTTCGCCTGGTCGATGCAATTTGTCATCATCGAATGGGAAGTGTATTCCATGACGAAAGATCCGCTGTCGTTGGGAATTATCGGTTTGATGGAAATCATCCCCGCCGTGAGCATGGCGCTGTTTGCGGGACATATCGTCGATCAAAACGAAAAGAAAAGTCTGTTGATCAAATGTTTAATCGCTTTTTCACTCATCAGTCTCGGCTTGTTTGCCCTAACCCTTCCCGCAATTAAAGCGAACTTTGCCGCTCAAAATTTGCTGTATGCCATCTATGTCCTGGTATTTTGTGGGGGATTGGTGCGTGCCTTTATCACACCTTCCGTATTTTCACTGTTGGGTCAGTTAATTCCCAAAAAAGTCTACCCCAACGCTTCCACCTGGAGCAGTTCGGTGTGGCAAATTGCTGCGGTTACTGGACCCGCTCTTTCTGGAATTGCCATTCGCTTTTTTGGCGTGCATTTTTCGCTGTGCTTTGTATTTGGTTGTACGGTCTTGGCCTTACTTTTTCTGATGCAAATTGAGAAGAAACCTATTTTAAATACCAAAATCGGCGAACCCATGATGCAAAGTTTAAAGGAGGGCGTACGCTTTGTTTTTCACAACAAAACCATCTTAAACGCCATCACGCTAGACATGATCGCTGTGCTTTTCGGGGGCGCCATTGCCTTACTCCCCGTATTTGCCCAAGATATATTAAAAGTAGGCGCTGAAGGTTTTGGTGTTTTGCGCGCGGCTCCCGCAGTGGGTTCGTTCCTCACCATGATCCTCGCGGCTTACATTCCGCTGAATAAAAATGCAGGGATGAAATTGTTGGTAGCCATATTTCTGTTTGGCGTGTGTATGATTGTCTTCGGCCTCTCGACGTCCTTCTGGCTTTCGGTGGCCGCTTTATTTCTCAGTGGGGTATTTGACGGTGTTTCAGTGGTCATTCGGCAAACCATTTTACAACTGGAAACACCCGATCACATGCGCGGACGGGTCTCTTCGGTGAATTCTATTTTTGTGGGTTCGTCCAACGAACTCGGCGCATTTGAAAGCGGCTTGACGGCCAAATTGATGGGCACTGTAACGGCCGTGGTTTTTGGTGGCGCAATGACGCTGTTAACGGTAACGGCTACGGGAATCCTCTCGCCTTCCTTCCGGAAATTGGACATTCATAAAAAAATTGAAGAATTGTAATTTTTAGGCAGCAACAACTCCATCGTTCTTAGCAACACAATGCCGCTCTCCGCTATATCCCCAAATAAATCGGGGGATGCCGCTGCGATCGGGGCTGAATCGACGCCCCATTTTCAAATCATGAAGGTAAAAACCGTATCTTCAACCCATGAAACGAATCCAACAAATATTTTGTCTAAGCCTATTTTTACTCGTCACCAATTCTGTTTCAGGGCAAATCCAACGAATACTTCCTTTGGATGAAGAAACTAGCGAATTTTTACCCGAAGTGAATTTCCACCTTTTTCTCCAAAAAAAGAAAGTCTTTGAAGGCATTTCTCCCGAAAAAGAAGCACTTGCTTTGCCTGAAATTCCCTATGATTCAATTACTTTTTCCAAATTTAATTTCGAACCCAAAGGCTATTCCCGAGATAGTCTAACCGATATCATCTATCTCAAGAAAAAAATCTACGAATTGGAGGAAGTCGTGGTGGGATCCCTTCCCGAAAAAATTACCTTGGGCGAACAAAACCGCATTTTACCCAATTCCAGCGGCATGTATTTGCAAAAGCAATTGTTTTTTGGCTTACAGCTTTCCAATGAATACCCTTTTGATTTGGCGCTAGAAAAGGTACAATGGTATGTCAAAAAAATAGTTCATCCCACGAAATACCGTATTCTTTTTTATAAAGTAATAGTGAATAGAGAAATCATACAACGGACCAACATTTCACCCCTGCAGGCCATCCCTGTGTACATTTCACCGGTTCAAACCCTAGACCCTAAACAAAAAAACAAAATCAACACCCCTGTCGATTACACCTTAACGCCAGGAGAAGAAATTTTGGTTTCTATTGAATTGGTCGACTATGTTGATGCGCATCAAACCGTGGTTTATCCTCCTTTTGAAGAGCAAACTTTAGTGAAGTTTCAATGTTCGGACGAAACCAACTTTTACACAAAATACCGGGATGTCGTTACCGAAAAGGAAACGGAAGAATTATTCAATGCCAATGTTTGGATCAATTATGATTTTGCGTTTTACTTTTACAAAAAACCCAGTAAAAGCACGATTCGTACGCCTGCTGTCAATTTGATTGGCCGGAAATTATAGTTCAAATTTTTCTAGCGTCATTTGGGTTCCATCAAAAACGCCATAGGTAAAATACCCAATCCAATCCCCGAGATTGATATACGTTGATTGTGCATTGAGAGCAATGGTCATCGGAAAATGGCGGTGGCCAAATACAAAATAATCGTAGTGTTGTGTTTGTAATTTCCGCTTGCAATACTGTACTAGCCACTCGTTGTCTTCGCCCAAAAACTTCACGTCGGATTCGCCCGAGATCAATTTATTTTTGACCGAAAGGTATTGGGCTAACTTTACGCCCAAATCGGGATGCAACCAGCGGTAAACCCATTTAGAGACAGGATGGGTAAACACTTTTTTCATGCGTTTATAGCCTTTATCCCCTGGGCCTTTGCCATCGCCGTGGCCAATGAGAAACGACTTACCATTAAACGTAAATGTTTGGTTATCGTGGTATACGGGAATGTTCAATTCCTTCTCAAAATAATCATGCATCCACAAATCGTGATTCCCCACAAAAAAATAAATGGGTATTCCACTATCGCGAATTTCAGCCAATTTCCCCAAAACACGCACAAAGCCTTTGGGAACTACGGTTTTGTATTCAAACCAAAAATCAAATAAATCCCCGAGCAAAAAAATAGCCTCCGCATCTTGCTTCACGGTGTCTAGCCAAGCAACAAACTTTTGTTCACGCGGAAAGCTCGCTTCGGCTGTCGGCGCACCCAAATGTTGGTCGGAAGCAAAATAGATTTTTTTGGCCATACTTATGCATTATCAGACGCATACCATTCGGCATAAGACGTCTCTGTTTCTTGTAGTCGTAATGAAAAAAGTTGAATAGTAGCGGGAAGGCGGTTGCTTATTTTAGCCGCAAAATCTATTACCATATTTTCACTCGTAGGTTGGTAATCGACCAAAATAACATGATGCCCGCGCTGTTGAAGCTCCTGAGCCAATTCAATATGAGGCGTATTTTTATTGAATACTGTCGCATGGTCAAACACGTCAACTATTTCTTCTTTTACGATTTTTTTTAAATCGGTAAAATCAATTACCATTCCGTATTTCACATGCGACGTATCGGTGATTGGCTGACCGATAACAGTGACCGATAACTTGTAACTATGCCCGTGAACGTTTTTACATTTTCCATCATAGCCATACAAGGCATGTCCGGTTTCAAAACTAAATTGTTTGGTGATTCGAATGGTACTCATACTGGAAATTTTCGCGACAAAAATACGGTTTTATTCTAATCCTTTCGGTTTTTGGAACGGTAATAAAGCAGATAAGCCAAGCCCACCAATACCACAAAAGGCAGCAAATTTCCAATCCAAACACCGATAGCATACCCATTATCAGGTGCTTCTTGAAGTTTTTTATCGATGGCCGATTGCAGGAATAGTACTAAAAATTTCATTCAAACAAATATTTCTTCTATAAAAAAAGCCGTTCGATTGGAACAGCATTTGTGGTATTTCTTTATGGATTTTCTTGAAAGTTTTGATTTTCATTTGCTTTCGCCTCGCGTGCATTGATTACTATATTATCTTCACCTCGGGTAACAAAGGCCACAAAACTGATGTTTTCAGGATTAATCTGAGGTGCATTCGGAAAATTAGAAGGCGGGGTTATGTTCGGAATTGGAATGGAGAAGTTACGGGTAAGTGTTGCCCCATTTACGGTTCCTGTAATAGATTCCCCAACGATATTTGTTAACGAGGCACGCAATACATGATTGTGCTCAAAATTAGGGATAGGATTCACCCCATTATACAAGTCATTATAATAGTTTCGTTGATTGAAATACAATTTGTCTTCCAATAAATACACCACTAACTTAAGGTTTTGATAATCGTCCAAGCATTTAATTTTTACATCCAAATTGATATTCCCGTTGGCTACAGTGGAGTTCATAGCTAAACCGATCGTCGAGTTATTTGATGCCAAATCCAAAGCCTGTTGCACATTTGACGTTTCAGGAAAACCCCAAACAATCATGCGGTTTAATCGAGAAACGGGTAAAGCAAGCGGTGAATTGGGTAAAATCAAATTCTTCAAAGGCGCAATCCCTTGAAAATGAAAAGGATCATTTCCATTGTGAATAGCCACAGAAACTATTTTGTCAGAAGCTGCTTTGGCTTCTTCAATAGCCCAAGCTACACGGGTGCAATTTCCACACCATGTTCCCGTATAATCTTCAATTAGGATGTTTTTTTTGAAGTATCCAGAAATAGGAGGCGCTGTTGACGATCCATCAGGACGGTTTTCGATAATCTCGGTATCCTGACAAGAAACCAGTAGTAAAAACATTGCCAAAAAAGCCGTTGTTATCTTAAATTTCATAGCAAATTCAATTTAAAATCTAAAGTTTACAAATAAAAAGAAAAATCTTTTAAAAATTATAATATAATTTATTTATTTGTGACGCCTTACCCATGAATTAATGAGAAATATATTTGTTTTACTCTTGCTTTATAGTTTTTTAACAACTGCACAAAGCACAATACCTGAAGTTACACTAACCAATCTTGAAGGAAAATCCGTCGTATTAAACCGTGATTTTGTAGAAAAAGATAAGCTCTATATTATCTCATTTTGGGCGACTTGGTGTGGTCCTTGTATCAATGAATTGGACGAATTGAATGATGTTATTGAAGACTGGAAAAAACAGCTCAATTTGGAAGTTATCGCGATTTCCACCGATGATGCTCGCACCCAAAAAAGAGTAAAACCTTTGGTCAATGGAAAAGGATGGCCTTATACTATTTTATTGGACACCAATCAAGATTTAAAAAGAGCCTTGACTATTGTGAATATCCCCTACACTATTGTGGTTAAAAACGGACAAATCATACACATCCAAAACGGTTATGTCCCTGGAAGTGAAGCTGCGTTATTAGCCAAATTGAAGCAATTATAATTCATGAAAAACAACTTCTTTTTTGGCCTTTCGTGCATCGGATTCTTACTAGGTTCTCTTTTGACTCATGCCCAAAACAATATCAATTCTTCAGGGGTTCTAAGTGGTGGATTTGAAACCAACACCCAATGGTATTTAAACGACAAGGGACTCAAAGACGAGTTTAACAGTTCCACTGCGCAACCCGACGAACCGCTGCGCTCCAACAGTTATTTATTTCTTAATTACAACTATAAAAAATGGACCTTTGGTATTCAAGGGGAGGCGTATGAGCAAAATGCCTTATTGAACATGAATCCCAAATTCAATGGAACCAACGTAGCCACCTATTTTGTGCAATACAAAGGCGATCAATTGGAAGCCACCGCAGGGTATTTCTATGAACAATTTGGAAGTGGTTTACTGTTAAGAAGTTGGGAAGACCGCGCTCTAGGAATCAACAATGCCTTACGCGGCGGACGGTTGATTTTAAAACCTGTAGCCTATTTTACCTTAAAAATGGTTTATGGACAGCAACGTACAGGATTTGATGTGACCGATGCTCAAATTTTTGGCGGGGACTTTGAATGGGGACTTTCTAAAGTTTTTAAATGGCAAACAACGGACTTAAGTTTGGGCGGTAGTTATGTTGGGCGGTATGAAAAAACGGATATCGTAAATCCAAATTTTGATGCCTTGACCAATGCCTATGCTGGACGTATCAGTCTTACCTACCAATCCTTTTATTTGTCGGGAGAATACAATTATAAATCGCCCGATGCAGTTGTTCAAGCGCCGGGTCAAATCGACAATCGATTGATCAAACCCGGAAGTGCCATTTTATTGAATATGGGGTATTCCAAAAAAGGGTTTGGTATTGATGGTACATTCCGACGTCTTGAAAACATGGGATTCTTTTCAGAACGGGCTGCGAAAGGAAATGTGTTTAACGATCGAATCATAAATTTTATTCCCAGCTTAACCAAACAACACCATTACAATTTGGCCAATATTTATGTCTATCAAGCCCAACCCAATGTACTATTGGCAGGTTCTGACTTTGTTAAAGCGGGTGAAATTGGGGGTCAAATTGATATGTTTTACGATTTTAAAAAAGGAACAGTCTTGGGCGGAAAATACGGAACTAAAGTCGCCATGAATTTTTCGAATTACAACGCATTAAGCGGTACATTCTTCATTTTCAATCCCCAAGATTACGACACCGATTTCTTAGGATTTGGACAACGGATGTTCTCGGACTTTAATTTTGAAATCACCAAAAAATGGACCAATAAGTGGTTTACACAAGTAAGTTATATCAAGCAATATTACAACCGACAGTATATTGAAGATGCTGCCGGAGAAGTAAATACCCATATCGTTGCTGGAGAAGCCATATACAAATTTGATAAAGGGCAATCCATTCGCGTCATGGGAGAACACATGTGGGCCGATTACGATCGAAAAAATTGGGCTGCCGCTACAGTTGAATTCAACTTTAATTCCAAGTTCTCAATGTATGTCTATGATTTGTACAACTATGGTAACGATTTGAGCCACTACCGAAATCATTACTACAATATTGGTGGCGCTTTCCGAAATAAAGCAACCCGCTTAGGCATCAATTATGGTCGTCAACGCGGCGGTTTGGTTTGTGTAGGTGGTGTTTGCCGTTTTGTTCCTGAAAGTTCTGGACTCACGCTAACGTTTAATACGTCATTTTAAAATGAAAGCGATTCGACTACAAGGAATTTTATGCAGTCTCCTTCTATTGAGACTAATGAGTGCCTGCTCGTCGAATGATGCTGATTATACCCCGATACCCCAAAGTCCGGTACAATGCGATCTTTCGCAGGTACCCTATGCTAAATTATCGGATTATCGTTTTTTTGAAGGGGAATTAAAAAATTTAACCCCCTCGATAGGAGTCCTTCCCTACCAACCTTCTAGTGAGCTTTTTACCGATTATGCCTTAAAAAAACGTTTTGTTTGGATGCCCAATAACACCAAAGCCACCTATGTTAGTGATCGTGAAGTGTTAAATTTACCTGTAGGTGCTGCGTTGATTAAGGTCTTTTACTACAATACGGTAATGCCTGGATTAACAACAAAAATTATAGAAACGCGGGTAATGATTCGAAAAAGTTCAGGATGGATTTTTGCCGAATACATTTGGAATCCCGAACAAACGGAAGCTTTCCTTGAAACCGCAAGTACTTCGCGCACACTTACTATTCAACAAGGCAGTGAAACCTTAACCTTCAACTACAGGACACCCAATACAACAGTAGAATGTAACCGCTGCCACGGGGATTTGGTAACCCAGCAAAAAACACCGATTGGAATCAAACCTCAAAATCTAAATTGGAATTATTCAGGAACACAAAACCAATTGACGCAATGGATTAATGCAGGGTATTTGGAGTCTAATTTGCCGTCATCAATAACCACCGTTCCCAACTACAACAATACATCTTTACCGATTACCAAACGCGTACGGGCGTATTTTGATGCCAACTGTGCCCATTGCCACCGGGTGGGAGGAGAAGCGCAAGTACATCCCTTACATATGGAGTATGCAGACACGAGCGATCCTGAAAACATGGGCGTGGGCGTGGGCGCTTTACATACTTTGCCGGGCTACAATGGACGTATTGTACAACCCAACAATGTAGGCCAATCGATTCTCCATTACCGCATGCAAACCACTACCGATATGTTTTACATCATGCCAGCTATAGGGCGCTCGGTACAACATCGGGAAGGGGTTCAACTGGTGGAACAATGGATCAATAGTTTTTAAAATAAAAAAGACCTGTTCTAATGAGCAGGTCTTTTTTTATACGTTGGTGACCAATTAGTTTTTGATCACTTTTTTTGTCCCTATATTTCCGTAAGCATCGGTAAATTGTAAAATATACATACCGGTTTGCCAAGCGCTGGTGTCTAAGGTATGAATCCCATACGATAAATCACGCTGTAAGATTGATTTCCCGTTGACATCAAACACCTGTACTTGTGACGCTTTTAATACATCCAAAGTTAATTCTGAAGTAAAGGTGGTGGCTTTGATCAATACCCCATTTTGCTGTAATTGTTCGATATCGCCCACCGAAAGCGCTGGGTCAAAACGATAGGTAACGTCAACAAAATTTCCCGATGAATTTCCCGCTTGGAAAAAACGGAAAGAATAATCTTTGGGATAAGGCGCTGAACCTAAAACGGTGTTGTAAAAGTGTCCGTCATTGCCGCTTTGTCCTCCTGGAGGTAAGGTTAAAAAGGGAAGATTCACAGGATAATTCATTCCTTCTTCTACCGATGATAAGCATTCGTTGGCAAAACACAATTCAAAACCTTCCCCGTCAGTGTTGACCAAAGAACTACAGTTAATACGGACATTTACTGATGCTGTAGTTGATAGATTTTTCACATAAAAATCCAAAGATCCTTGTGGATATAAGGTTGAATTAAAAGCCAAAACCTGACCTGAAGTAACAGGTGTATTATTATGACGGGTAACTGCAATTTGCGCTTGTGTTAAACCCATCATGGCTAGCATTCCAAAAAGAGCAATCTTTTTCATATTTTTTGGTGAGTGTTAATGGGGAGACAGCAAATCTCCCCGTTTACTATTATTAATTTAATACAATTTTTTGTGTTTGAGTAGCGCCTGCTTCATTGGTCATAGTCGCTAGGTAAATGCCTTTTTGCAACGATGACAAATTCATTTGACCTCCATTTTCAAGAGCATTAGCACGATAGACTACTTTTCCAGTCATATCGTTAACCGTAATATTTACAGTTCCTTCTGTTGCTACTTGAAGAATACCATTGGAAGGATTTGGGAACAAGCGTGCAATATTTTGCGCTGTGAATGAACCATTGGATAATGCATCTGTGGCAAATGCAGCTTGCATTATTGCTTTAGTAGCTACATTTTGAATGAATACAACCACTTTAATATCCGACAACTCTTCAATATTCAACCCGTTTAAGTTTGCTTGTAACGTGTGGGTTGTTGGGGTGTTGAAAGTAAAATTCACGGCTGTTCCATCAGGATCGGGCAACATTTTCATAACTACATTCTTGAAAGAAGTTTCACCGTTGGTTGCTACGTTACCCGTAGTTACTCCTTCTACCACAACAGCATGAATGGTGTAATTTCCAGAAAGGTATGGTGTAGTGTTTATCGTTACTGTTAAATCTGAACCGTTCAACAAACGGGTCGCATTGATTCCGAAGTAAGCAGGCACGTTTAAAGCGGCATCTAAAGCCGTTTGTAATTGTGATGTACTAAAGCTTGTTCCTCCTTTGGCATCTACAAATAATGTTGGAGCACTAGTAACTCCGTAATACCCTACACGATCACCAATTTCAGTAGTAAAATAAGGATCTCCCGTACCGGGCCAATTTACTTGATAGGATATCAACGCTAAATTATCCTGGTTGGTTCCTGTATTATAGAATGGAGTAAAGTAGTTGGTGTTGAACGAAAAACAAGGAGGACATGTTGAACTCGAAAATTTCTCATACAAAGGAAGACGCGTGGTAGAACCACTAGCCACAGAAACGTTTTTGATCACCATATCGTTGGTAGTATCCCCATCATTTCCAGCACCGTTTACATTGGAAACCCAAACCTTTAATACATAATTTTCTGGAGTAGCATTCCATTGGTTATTATGGGTAAAAGTGAATGACTGTCCCATAGCTATATTCAATCCAGAGAAAGTTTGTGAGTAGATGGTACCTGTTCCAATTTGCCAATTTACGGTCATCGAGTTGATAGAAGACGTTCCCATGTTTTTAATCGAACCTGTAATCACTTTAGAACCAGCTAATACAATTTCATTCATATCTACCGAAGTAGTTTCAGCGTCAATAGCTTGAATTTGTTCCACTGTAATTTCATCAATAAAGATGTTGTTTCCATATCGTGAAGTTCCTAAAATATTGATGAATCCTGTACCAGAAATTGTTCCAGGAATATCAAAAGAGTAACTGTACCAACCGTCAGCAGGCACGATAGGCGCCAATTGACGTGAACGGTTAACGGTTCCCAACAAAGTTCCTCCAGCCGCGGAAGTAGTGTTGTAGAAAACCTGAATGTTATCAGCATCGGTAGGATATCCTGAATCGCGGAACATTTTTAACTTCACACGGTAATTTGCCCCTGGAAAAGTTATTGCAGGCGAAGTGAGACGACCTGTTCCGTTGTTTGGAATAGAATAGGAGGCAAAACGAGCCATCCCTGCACCTGCAAAAGTACTACAGGTAGGGTTGGTCCCAGATGTTCTACGAGACCAGGCGTTAATGGTTGTTCCTGCATCACTTGTTGTAGTGGTGGTAGTCCAGCCTAAAGCCGTATCAAAGTTTTGAAAGGCAATGATCTGTGCCTGAACAAAAAAAGAAACTAACAAGGATGTCAATAAAGTAATTTTTTTCATTTTCAGTTGAGGTAAATAATTTGTGCTTTTTTTAAACAAGCTCAATTTTAAGAATAATTTTGCGATAATTTGCTATAAATCAGTGTTTTTTTTGCTTTAAGTATACAATTCTTTAGGAATCAAAAAAATATTTGGGGTTGATAGGTAAATTAGTATATTTGCAACGCATCCAAAAGGGGATGTAGCTCAGTTGGCTAGAGCGCTACGCTGGCAGCGTAGAGGTCGTGGGTTCGAGCCCCATCTTCTCCACTTACTAAAAACGCATTAATCTAATAATCAGGTTGATGCGTTTTTTGTTTGTTTAAATCTGTACGATTCTTGTACGATTGAAAAATTATTGACCCTTTTTCTATCTTTTTCCATGGCCAAAATATTTATAAATAAAAAGCTATGGAAGACAAAAACAAGATCATTTACCTTGACGGGTATCAAATTTTCATTAAGGGGTTCATCTTTGTTGAAACTTATGCCAACAATATACCAACCGACACTAAAACGCTAAACAGTTTAAACAAACTTTTAATTTATCCTAGTAATCCATTGGAGTGGGGTTATGATATTCCAGCCGTTATTAATCGAAATTCTTTGCATTTTGATTCTAACGGTTTGTTGCCAAAATATTTATATCAAGTCTGGCTATATAGTCCCAAAAGCATCAATGACCCAATGGGTAAATACGAGGGGAGCCAATTAATTTGCAATTGGTTTGGTGATAGTATGGAACCTAGTATTTCGGTGCAACAATATATCATTCAAAAACTCTATAAATTTTCATGGCTGGATAAAACGCAAAACATCATACCTTTTAACCCTAAAAGATAATTTATCTATAACCTAACTAAAAAACGAACGAACACCTCCATTGTTTTACTCCTTATAGATGTTTTTTGATTAAGACTTACATAGCGTTTACCCGCTAATATAGATTCAAAAAAAACACTCTAAAAAGATGTTTTATCCCAAACTCCCAAAAATTTTTCCTCGCCTTATCAAGGTTCTCATAGCTAACCTAATTATGGGCGGGGGGAGAACGGGGGTAACGGAGGGGGGCTACCCAGTTATCCCACTCACAAATGTCTTCACAAACGTCACAATCTTATCTAAAATTCTATCACCCGTTTTCTTACGTTCTAAAATTGTTGGTTTGGCTCCTTCAATTAAATCGAGTACCTCATCACGTAACGGCTCTTGTTCTGAAAATAAATAATTCTCAATAAGCTGCTCTGTTCGCTCTGGGGATAAATTCTCCTCGGTTACGATTTTATTAAAGGCCTTGACTTGTTCCTCACTCCAGAATTTATCAAACTCTTGGGGTATGGTTTCACTGTCTTCAATAATGGGCAAATTCTCTTTGATAAAGCGTTCTATCAATTCTCTCTTGCTTCTCAATTCGGCTTCACCACTCAATAAATTTAATATGTCGGCCTCGGTCTTAACTGCATCCTTTTTGTTGTCGGTCTTTAACTTCATTAGCAATTGAAGTATATAGGCTACATTGATGTCGTCACGGTGCAACAACTCTAATTCAAAATCAACATCCTCTAGTATGGACACTTTGTCTTTTTCATGTTCGGTTCTAACCTTATCATGTAAATCCAAGTACTTACTTTTGTAATCTTCAAACTCTTGTTCTTCCATTTCAAGGTCTGACCAACTGAAATCGGCAAAGGCGGTCATGGTATTGCGAATACGCATCAACTCACGAAACGCCTTGATAAACTCCAGTTCTTCGTCCTCGGTTCTTAGTTCATTGACAGCATCTACACTTGGAACCAACTCCAGTAACTTTTGATAGGCCTCATTAAATTTAACCGCATAATCTTCATACGGTTTCATTATAATCACGTCAACAGCATCTTTGTTACTGAATAGCGTTATCGCCTCGTCAGTGGCTCCTTTTAAGTTACGGAACACCACAATATTACCTTGGGATTTCATCTCGTTCAACACCCTATTGGTGCGTGAATAGGCTTGAATTAAACCGTGGTATTTTAAGTTCTTATCAACGTACAACGTATTTAATGTAGGGCTATCAAAACCCGTTAAAAACATATTGACCACCAGTAGAATATCAATCTTACGTTCTTTAACTTTCTTGGATATGTCGTTGTAATAGTTGTAGAAGCTCACGCTGTCTTTGGTGGAAAACTTGGTATCGAATAACTGGTTGTAATCCACTATAAATTCATCCAGTTTCTCCCGACTGTGGGCTTGTAATCCATACAATGCTCTAGGTTCCTCCACCACCGATAATTCATCAGGTAAAAAGCCGTTGGCATCCGCATCGTTTTCATTGGCCGAATAACTGAATATGGTGGCAATGTTTAAATTGTGTTCACCAACTAATCGTTTCTTTTTGAATAGTTCGTAATACTTAATCAACGTATCGACACTACTCACACAAAACATCCCCGTGAAGTTGCGACTGTGTGTTTTACGGTCATGGTGTGCCACGATGTAATCCACTATTTTTTCCAATCGTGAGGGGTGTTCCATTAACTCCTTGGTGTCGATGTCTTCTACTTCAATATCGATGTTGGTGTTGCGGTCTTCCTTCTGTTTGTAGCGACCCACATACTCCACAGAAAACTTCAACACGTTTTCGTCTTTGATAGCATCGGTTATCACATACTTGTGCAAACAATCAGCAAACAGTTCTTTGGTGGTTCTGCGACCCAATTCATTTTTAACAGAATTATCAGCAAATATTGGGGTTCCCGTAAACCCAAAGAATTGAATATTGTTAAAGAAACTCTTGATACGGTTATGGGTTTCTCCGAACTGGCTACGGTGACATTCATCGAAGATAAAGACAATACGTTCGTCTTTCAGACGATTCATCTTTTCTAAATGCTGTTTCTTACTAATGGCCGTATTTAGCTTTTGAATGGTGGTAACTATCAACTTGGAATCGTCCGTAAATTTATCCACCAGCATCATGGTATTATCGGTTCCGTCGATGCTCCCTTTTGAAAACGAGTTGAACTCTTTGGTGGTCTGATAATCTAAGTCTTTACGGTCAACCACAAACACCACTTTTTTCACTTGTGGCAAATTCATTATAATCTGGCTGGCTTTGAAGGATGTTAGCGTTTTACCGCTTCCCGTGGTGTGCCAGATATACCCATTGTTCACGCTATTCTTAACTCTATCAATCAACGCCTCTACGGCATAGAATTGATACGGTCGTAACACCATGGGGATTTTATGGGTTTCATTGAGTACAATGTACTTACAAATCATTTTACTAATATGGCACGGCTCCAAAAACTCGCTGGTAAATCCGTTGAGAATATTGGTTAAGCGTTTATTTTCTTTGTCTGTCCAGTAAAAGGTTTGTTTGAAGGATTGGTTACGGTTGTTGGCGTAATACTTGGTATTCACCCCGTTGCTAATCACAAAGATTTGAATGTATTGGTATAACCCCGAATTGGAACCAAACGAATGGCGTTGATAGCGATTGACTTGATTAAACGCTTCTTTTAACTCGAGGCCTCTACGCTTCAATTCAATCTGTACCAACGGCAAGCCGTTGATTAATAAAGTGACATCATAACGGTTCTTGTATTGTCCCTCAACGGTGACTTGATGCGTTACTTGAAACTGATTTTGACACCAGTGTTCGGTATTGATAAATTCAAAGTATAAGTTGTCCCCGTTATCCCGAATAATATGTTGTTTCTCCCGAAGCGTTTTGGCTTTTTCAAATACCGACCCTTTGGATAAAATATTCATCACCCGTTCAAACTCGGTAGCCGAGAATTGAATACGGTTCTGTTTTTCCAACTGGATTTTTAAGTTGGCAATCAGTTCTTGTTCATTGGTGATGCTGGCCAAACCGTACCCCATTTTTTGGAGCTGGGCAACCAGTTGTTCTTCTAATATAGCTTCGGATTGTTTTGACATTATTCAACAAGCATATCAAATGCGGCGTCTTCTGGAATCATTTCAGATACGTTTAATGTTGGAACAATAAATTTTGAAAATAGCGTATTTTCTGTTTTTGCAAATAAAACGCCTCTAGTTGTACCTGTGGTTATCATTGCCAAATGAGCAAGAAATCCTTTTGGAACGACCAATTTTGATTCTCTTTGTTGTATAAAATTATTCCAAGATGTTTCACTAACTTTAAAATGACAACTCACCTGAATTTTTAAAAAAACTTTTTTATTTTGCAAAAACTCAAATCCAATAAAAACTCCGATTAGATTATTCTTTTGGTCGAGTTTAAACTGCAATTCAGTACCTAAATTGGTTTCTTTTTTAGGGGTAAAATTATCTTCAAAAATCGCATATTGCTCTGTTTTTATACTCTGTAATGTAAAACCAATTTGTATATTTTCCTTTTCCATCATCCAACCATTTGAAAATAATCTTCGGTACTTGCAGGCTTTTCAACTTTCACAATTTTAGATGCTTGATAATTGTTTGAAAAGCTGTTAGTTTGGGCAACTATTTTTTCTACACGTTTTTCGATTGTTAAAATCCACTCTTCCATAACACCCATTTTTTTTTCGTAAAAGGTCGCTAATATTGGAATGTTTAAAACATTTTGCAACTTGATTTGAGTGTCAATAGTTAGGTTTTCTTTACCGCTTACTATTTTGGTAACTTGTTGAGGACTTACATTTAGTGCATTTGCTAAATCTCTCTGTGTCCATTTCAACTCGTCCAATTTTGTTAAAACCTTAATAGCAATTTTTTGCGATTCACGTAACATCAAACGGTTTTTAATTCGTTCTCTATTTCTTTCTAAAGTATTTGTTTTTTTATCAGAAACAAGAGATAAAAATTTTTCTTTATTTGTCATGATTATTCATTTAAAAGTTCGAAAAAAGAATCTTGGTTAAAAACATCTTTTGAATTTAAGTAAATTCGTGCATTATTTAATTTGACCAGCTCTAGAGCAGTATCTTCATGTTCATCCATTTTTTGACTCATTTTTATAGCTCCACCAGTAATTACAAAACAATCGTCATCTATTTTAATAGCATATAGCCGTAATTGATTACGTTTAATTTTTCCTTTTTGAAGCGAAAGTACTCTAGTGCGTTCTGCAAATTGTAAAGGTTCAAAATAAAAACCATAAGGCTGATTGTTTTGGTTGAGATTTTCTAAAAAGTCTTGAATTTCCTCTGCATCTTCTAATATATCGTTAATAAATTCATTTACATTCAACACTTTGTTTTTTATTGCAAATGACCGAAGATAAGCCACATCTACCCATAAATCCATTAATCTATCATACTCATTGTCAGATTCATCCCTGTAACGAAAGGCAAATAATTGGTCTGCAAAGATACGAACTATTTCCATTTAATCAACTTGTAGGTTTATTTTTTTACACTTACTAACAAAACATCTGCTGCAACAAGCCCTTTTTCCATTGCTCCAAACCGTCTAACTCCGACTGGCAATGGGCAATTTTATCATCAATAGCCGATAGGAAATCAGCGATTTTGGTTTGTTCTTCCATACAAGGTATCGATACCTTGACATTTGAAAACGAACCAACAGAAATTGTAAATCTAGTACTGCCAGTGGCTAACTTAGTTAATTGTTGAAGCACAGAAGGAATGTTACAGAAATAGTGAGAAAATAGAATATCATTTTTTGGAGCTGGGCAACCAGTTGTTCTTCTAATATAGCTTCGGATTGTTTACTCATTCTATTTCCAAATAGGTTCACTTTGCCAATTGGCTGGAAATCCCATTCTACTTAATTGAATATTAGGGAATTGTGCAAATAAATTAAACAATTCATGTTTAAGGTGATTACCTGGACTTATTTGATTATTCATATAAATCAGGGCAGATAATATTGGGAAAATTTTTCTCCGTTGGTGATTATTTGGAATATAACTCAATATGGGTTGCGGTGAAGTCGGTGGCCAATCATATTTATTAATAATAACTCTATTCCAAAGCCTACTGTGATGCGCAATTATATTACGTACAACAGTAATGGTCAACAACCAACTACTTAAATACTTTTGATTATTTAACCCAAATTCGTTGGCAATTTTATTTTTTTCTGGTAATTGATGTTTTAGGTTACTATATAGTTTTGATAATATTCCTAGTGTAATAACTTCTAACGACTTCCAGCTTTCGGGCATTTCGTCTGGATGATTGTCAAAATGTTTTACTATAAATTCCTCACTACTATTACTAACATCAAGATTTATTTTACCTAAAAAAGCAAGAAACCTTGTGGGGTTTTGAAATAATGCAGGATTCAAATACCAATTGGCTCCATAACTTAATGACAAATGATAGATCAATTTAGTTCTCAAAGCCACTTCTATACGTTCTATCGCATTGAAAACAATTAGTCTAAAATGCCTGTCGAAATTGTATAAATCGATTACGTCTTCAAAATAACTATGATTCGCAAAATGATGATTCACTTTATCATCTTGCATTTCCCACCAATACCCTTTAAGTCGATAATAACTAATGGTACTTAAAAAATGGGGAGCATTATTAACATCCTTGAACTGCATATTTCGACTTTGCAATAAGGTAATCTGAGATTGTATATCTTTTGGAGCCTTCGTCATAATAGGATTATATATAAAACACTAGTGCTGTTCTTCTGTGGACTATAAAAAAAAGACCCGTGAGCTGTTCTAATGGGAAGCAACACAGGTACTGTTGCTACAAATATATAAACTTTTTACAAGTGGTCGACAATACGGTGTTTTTTTT
>NZ_JBEILJ010000034.1:0-27265 GCF_040379285.1 Flavobacterium sp. | reverse complement strand
GTAGAGGCTTTACCTGCCGATGTAACCGCAGAGTGTTCTAACATTCCTGCAGCGGTAACTTTAACAGCTACCGATAACTGTGGTGCGGCTAACGTAACCTTCAACGAAGTAACTACCGCTGGTTCTTGTCCAGGTGCTTATACCTTAACGCGTACTTGGACAGCAACGGATGCTTGTGGCAACACTACAACGCACGTTCAAACCGTAACGGTTCAAGATACAACAGCACCGCAAATTGCAACCGCATATCAAACTGTGATTAGTGCTACTTGTGATGCAGTTCCTGCAGCTCCAGGATTACAGTTTACTGATAACTGTGCTGCCACGGTTACTGTAGTGTTTAATGAAACGAGTAGTACACCTGTCAATGGATCGTATACAATTGTACGCACATGGACTGTTTCTGATAGCTGTAATAACACAAACACGTATACACAAACTGTAAACGTTACTGTTAATTCAACGACAAATCAGTATGCTTATCCTGAGGCTGTATGTACCGATGATAATACATTATTAATTGATATTGCTGCTGTTATTTCTACGCAGTTCCCAGGTACAAATACTACTTCTGGAACTTGGACTGATATGAACAACTCAGGGGGGTTGAATACAACTACTGGAGTATTTAATCCCTACCAATTGGCGGATGATACTTATGTGATTAAGTATACATTACCAACAGCAACGTGTCCGATTGAATTCTTAGTATCCATTAATGCAAATGATGAAGTTTGTGTTGTATTGCCAGCTTGTCAACCCATCATTATAAACAATGCGGTTACGCCAAATGGTGACGGTGCTAATGATTTCTTCATCATTGAAAATATTCAAGATATTACATGTTACCCGGAAAATACAGTTGAAATTTACAACCGTTGGGGTGTGAAAGTATTTGATACTACAAATTACGACAACACTTCAAGAGTATTCCGTGGAATTTCAGAAGGTAGAGCAACCGTAAATCAGTCTGCTGAATTACCAACAGGTACCTACTTCTACATTTTGAAATATAGAAAGGCGGATGGTAACTTTGTAACTAAAAACGGATATTTGTATTTGTCAAGATAATCTATCAACGGGGGGTTATGCCCTAACCCCCGGTTGTTAATTTAACACCCAAATAAATGAAAACAAGAATTTTAATTTTCGGAATGCTGTTAACGGGTTTGATGAGCTTTGCTCAACAAGACGCCCAGTATACGCAATATATGTATAACACCATTAATATCAATCCAGCATATGCAGGGTCACGTGGTGTGATGAGCTTTTTCGGGTTACACCGAACTCAGTGGGTAGGTTTAGATGGAGCACCGGTAACCAATGCGTTTTCGATGAATACTCCTATTGAATTTACCAATTTGGGATTAGGATTATCTTTTGTAAATGATCGTATTGGTCCAACCTCTGAAAATACTATTTCGGCGGATGTTTCCTATTCGGTTCAAACCTCAGAAAATTACAAACTATCCTTTGGGGTAAAAGCTACGGGAAACTTGTTCAACTTGGATGTTACTCGTTTGACCTATCAAAACCCCAATGATCCTTTGTTACAAAATTTGAACAATAACTTTAGTATGAATGTAGGTGCGGGAGTTTATTTCCACTCTGACAAATCGTATGTTGGGTTGTCTGTTCCTAATTTCTTTGAGACCAAACGTTACGATGATAATGATGTGGCCGTTTATAAAGAGCGAATGAACTTTTATTTAATCGGTGGTTATGTTTTTGATTTATCACCCAACTTAAAGTTCAAACCCGCTTTCCTATCTAAAGTTGTTGAAGGGGCTCCTTTTCAATTGGATGTTTCTGGTAACTTCTTAATTCAAGAAAAACTAACGTTAGGTGCAGCTTGGCGTTGGGGTGCAGCCATGAGTGCTATGGTTGGATTTCAAATTACAGACGGTTTATTTGCAGGTTATGCCTATGATTTGGAAACAACACGTTTAGCTAACTATAACTCAGGATCTCACGAAATTTTCTTGCGCTTTGAATTATTCAGACGCGATGATCGAATTGTATCACCAAGATTCTTCTAATCTAATTACCAGCACACCATGAAAAATAAATTTTTACATATCGCTTTAATCGCAATTGCTACCTGTGGTACTTTGACAGCTCAAAACAAAAAACTGGCTAAAGGAACCAAGCAATACGATAACTACGCCTATGTTGATGCGATAAAAACCTATGAACGTATTTTTGCGAAAGGATATAAATCCCAAGACATGCTGCAGAAATTAGGAGATTCGTATTATTACAAAGGTGATTTAACCAACGCCGCAAAATGGTATGGTGAATTATTTGCATTTGTTCCTGAAAACCCAGCTGAATATTATTTCCGTTATGCCCAATCGCTCAAGGCGACCAATGATTATGCAAAAGCAGATCAAATGATGATCAAATTCAACCAATTAAGCGGAAATGAACAACGTGCGAAATTAGCCGTTTCACAAAAGGATTATTTAGCACAAATCAAGAAAAATTCAGGTCGGTTTACACTTGAAAATGCTGGAATCAACTCGGAATACTCCGATTATGGTGCAGCTTATTATGATAAAAAATTAGTTTTTACTTCTGCACGAGACACGGGTAGTCTAGGGAAACGTAAACATACATGGACGGGTGAAAGTTTCACCAACTTGTATACCGCAGACATCGGAGAACAAGGTGCACTTTCAAATCCAAAACGATTTGAAAGAGGTTTAAATACAAGAGTAAATGAATCTACTTGTGCATTTACAAAAGATGGTAAAACCGTCTATTTTACTCGTAATAGCTTCTTAGAAAAGCGTGAAAAAAACAGTAAAGGCTCAACATTATTGAAAGTTTATACCGCTACTTTTGAAAATGGAAAATGGGGTAATGTTAAAGAATTACCATTCAATAGTAATGATTACCAAACAGCACACCCTGCTCTAAGTGGCGATGAAAAAACACTTTACTTCGTATCGGATATGCCTGGTACTAAAGGATTATCCGACATTTTTAAAGTAGCGATCAATGGAGATGGTTCCTTTGGAAACCCTGTAAATATGGGCAATCTAATTAACACGGAAGGTCGTGAATCATTCCCAATGGTAACTTCAGATGGCGAATTTTACTTTGCCTCTGACGGACATCCTGGTTTAGGAGGTTTGGATGTTTTCTATGCTAAAATACAAGCCGACGGTTCGATTAAATATGTTCACAATTTGGGTGAACCTATCAATAGTTCAAAAGATGACTTCGCGTATTTGATCAATGAAAAAGACCGTACAGGCTATGTATCCTCCAACCGTGAAGGTGGTAATGGTAATGATGACATTTACCGTTTTAAAGAAAACACCCGATTGGTAGATTGTGAGCAAGCTGTTCATGGAATTGTTACCGACAAAGAAACGGGCAAACCTTTGGCAGGTGTATCAGTAGTGTTGCAAGACCAAAACTTCAAAGTCTTGAAGGAGATGAAAACCGATGCTGAAGGTAAATTTGATTTTGATACGCAAGATTGTGAAACCAAGTTTTATATCAAGTCCTCTTTACCTGAATACAACACCGTGGATACTCCTTTAATGACTCCAAATGAATCGGGCAAAACCTTTGTTACTGTAGAAATGGAACGTACCGTTAAACCCGTTACGGTTGGCGACGACTTGTTCAAAGCGTTTGGAATTAAAATCATTTACTTTGACTTAGACAAATCAAATATCCGTCCTGATGCAGCAGTTGAATTGGCCAAAGTATTAGACGTATTAGAGCAATACCCAACCATGGAATTGGATATTCGTTCACATACCGACTGTCGTCAAACGTATAAGTACAATTTGTCCTTGTCTAATCGTAGAGCAAAATCAACTGTTGCTTGGTTGGTCAAAAATGGTATTGCTGCAAGTCGTTTGACAGAAAAAGGATATGGAGAGTCGCAATTGGTTAACGATTGTGCCTGTGAACCGACCAACAAATCAGAATGTACCGAAGAGCAACACCAAGCGAACCGTCGTTCAGAATTTATCATTACCAAATTATAATCTCAATTATACATTGTTTAAACCCGAAAACGCCCTGCTTTATGTGGGGCGTTTTTCATGTTACTCCTCTCCTATTGCCATCCTTTTGAGCACTTTTACATCAGGAAGACGATGAAACGATAGCCTAACCCAATTCACCGCATTAATAGCTTTATAATTCCTAATTTAAACTTACCGAATAAGCCTGTTCATTCGGCACTATGCCTTGCTTGAATTCAATATTGAAACGATTGTTGTACGCTGGTAGGGTTTACTTTGAAAAGCGCATAGAACGCAACAGTTATATTTTCTAAAGTCCACGTTGAAAACCGATTTAAGGCTATGAGAGCTTCATTGTAGTAGCTAATCAAACTCATCCTAGAATATCTTTTTCAAGCAGTGTTAAAGCCTTAAAATAGCTTTGATCTCAAATGTTGATGGAATCTTTGCCTTATTGTTTTTAGAAAAATGAGGTTGTATTCAGCCCGGATAGAGACGTCATCCCCCGATGGATTTCGGGGATATAGGCGAAAGCCGGACCGCGTTGTGGAGAAAGATGAAGGTAATTGCTGCCCAACATAAAACAAAAAAAAAACCACTCCGGAGAGTGGTCATTGCAAAATCAAACAAAACTATAAATCAATTATCTTTTCATAAATATGTTCGTAAAGTAACGGCGGCCATTGGCAGGATTAATGGTAATCGATACGCCAAAGTGGGTGTAATCGCCTTCGATGTTGGCTTTGTGGCCTGGGCTGTTTAACCATGCATTTAAAGCCGAAGCAGGTGTTGAAAAATTGTACGCTACATTCTCACCTACCCTTACAGCGCCCAACACATGCTTGATATTGTCAGCACGCAATTCAAAATGATCGTGACTTACAACATTGTTTTCAATCATGTATTCGTTATGCTCAAAGGATTTGAAAGAGATGTGGTTTACGATTTCCAAACGGTTTAACCCTTGGCTTACGCGGTAATTGTTTAAACGGGTAGCCAAATCCGTTTCTTCTTCGGTATAATCATAAGCAGTGACTAATCGATAGTCGTTAGTTGAAGTAGCTTCTTCATCTTTGGAACACGATACTAATGTAAACACCAATGCGATTGGTAAAAACATTCTAAGTAGTTTTGCATTCATAGTAGTAGGTTAAGTTTTGACGGATAGATGTGGGGCAAATATCTTGTCAGTTAGTAATTGATGAACGTTGTTTTGATTTGGTTACCCAAACTTACTACTATACCGTTAAAGTGACAAATAAAATCGATGAAATACATCAATAATTTTATTTTTTAGGTAATTTTCCTACAAACTATGGAGATAAGCGTTCAATTTTCCAATTTAAATCGGTTTGAAGTGAATATCGAATGCGATCGTGAAGTCGATTGGGACGCCCTTGCCAGAATTCGACCGCTTGAGGACGAACAAGATAACCGCCCCAATGAGAGGGTCTGGGAATGGGTTGCTGCGCAAAGGCTTCTTCAAGATCTTTTAATTTTTCATCCAAAAAGGCGCGGGATGGAATGGGTTGACTTTGTGCTGAGACGATGGCTCCTAATTTACTACCGTCGGGTCGTGAGTCAAAATACGCATCGGAAACGGTCTCCGGTGTTTTTTCGGCGATTCCTTTTATAATCACCTGTCTTTCGATACATGGCCAGAAAAAAGAAAGGCATACTTGAGGGTTCACGGCTAAAGCCCTCCCCTTTTCGGAATCATAATTGGTATAAAAAATAAAGCCTTCTTCGTTATACTTTTTGAGTAATACTACGCGTGATTTGGGAAAACCATCCAATCCAATAGTTGCTACTGTCATAGCATTGACTTCATCGACGCCACCGAAATCTTCGGCTTCATGAAACCAACGATGAAATAGATTGATAGGATCATCAGGAATTTGGGTTTCCAATAATTCGCTTTTGGTATAACTTTTACGGTAATCGCCTAAATCGTGCATGACTTTTTTTTACAAAATTACGGTAAAAGTAGGTAATGTTTACCGCTGGGGGATTTCAAATTCTTTGCCATCTTCGGCTAGCCACACGTGTGGAAAAATACTTTCGGCTTCGGTTTTAAAAGGTTCCGTCGAGCCGTAACGGGTAGAAAAATGCCCTAAAAGCAGTTGATGCACCTCGGCTTGCAAAGCGATGGAAGCCGCTTGCTTGGCAGTAGCATGCAGGGTTCGTTCGGCAAGATGCGACTCATTTTCCAAAAAAGTACTTTCATGATACAACAAGTCTACCCCTTGAATTATGGGCACTATGCGCTCATCATAATAAGTATCACTGCAATACGCATAACTACGTGCTATGGCAGGATCAAAGGTCAGTGCAGCATTGGGTATCACGCGGCCGTCTTCAAGCGTAATGTCTCCACCGTATTGAATTTTTCGAAAATACACCGGATTAATTTCCAACTCAGTAATGGCCGAAATATTCAGTTTTCGCTCTATATTTTTTTCTTGAAACAAAAATCCGTTGGTATAGACACGATGGTGAAGCGGTATAGTAGACACCCGAACTTTTTCGTCCTCATAGAGGACTTCGGAGGTGGTGGATTCTAACTCATGAAAATATAAATTATAGCCCGTATACGAACCCGAAGCACGTAATTGCAATAAAATAATTTCCTTGATGCCTTTGGGACCGTATACATGTAAATCGTTTTCACGGTTGAGCAACATGAAAGTTGAAATGAGTCCGATAAGTCCATAAAAATGATCTCCATGCAAATGGGAAATAAAAATATAGTTGATCTTGGAAAACTTAATCTTGCTTTTTCGCAACTGAACTTGTGTTCCTTCGGCGCAATCAATCAAAAAAATATGGTTTTTGATTTCTAATACCTGTGCGGTGGGATTAGAAAAAGTGCGCGGTGTAGCGGCGTAACATCCGAGGACAGTGAGTTTCAATTACGAATCAGTTTTTTGGTTTTCAATTTTCCCAAGGCGCACAATTTTGAGAATCAAAACAATGATAATTCCCAAATTAAGCCCCAACTTTATATAGTCAAAGTCGCCCGTTTTCATGTTTCCGAACAACCTCCGCACAAAGAGAAATGTAAGTCCAAATAAAAATACGGTATAGATGTAAACAAATGTTTTATTGCTCATATTATAATCCTAAATCACGTTCAATTTCTTCCATTTCGATGATGTCATGAGCTTCTTGTAGCGAGGGCACCACATACAAATGCGCAGGTACTGCGTTAAAATCAATGGCTTTCACTACGATTACAAATGATTTTTTTCCTTTTTGGTGTGTTTTGGCCAAGGGAGAAAAAAGTTTTACTGCGGCCAAATCGACTTCGACAGGCGTCAAATCGATGATAAGATTTTGGGTTACAAATTGCCCGTGCTCTCGGGTCACTTTTGCACAAAAATCGGCTACGGGTTCGACTGTATTCCGCACAAT
This sequence comes from Flavobacterium sp., assembly GCF_040379285.1. Taxonomy (GTDB): domain Bacteria; phylum Bacteroidota; class Bacteroidia; order Flavobacteriales; family Flavobacteriaceae; genus Flavobacterium. Next base: position 19,862 of record NZ_JBEILJ010000034.1, on the reverse strand, counting down.
AGTGGTATGTCCTTTCCTTTCTACTTTCATTAGGGTTTTAATTTTGAAGCCAACAAATAGATGACTGCCATACGAATGGCCACGCCGTTTTCGACTTGATCCAAGATTACCGAATGGGGTCCATCGGCGACTTCGGAGGTAATTTCTACCCCACGATTAATGGGTCCCGGGTGCATAATTACAATTTCTTTGGACAAAGAATTCAAAAGCGCTTGATTTACGCCATATTGCTGCACATATTCCCGTGTGGAAGGAAAATAGGAGATATCCAAACGTTCGTTTTGTATACGAAGCATATTCGCTACATCACACCATTCGAGGGCTTTACGTAAATTGGACTCTACTTTGACGCCCAAACTCTCAATGTATTTTGGAATGAGCGTTTTAGGACCACATACCCGAACTTCGGCGCCTTGCATTTGGAGAGCAAAAATATTGGAAAGGGCCACCCGCGAGTGCAAAATATCGCCCACGATGACCACTTTTTTTCCAGCCACATCGCCCAGACGTTCGCGAATGGAGTAGCTGTCGAGTAACGCTTGCGTAGGATGTTCGTGTGCCCCATCACCGGCGTTTATGATGCTTGCCTTAACCTGTTGCGCCAAGAAATAAGCGGCTCCGGGGTGCGCATGACGCATGACCACCATATCCACTTTCATGGCCAAAATATTATTCACCGTATCGATAAGGGTCTCCCCTTTTTTTACCGAAGATTGGGCTGTCGAAAAACTGATGACATCGGCAGATAGTCGTTTTTGGGCCAATTCGAATGATAACTTAGTACGAGTACTGTTTTCAAAAAAGATATTGGCAATGGTAATATCGCGAAGGGAAGGAACCTTTTTGATGGGTCGGTTGATGACTTCTTTAAAATGATCGGCGGTTTCAAAAATCAGTTGAATATCTTGTTCTTTTAGATATTTAATGCCGAGCAAATGATGGACAGAAAGTTCAGACATGGGTGTGTTGCATTAAGGTTGTGTGACCAAATAAACGGCATCTTCTCCCTCCTTTTCTTGCCAACAAACTTTGACAACTTCATCGTTGATGGCATCCACTTGACGACCACGGTAATCGGGCTGAATGGGTAGATGACGACTAAATCGGCGGTCTATTAGGGTTAGTAATTCCACCTCCGATGGACGTCCGAAGGATTGAATGGCAGTGAGAGCAGCATTAATACTGCGTCCGGTAAACAATACATCATCAATAAAAACGACCTTTTGATTTTCGACTAAAAAATCAATTTGTGTTTTATTGGCTTCCAAAGGTTTTACACTGCGTCGGAAATCATCGCGAAAAAAAGTGATGTCTAGAAATCCCAACCGAATGGCATGAACTCCGTAGTCCTTTTGCAACAATTGGGTTAACCGCTGGGCCAGGTATTTGCCTCGAGGTTGAAGTCCTATCAATACGGTATGCTGAAAATCGGAATGGTTCTCGATCAACTGACAAGCCAAACGATGCAGGATAATGTGTACTTCGGTAGCATTGAGTAGTAATTTTTGACTCATGGAGAAGTGTGCTGTTTGGGAGGTAAAAGTACGGATTTTTTCTTCATCATTGTTCAAAAAAAATCCCCTGACGAACAGGGGAAATTATTATTTGGAAATCCAATCCACGATCTTGGCATCTAAGGGGGAAACTTGAGGCGAGATTACTTGCTCCAAATGGCCGTCGGCACCGATGAGATATTTTTGAAAGTTCCATTCAACGCGACTGTCTTGCAACCCATTTCGGGATTTTTGGGTTAAAAATTGATACACCTCACACATATCGCTTCCCTTCACCGATACTTTGGCCATCATAGGGAAACTAACGCCATAATTTTTTTGACAAAAATTAGCAATTTCGGCATTGGTTCCCGGTTCTTGTTGCCCAAAATTATTGGCTGGAAATCCGACAATCACAAAATTTTTGTCTTTGAACTTTTGATACAAGGCTTCCAAATCTTTGTACTGTGGTGTCAATCCACATTTGGAGGCTGTGTTTACAATTAAAATTTTCTTTCCTTTTAAAGAAGAAAAATCAAAGGTGTTTCCTTCCAAATCTTCTACTTTAAATTGGTAAATCGTTTCTTTGGCCATAGGGGTTTCGTTTTGTGTTGTCAAAAAAGCTGCTTGAGCCATCGAAGTTTCACTTTTATTGCAAGAGAGCAAACCATAAATTAGGACAACGGTGATTAGTTTTAGTTTCATGAGGTATTTTTGTTTAAAATTACGATAAAAAAATTAAACAATTTATCAGGAGGCAACCAAAATTTATGTTAATTTTCAAAATAATTAAAACCAAAAGATTCGAACTTACGTAGATGAAAAAAACTCAAAATAAAATTTGTAAAACTAATAGACGCTATTATGATTCAGGAACAATTGATTCCTCTCCTAAAAATAAGGTCTAGTCACATATTAGACTTTTTTGGGCTTGGCGTATAGCTTTCGATAGCGCCAAAACACAAAAGAGGCAAACACCATAAAGATGATAAAAATTCGAATGTAGATATCTACATTTTGTTTTTCTCCTGTTGCATACGAGTGCATCCCCGTGAGGTGGAAATTGACACCAAAATAGGTCATCAAAATTGACGCAAATGCCAAAACACTCATAAAATTAAATGCAAACAAACTGCGTAAACCGGGCACAAGTCGGGCGTGAATTACAAAAGCATACACCATAATACTGATTAAAGCCCAGGTTTCTTTAGGGTCCCAACCCCAATAGCGTCCCCAACTTTCATTGGCCCACTGTCCACCCAAAAAGTTACCAATGGTCAATAGTACCAAACCAATGGTTAACGCCATTTCGTTGATATAGGTAATTTCCTTGATATGCAATTCCATGGTATTTTTATTTTTGGTAGTGGTCACCAACATCAAGAACATAGCCACAATCCCCAAAATCATTCCCAACGTAAATGGACCGTAACTGGCCACAATCACCGCTACGTGGATCATCAACCAATACGAATTCAATACGGGTTGTAAATTGGCAATCTGTGGATCCATCCAGCTCATGTGTGCGACCATCAAAATCATGGAGGCAACAAAGGTTCCTGCAGCGATGGTTAATTTCGACTTTTTATCAAACGCTAAGGTGAAAAACATCGTTGCCCAAGCCACATAAATCATACTTTCGTAGGCATCACTCCAAGGCGCATGTCCCGACACATACCAACGGGCGATTAATCCTAAAGTATGGGTTGCAAACAAAAGACCAATGATCACATGAAAAGTAGTGATTGCATACCGCAACGGTTTGTTGTTGGTGAAAATTTGAACAATCACTAAGATCAACATAAGGCTCCCCGCCAACATATACCAAGTAAACAGACTGCGGAAAACATCGTATTTGTTAAGCAATATTTCGGAAGTGATTTGATCGTCGGAGGGACGAACTGCTTTTCCAAACTTCTTTTGGTAATCTTCAATCCCCTGAAGCAAGGTATTGGCCATCGTATAGTCTTGGGTAGTAGCGCCTTTGCCTAATTCATTGAGATAATAGGGAAACGCATTTTTAATTTTATCCAAATCCGTACCTGTAGGTTGATTGATTTCCATAAAAGAAACCCATTTGTTGCTTTTATCATTAGGCACTGGAAAAATCTTCAAAATTCCCCCGTACATTGCGCTAAACATGAGGTTGATTTTCTTATCGGCCTCTACAAAGTCTTTTTGAAAGTTATTGGGATTGGTAGTTTTGTAGGCATCATCGAGGTAAGGCGATAATTTGTAATTCCCTTCTGGCGTGATAAAGTCCTTAAAACGAACATACTTTGCTTCTTTGTCCACCCCAATTAACTTACGAATGCTATCGTTCCCGCGTTTCAAATAGATGATGGGTAAATTTTCCCAGGCTTTTGGATACATAACCATAGAAAGGAACACCTGATCGGCATTAAGTCCTTCATAGGTATCGCTTTTGCTCACTTTTCGCAATAATTCCGAAGAAAACGTATTGACAGGTTTCATTCGTCCGCCCTCATCTTGAATGACCAAGCGTCCAAATTGTGTGGCTTGTTTCTCAGGAACCGCGTATTTTTTTACCGAATCCAAATAATTAAACACTACCTCTTTTTGGGGCTTGGCAGGAGCGTGTTGGTGTCCGTCATGATCTGAATGCTGCGCAGATAGGGATCCTGATAAGCCAAACAATAAAAGAAGCGTTAAGGCGACTTTCTGTTCTTTGAGTTGTCCTAACTTTCGTTTTAAACTTGCAAAGCGTGTGTTTTTGTCAAATAAAATGGCCAACATGGCAAAAAACAGAAGGAAATAACCAATGTAGGTAATCAATGTTCCCCAAAAATCATGATTTACAGAAAGAATGGTCCCTTTTTCATCCGGATCAAATGAAGATTGGAAAAAACGATAGCCCCCGTAATCCAAGATATGATTCATATAAATCTCAGCCTCGGTCTTTTTCGCTTTATCGATAACGGTTACGATACTTTTGAACGCGGAGTAACTTTTCTCTGTTCCTGGATATTTATCGGCGATAAAATCGTTCAACTTCATGGAAAAAGGCAATTCATAAACCTTGCTTCCAAATTGGAGTGTAAATTCTAAATCGCCCACTTTAATAATACGAGGTTCTCCTGTTTTCCCTTTTGATCCAACTAAGGTCACCCTTTCGATTTTACCACCCGTACGAATCTGTACTGTGAGTGCATCATCGGAGTTTTTGGCTTTGTAATCACCGCCAGAAACAAAATCTTTTACGCCACGCATCGGAGGCTCAGGAAAAACAAACTGTGACCCGCCCACATTATATAGGGATCGTAGCATCAATGCTGCCTCGGTATTTGCCGTCACCTCACCTTTTAACTGGTCGGCCATGCGCATAAAGTTCCCTTCAAACGGCGTTTTTATAGTTGAATTTATACCATCAGAAGTGATATTGATGGCGCCTTCCATGGGTTTGTTAAACGCAAATAACAAGCCGTGGATACTTTGCACTTCGCCTTCTGCTAAGTAATGTTCGTGTCGTTCGCCATTGCCTGCCTCAACCAATTTAAAATACAATTTCCCTTTAGGATCGGCTTTGATGGATTCCTTCACATTCATCAAGAAACTGTCGTATTCAATGGTAAACGGAACTGTGTCAAAACGTTCTTCGAGGGCAAAATGATTGGAGGCAAAAGGTGGATACACCGCTTCAGAAAGGATCAATGGTTTTTCTAAAATACGTCGTTTTAATTCCCCTTTATAATTTCCATCGACCATAACGGTAAGGAAGGTACGATCGGAATAAAACTGATTGGCACTTTCACCTTCTCGGATGGGCATCATCCCTTCGTAACTGATGTAACGGGTAATTCCGGCGCCAATAATGATAAAAATAAAGGAAAGATGCAGCAACAATGTGGCCCAATTTTTACGCAAATGCAATTGGTAGCGCTTAATGTTTCCAATAAAGTTAATTAAGAAAAAGAAAAGAATGAGCTCAAACCAACGGGTATTGTAGATCCAAATCCGAGCCGTGTCGGTATTGTAAGCACTCTCAATAAACGTTCCTGCGGCCATAGCGGCGGCATATAATATGAACAAAACCGCCATTAAACGGGTGGAAAACAAGAGCGCTAGAATTCGATTCGCCATTTTATTTTGAAATTTACGCAAAAGTAACGCAAAAAATAAAAAGCATGGTGGCGAAAGTGTGGAATTTAAAGGAATATTAGGAAATGTTGTGAAAGCATGTGTCAATTGGCAAATTCCCTTTTTTTACTACCTTTACGACCATGATACGATTGGTCATTATTGGCTCTGGAAATGTGGCACAGCATCTGATTCAAGCTTTTCAAAAGTCGCTGGTTCAGGTGGTTGCTCGTCACCCAGAAGCGTTACATTCGCTTCCAATCTCCTGTCCCGTAGTGACTTCGATGAACGAAATTGCCGACGCGGATGTGTTTGTACTTGCCGTGAGTGATCATGCGATTGCCCCTTTGGCTAATGAAATTCCGGGAACGGGGAAATTGGTGGTACACACCTCGGGAGCAACTGGAATGCACGTACTTCCAAAGCACCATCGCAGCGGGGTTTTATATCCGTTACAAACGTTTACCAAAGGAAAACCATTGGATTACAGCACGATACCCTTTTGCCTTGAAGCTGAGAAAAAGGAAGACTATCTCCTTTTAGAGCAACTTGCTCGTACCGTTTCTAATGCCATTTTTTCCATCGATGAACAGCAGCGCTTAGCCTTGCATTTGGCGGCTGTATTTGTATGTAATTTCACGAATCACCTCTACCAATTGGGCGCTGACCTTTGTGCGGAACATGGTGTTTCCTTTGATGTGCTTAAGCCACTGATACTGGAAACTGCGGCTAAAGTCCAAACCCTCACTCCTAAACAAGCCCAAACAGGTCCGGCGCTTCGAGGTGATACAGCCACATTGGATCGACACCAATCGATGCTCACACAACCTTATCTGAAAGAAATTTATCAATTACTCACCCAATCTATTATTGATCATGTCCAAAAGCTATAAAGAAGTTATGAATGACATTACGACGTTTGTCTTTGATGTCGATGGGGTATTAACCGACGGTACCGTACATGTGTCTCCCACGGGAGAAATGCTCCGCGAGATGCATATTCGCGATGGTTTTGCCATGAAAGCTGCCCTTGAAAGTGGGTATTCGGTTTGTATTATTTCGGGGGGAAGTAATGAAGGGGTTCGGATTCGTTTGCGTAATTTGGGCATTACGGATATTTATTTGGGTACTCCCGACAAGGTGGAAACCTTTACGGAATACTGCGAACTATACCAAATCAACCCTGCTCACGTTTTGTATATGGGCGATGACATTCCGGATTACCATGTAATGCAACGCGTAGGTTTGCCCACTTGTCCCCAAGATGCAAGTCCCGAAATCAAAGCGATTTCCCAATACATATCACATAAAAATGGCGGAAAAGGTGCCGTTCGGGAGGTTATAGAACAAGTAATGAAAGTACAAGGCAAATGGCTCACCTATTTTAATGGCCAACACGATTAATTTTTAAAGTCATTCGATTATACTACCATGGACTATTTCAAACTTATACGGTTTCAGAATTTACTATTACTAGCCTTCATGCTCCTCATTTTCCGGTATGGTTTTTTGATGCAACAAAATATCTTTTTAGCCTTAACCGATATCGAATACAGTCTTTTCATTTTGTCCATGGTGTGCATCGCAGCTGGAGGTTATGTGATCAATGATATTTTTGATCAAGAGGTAGATGCACACAACAAACCGGATCGCCGTATCATTGGTGTTTCCATTTCGGAAGAAAAAGGGTATTATGCTTACGGAGCACTCTCTATTTTGGGCGTAGCCTTGGGCTTCTATTTATCAAATGTGATTGAAAAACCTGGATTTGCAGTCTTCTACGTCTTGGTGGTAGCCCTGTTGTATGTGTATGCCGCTTCACTCAAACAAATGCCTGTCATCGGAAATTTGGTGGTGGCATTATTGGCTGGTGCGAGCATCTTTTTTATTGTAATTTTTGACCTCTATCCAATTACCTACGATGGCAATCGGCAAACGATGAAAGTAATGTTTTACATGCTCAAGGATTACGCGCTTTTTGCCTTGGTACTCACCTTTTTACGAGAAATTATTAAAGACCAAGAAGATATTGAAGGAGACCAGCAAGAGGGATTACAAACCTTACCCATTGTTTTAGGTCAACGAAAAACGAATTACATTACTTCAATCATTGCGCTTGCCGTTGGCGTTGTTTTGCTGATCTATACATTTACCCAAGTATTGGAATATAAACTTTGGTTTACCGTAATTTATGCCACTGTTACCGTGATTGCGCCATTATTTTGGGTTGCGATTAAGGCGTGGTCGGCACGTGAAAAAGCCGATTATCGGTTGATGAGTCTCGTGCTCAAACTGATTTTCTTTTTTGGTATACTCTCCATTGCGGTACTCACCTATAATATGATTCAAAATGCCCAAGCCGTTTAAAATCATCCTTGCTTCGGGTTCGCCCCGACGGCAACAGTTCTTCAAGGAATTGGACTTGGACTTTGAAATTCGACTCAAAGAAATTGATGAAGTGTATCCCGAAACCTTGCGCGCTGAGGAAATCACCAACCATATTGCACGCGAAAAAGCCCGCGCTTTTGAAGGTTTATTGGCCGATGACGAATTGCTAATTACCAGCGATACCTTGGTTTGGCTCAATAATCAAGCGTTGGGAAAACCTAAAAATTACGACGACGCTGTGGCCATGTTACAGCAATTGTCGGGAGTGACCCACGAGGTGATTACTTCCGTGTGTTTTAAAACGACAAGGTCGGAGGAATTGCTGTTTGATACTACAAAAGTAACCTTTGCTTCGCTAGATTTGGAGGCCATTCATTACTACCTCAACCGATACCAACCCTTTGACAAGGCAGGTGCTTATGGAATTCAGGATTGGATTGGACTAACTGGTATCGCCAAAATTGAAGGTTCATACACCAATGTGGTGGGTTTACCTACTGAAAAAGTTTATCGCTTTTTAACAACACACTTCTTAAAATAGTTGTATTTTAGGGGATAAAAAATACCGATTCAATTCATGGAAACGGAACAAGAGCTCAATGCCAAGATTTTAAAAATTACCATGGTGATTCGCGATAATTATCCCGAGTTGCACCAATACCTCAACGAAATGCCTGTGACGATTCCGGTGGATCAAAATCCGGAAATTAACGTACAACATTTAAAAAAGTATTACGATTCGTTGGTGGCGATTTTTCGGAATTATGTGGCCGAGCACCAACTCAATTACATCAACCAACGCAACGCAGAAGGTCATTTATAATATGGATTTCCAACGTTTTTCCGCTGAAATTATCGCGACATTAATCGTCATTATTGCGGTGATTGTCTTTCGTATGGTAATGGCAAAACTCGTTCGTCGTTATGCCCAAAACAACCACACTATCGAGCAACGTACAAATTTGATAATCAAATACATAAATTTGCTGATTAACATCGTTGCTTTCATTGCCCTAATCATCATTTGGGGCGTACAACAAGAAGACATTTTTCTCACAGTCTCCTCTGTCACCACCGTAATTGGGGTGGCTATGTTTGCCCAATGGTCGATTTTGAGTAATGTGACTTCGGGCGTGATTCTCTTTTTCTTTTTTCCGTTTAAAATTGGCGACGTGATTAAAATTCACGACAAAGATTTTCCCGTGGAAGGAGAAATTGAAGACATCAATGCTTTTCATGTGGATTTGCGCACACGAGAAGGTGAACGCATCACGTATCCCAACAACCTATTACTTCAAAAAGGGATATCGATAGTGCAAAATGAGGCAGACCCACGGGAATTTACGGATTAGCAGTATTGGAATTAAAGTATGAAATTACGCTTTTTTATATTTACATTTTTTATCCTTCATCAATCCTTTGATTAAAAATAATCTCGTTCCTCCCCTCTCCACCCCCTTTTTCGCCTAACCTGTTGTAGCTTTACTGCCTTAAAACGCACAAAGCGATTGGACTTGAAAAAACGTTTGCATTATCATTGTCCTTCCCTTTTCTTTTTTTGTTAAAGAAAACGAAAAACAAAATCCCTCTTCAAGGAAATCCTTACTTTTGAATGAAATCAAAAAGTATACTCATGCGTCAATCGTTTTGGTGGGTAGCCTTGGTTTGGATGGGCTTTATTGCCACAGCTCAACGTCCTGAAAAACCGAGTGCTTCAGATATTTATCATCAAATTGAAAAGTTAAATTTCCTGGGGAATGTGCTTTATGTAGCTGCGCATCCCGATGATGAAAACACCCGACTCATTGCCTATCTCGCCAATCATGTTCATGCCCGAACAGGTTATTTGTCACTCACCCGCGGCGATGGCGGTCAGAATCTAATCGGACCCGAATTACGGGAATTGCTGGGGGTTATTCGTACGCAAGAGTTGATTGAAGCGCGAAAAATTGACGGTGGAGAACAATATTTCACTCGAGCTAACGATTTTGGTTTTTCTAAAAACCCAACGGAAACTCTAGCGATATGGGATAAAGAACAGGTACTCAGCGATATGGTTTGGGTGATCCGTCAATTTCGTCCCGACATTATCATCAACCGTTTTGATCATCGTTCCCCAGGGACCACCCACGGACACCATACAGCCTCAGCACAATTGGCTTTGGAAGCCTTTGACCTTAGTGCTGCAGCTACCTCTTTTCCAGAGCAATTGGCGTTTACCCAGCTTTGGCAACCCAAACGTATTTACTTTAATACCTCGTGGTGGTTTTATGGAAGTAGAGAAAATTTTGAAAAAGCCGATAAGTCCAATTTAACAGGATTTGATATTGGTGTTTTTTATCCCTACAATGGAAAATCCAACCAAGAAATCGCTGCTTTGAGTCGCAGTTGCCACCAATCCCAAGGTTTCGGAAACACGGGCACTCGCGGTAGTGAAATGGAATATTTGGAGTGGTTAAAAGGCGATAAACCCATTGCTTCGTCCAACCTGTTTGAAGGCATCGATACCACATGGACCCGTTTGCCCGAGGGAAAACCTATCGGTGTGCTTTTGGAAGGCGTTCAAAAATCATTCAATTTCAACAATCCCGCTGCGAGTCTCCCAGATTTGGTAAAAGCGTATGCTTTGATTCAACAACTTACTGACCCGTTTTGGCGGGAACAAAAATCGGAGGAAATCAAACGAATTATTGCGGCTTGTGCCGGACTTTATTTGGAAGCCGTGGCTGATACCCAAGAGACAAATCCCGGAAGTACCCTTGGCGTTAAAGTCGAAGCCATCAGCCGAAGTGCAGCAGATATACGTTTGACACGAATAGAAACATATCCCCCAACCCCAGTAGACTGGAACAATGTATCACTTCCCTACAATCAGGCCAAGACCCACAGTTTTACTTGGACGCTGCCTGTCAACTATCCCTTCACTGCGCCCTACTATTTGGAAGAAACGGCGAGTTTGGGAATGTATTCTGTTGCAGCGCTAACCCGTCGTGGCAATCCTGATGTGGAGCGCCCGACGAGTGTTACGTTTACCCTATCGGTTTTGGGTGTTGCTATTCCTTACACCAAAAAGGTGGTGTATAAGTACAATGACGATGTCAAAGGCGAAGTCTATCAACCGCTCGATATAGTGCCTGCGGTTACTTCGGCCCTGAAAGATAAGGTGATGATTTTTTCCAAAAATAGAGCGCGTGAAGTTCAAGTTGTCGTCAAAGCAGGAAAAGACAACATCACTGGAACCGTTCGTGTAGAAGTACCCGCCACCTGGAAGATGACCCCCGAATCGATTCCTTTTTCGCTCCAACGAAAAGGCGAAACGACTACGCTGACCTTTACGCTTACGCCGCCCAAAGAAGCTTCAGAAGCGGTTATTAAGAGTGTGGTTACCTTGGGTGAAACATCGTATTCATGCGATAAAGTAGACATTCAATACCCTCATATTTTCAAACAAATGGTATTGAAACCCGCGACGGCGAAAGCGATTAAATTGGACATCAAAACCAATGAGGAGAAAATCGGCTATATCATGGGCGCTGGGGATGAAGTCCCAACGAGTTTGCAACAAATGGGTTATTCGGTCACGCTTTTGCAACCCGAATTGTTGACTGCCCAAGCGCTACAATCTTTTGATGTTGTGATTACGGGAATTCGAGCATACAATGTGGTCAGTGCGTTAGCTTACAAACAAACGTTGTTGTTGGATTTTGTAAAAAATGGAAAAACGTTGATTGTTCAGTATAACACATTAGATGATTTCGTGACCAAAGATTTTGCTCCTTACCCGATCAAAATTTCGCGCGATCGTGTTACAGAAGAAACCGCTGAAGTTCGCTTCCTGCAACCCAACCATCGCATCATGACAAGTCCCAACAAACTCACTGCAGCAGATTTCAAAGGGTGGAAACAGGAACAAGGACTCTATTACCCGAGCGAATGGGATCGTCAATACATAGCGCTCCTTTCGGCTAATGATACCGGAGAAAAACCAAAAGACGGTGCGTTATTGGTCGCATCATATGGAAAAGGAACGTATATTTACACAGGGTTAAGCTTTTTCAGAGAACTTCCAGAAGGAGTTCCAGGGGCTTATCGATTATTGGCCAATTTAATTTCGGCCGGAAGATAATTGCGTATGAAATCAGACAACGAATCCCGCTGGACCAATCGATACACATGGCTGTTGGTTATTAACGCTGTGTACATCTTAATTTTCTTTTTACTCATGCAAAATTACTCCTAGATGCAGCAAATCGATTGGATTATTTTATCGGTCACGCTACTTACGATTGTAGTGTATGGGGTGTATAAAACGCAAGGAAGCCGTAATGTCGAAGAGTATATTTTGGGCAACAAACAAACCAATTGGTTTACGGTTGGCATTTCGGTCATGGCTACTCAAGCCAGTGCAATTACGTTTCTCTCCACGCCCGGGCAAGCATACCATGATGGAATGGGTTTTGTGCAATTTTATTTTGGTTTGCCCATTGCTATGGTGGTTATATCGCTCACCTTTATACCCATTTACCATAAATTGCGCGTCTATACCGCTTACGAATACTTGGAACAGCGATTTGATTTAAAAACCCGATCGCTCGCTTCCATTCTCTTTTTGATCCAACGGGGATTGGGAACGGGACTCACTATCTATGCCCCTTCCATCATTTTATCTACGCTTTTGGGGTGGAATCTAACTTTACTCAATGTCATCATAGGTATCCTTGTGATTATTTATACCTTTTCGGGAGGAACCAAGGCGGTCAACGTGACTCAAAAACAACAGATGTTTGTCATTATGAGTGGGATGTTTATTACATTTTTTCTCATTTTATACATGTTGCCCAACGATATGACTTTTTCTAATGCGTTGCATGTCGCAGGCGCCAATGAGAAAATGAATATCGTCGATTTTTCTTTTGATCCCGAAACACGATACACCATTTGGAGCGGAATCGCCGGAGGTTTTTTCTTGAGCTTAGCTTATTTCGGTACCGATCAATCGCAAGTAGGACGGTATCTTTCGGGGAAATCAGATAAAGAGAGTCAGATGGGCTTGATTATGAATGGCTTTTTAAAGGTTCCCATGCAGTTTTTTATTCTTTTAATTGGCGTCATGGTATTTGTGTTCTTCCAATTTCATGAAGTGCCATTAAATTTTAACCCTGTCAACAAAGCGGCCATTGAAAAATCACCGTATGCCCAGCAATACCAGCAGTTGGAAGAGCAATTAAAAGCGTTGTCGGAGGAGAAAAAAGAATACAATTTACTGTACATTGACCATCTTAATCAAAATTACGACAACCCGATTTTACGTAATCGTTTGACAGCCATTTCAGGAAAAGAGCGTGATCTTCGGGAGCAAGCCAAAGAATTGATTTCCAAAGCCGACCCAAAAGCCGAAACCAACGATAAAGACTATGTATTTTTGTACTTCATTTTGAATTACCTTCCCAAGGGATTGATCGGTTTACTCTTGGCCGTGATTCTCTCAGCGGCCATGTCATCATCGGCTTCGGGATTGAATGCCTTAGCTTCTACCACGGCGATTGATATTTACAAACGCAATCTAAAAACGGAAAAAAGCGACCGGCATTATGTCATGGCCACCCGTTATTTTACGCTACTTTGGGGAATAATTGCCATTTTATTTGCCTGTGTAGGAACCCTTTTTGAAAACTTGATTCAATTGGTCAATATCGTTGGATCTATTTTCTATGGTACTGTACTAGGTATTTTCTTAGTAGGCTTTTACATCCGTTCGATCAAAGCCCATGCGATTTTCTATGGCGCGGTTCTTTGTCAATTATTGATTTTCTACATCTATTATTTGGATGTCGTGAGTTTCTTATGGTTGAATTTTATTGGAGCTATGCTCACGATCACCTTGTCGTGGTTGATTCAAAAAACACAACCCAAAGCGCCTTCTTCACCAGAAATTACGGAGGAAACAACCCTTACTTAGGGCAAGATAAAGTAATAAATCGCTACAAAATGACTGGCACTTCCTGCCAAAACAAAGAGGTGCCAAATGGGATGATAATAACGTTTTCGATCGTTGACATAAAAATAAATCCCCACGGTGTAAAAGAAGCCACCTAAGGCAATTCCAATGAGCGCCGATCGCGAAAGTCGTTCTATCATTGGGTCGAGAGCAATGACGCAAAGCCATCCCATCAAGGCATACAAACCAAGGGAAATGCGTTCGTGGTGACGAAAACGCGAAAATTTGAAACCAAAACCAACGAGGGCTAAGGTCCAAATAATGCCCAACAACGTCCAACCCCACACGCCTTGAAGTCCCACCAAAACCACTGGCGTATAAGTACCAGCAATAAGAACATAAATACTCAAATGATCCAGCCGTTGCCCCCATTTTTTATGACGCAAACGCCAAACGGCATGGTAATAGGTTGAGGCGCCATACAACAGCAATAAACTTCCCCCAAATATCATTGCGGCTATGGGCTTCACCCCATCGGTGTAGTATCTACTTTTTTGAAGCAACATAAGAAACGCTACACATGATAAAACAGTACCTATCCCGTGGCTGATAACATTATATCGTTCTTCAATTTTTCGGTTTTTACGTGCTTTGGGCGTCATACCGCAAAGATACTTCAAAAAAAAGCCCCTTGTCGGGGCCTTCGTTTTATTTACTCCACTCTTTAATGGATTCATTATTCATTTTGACATAATCGTCATTTTTCTCTTTTTGAGCACCCGCCAACGACAATTTAGCCGTTTCGATAGCTCCTTTTTTATCGCCTAACTTCGCTTGAATCAGCGATTTTAATCGCAAGTGCCAAAACGGTGCGTCTTCACCTGGTTTAACCATTCCGATGGCTTTATTGATATACTCCAATGCTTTATTATGGTCAATGTTGGCCTGGAAGTAGTACTGCGCTGCGGAGAAATAATCGCCAGCCGTTGGTCCCGCCAATACTTTTGCAATACTGGCCATAGCGGCTTTTTTGGAGGGTACTTCAAATTTTAATGCCACAAACGTTTTTTCCCAAGCGATTTCCAAGTCCGCTGCATCATTGGTGATATTTCCAATGCTTAAGGTAAACGTTTCAACGCGACGGTCCGTCATTACAGGTTTGGCGTTGGCACGTATAGCGACATCCGACTCTATAAACTCTTCAGGCGTTCCCCAATTGTCGGTGGTTTTGTAAAAAATAATTTCCCAAGTATCGGCTTTAGGTACCGTAAACAAGGCATATTTCCCTTTGGGTAACACTTTCCCATCAATGGTTACATCATCTGAAAAGGTAATCATCGAATTTAAATTGGCCCCCGTTCTCCATAATTTCCCGAAAGGAACCAAATCACCAAAAATCGTACGTCCTTTGGCGCTGGGACGGGAATAATCTAAGGTTACATCGGTCAAACCAACGACTTGTTGAACGGTGGTCTTCGGACTCGGTTGTGGTGTTTTTACTTGCGCCTCGATGGCATAGGTAGCCAACATAAAGGCGACAGCATAGATAAGTTTTTTCATTTGTTCTGTTTTTTAGTACCGTAAAAATACTAAATCACCGTAGGCAAACTGTTAATTTAAACTTAAATGAGTATAATTTTTGTTTAACTTATTTTTCTATTCGTTAAACAAAGTATATCTTTACCCAAAATAACAACGTATGAAGATATACACTTTGAAGTCCAAACAAAAATTGCCCATTACCTTGGACCAAGCATGGGATTTCTTTTCCAATCCGATGAACTTGAACACGATTACGCCTGACGATATGGGGTTCAAAACCCTCTCGGGAGCCGATCGAAAAATGTATCCAGGACAGGTCATTGAATATATTGTGACCCCGCTGTTAGGGATTCCAATGAAATGGGTCACTGAAATCACGCACGTTATCAACAAAGAATATTTTGTAGATGAACAACGTTTTGGTCCCTACGCATTATGGCACCACAAACATTTTTTCAAGGAAATTCCTGGGGGTGTTGAAATGGAAGATATCGTAGATTACAAATTACCTATGGGGGTATTGGGTCAACTGATGCATCCCGTGTTGGTTCGTCCGCGATTGGAACAAATTTTTGCCTACCGTACCAAAAAACTTGTCGAATTATTTGGTGAATATAAATCAGAATAATCATGAAAAATATATTACTCATTGGCGGTTCCAAAGGAATTGGACGTGCCCTAGCCCAACAATTGCAATTTGAAACGAACCTTTATGTAGCTTCCCGAAGTGCTGAAGACTTGGGTGATTTAAAGTTGACCCACATTCCCTTTGATGCTACACAAGATACTTTGGATACGAGTGCGTTACCCGCCGAACTTCACGGATTGGTGTACCTGCCTGGGAGTATCAACTTGCGTCCGTTTAAGGGACTAAAACCTGAAGCCTTTGAGTCCGATTTACAAATCAACTTTATAGGTTTGGTCAAAGTAATGCAAACGGTATTACCCCAACTCACCGCAGCACCGCAATCCAGTGTTGTAGCATTCAGTTCGGTGGCCGCAACTATGGGAATGCCATTTCATACTTCTGTTGCCGCTGCCAAAGGAGCCATTGAAGGGTTTGCCAAAGCGTTTGCTGCCGAATATGCGCCAAAAGTTCGTATGAATGTAATTGCTCCCTCATTGACCGATACTCCATTGGCGGACAAATTTTTGAATTCGGAAGAAAAGAAGGAGAAAGCGGCTTTGCGTAACCCCATGAAAAAAGTGGGAACGCCCCAAGATATTGCTCAAATGACAGCCTTTTTGTTGAACGAACAGAGCAATTGGATTACGGGACAGGTTTTTGCCGTCGATGGTGGAATGTCTACGCTTTTGGTCAATGGATAAGGTATCGATTTTTTGGTTTCGACGAGACCTTCGGGTGACGGACAATGTTGGGCTGTTTCATGCGTTAAACAGCGGCTATCCCGTTTTACCCATTTTCATTTTTGACACCAGCATTCTTTCGCAACTGCCTCCCGATGATGCCCGCGTGAGCTTCATCCATCGTTGTTTGGAGGAAATGCAAAGCGCCTTACAACAGGTGGGCAAATCACTGGCGGTTTTTCATGGCACACCCGAAACCGTTTTTGAAATATTGGTTAAAAATCACAGCATCGACACCGTTTACACCAACCATGATTACGAACCTTACGCGCGTAAACGTGACAAAACGTTGCACCAACTGTTTCAAACGCAGAACATTGCATTTAAAACATCAAAAGATCAAGTGATTTTTGAAAAAAGTGAAGTGGTGAAAGACGATGGAACGCCTTATGTGGTTTATACGCCTTACAGCCGACGTTGGAAAGAACGCTTCAAAACCATTTCCCTCACGCATCATCCTTCGGAGACTCTTTTACATCAGGTGGTGGCCCATAATTATCCTTTTTTGACCAAGGAAGATATTGGATTTACCCCCTCAAAAATAACGGTTCGTCCCTACGATATTTCGGCTACGTTGATTCAAAATTACGAAGCTACCCGCAACTTTCCAGCGCTGAATAAAACCTCCTTTTTGGGAATTTATTTACGTTTTGGTGCCGTTTCCATTCGGCAAATGATTGCTAAAGCCATAGCCGAGAAAAACGAAACTTTTTGGAATGAATTGATTTGGCGTGAATTTTTCATGCAAATTCTATGGCATTTCCCACATACGGTTCAACAAAGTTTTAAATCAAAATACGACGAAATTGCCTGGGATAACAATACCGATTGGTTTGAAAAATGGTGTCAAGGTCAAACAGGTTATCCCATTGTTGATGCGGGAATGCGGGAATTGAATGCCACAGGACACATGCACAATCGCGTACGCATGATTACGGCCAGCTTTTTATGCAAACACCTCCTTATCGATTGGCGCTGGGGGGAAAGTTATTTTGCCTTAAAACTCCTCGACTACGAGCAGGCTAGCAATGTTGGCAATTGGCAATGGGCCGCAGGAAGTGGTGTTGATGCCGCGCCGTATTTTCGAATTTTCAATCCTACGGAGCAGCAAAAAAAATTTGATAAAGATTGGAAATACATTCGTCATTGGGTTCCTGAAGTAGATACACCCGCCTATGCCAAACCCATTGTCGACCATAAAGAAGCCCGTGATCGCTGTTTACGGGTATACAAAGCAGCGGTAGGATAACCCAAATATACACCTCATGAAACTCGTATGGCTTAAACGCGACTTACGCTTGCAGGACCACGAAGCTTTATTTCGTGCCCTAGAAAGCAAGGAAAAGGTGCTTTTGCTCTATATTTTTGAACCTTCCCTACTACAAGATTGCCATTACAGTACCCGTCATTTTGATTTTATCCGACAAAGCTTGCAGGATTTACAGCAGGAGCTTCTGCCCTACCACACGCAAATTTTGGTGGTTGAAGAAGAAGCTACGAGTGTTTTTCAAAAGCTGATTGACCGGTGTTGTATTACTGGCGTTTATTCGCATCAAGAAACAGGTATTCAACGGACATTTCACCGGGATATCGCTGTGGCCGAATTATTGCGGGCCAATGGAATACCTTGGTTTGATTACGTAACCAACGGCGTTATTCGAGGGTTACGCAACCGTCAAACTTGGAAAGAAGATTGGTATGATTTTATGGAAAAACCTTGCTTTCCCTTTAGTGCCAACGGTCGATCGTTTGTGAAATACGCTGAAATTGAAAAACTCGAAATTCATTTTAAGATTCCAACTTTAGAAACCCCCACCGATACCCCTTTTCAAAAAGGAGGGCGACGCATGGGTTTACGCTACCTTCAATCCTTTTTACAAGAACGCGTTGAAAATTACAGCCGTCATATTTCCAAACCCGAATTGGGACGCAAGGGGTGCAGTCGTTTATCGCCGTATATTGCTTGGGGGAACTTATCCATACGAGAAATTTATCAATGGACATGGAACACGCGTCAAAAAGGAAAATTCAAACGCCAGATCGACAATTTCGCCTCTCGTTTGCGTTGGCAGGCCCATTTTATCCAAAAATTTGAAATGGAATGTTCGATGGAATTTCATCCGGTTAACAAAGGCTATATGCACATTCAACTTCCTGTAAACGAAGCCTATCACGAAGCTTGGTGTACAGGGCAAACTGGAGTTCCTTTGGTCGATGCTTGCATGCGCTGTTTGAATACTACGGGCTATCTTAATTTCCGAATGCGGGCGTTGGTCGTTTCGTTTTACACCCATCATTTGATGCAACCTTGGCAAAATTGCAGTCCCCATCTCGCGCGGCAGTTTTTAGATTTTGAACCGGGTATTCATTATCCACAGATTCAAATGCAAGCCGGGGTTACGGGGGTCAACATGATTCGGATTTACAATCCAACCAAAAATTCGATCGAACATGATGCTGAGGGAACGTTTATTCGTAAATGGGTGCCTGAATTGCGCCATATTCCAGCGCCTTTTATTCATGAGCCTTGGAAACTAACCCCTATCGAACAAATGCTGTATCACTTTGAACCTGGCTACGATTATCCTTTTCCGATCGTTCCCTTGGAAGAAGCGCAAAAAGCAGCTACCGATTTTTGGTGGGGACTGCGCAAAAAACACGAAGTTCGCAAAGACAGCAGCCGGGTTTTAGCCAAACACACCTTTACTGATCGCGATTAAATACGAGCCGCCATCGCTGCAAAAGTGAGTTCGTCAAAATGTTTGACCACCCAATCGGCACGACTGTAGTCTTGATTTTTGGAATGAAAGCTGTCGTAACCAATGCAAAATACTTCAGCCCCTTTGGCGGCCGCTATTCCGTTGGTACTGTCCTCAATCACAATACACTCTTGCGCTTGGTGTTGCGACAACCGTACCGCCTCTAGAAATATCGCTGGATGGGGTTTGGACTGAGGAAAATCTTCACCCGAGACAATATGGGTAAAATAGGGAAACAATGCAAATCGATTGAAAACCCGATGAATGGTGACATTG
>NZ_JBEILJ010000033.1:0-30359 GCF_040379285.1 Flavobacterium sp. | reverse complement strand
GAAATTATTCTGATTTAAACACTTTTTCTTGATGCGCTATACTTTCTTGGTGAATGGCCTTAAAGAACTGAACGATAAACTCTTCGCTCAAGCCTCGCTGCGACCCCTCTTTGACCATACGTTCCAAGATTTCATTCCAACGTTTATTTTGTAAAACAGCCACATTTTTTGCCTTTTTCAAGGCCCCGATATCTTCAGCAACTTTCATTCGTTGCCCAATGACATCCAACAACTTAGCGTCATAATCGTCGATTTTGACCCGAAGCTTCGTTAGTTGTTGTAAATAGTCGCTATCCGCATCATCCTCTTTACGAATGACCAAATCAAAAACAATCTGCTTCAACCGCTCGGGGGTCACTTGCTGCGCCGCATCACTCCACGCATTATCAGGATCGCAATGGGTTTCAATAATCATCCCATCGTAATTGAAATCCAAGGCCTGTTGGGTCACTTGAAAAATCATATCGCGCTTGCCCGTGATATGTGATGGGTCGATAATCATGGGAATATCAGGAAACTTATTCTGAAAATCGATCGCTATTTGCCATTCGGGGTTGTTGCGGTATTTGGTTTTTTCATAGGTTGAAAATCCGCGGTGAATCACGCCTAATTTCTTGATTCCCGCATGGTATAAGCGCTCTACCCCACCAATCCACAAGGCTAAATCGGGATTGACAGGGTTTTTGACCAATACTATCTTCTCTGTATTTTGAAGTGCATCCGCAATTTCTTGTACCGCAAAGGGGTTTACCGTTGTGCGTGCTCCAATCCACAACACATCAATATCGTGTGCTAAGGCTAATTTCACATGCGCTGCCGTAGCCACTTCTACCGCCATCAACAACCCGGTTTCGGCTTTGGCTTTTTGCAACCATTTTAATCCGATTTCGCCCACGCCTTCAAATCCGCCTGGACGGGTTCGGGGTTTCCAAATGCCCGCGCGATAAATCGATACTTTGGAGTCTTTTAATTCACGGGCAATTTGTAATACTTGATTTTCCGTTTCGGCACTACAAGGGCCCGCAATCACCAACGGGTGGGGCAAGTGAAAATCATCCAACCAAGTGCGCATTTCTTTTTTATTTTCCATAGGGCTTATTTTTTGATTCCGTTTAATATTTCTTTGATACGATTCGTATGCTGCATTTCTTGATATAGAGCGTCATACTGTTCGGTTTCTAATAATTCCCGAAATCGGGACAAATTTCGGATATATTCTTCTAAAGTGGCTAAAACATTTGCTTTGTTTTGGTTAAAAATAGGCGTCCACATATCGGGGGAACTCTTCGCTAAGCGTACCGTACTTTCAAAACCGCTCCCGGCCATATCAAAAATATCGCGCTCGTCTCGCTCTTTTTCGATGACGGTTTTACCCAACATAAACGAACTGATATGCGACAAATGGGAAACGTAAGCAATATGCCTATCGTGGGCATTGGGATCCATGTACCGAATACGCATCCCTAATTTCCTAAACAACGCCATCGCGCGGACTTGCAACCCAAAGGCCGTTTTTTCTACTTCGCAAATAATATTTGTCTTGCCTTCAAATAACCCTTTTAAAGCAGCCTTTGGCCCCGAAAATTCCGTCCCTGCAATGGGATGCGTCGCTAAAAAATTACGGCGGTTGGGATGGTGTTGCACGGCTTCACACAAGGGTTGTTTGGTCGAACCTACATCTAAGACTAAGGTGTTTTCATTAACCAAATCCAAGACTTGGGGTACAACGCTAAGCGCTTTGTCCACTGGCACCGAAACAATCACCATATCCATTTGGGGAATTTCTTCCCACTGTCCTTCTCGATTCACAAGCCCAAGTTCGATTGCTTGTTGTACATGACCCGCATAGGCATCCAATCCAACGATTTCCGCCTGATCCCAAATGAAACGGATATCTCGGGCGAGCGAACCTCCTATCAAACCTATACCGATAACTGCTACTTTCATGGTGTAAATCGTTGAATTACTTCCTTAATTTTTTCTTCAGTGACACAAAGTGAAAACCGAATGTATCCTTTTCCATTGCTGCCAAAAATGATGCCTGGAGTGATAAATACATGGTAGTGGTACAACCATTCATCAATCAAACTTTCGGCGTCACTCCCCTCAGGCAACTTCGCCCAAACAAAGAGTCCGACCCCTTTTGTATCATAAGTACACCCCAACAAATCGGCCAGTTGCCAAATCAGTTCCCGACGCTTGCTGTAAACGTTAAACTTTTCTTCAAACCAATCGGCACCCAGTGCCAAAGCAGCCACAGCCCCTTTTTGAATTCCTAAAAACATCCCGCTGTCCATATTGCTTTTGACTTTTAACACGGCATCGAGAAATTCGGGTTTCCCAACCGCCATGCCAACCCGCCAACCCGCCATATTGAAGGTTTTACTGAGTGAGTTGAGTTCGATAGCCACCTCAACCGCCCCTTCACAATTGAAAACTGAAATCGGGTTGTGGTGCAACACAAAACTGTACGGATTGTCATTGACCAAAAGCAGTTGTTGTTTGCGAGCGAAATCGACCCATTGCTGCAACAGCGCCAAACTTCCCGGCGAACCCGTAGGCATGTGCGGGTAGCCGATGAAAATCATTTTTACCTTAGACAAATCCAATGCTTCCAAAGCGGCAAAGTCGGGCAACCAATCTTGTTCCGGTTGTAAATCGTAATAGATTGCCTGAGCCTGCACCAATTCCGTTACCGAGGCATAGGTAGGATAACCCGGATTGGGCAACAACACTTGGTCCCCTGGATTGAGAAACGCCATAGCGATGTGCAAAATCCCCTCTTTGGAACCCATTAACGGCAAAAAATCAACAGGGGCATCGGGTGCCATTTTAAATTGATTTTCGTAAAACCGACGCATGCCAGCGCGGAGTTCGGGAATTCCTTGATAACTCTGGTATTCGTGTGCTTTGGGTAAAGCGAGAGCCTCAACTAACGCTTGCTGCACAGAAGGGTGCGGCGGCAAGTCGGGACTCCCAATGCCCATATTTACCACAGGATGTCCTTGAGCGATGAGGGCTTGGACTTCTTTCAATTTTCGCGAGAAATAATATTCCTGCACGGATTGTAAGCGATTGGCTGGGGTAATCATGCTAATGTATTTTGGTAAATTCCTAATAATTTGAATGAGGAAGCCATCAAGGTGAGCAAAGCAGCTGCCTTTTCAAAATCGGCATAGTCTTCAAACGTTACATCCACAAAAAATGCATAGGTAAACGGCGACTCGATTTTGGGTAGCGATTGAATTTTGGTGAGGTTCAAACGGCAATCGCTCATCACGTTGAGCACGGCGGCTAAACTCCCGCGTTGATGGTGGAGTTCAAACTTGACAGACGCTTTATTAATATTACTCGTAGGCGTATTGGGTCGTCGCGACACGATGGCAAACCGCGTGAGGTTATTGTTCACGGTTTGAATTTGTGGTGCGATGATTTCGAGTGCGAATAATTTAGCAGCTACGACACTCCCAATGGCAGCCACACCTAGTAATTGCTGCGCTTGAATGCGGCGTGCGGTTTCGGCAGTATCTTTATCTTCAACGAGTTTGAGATGGGAATGTTGTTTTAAAAACTCCATGCATTGGAGCAAGGCCATGGGATGGGAATGGACTTCTTGTAGGGAAGCCAACGACTGCCCGGGCAATGCCATCAAATTTTGTTGGATTTCCAAATACTGTTCTCCAACAATATGAAAATCGTTGCGGTCAATCAGGGCGTAATTGGGCAATAATGCTCCGGCAATCGAATTTTCCAAGGCCATGACGGCTTGGGTGGCGTGACCATGCAGTAAACTATCGGCGACGGCTTCAAATGACAGGCATTCTAACAACTCAAATGAATCTTGAAAATATGCAAGAGCGACTTGATGGTGGAACGAACCTTGAATTCCTTGGATGGCAATTTGTGGTTTCATGGGCAAAAAAAAATCCCGATGGAAATCGGGATTGGTTTATAGTACTTTACTTTTTATTTTTTGATGTAACACCATACCACTCCCTGTTCCTTCATGAAGAAGAAATAAAAGAAATAATTAAAATACGTATGGAATGTGCTTGACATAAATGATTTTCTATTGTGCTAATGTAAAAAAAAAATGTTGCCAACCCTTCGCTAAGCCAAAAAAAATTTACGAAAACGATTGAAACAGTTTTGAACCTTTAATCAAGTATCCCTTGCAGATAAATTAAATCCTACTAGATACTTTCTATTCGCAGCACGCGTTAAGGATGGAGGCCTTGCGAAGCTCGCCTGAGGTAACGAAGGCAGCGACGGCCGACAGCCTGACCTTGTGGGGTGAAAAACAAGCGACTTATCGTTGTTTTTCACCCCACGAGGGAACGCCCAAAAAATTGAATGAGAATCTGTACCTTTGTGTGAAATAAATTACCATCATGTCTATAGAAGTGCAAGCGGTTTCGAAATATTACGGTGCGCAAAAAGCCTTGGATTCCGTATCGTTTTCTGTCCAAAAAGGAGAAATTGTGGGATTCTTGGGTCCGAACGGCGCCGGAAAATCAACCTTAATGAAAATCCTAACCACCTATTTAAACGCCGACGAAGGTTCGGCCGCCATCAACGGACATGATGTGGTGGGGCAAGCGAAGGCGGTGCAACGAGTCGTAGGGTATTTGCCCGAACATAATCCGCTGTATTTGGAATTGTATGTTCGCGAATATTTGTCGTTTAATGCCGATGTGTATCGCATCTCGAAAGCGCGTATCGAGGAAGTGATTACGTTAACCGGTTTGACTCCCGAAGCGCATAAAAAAATCGGTCAACTCTCTAAAGGCTATCGGCAACGTGTGGGATTGGCCACGGCTTTACTGCATGACCCTGAAGTGTTGATTTTGGATGAACCCACGACTGGACTTGATCCGAATCAGTTGGTAGAGATTCGCAATGTGATTCGTCAGGTGGGAAAAAATAAAACTGTGTTTTTATCCACCCACATCATGCAGGAGGTGGAAGCCTTGTGCGATCGGGTTATCATCATCAATCAAGGAAAAATCGTAACCGACAAAAAGTTGGATAAACTGGTCAACGAAGTCACCGTTCAAGTGCTGGAAGTAGAGTTTGATCAAGACATAGAAGCGAACGTTTTGGAAACCCTCGTGGGACTAACCCAAGTACGAAAAACCAAAGATCGCGTTTGGGAACTTACCTTTCAAACTGAGGAAGATCCTCGGGTACAATTATTTGATTTTGCCACGGCACAGGGGGTTCGTGCGTTACAAATCGTAACAAAAAGTAAGAATCTAGAGCAGATCTTTCGCGAGAAAACAACGTCTAAACGTTAAGGATACAGCAGTTGCCCTTGGTAGGTGGTCTCTACCGCTACTAGAGGAGGCACATGGGTCAAACGTACATTTCCTGTGCTTACAATTTTACCCGAAACTTTTTGAAGCGGATGCACAAAAAGGTCGTTAGACCCACGGTGGAAAATGGCCACTTCGTCAGCAACCAGTTGGGATGCTTCGACGCGACTATCGCCAGCCCAAATCAGGTAATGTGCATGCTGCGTTTGACCGCTAAGATGAAAGCGCGCCACATTGTTGGATTGTACAACGACTTGACTATTTTGAACTTCCATAAAAAAATCGCCCGTACCCGCACCATCCACACCATCGCCATTTTCATCTAATGCAAATAATCGTAGCATAGGATAGGTTAAAACGCCATTTGAGCGAATATCTTGTTCTGTTTTGGAGTAAATTTCTTCTACATTGGGCGCGGTAATTTTTAAGATTGCCGTGCCGTATTCACGGGTCCAATTGCATTGTGTTGCATCACGTAATATCAGGCGGTTCCCGTCTTGGGCGACTTGCACGTTGTTGATGAGATTCTCCCCGGCTTCGATAAAAACCTTGTATTCGGGTCCTTGGGTGATTTCGACGCCGATGCCGCGGTTGACTTCGATGCGTGTAAACGGACTTACGGGAACTTCCCGCAGGATACGCTGCCCTTCAGCCTCGATACAATCCATGGGACGTTCGCAGCGAATAAACAACAATACCAAACAGCAATAGAACAACGGTTTCATACTTATAATCGAATCCCTATGCCCCACTCGATGGCTTCGGCGAGGAACAGGTGGGTTTTTAAACTTAATGAGGAATATACCTTCGGTGTCCAATAGTATTTGAGTCCGATACGGTCGTAAATGGGAATATCATTTTGCAAACGATCGTATACATAGTAGCCCAGTTGTGCTTCAAACGAAAGGCGGTTGATGTACCATTCGTAACCCGCAAACAACCCTACTCTTCGGTAATCGGTATTGGGGTCAATTTGATCTTCGGGAAAGGCTGCTGACTTGTAGCGGATGAAATCTTTGACACTTTGGGTAAGAAACACATCGACACCCAATTGGAGTCCCGACTTACGATTCAAACGCTTATCGACAAAGGCGCCCAAATGTAAAAAAGGGTATTGGCCACTATTGATAACCGAACTTTCATTAACGCCCGAGCGTACAACCACGTTGTAATGCAATTTTTGACGGTAGTTGATTGTATCTTTTGCCAGCGTGTCGATTCCTTTCTCGGTTGACTTCGGAGAACTGTATGTGAGTCCAAGGTTGAGTCCATATGAATTGATGCCGCTGTTGGGGGACTTGGTACGTCCGTTGGAGTAGTGGGTAAAAAGAAAACCCGTTTGCATCGTCCAAGGAGAGCGAAACAGAGGAATTTGGTAGTGCAATCCTAAGTTGATATTGGCCAACAAAGGACTCCCAAACGCTTTATTTTTGCTATTGGTAACCTTATCATAAGGCTGATTCATATAGGCCACCCCAGCCGCCGTGGTGAGTCGCAATTGACGGTTTAGAAAAAAAAACTGAAACTGCCCGCCGACGGCCCAACTGTGTCCGAGAAAACGATTGTTGAAATCCTGATACAAAAGATATACCCCGTAATTGGGATTATCGTAGGTACGGTGCCACTCTTTACCACCGTGGGTTTGCCAATTATAGGCTAGCAGAACCCCTTCGGGATGCCCTTGTAAATGGTACAAGTCGGGCGTATGCGGCAGAACATTGCCGCGAAACAAACTTAAATCCCATTGCGGCGTAACCCCTGGCGTCTGCGCCCATAGGAGTTGTAGTCCACACAAAAACAAAAAAATACTGCGCATCGCAATGGGTTAGGTGAAGCAAATATAAAGGAAATTGGGAATTATAAATTAGGAATTATGAGTTATGAATTATGAATTATAAGCCCCCCAACCCCCAAAGGGGGAGTTATACCTAATAAAAAACTCACCATCAGACTTACGACTTACGACTTTCCGACTTACGACTCAAAAAAAAAAACCTGCCCCACCAAAGTGCAACAGGTTTCCGAATATAAAGGTTAGTTAATAACAATTAAAACACCTCTTGAGCAATCGCCTTAATATTGTCGGCTTTCCCCATCGAATAGTAGTGCAACACGGGAACGCCCGCCGCCAAAAGTTCTTTACTTTGTTGAATGCACCATTCAATCCCAATTTGCTTCACCGCATCGTTGTCTTTGGCACGTACCACCTCCATAATCAAACTGTCGGGCAATTCCAGACTAAAGCGGTGCGGAATCAAGTTCAACTGCTTCTTTGTCGCGATTGGTTTGAGTCCGGGAATAATCGGCACCTCAATACCTGCTTTCCGACATTTATCGACAAAATCAAAAAACTTTTGGTTGTCAAAAAACATTTGCGTGATGATATAATCGGCGCCATTCTTAATTTTTTGCTTCAAAAAATGGATGTCTGAGTCCAAACTCGGCGCTTCCATGTGCTTTTCAGGATAGCCCGCCACACCGATACAGAAATTGGTTTTGGCCGTGTTTTTCAAGTCTTCGTCCAAATAAATCCCGCGGTTCAAGTTGCTGATTTGCTCCACCAGTTCCGAGGCATAATTGTTCCCATCTTTCTCAGGTTTGAAATAGGTTTCCGTTTTCAAGGCATCCCCCCGCAGCGCCACCACATTGTCAATCCCGAGGAAATCCAAGTCGATCAACAAATTCTCGGTATCTTCTTTGGAAAAGCCCCCACACAAGACATGCGGAATCGCATCCACGTTGTATTTCCCTTGAATCGCGGCACAAATACCTACTGTGCCCGGGCGCTTTTTCACGATTTTCTTTTGCAACAAACCATTCTCCAACTCCTTAAATTCGTATTCCTCACGGTGATACGTCACGTCAATAAAAGGCGGTTGAAATTCCATCAACGGATCAATCCCGTCAAAAATCGACTGGATATTCTGCCCTTTCAACGGCGGTAAAATCTCAAAAGAAAACAACGGCTTTCCTTTAGCATTTTCGATATGTTGGGTTACCTTCATTTATTTTAAATTATAAATTTTGAATTTTAAATGGGTTTATTCTAAACTACTTGTTTCAAGTTTTTATTTTTTGGGCGCGTCCCCGTTGAGGAACAGCCTGCTTTTATTTCGTAGGGAGCAACGGGGTCGGGTTATCCGCGGTGCACGGCACCTTGCTTCTACCCCTCGCGCACTCCCTGCACTAAACAATTTTAATCTAAAGTCTAAACTCCCCCTTTGGGGGCTGGCGGGGGCTCGGGGGCTGGGGGGCTAATCCGCCACATTCGGCGCCAGCCATTTGTGCGCCACCTCCACCGTAACGCCACGACGTTGCGCATAATCCTCGACCTGATCGGCTTTAATTTTCCCCAATCCGAAATACTTGCTTTCTGGATGGGCAAAATAGTAGCCCGATACCGAGGCTGCCGGCCACATCGCCATACTTTCGGTCAAGGTTACTCCAATGCGTTCTTCTACTTGCAAAAGTTTCCAAATCGTCGGTTTTTCCAAATGGTCGGGACAAGCGGGATAGCCCGGTGCGGGTCGGATGCCCTTATAATCTTCGGCAATCAAGGCTGGGTTATCCAACTGCTCATCGCTGGCATAGCCCCAAATTTCTTTTCGTACCTTCAAGTGGAGATATTCAGCAAATGCCTCCGCCAATCGGTCGCCCAAGGCTTTGACCATAATCGCCTGGTAATCGTCCAAATCCTGTTCAAACACGGCTGCTTTTTCATCAACCCCAAAACCCGTCGTCACACAAAAACACCCGATGTAATCTTGCACGCCCGTTTCTTTGGGTGCGATAAAGTCGGCCAACGCGATATTCGGAGCTCCTACATTTTTCTTTGACTGCTGACGCAGGGTGAGGAAAGTTGTCGGTTGCAGGTTGTCGGTTGTTGGTAGCACTTCAATATCATCATCGTTAACGGTATTTGCTGGAAAAATACCAACCAATCCTTTGGCGGTAAACCAGTTTTCATTAACGATTTGCGCCAACATTTTTTGGGCATCGTCAAACAACTGTTGCGCTTGTTCGCCCACAACATCATCCTTCAATATCGCAGGATATTTCCCAAACAACTGCCACGAATGGAAGAACGGCGTCCAGTCGATAAACGGCACCAATTCTGCTAAAGTCACCTTCACTTCTTGTACCCCAACAAAATTGGGCTGTGCCGGTTGGTATTGGGACCAATCCAAACGCAATTTATTGGCACGGGCTTCACTGAGACGCAAGAATTCCTTTTCGCGACTGCGGTTCAAATACCCTTCGCGCAATTGATCGTATTCCTCCCGAATTTGTTCGGCATAGGTTGCTTTATTTTCGGGCTGCAACAAATTACTCGCTACCGTTACGGCACGCGAGGCATCGTTGACATGCACCACACTTCCAGTGTATTCGGGGGCAATCTTCACCGCAGTATGTGCGCGCGAAGTCGTTGCGCCTCCAATCATAATCGGGATGGAAATATTCAAGCGTTCCATCTCTTTGGCGAGATACACCATTTCGTCCAAAGACGGCGTAATCAAACCGCTCAATCCAATGATGTCTACATTTTCAGCGACAGCGGTTTGTATAATTTTCTCAGGCGGTACCATCACCCCCAAGTCGATAATTTCAAAGTTATTACAGGCCAACACCACCGATACGATGTTTTTTCCAATATCGTGTACGTCGCCTTTTACAGTAGCCATGAGCACCTTTCCAGCCCCCGCCGCTCCCGAAGGGGGAGCTTTCAAAACTGCTAAAATTTTAGTCAGTACTTTTTCAGTTTCATGGATAACTTCATCATTCGTGAATCGTAGTACCTGATAGCCTTCACTTCGTAACCAATCTGTACGCTCTGCATCGCTCTCTAGGTTTTCAGGCAATTGATGAATCAACCCATCAACTTCAATAATCAGATTTTCACGCAAACAAATAAAATCTGCGATATACTGTCCAATAATATGTTGACGTCGAAACTTGTATCCCTCTAACTTTTTACTAGTCAACTCATTCCATAGAACTTCCTCAGCTTGGGTTGGATTAAACCGCATTTCTTTGGCATAATTCTTTAACAAACCATACATCCCTGGATTTGCAGTCTCCCAATATTGAACGGGTTTAACTCCCCCTTTGGGGGCTGGAGGGCGCTTGCTGGCTTCAATAAATGGCAACAAATAGGCCACAGCTTTTTTCATGACCCGAGCCGATTTCACCACTTGCGGCAAGAACATTTTTCCTGAACCAAACAAATCGCCAACTACATTCATTCCGTTCATCAAGTGTTGTTCGATAACTTGAATGGGTTTATCAACCAATTGACGAGCTTCTTCCACATCCTGTTCAATAAATTCGTCCAATCCTTTCACTAGGGAATGCGTAAGGCGTTCTTGTACCGAACCGTTGCGCCATTCTTGAACAACCTTATCGGTAGTTTTAATATCCGATTTTAAGTTTTCGGCATAGTCCAATAAGCGTTCGGTCGCATCATCACGGCGATCGAGCAAGACATCTTCTACATAGGTGAGTAAATCCTGGTCAATTTCGTCATAAATCTCCAGCATTTCCGGATTCACAATCCCCATCGTCATACCGTGTTGGATGGCATGGTATAGAAATGCCGAGTGCATGGCTTCACGCACTTTGTCATTCCCCCGGAACGAAAACGACACGTTACTCACCCCGCCCGAAACATGGGCATAGGGTAAATTTTCACGAATCCATTTTGTCGCTAAAAAGAAATCCAACGCATTGCGGCGGTGTTCCTCCATACCGGTAGCGACAGGAAAAATATTGGGATCAAAAATGATATCAGTAGCAGGAAAACCAACTTGATTCACCAAGATATCGTAACTACGTTGGCAAATTTCAATTCGGCGCTCGTAGGTATCTGCTTGACCCACCTCATCAAAAGCCATGACAATCAAGGCAGCACCGTAGCGCTTAATCAACTTGGCATGATGGATAAAAGCCGCTTCCCCTTCTTTCAAAGAAATCGAGTTCACAACGCCTTTTCCTTGAATGACTTTGAGTCCGGCTTCAATGATTTCCCACTTCGAACTGTCGATCATCACGGGTACACGAGCAATATCGGGTTCGGCGGCAATCAAATTCAGGAATTTGGTCATGGCTTCAACCCCATCAAGCATTCCTTCATCCATGTTGACGTCGATGATTTGCGCACCGCCTTCCACTTGGGCGCGGGCAATATCTACGGCCGCTTCGTAATTCCCTTCTTTAATCAAACGCAAAAACTTGCGGGAACCTGTCACATTGGTCCGTTCCCCTACGTTAACAAAGTTGGTTTCTGGAGTGATAATTAGTGGTTCTAGACCGGATAGCCGTAAGTATTGGGTTGTCGGTTGTCGGTTGTCGGTTGTCGGTATCTCCTTACTCATGATATTTTTGGGAAATAATTAATGAAGTCGTAAAGCAATCGCTCGCAAACTTGAATATTGTTTGGTTGTCAGTTGTCGGTTGTCGGTATCTCCTTACTCATGATATTTTTGGGAAATAATTAATGAAGTCGTTAAGCAATCGCTCGCAAACTTGAATATTGTTTGGTTGTCGGTTGTTGGCAATACAACTTTACTCATAATAGTTTTTTATAATAATTAATAAAGCCGTTTAGCAAACGCTTGCAAATTTGAATATGATTTAAAACCGTTTGAAATTGTTCTTCAGAGATGTATTGCTGATCTAGAGCAACATAACACTGCGCTTCAACTTCATACAACGAACCTCTTGAGATATGCAAAAAATTGATTGTATCCTTTGCAGATTGTCTGCCACAGCCCTCAGCAATATTTGAAGTTACAGATACTACAGCTCGTCTGATTTGATTGACTAATCCAAACTGTTCCTCTTTTGGAAATGTTTTCGTTAATCCATAAATCTGATTTGTTAGTTTTCTGCTTTCTTGCCAAACTTCCAAATCTGTATAATCTTTACTCATAAACTTAATTTGCTTTTTTTCAAACGTGAACCGACAACCGACAACCATCAACCGACAACTATTTGGGTTCTCGGCTTAAATTCGGCAGCTACAGTAGCAAGCGCACGAATATGCTCGGGGGTAGTCCCGCAACAGCCGCCGATGATGTTCACTAAATTTTCATTCAAATACTCGCGAATTAAGGCTTGCATTTCTTTGGGTGTTTGATCGTATTGACCAAAAGCATTGGGCAAACCAGCATTAGGATGCGCCGAAATATTGAGCTGGGTATGTTGCCCCAAACGTTTTAAATACGGTTTCAACTGATCGGCACCCAGTGCGCAATTGAAGCCTACACTCAACAAGGGTATATGCGCAATTGAAATCAGAAACGCTTCCACCGTTTGCCCGGATAGGGTTCGCCCAGAAGCATCGGTAATCGTTCCAGAAACCATAACGGGAATATCGGATTGGCGTTCTTCTTTTACTTCTTCGATAGCAAATAAGGCGGCTTTCGCGTTCAGCGTATCAAATATCGTTTCGACCAAAAGTAAGTCGGCTCCCCCATCGATAAGCGCTTCCACTTGTTGGCGGTAAGCAATACGCAAATCGTCAAAAGTTACGGCGCGATAGCCTGGATCGTTGACATCCGGACTCATACTGGCGGTACGGTTGGTCGGTCCGATTGAACCGGCTACAAAACGGGGTTTGTCGGTAAACTCATCGGCGACTTCACGGGCAATTTTGGCGGATTGGTAGTTGAGTTCGTACACCAAATCTTCCATGTGGTAATCGGCCATCCCAATCGTGGTTCCCGAAAAGGTATTGGTTTCCACAATATCGGCACCCGCTTCAAAATAAGCACGATGCACGGCTTTCACCGCTTCAGGTTGGGTAATCGATAACAGGTCATTATTCCCCTTTAAAGGATGGGGAAAATCTTTAAAGCGATCGCCACGAAAGTCAGCTTCTTCAAACTGATTGCGTTGCAACATAGTCCCCATGGCGCCATCGAGCACAAGGATTCGCTGTTTTAAGATTTCATAAATGGATGTTTGCATACTGATAACAGGTCTTTTGGGGCGTTATCAGGAAAGAGAGGATTCTCCTAAGTTATCTTTTTCTGAAATTCATCAGAATAGAATGTAGCACCTTCCTCGAGTTTGAGGGGTTGCTAAGCGTTCGTAGGGTCTATTCCCTCCCGCTTTCGTGATAACGCCATTATTTTTAAGAACAATGCAAATGTAAGACAAGAAAAACCTCATTTCAAAATAATTGTTTGAAAAAAAGCGCAAACGTTTGCGAAAAATTTAAAGTTATATTTGGATTTATTGGAATTGATTTTCATAAATTTGCAACCGAAAAATAGAAGAGGAGAAATTTGTTCTGATTGCAACCTCGTAAAAAAATGCTAAAGCAGTAATTCTTCTTTAGTTGTTGCACCACCCTTTTTTCCCTCTTATCATTTAAAACAAAAATTTTAAAGGTTTAATTATGGCTTATTTATTTACTTCTGAGTCGGTAAGTGAAGGACACCCAGACAAAGTGGCGGATCAGATTTCTGACGCGTTAATTGACAACTTTTTGGCATTTGATGCTGATTCCAAAGTAGCTTGTGAAACGTTGGTTACCACAGGACAAGTAATTTTGGCGGGTGAGGTGAAGTCCAACACCTATTTGGATGTGCAGCAAATTGCACGTGATGTGATCAAGAAAATTGGGTACACCAAAAGCGAATACATGTTTGAAGCCAATTCATGTGGGGTTTTATCTGCTATTCACGAACAATCGGCAGACATTAACCAAGGAGTAGACCGAGCCACCAAAGAAGAGCAAGGTGCGGGTGACCAAGGAATGATGTTTGGCTATGCTACCAATGAAACCAACAATTACATGCCGTTGGCGTTGGATTTGTCGCATGCCTTATTGATTGAATTGGCGAATTTACGTCGCGAAAACAATGAAATCACCTATTTACGTCCAGATGCTAAGTCGCAAGTAACGTTAGAATATTCAGACGATAACAAACCGCAACGTATTGACGCGATTGTGATTTCGACGCAACACGACGACTTTGATCAAGAAGAAGCGATGTTGGCAAAAATCAAGAAAGATATGATCGAAATCTTGATTCCACGTGTGAAAGCGAAATATCCGCAATACGCCCACTTATTTAACGACGATATCACGTATCACATCAACCCTACTGGAAAATTCGTAATCGGTGGACCACACGGAGATACTGGATTAACGGGACGTAAAATCATCGTGGATACCTATGGCGGAAAAGGCGCTCATGGTGGTGGTGCTTTCTCAGGAAAAGACCCAAGTAAAGTAGACCGTTCAGCAGCATATGCTACGCGTCATATTGCGAAAAACTTGGTAGCCGCTGGTTTGTGTGACGAAGTTTTGGTACAAGTGTCGTATGCAATTGGGGTGGCCAAGCCTACTTCAATTAATGTAAACACCTATGGCACTGCTAAAGTTGACCTAAAAGATGGAAATATTAGCAAAATTGTGGAAACGATTTTCGACATGCGTCCATATTACATTGAACAACGTTTGAAATTACGTAATCCGATTTACAGTGAAACAGCGGCTTATGGTCACATGGGACGTACCCCAGAAGTAGTAACCAAGACCTTCAAATCACCAGACGGGCAAACCAAAACCGTAGAAGTTGAATTGTTTACTTGGGAAAAATTAGATCACGTAGAAAAAGTAAAAGCGGCTTTTAACTTATAGTCATTTACTTAGAGCATAAAAAAACCTGACTTTCGCGAGTCAGGTTTTTTGTTTATAAATTGTAGCGCAACGTCAACATAACGTATCGGGGTTGCACAAAAAACTGGGAGTCTGTGATTCGGAACTGGTCAAACGAGTTGTCGTTCAAAGCCTTTGTATTTAATAAGTTGGTTCCTGAAATACGGTATTCCCATTTGCTTCCTTTTTTCTGATAGCTGAAACTCGCCGAAAGAAAATCGTATTCGTTATCGACGCTTTTGTCACTATTGTAATAATGGTAAAACTCATATTCAGACACAAACGAAAATCCGTCTAAGAAGAAATATTCTAAGCGTGCGAAGGGTTTGTCGGTAAAGAATTTGGTTATCCCGCGTGGGTTTTCAAACTCACTGATTGAATATGTATACCCCAACTCTAAGTTAGGTACATTTTTAAAATTGGTAGATATACGAACGGTATGGTTTTGATTGATGCTTCGCGACAAGGCGCTTTCACCTCCTAAAAAGTTATAGAATTTAGACCAATTGACATTGGTAGACAACGAAGCTTTGTAATATTTTAAAAATGAACGTCCGTATTGGCCAAAACCGTTGAGTGTCTCATCCACAAAATTGGTATTGTTGAAGGGCGAAGAAATTTGGTTTACCCCAACAAACTCCGTCTGCGATTTGATCGCATCCATCCGTCGGGTGTAGGAAACGGACGCATTGATGTTTTCAAAATTAAACATATTGTACTTGAAATAACGAAGGGAGTGCGTTTGGGCGATAGCATTTTCCAACCGTCGATTTCCACTTGACAAACTGGCAAAATTGTTAATGATAAACCCTTGAGCCAACCGTGTTACATCGGCAAAATCATTGGTTATGGCAAAATTATAGGTCAAGGTTTCCGATTTCTTGATTTGATACATCGCATAGAAATCAGGTAAAACGCGGGTAAAACTTTGTTTAAAACTTGACCCTAACTGCACGTTATTCAAATGATAGTAATGGACACTGACCCCCGGATTGAAAGTGAATTTTTTGTATAAAATTTTGTAATGAACGCCTAAAAACACATCATTAAAATCATAGGAAACATCGTTGTTATTTTCAGGAGCCGTCAAATTGTTTTGAGTACCGTTGTCCAAAAGCTGAAAAATCGAGGAATTAAATCGCTGTTTGGAGTAGGTATTCCCTAAGGTAAGATTCAAATTGGCTTTGGGTGTCACCATGTAATAATAATCCAATTTAGCATCGACTTTGTGTGTTTTAATCAAGCGCGATTGATTGTAATCATTGCGATTTTGCGTGATATATCCATTCAACTGAAAAGGTTGCAACGCTAGATTGGCATTATAAAAAGGATCTTCGTTTTGGTACAAATGTTGGGCTTCAAACGCAATCACATGTTTTTCAGAAGGCGTATGGTAAAGGGCTAAATTTTGATTGACTGAAATCGGCTGTTGATCTTTGTTGGTCAAGATTGTTTCGTCAAAAACACTACTTCCTGAAATAATGTTTCGGAACAAATTTCCATTTTCCAATTGGTCTGATTTTTTGACAAGAATGTCATAATCCAACTGTAAGGTGGTACTCGGTTTATAACTCGCACTTCCTTTCATCAATCCGAAACGGCTGTTTTGACGTGTTCGGTCAATGGTATTGGCAATAGTATTGTTGGCAAAATTGGTGGTTACGGTTTGCGTTTCCAATTCGGTTTTGGAACCGGAATAAATTCCAAACCCACTCAACGTCCATGACTTCGATGGATTATAAGAAAAATTAACAGCACCAAATTGCGTGTCGATATTCTTCGCACGATTGTTTCGCAATAAGGAAAGTCCCAAATCGTTGGAGCTCACATTGAAATTGCTCCCGCCTTTGGACATCATATTGCGAAAACCCCCAGTAATTTTAAAATAATCTTGAATCGTGAGCGGTAATTCTCCAATATTATTGATGTTGGTAATGACGTTAATGCTGTATTTGGGATTGTAATAAAACAACTTCGGATTGACATTGTAGCGGTCAAACTGGGCTTCCGGTTGATAACCACCCGCCGCAGTCACATCCCCAAACCAGAAGTTCTTTTTCCCTTCTTTGAGTTTGATATTCATCGCAATATTATCTTGGTTGTTTTCAACACCTTTGAGGATCGAATTTTCATTGTAATTGCGGAGCACTTGAATCTTATCAATGGCATCGGCGGGAATGTTTTTGACCCCCAACTTAGTATCGCCGTCAAAGAAATCTTTCCCTTCGACCATCAATTTGGAAACTTTTTTCCCTTCAACTTCAACTTCTCCATCGGCATTGACCTCCACGCCGGGGAGTTTTTTCAACACATCTTCCAACTTACGCTCGGTCCCGTTTTTAAACGAATCGGCGTTATACATGATGGTATCGCCTTTGATCGAAACGGGCATTTCTTTGATAATCTCGACGCCATCCAACTGAATCCCTCCAGGCTCCATAGCAATATTTTGCGTAAGGTTCTCCGATTTGGTTTGTAAGGTAATTTCCTTATTTTGCATCCCGATATAACTCAACTTCAATACATAAGTAGCATTGGCTTTGAGGGTTAGCGCAAACTTTCCTTTATCATTGGTTATGGCATACGAATCGACTCCTTTGGTCTCTTGATTTACGGCCATAATGTTGGCCATTTCCAGAGGTGTTTTACCTGATTCGGTCACGGTTCCCTCCACACGAATACTCTGAGCCACTGTGAATAACGAACTCAACAGTGCCAAAAAAAAGCTAATTTTTTTCATGAAAAAATGGATTAACGAGAGAAACGCATTTCCATTCGTCGACCGCCACCGGGACCGCCATTCATTTCACGAAACTCCTCCATTTTTTTCAGTACAATATCGTCGTACTCTTTTTGTTTGACCTCTTTCCCGTTGGTAGGTGCTTTGATTTCGGCCTTATCTTTCGGATTTAATACAATTTTGGAACACAAAATAATCGTCTTGCCATCGTTGACTTCCAAAATCAACCCGGGAAGTCCCCAATACCCTTCAGGTCCTTGATTAATAGGAATTTCAGGCGTATACCATGCAGTGATTGTGATGTCTTTGGGCAAATCAAAATCTTCCATAAAATTGGTACGGGTTTGTTTTTTCTCCGTGGTTGCCTCAGCTTTCGCCTCAGTAGTTCCCTCTTCTTTCTTGGGTTCAGCTGCCGTTTCTTCCTTCTTTTTGGGTCGGAAATTGCGGAAATCGGTTTTGCTTGCTGGGATAACACAGGTCGCTTTAAAACAGTTGTAGCCCCCTATTTGCTTGGTCTCACCGGTCATTTGCCATTTGTAGTGGGTCAATGTATCTTTTACTAAAAACTCCTTGCCCATAAATTCCTTATCGACGGTATACATTTGGTCTTTCACATTTTTGTAGTAGGTTCCGCCGCCGCCCATAAACGAGCTCATCATTCGGAAACCGCCGCCATTTTGACCGGGAGCATCCAATTTTTCTTCTTCTTTATATATAGAGGCTTGCTTATCAAATTGAAGCACGAATGTTTTCTCAAACATTTTTTTCATGCGTTCTTCAATCATTTTTTGCATTTCAGGCGTCATGTCTTTGTTGCCTTCAAAACGGGACTTAAAATCGGCGGTACTTGTTTTGGATTCATACACGGCCATGCCTTGAAAATCCTTTTGGGCCAATGTCAAAGAAGAAAAGCACAAAGCTAATCCGAGAAAGATTGTATTTTTCATATTAGATAAAATTATTTTTTTGGTTAACAAATATGACGAGGCTTAAGCCAAAAAGTTACCAATATTATGTTAAATTGCATTTTAGACCTTTTAAATAATCCAAAGGTTTAAAGTATCTTAGCTGTATGAAGTTACGCTGGCTCCTATTATTCTGTCTTGCGCTCCCTTTTTGGGGGGAGGCACAACTTGAAACGCAGCAGCCCGAAAAGCGCTCTCATCTTGCTATTCAGGCCGATGCTTTTTGGGGGTTTGACGGGTTGGGGAACTATTTTTACAGCAAAAACAATGTGTTGTTTAAACACCATGAATCGGGTGTTATGCAATACCAAAATCTTCCCTTTGGCAAATTAAAAAGTGTAGATATCACACAACCGTTGCGTCCCATTTTGTTTTACGAAAATTTCAATGCGGTGGTAGTGTTGGATAATTTTTTAAATGAAATTCAAGTCGTCGAGTTTTCAACTATTCCAACACCCATTATGATTACAGCCGTAGGAATGGCCAATCAAAATCGCTTATGGGGGTACGATGCTGTGATGCAACAAATTGGGATGTACCACCTAACCACGGGCTCATTTAGTCCCATTGGAAACCCTGTCCCTGGAAGTTGGAAATATTACCAATGTGCCTTCAATAGCTTAACTTGGATTGATGCACAAAACCGTTGGAAATCAATAACCATTTATGGCCACATAAGCGATTACGGCCAACTCCCCGAAGGCATGTATTACTTTGTGAATGAGAACGTCGTGTTGCTATACAACCATGAAACATGGACGCTAATGAATAGGCTTACAGGAAAAAAATCCAGCTTTGAAATTGTTGAGAAATCGGTCAAAAATTTTTCGTGTAACGACCAAATTTTATCTATTTTTACCGCAGAAGGAATTACAAATTATAAAATCACCGTACCCTAATGCACATCGCAGTCGCAGGAAATATTGGCGCCGGAAAAACCACTTTAACTCGGTTTTTGGCGAAACATTACAAGTGGGAACCCCATTATGAAGACGTTGTTGACAATCCCTATTTGGATGATTTTTACCATCAAATGGAGCGCTGGTCGTTTAATCTTCAGATTTACTTTTTGAATAGTCGTTTTCGCCAAATTTTACAAATTCGCGAAAGCGGGAAAAAGATTATTCAAGACCGAACGATTTATGAGGATGCCCATATTTTCGCCCCCAACTTACATGCGATGGGATTGATGACGAATCGTGATTTTGAAAACTACAGTTCCCTATTTGAACTCATGGAAGCTTTAGTTAAAGCGCCCGATTTACTAATTTACCTTCGAAGTTCTATACCCAATTTGGTGAAGCAAATCCACATGCGAGGTCGCGATTATGAAAATACCATTTCAATTGATTATTTAAGTCGCCTAAACGAACGTTATGAAGCGTGGATTCATACCTATGACAAAGGTAAATTACTGGTGATTGATGTCGATCATATTGATTTTGTCAATAATCCTGAAGATTTGGGAACAATTATCAACCGAATTGATGCTGAAATCAACGGATTGTTTTAAGCTATAGCCCAGCTCGCTTGCTAGGGAATTGTATCAAATAATGAGATTATTTTCACCGTATCGGTTGGTCGATCGGTTTTGATAATTCTCGGAATCCCAGGAATTACATCAAAAAAATTGTCGCCAAAAGAATGACCGTCTGCTTGTAGAAATACATTTTTTGCGAGGGTATTTGAGTAGACTTCCATCAATGTTTCGCCTACAATTTTTACGTTAATCGTTGGTTTTTCAAGTCGCAATTCCTTTGGTTTTACAAAATAATGGTAGGCCACAGTTTTTTTATGATTGCTGGTGAACTCTATGTATAAAACCGATTTTTCCTTTACAAATTCAGGGAAAGCCATAAACGGAATCGGCATTAGCGCAGTGTTTTTTTCAACTTCCAACACACATTCTTTGGAAGCACTCCATAGTTCTACCCCCGAAAAATCGATCAATCGTACCGTTAGGATTCCTGCATTTTCCTCCAAAATATCCGTATGCCCATGAATTGAAATGCCTGTTTCATTTTGTGTCACCGCTAAAAATATAGGAGCAAAACTTTCTTTAATTTGATAATGGGATGCCTTCCATTGA
The DNA here is from genome assembly GCF_040379285.1 of Flavobacterium sp. Classification (GTDB taxonomy): domain Bacteria; phylum Bacteroidota; class Bacteroidia; order Flavobacteriales; family Flavobacteriaceae; genus Flavobacterium. The sequence goes on along the minus strand of NZ_JBEILJ010000033.1, from coordinate 9,580 downwards.
CCGAGATAATCTATGGAACTCCAAGAAGTTACCGGCCAACAATCATTCAATTGCCAATAGAGACTGCCCATACAATAGGGTTTGGCCAATCGATGGGCTTCGATCGCGATTTTCATTCCTCGAGCTTGCAATAGTTGAGAAACATACTGGTATTTTTCAACATCAGCAGGCACCCAAAAGTCGCGTTGCATGTATTCATCAATAGTAGCATACCCCGTAGGGTGTTTTTGATGGTGTCGAACGGCTTTTGAGGTTAACGACAAGGGTTCGCCATCAGACAAATAATGTAATGTTTGTAGGGATGGCATGGCTTGAAACCCGTATTCGCTCATGAATCGCCCTACTTTTTCCCTGTATTTTTCAAAAGGTTCTTTTCCCCACCACACACCCCAATAATGGGAATCGCCTTGGCTTAGACTTTCTTTTCGACCCCAACCGATGGAGGGAGAAGACGGCCAATAGCGGTTTTCATTCGATGGTAGTAATCGCTTTAAAGTATTTGGAATACGTTTATGAAACAACTGCTCGTAGTCGTTCCAAATGCGGGTAGAATCTTGAGCCGTATACTTGTATTTTTTTTGCCAACCCCAATTGTGCCAGCCTTCATCGCTTTCGTTATTACCACACCATAAAGCAATAGAGGGATGATTTTGCAAGCGTTTGACCTGATCTTCAACTTCCTGTTCAACCGATTGTAAATAAGCTTCATCCCCAGGATACATGGCACAAGCAAACATAAAGTCCTGCCAAACCAAAATTCCTTTTTCATCACAAGCGGCATAAAACGCATCATCGGCATACACACCACCACCCCAAACGCGGAGCATATTTTGATGGGAAAGTCGGGCGTTCTCCACCAAGGCTACCCATTGTGCGGGAGTCGTACGCGGCACAAAACTATCGGGCGGAATGACATTCGAACCCTTCATAAAAACGGGTTTTCCATTCAGTTTGAAATAAAAACTCTTGCCTTGGGCATCGGCCTCTTGGACCAGTTCGAGCGTTCGAATACCTATCTTTAGTTCCCGTTGCTCAATATGTTTTCCTTGCTCTTGAAGTATTACGGATAGGGTATACAAATGCGGCGCTCCCAATCCGTTACACCACCATAACTTGGGATTTGTAATCGTCAAGGGGAAATCGAGTAGGGTTGTTCCCTTTTTCACTGCGACACGGTGCATTTGGTTGTTGATTAAAAAATCGAGCGTCGTAGAAACAGTGCTTTCCAAAGCAACCTTTACCTTAATTTCGGCTTTTTCGGGAGTAACGGCAACTTGTTCATGAAACACCTGTTGGATACGCACATCATTCCAAAACTGCAATTTAACGGGCTTCCAAATGCCGCACGTTACTAAGCGTGGCCCCCAGTCCCAACCAAATTGATAGGGCGCTTTACGGGCAAAAACACGGTTATCATCGGGCAATGGGTACGGTAACTTTTGGGCTAACCTATTGGTTTGCGCTACTGCGGACTTAAATAGAATTTTCAATTGATTTTGCGCTTTCGCGAAAGGCTTGATGTCGACGCGCCAAGTGCGAAACATATTATTCGCCTCTAGAAGGGATTGCCCATTCAGAAAGACACTCGCGAACGTATCCAAGCCTTCAAATACAAGTTCGATATGGGCATTTTGAAGCTCTTTTGGGGTCAGCGTAAATGTCGTTTCATAGACCCAATCTTCGTTTTCAATCCACTGTACCTCATTTTCATTGGATTGTAAAAAGGGGTCCGGAATACGCTGATTGGCTAGTAAATCGGTATGAATAGTCCCGGGAACTGTGGCTTTTAGTTTCTCATTTTTTTCCAACTGATGTACGGTCCATGACAAATTACGTAAGTCTTTCTCAACCACTTGAGCGGTGAGTCCGAACGACCAAAAAAGAAAAAATAACCACTTTTTACGCATTGGACTCTTTTTTTAAGGCTATAATTTCTTCGGGATTAGCTAAGGTTCCTTCATCGGTAATTGCAGAAGAATGTACAAAATGCACCCCTGTAGTGTGTACAATTTGACGAACATTAGACGAACGTAATCCGCCACCCGGCATAATTGTAATTCGATCTCCCGCATGTTGTTGCATCGCTTGCAGTTCGTATAAACCTTCTAATACATTGGCTTTTGTTCCTGAAGTGAGTACCGTTGAAAAGCCACAATCGATAATTTGTTCTAGGGCGATTTCCCAATGCTTCACGCGATCAAAAGCTCGATGAAACGTACACGGAATAGGATGTGCGAGTGCAACTAATAGTCGGTTGCGCGCTTCATCCAACGTGTCGTCTTCCTCTAATATTCCGAAAACCATACCATGCACCTGCAGCTTTTTGAATGCGGCAATACTGGCTTTCATCGTCTGAAATTCTTCATCCGTATAGACAAAATCACCTCCCCGTGGACGCACCATTACAAAGACAGGAATGGGCACTTGGATTAAGACTTTTTGTGTGGTATTAAAATCAGGAGTGGTTCCCCCAACATCTATTCCGGCACACAATTCAATTCGATCGGCACCGGCTTGGGCTGCGATAATTGCAGACTCGGGATTAAAACAAGCGATTTCGAGTTGGATCATTTTAAATAATAACTTGCGTCAATCAAACGGTTGCCTGTAGCATCGTGCACGGCATAATTGAATCCCCCTTGCACGCAATAGGAACCATAATTTCCTTGTTTATCAAGGGCAATGAATCCTACTTGAATATCTTTGAGATTCTTTTTGCGGTTTTGGGTCAGTTTCACGATGCGCATCACCGCTTCTTCACAAGCTTGTTGCGGCGACTTCCCTTGGCGCATAAGTTCAACCACCAAATGACACCCGGCAATACGAATTACTTCTTCACCTTGTCCGGTAGCAGTGGCAGCGCCTATTTCGTTGTCAACATAGAGTCCAGCTCCAATAATCGGCGAATCACCTACTCTACCGTGCATTTTATAGGCCATACCGCTCGTAGTGCAGGCGCCCGACAGATTTCCGGCCGTATCAAGAGCGATCATACCAATGGTATCGTGGTTTTCGATATTGACTTTGGGTTGGTATTGACTCGTTTTCAGCCATTCTTTCCATTCTTTTTCGGAAGCTTCTACCAATAAATTCTCCTTTTTAAATCCTTGCGACAAGGCAAAATCCAAGGCCCCTAGCCCGACCAACATCACATGGGGCGTTTTTTCCATGACCGCACGTGCCACGGAAATGGGGTGCTTGATATGTTCGAGACAGGCTACCGAACCAATATTGGATAATTCATCCATGATACAAGCGTCAAGGGTGACTTTGCCATCGCGATCAGGACGTCCGCCGTAGCCCACACTGCGCTCGTTGGGGTCGCCTTCGGGAATACGCACACCAGCTTCCACCGCATCGAGAGCACGGCCCTTTTTGGATAAAATTGACCAAGCTGCTTCATTGGCTTGCAACCCGAAATTCCACGTTGACAAGACGATTGGTTTTGTCCCTACGAGTGAAGAAACATCTCCCAATTCGACGGCTTTTGAGGTCCAAGAAGTGAGTGACAACCCTACGGTTCCGATGGCAGCTGATTTTAAAAATTTACGACGGGTATTTTCCATATTATTCTACGATTAATTCATCAACAAACAGCCACGAACCGTTTCCAGCGCCGGGCATGCCTTCTTGAATTATACCATTATTTTTAGCTGTTACTTTTACGAATTGGGCTTTTACTTTTTTCCCTTTCCAATCGATAGTTCCTTTGGCTTTTTGGATTTCGGATGGGGAGAAAGAAGCTACTTTTTCGAAACGTATTCCATCGGTAGACACTTCAAAGATGACTTCTTTGGGGAAATAAATCCAACTTGACGGACTTTCGAGTGTCCCCAAATTAAGATGTGAAATGGATTGTTTTTTCCCTAAATCAATCAGAGCGACCAAATCGTTACCATAGAATCCCAACCAATCGCGGCCAAATTTTTGGGGATCGCCTTTGACCCCATTGACCAAAGCAAATGCACCACCTGTATTGTAGCGTTTATCGGGTTGATTCTGAAAATTGACCAAACAACTGGTGGCTTTATGAATCGTAAACGCTTGCTCGGAAAGCGCACTTTTTTGCGTTTCATTTTCAAAATAGACCGCTTTTACCGTTTGCGATTGTTGTATTGTTAACACGGAAGAAAAAGTGGGTGATTGCGCAGTGGGCTGACTCCCATCCAATGTATAATGAATATTCGCTGGATTTTGGTTGGATTTCAATACATACATTACGCCATTTTCGCCCCCGGGATTTGGCATGACCTCAGCGGTAATTTCGAAAACAGCTTTGCTAAAGTTGATTTTTTTGGCTTCCCAATCTTTAAAATGTTGGGTCACACGGTTAAAAAAATTAGAATAGTTATTGGGATTTGCCGTTCCCCATAACACTTCGGAAAGTGCAGTCATTCGGGGAAAAATCATGTATTCAACCTGTTCAAAAGTAGGGATGTATTCGGTCCAAACATTGGCTTGTGCCCCGAGAATATATGTAGCTTCTTCCGAAGTGAGTTCGCTAGGAATGGGTTGATAGCTGTATACTTTTTCCAATGGCGTATAGCCACCAATCGCTAGGGGTTCGTTTTTGGGTTCCCCCTGATAATGATCAAAATAACAATGTGATCCCGGCGTCATCACCACTTGATGTTTTTGTTGTGCCGCTGCGATTCCGCCTTCCGTACCGCGCCAACTCATTACGGCGGCATTGGGTGCCAATCCACCTTCGAGAATTTCATCCCAACCGATGATTTTTTTGCCTTTACTATTGACAAATTTTTCAATGCGTTGGATAAAATAACTTTGCAATTCATGCTCGTCTTTCAGGTTATTATCCTTCATGCGCTTTTGGCAACGGGAACAGGCCTTCCAGCGGGTTTTGGGACATTCATCGCCCCCAATGTGGATGTATTGCCCCGGAAATAAGGCCATCACTTCAGTAAGCACCTCTTGTAAAAAAGCGAAGGTTTCTTCTTTGGGACAAAATACATCGTCCAAAACGCCCCATTCTTTGGCCACTTCAAACGGCCCGCCAGTACAGGAAAACTGGGGATAAGCCGCCAATGCCGCTCGTGCGTGACCCGGCATTTCAATTTCGGGAACAATCGTAATATGTCGGATCCGCGCATAATCCACGACATCACGTATATCGGCTTCGGTATAAAAGCCGCCGTAACGTTCGGCATCAAATTTTTGATCGTTGTAATGCCCTACCATCGAACCGTTACGCCAGGCGCCAACTTCAGTGAGTTTCGTATACTTTTTAATTTCGATACGCCAACCTTGATCGTCGGTAAGATGCCAATGAAACGTATTGTACTTGTATGCCGCGAGGTAATCGATGTATTTAAAAATGGCTTCTTTGGGGAAAAAGTGGCGACTTACATCAAGGTGCATGCCGCGCCATTTGAATCGAGGAGCATCTTTAATGATCCCACAAGGCAGCTTCAATTGATCTTTTGGAACACTGAGAAGCAATTGGGTTAACGTTTGAAAACCGTATTGAACTCCCGTGTAATCGCCTGCTTTCAAGAAAACTACTTTGGGATTAATTTCCAAAACATAGGCTTCGGGCGCGATACTTGTCTCTAGTTGAACCACAATGGCATTTTCAACGACTCCCGCTTTATTTGAAATGTAAACGGCTTTTTTTCGAGCGCGAACTTCATTAATAAAAACTTCAGCTTCGGCATCCATTTCTAGGGGAGCGGTGAGGATAATTGTTTCATCAATGCTAAAAAAACCCTCTTGGAACGCGACAAATTGCGGTTGGGGAATCAGGGGATACTCTTGTTGCGCCCACATCCATGTGGAACATAGTAGAAAAAAAAGAGAGAGCTTACGATACATTCCTTAACTTGTTTGAGGTAAATATAAAAAAAAAGCCCCACCGAAGTGAGGCTTATGATTTGTAGTGCAGATTATTTTTTATCTCCCGCTGCGCAACATCCAGCAGCGTCTTTGGAAGCTATAAATTTTCCGTCTTTATCGTAATGTGATAAACATTTTTCTTTTTCTTCAGGAGAGCACCCTAACGAATCGCACATTTTGGCACATTCCTCTTTGGTCATGGTGGCACATTTGCTCATGTCACATTTTTCAACCATAGTCGCATTTTGTTCTTTGCAAGCCGCGGCACAAGAAGCTTTATCGGCGCACATTTCTTTGGATGCACAAGCTTTTTTGTCGGTTGTTGCATGTCCATCACTTAAAATTGGCGCGATAACCAAACCAACTAAACACGTTAATTTGATCAAAATGTTCATCGATGGACCAGAAGTATCTTTGAATGGATCACCCACAGTATCGCCTGTTACGGCAGCTTTGTGCGCATCTGAACCCTTGTAGGTCATTTCTCCGTTGATCACCACTCCCGCTTCAAAAGACTTTTTAGCATTGTCCCAAGCGCCACCGGCATTGTTTTGGAAAATAGCCCAAAGCACCCCAGAAACACAAACACCAGCCATATATCCTCCAAGCGCTTCAGGTCCCATTAATAATCCCAAAATAATGGGAGTAATGATGGTGATTGCGCCGGGCAACATCATTTCACGTAAAGCTGCTTTGGTAGAAATATCCACACATTTACCGTACTCTGGTTTTCCTGTTCCTTCCATAATACCTGGAATTTCACGGAATTGACGACGAACTTCTTGTACCATATCCATAGCGGCTTTCCCAACGGATTGCATCGCTAATGCAGAGAAAACTACGGGAATCATTCCTCCGATAAACAAGGCTGCTAAAACATCGGCTTTGAAAATGTTAATCCCGTCGATACCTGTAAAAGTTACATAGGCTGCAAACAACGCTAAAGCCGTTAATGCAGCAGAAGCAATTGCAAAACCTTTTCCTACCGCTGCCGTCGTATTTCCTACCGAGTCTAACACGTCGGTACGTTGACGTACTTCTTTAGGTAATTCACTCATCTCAGCTACCCCTCCTGCATTGTCTGCAATGGGTCCGAAAGCATCGATGGCCAACTGCATAGCTGTAGTAGCCATCATGGCTGAAGCTGCAATCGCCACCCCGTAGAAACCGGCTAAGAAGTAAGCTCCCCAAATGGCAGCAGCAAAAAGAATCACCGAACCAAATGTAGATTTCATCCCCGTGGCTAGACCCGCAATAATGTTGGTCGCGGCACCTGTTGACGAATTTTGTACAATATTTAAAACGGGTTTTTTACCTAAAGCGGTGAAGTATTCCGTAATCGCAGAGATTAATAACCCTACTGCTAACCCTACTAATGTCGCATAAAATACATTAATGCGAGCTACTTCTTTCATGCCTTCGCCGAAAAAATTCATGCTAATTTTTTCAGGCAACATTTCACCGATCAAAAACCAACAGGCCACAACTGTTAAAGCAAGAGAAATATAGTTTCCTAAGTTCAAAGCCCCTTGAACTTCAGCTTCTTTGGCTTCGTTATTTTTGATTTTTACAAAAAATGTTCCGATGATAGAGGCTAAAATTCCGATACCTGCGATTGCTAGAGGCAACAAGATAGGTCCCATGTTCCCGAAAGCATCGGTAAATTGAGTCCCATTGGCCTCTGTCATATCTTTAATGATATAGTTTCCTAACACCATGGAAGCCAAAACAGTAGCTACATACGAACCAAACAAATCGGCTCCCATACCGGCTACGTCTCCCACGTTATCGCCCACGTTATCTGCGATTGTTGCAGGGTTACGCGGATCGTCTTCTGGAATTCCTGCTTCAACTTTTCCTACTAGGTCTGCTCCTACGTCGGCTGCTTTTGTATAAATCCCTCCCCCTACACGAGCGAAAAGTGCAATCGATTCAGCGCCTAGAGAGAACCCAGCAAGCGTTTCCAACACCATAGACATGTTGTCGTAGAACGATTTCCCTTCGGTGCTCATGAATTGGTTTAAGAAAAGTAAAAAGAAAATGCTCAATCCAAGTACTGCTAGACCAGCTACTCCCAATCCCATTACAGTTCCTCCTGAAAAAGAAACCTTCAACGCCTGAGGCAAACTTGTTTTGGCGGCTTGAGTGGTACGTACGTTAGATTTTGTTGCGATGCGCATCCCAATGTTTCCAGCAAGTGCTGAAAAGATAGCTCCAAAAATGAACGCTACCACGATCATCCAATGCGAAACTCCTGAAATTTGAGACACAGCAAACAAGGCTCCAGAAGCAATTACCACGAAAATGGCCAAAATACGGTATTCTGCTTTTAGAAAGGCCATCGCACCTTCTTGAATACTTTTGGCAATTCCTTGCATTCGTTCGTCACCCGCATCCTGCTTATTAATCCATGCGGCTTTAATCCCCATGAACAGCAATCCTAACACTGCCATTGCAATGGGCAGATAGATATACATTTTCTCCATAAAATTGGTTAGTTAGTTAATTTTAAATTTGAAATCGAGCAAAAATAAAGAAAAATAAATTCTGAGATTATGAATTTTGCCTTTTTGTTATTTATTTTCAAGAAAAGCGGTATATTCTTTTTTTGGAATCTCAAATTTTCGAGAGACTTGTAAGCAAATCGTTAATTCGTCATTAATTTATGCTATTATTAGGTCAAAAAAAAGAGCTACCTTAATGACAACTCTCTTTTTTCCTATTTTTATTTGATACTAAACAATCCTTCGGGACGATTTTCAATAGCCGCAAAACGATCGACACATTGTTTGATAATTTCTCGGGCTTCCGTCACATTCCCCCATCCGTGTACATCCACTTTTTTGTTTTCCAAATCTTTATAGACTTCAAAAAAATGTTCGATTTCCTTAAGCATGTGAGGATTTACGTCGCTTAAGTCATTTAATTTGTTCCAAACGGGATCAGAAACCGGTACACAAATAACTTTTTCGTCGGGCCCTTTATCGTCGGCCATGTGGAAAACACCTATGGGTTTTACCTCCATGACACACATAGGAAAGGTAGGCTCGGTAACCAATACCAATACATCTAGTGGATCGCCATCCAAGGCTAAGGTTTCGGGAATAAATCCGTAATCGGCGGGATACATCATGGAGGAGAACAACATACGGTCGTAGCGAATTTTCTTTAACTCAAAATCGTACTCGTATTTGTTGCGACTTCCTTTAGGGATTTCAATTAAAACATCAAATGTATTTTTATGATCTGCAGTCATTTCTATAGCTTTTTAGAGGGGGCAAATTTACAGCCTGAAATAGGTTTTCACCAAACACTTTTCCTCAAAAATAAAGGGCTACACACGTATTTATGAATCCGAAATTTATTTAACCTAAAAAATAAACGATGTGTTTTTTTACCACAAATTTATTGCCAAATTAACAGCGCATATTATTCAAAAAAAAAACCGAAATCAAAAGAAGTGATCTCGGTTAATTAGACTGAAAATTAGGTTTGTTTAAAAATAGAACCCAAACTCTCCTTTGATGGTAAAATTGCTAGTTCCGGGTACATCGCGGTAATTGCCGCGCCAACAGGCATCAATTCGAAACACTTTAAAGATATTACCAATCCCCACACTGTATTCCCAATACGGCGTAGCGGGAGCTTTGTAAACCAATCCTGAGGCATTTAAGAGTCGGTTTTCTTCCGAAAAATCGCCATAAGCTCCTCGAATTCCGATAATTTC
>NZ_JBEILJ010000032.1:0-30978 GCF_040379285.1 Flavobacterium sp. | reverse complement strand
TTTACAGGCTGACGGAAAATTACCCCCGGCGCTTTGCGTTCCAATGGCATTTCATACAACTCACCGCTGATCGGTCCTTTTCCATCGATAGGATTTCCTAGCGTATCCACAACACGTCCTACGATTCCCTCACCGACTTTCAAAGAAGCGATTCGTTGGGTACGTTTTACGGTTGAGCCTTCTTTGATTCCTGTAGAGGGCCCTAAAAGCACCACCCCAACGTTATCTTCCTCAAGGTTCAATACAATCGCCTCTAGTCCGTTATCAAACTGCACTAACTCGCCGTATTGTGCATTGGATAAACCGTAAACGCGTGCGATACCATCCCCCACTTCGAGTACGGTTCCTACTTCTTCCAAAGAAGCTCCCGATTCAAAACCGGTTAGTTGTTTTTTAAGGATTGCTGAAATTTCAGCAGCTTTAATTTCTGCCATTGTAATATATCTTTAATGATGTATTAGTTACTAAACTCTCTTTTTAACTCATTTAAACGACCGGATACAGAGGCATTGTATTGCATATCGCCGATGCGTAAGATAAAACCACCTATAATGGATGGATCTATCGTATTTTCTATAGTAATTTTCTTGGATGACATTTCTGCAATTTTGGCGCTTATGGTTTTTTCCATTTCGGCCGTCATGGGAATTGCAGTGGTCACTTTGGCAATTTCAACCCCGATACTTTCATCATACAAATGACCGTATTGTTTGGCAATTGCTCCTATTATTTCAAAACGTTTGTTGGTAAACAACAATTGAAACAAACTTTGCGTTTCTTGTTGAGCGCCAGCGAAAATTTCAAGTAAAGCATTTTTCTTGGCTTCCAAACGAACCACAGGGCTCGATAAAAACACGTGTAATTCGTGACTTTCCGCTAAGGCGGCTGTAATCGACTTCATATCGGCATTTACCGCTTCCGATTTCCCAGAAGCCGTGGCAATATCTAAAATCGCTTTCGCGTATCGAATCGCTGCTCTTGACATACGTTATTAGTTTAATTTGGAATCACCCAACATTTTTTCTACCAATTTAGATTGCGCTTCTTTGTTAGATAATTCATCACGCAATAATTTTTCAGCAATTTCTATGGAAAGAGCCGAAACTTGGCTTTTCAATTCAGCCATAGCTGCATTTTTCTCGCCTTCGATAGCCGCTTTTGCTTGGGCAATCATTTTCTCGCCTTGCGCTTGAGCGTCTGCCTTCGCATCGTTGATCATTTTTTCTTTGATCTTACGCGCCTCCTTTAATAGTGTATCGCGATCTGCACGGGCATCTGCCAATAATTTCTCATTATCAGATTTTAAATTGGCCATTTCTTGACGCGCTTGTTCCGCTGATTGCAACGCATTTTTAATCCCTTCTTCGCGCTCATTCACAGCATCTAAGATAGGTTTCCATGCAAATTTTTTCAACAACAGAATTAAACCCACAAAAATTACTGCCTGTAATATAAATAAGCCTAAAGAAAATTGACCTAATAATTGTTCCATTATATTATGTTTTAATTAATGTTAATTTGAAAACAATTGTTGTAACCAACCGTTACAACAATTGTTTAGAATTATTATTTCCCTACGAAGAACGCAGCGAAACCAATACCTTCAATCAACGCAGCAGCGATCAACATTGCTGTTTGAATTTTTCCAGAAGCTTCAGGCTGACGCGCAATAGCTTCCATAGCTGATCCACCGATTTTACCGATACCTAAACCAGCACCGATTACGATCAAACCTGCTCCTACTAAATTTGGAATTGTCATAATGTATATATTAAATTAAACATTCAAAAAAATTAATGATGATCATCGTGATGATGTTCCTCTTTTGCCGCACCAAAATAAAGAGCGGTCAACATTGTAAATATATAAGCCTGTAAACCTGCAACTAAAACCTCTAAAATTGACAAAGCAAATGCCAAAACAAAGGACAAACTACTTCCAATCATATTGTTGAAGGTATACATCATAGCGATAATACTCATCAAAACCACGTGACCGGCGAGCATATTTGCATAAAGACGAACCGTTAATGAAAATGGCTTAATTAAAGTGCCTAATAACTCAATTGGTGCCAAAATAATTTTCATTGGAACAGGCACACCTGGCATCCAAAAAATATGTCCCCAGTAGTTTTTGTTAGCAGTAAATGTGGTAATCAAATACGTTAAAATAGCCAAAGCAGCTGTAATTGCAATGTTATTCGTCACATTAACCCCAAGCGGCGTCAAACCAAACATGTTTAAAAACCATATAAAAAAGAAAACGGTTAATAAATGACTCATGTACTTTTTATAATGTTTTTCACCTATATTCGGAATAGCGATATCGTCACGAATAAAAAGTATAATTGGTTCAAAAAAACGACCAACGCCTGATGCAATACCATTATTCTTTTTATACGAGTTAGCTAGACTTCTAAACAACACAAACATTAAAAAGGCAACAACTAAAATCATAAAAACATTTTTAGTTATTGACAAATCTAAGGGTTTCTTGTTGGTAGGGTGATGTCCTTCATATTCAATGGTACCTTTAGCATCCGTTTTGAATATTTGACCATGTACGATTTTATAAAAATTCCCATTACTTTCGGCTACGGCCGTTTCATGTTCAAATTTTGAAGAAGAAAAGATATGTAATCCATTATCCCAAAGTATTACAGGTAATGAAAAACCTACGTGATGACCGTTACCATAAGAAAACAATGTAAAATCGTGAGAATCTAGTAAATGGTGTTGAATAAATTCTTCTCTTTCTTTTACTTTTTTCTCCTCTTCTGTTAAAGCTTGATCTCCTTCATTGGAATGATCTCCCTCATGTCCTTTCTCCACAGCAGTCGTTGCTTCTTGTGAAGCCGTCATTTGCGTATGTGCTCCGTGATTGTCATTCGCGAATGAAAGTAAGGGCATAAAAGCCAGTAGGGCAGCTACAATGAAGTGGCTTGGTTTTCTAGAAATCACCATTTTTATTCACGTAATTTTAAGGTTTCCAAAATTTGGTGCAAAGGTACATCTTTTAGAAAAAAAACAATGGGATTACCGTTCTTTTTTGAATTTTTCGTTAAAAGTGGGCTTTTGAGGCGTATTATTCAATAGTTGAATGGTTAAAACCGTCTCCACCACAAGAAAAAATGCAAAAATGCTGTAAAAATTAATTTTTTCCTGAGCGCTTGAAAAACCGTAGATTACTTCTTTTCCGAAACCAAAAGCGAGGGCCATTTTTATCGAAGTCACCACCAAAAAAGTCATGCCGACTTGATCGAAGTTTTTGTGTTTTACGCCCACTAAAAAAGTTAGAATGGCTATTGATAAAATTGCAAAAATGAAAAATAAAGATTCCACCGACCAATAATAGCGTTGGGCCGAATTGGAAAAAGGTTCATGTAAGGCAAAAACCAAGCGATTTATGCCGTAGCCAACCCAGGCACAAAGCAATGCTTTGAAGCAAACGTTTCGGCATTCACGAACCATATTTATCAATCTCTTGAACTTGTCGGTATACATTATAGAGCGCCACAAAAACACCAAACACGGTGACTCCTTTGGTATACCATTGATTAGAATTGGGATATTTGCTGTCTAACCATTGTCCCAATAACGAAAATAAAAAGATGATTATTCCCATTTGAAGGGGAATATTCAACAACGCAATCCAACGGTTAGGCTGTTTTTTCGGTGACGGGCTCATGGGGTTGCGAAATGGGTTTCACCTGAGGCTTCATCACACATGTAGCCGAGAACTCTGCACCGGGTTCTACCGCCAATTTTCCACAGACCACTTCTCCTTTGATAACGGCCTTCGATTTTACACTTAATAGGTCTGAAATTTGAAGTTTCCCCTCGACCCGGCCTTCAATGTCGCAATTTTTACAAGTAATATCGCCTTGAACACTACCCGCAGGACCAATGACTAATTTTCCTTTGGTTTCAAAATTTCCCACCAATTGTCCGTCCAAACGAAAATCGGCCGGAGAAACAATATTTCCCTGTATGGTGGTACCTTCCACAATTCGGTTGGTCTTTCCTAATAAATCGGTATACGATTTGGTTTTTTTCTCAAACATATTACTTCTTGTTAGGATTAAAGCCTGGCGCTGGCGGTAGCGCATTCATGGGCGCATCTTCTGCAGCATTTGATTTGGTAGCGGGAACCGAGTTGGAAGGATTGCCTGTGGGAGTGGGTTTCGATCCTTGGGTGCCTTTGGGAGTATCGCCCGCTGGGGCTACTGGGTCTTCGCCAAACAATTCCTCTTTGGTTACAGTGCCTGAGTTTTTCCCTTTAGGAACAACTTTTGGAATTTCTTTTTCGATTTCAAGGTTACGTTGCACCGGTACGATAGGTTTATTCAACCAATCGCCCGTCACATAATCCTCAAAATTCTTCATCACCTGAACCACCTTATAATTCTCGTTGGAAATAATCGCATAGGGTTCGGCAATTTTATACTCTTTAAACTCTTTCAACACTTGCGCAATTCCCTTAGCATTGTCTAAATTTTTAATTCCGTGAAGCACGACAAAATTTTTATCCAACATATAAATGTCTTCCGATAAAGTCATCGTTTCGATGGTTCGCTGCTGGATAAATTTTTTCAATTTATCCACCAATTTTTGCGTCGCCGCTGTGGTTGGAAATGTCACAGGATAAACAATATTCCAGGAGGTGACGGGTTCTGAATTAAAGGACAACGATTCTAAATAAGGAATTTTTTTCTGAATAAACAGCTCCGTTTTCTTTCCCTCTTCCGAATTTGGATAGGTCAAGGCCACATAATTTAGTCCCTTTTTATATTCCGACAATCCTTTGAGTTTCCCTAACAATTGGGCTTTCAACAACTCGTATTTGGGCACCAACTCTTCACCTGTAAATTGCTCGATGGCCTGTTCAGTTTGTGGTAAAACTTCTCTATACTTACCTGAATCATAGGCTCGGTAAAGCGCATCATACGTTGCCTCGGGTGTCGTGGCTATAGCCGCTGCCGAAGTATTTCCGCCAACAATTTGCGCATAACGCGTATCGGGATATTCATTGAGAATTCGACTCTTAATGGCCGCCGCCTTGATTGGGTCGATGATTTGATAGACTTTGTATAAGTTATACAAACTTGGCAAGACCAATCGCTCTTCGGGTTTGTTTTTGAGTAACTGTTCAAACTTGCTCGCTGAACGGGTGTACTCTTTGAATTTTTCTTTGTAAATAACGCCCAACTGGTAATAGGCAAAGTTTCGTTCTTTGGCTAGAGAATCCAACACTTTTACGTTCGTAGGCAACTGTTTGAGGTAAAATTCGGTGGTGTGCATCGGATTAACCGTTTTAACCTCCTCTTCTTTTTCTGCATTTGCATTTTCATCCTCTTTGTCGGGATTAGCCCCTTTGCTTACCGTTGAAGACCAACGCCAATTTTCACCATAGGTTCGTTTCCCCCATTTTTTGCCAAATTCAACTTTCCCTATTTCAACGGTATTGGGATTGTAAAAGTAGAAATTGCTGACTTCATTGCTGGACGCCACGGGAGTAATCACGTTTTTCTTTCCACCACCCAATTTATCGGCGCCCAAAGCGTCTTTCCCTTGGTTGGCATTCGCCTCGGCGGCCGCTTTCTCTTGGGCTAGCTTTTCAGCCATGAGTTTTAACGCCGCTTCTTCTTTTTTCAAACGCTCAATATGTTTTTGAAAAAAAGCTTCCCGGTCGGCCAATGACATGCCTGTGAGGTTGAGAATACTATCATTGCGTTGGGCAATGCCTTCAAACTTGATAACGTCTTGAAGATTTTCTCGTTTTTTGGTAATCAATCGGAATTCTCTTGTCCGCGGATTCAATACGGTCAACGTACTGTCAAAATATTTTCCCGCCACCACATATTTCGCTTCGTTGAAATGGAGCTCGGCTAAATTTCGGTAATTGGAAGCTACCAAATACTGATCTTGTGGCTTGGCTTTAAGTGAGGCATTGTAAGACAATTTGGCCTGTTTGGGTTGGTTTACTTTTTCATAATACAAGGCCATTTGATGGTGCAATACATCCATAAAAGGGCGGTTTTCGCGTTCTTCCATCAAGTCTTTGTATTTTTTTAAAAAAGCTACGGTATCGCCTGTTTTGGGATTAAACTGACGGGCTTGTCGCGCATGGGCTTGGATTACATACTGACGGGCCGCTTTGCGATTCATGTCGATAACCCGTTGGTACTCGATAAAAGCACTGTCTTTTTGACCGCGATCTTCATACAATTGCGCCGTAATAAAACGGTACCGTGACTTTTCCTCGTCGAGTTTGGTAAATTCGGTAGCCAAACGCAACTTTGCAATCGCACTGTCAATTTCTTTTAAGTTGATAAACGCTTGGGCAAGCGTAGCGTTGGCATCGGCATAAACTTGGTCTTTAAACTTGATCTCTTTCAACAACTTACGAAGATTATTGACGGCTAATTCGTCATTTTCCAATCGCATGTTGGTTTTTTCCCGCCAAATTTTAACCAAATTAATTTTATCACTTTGCGGATACTTATACAAAACATAGTTGAACGCTTCCAACGCAGGGACAAAACGTTGCTCGTAATACCGCGCCTGTCCTAGCATCAGGTGCGCTTCATCCATTTGGGGATTGCGTTCCACCCCATCAATATTCATCGAATGTTTTTGTATCGCTTTGATCGCTTTGGTCTCAGCCCGATCAAAATTGGGATTCTTTGTGTCGCCGGGCAATGCTTTTTCCTCTGTAACTTGCATACGCTCTACTGGCAGTACCTCCCAAAAGTTATCTTTATATTGGTTGCGTAAATCCACGACCCCTTGGTCCATCGCTACTTCACCGTTGTATAGAATATTGTATTTGGTATTTAACGCGTGAAATTTTCGATTAACAAAGGCATCTTTTTTCGTTGAACAAGCCACGAGTACGGCAGCGAATCCGAAAAAAAGGAAATATTTTGGGGTTGAGTTTTTCAAGTCAAAAACGTTTATGTAACTAACTGCAATTTGGCGCTTTTAGTATATCTAACGGGTAAAAATACATTTCTTTTTGTAAAGTGAAAAAAAATAGGGGGAAAATTGAAAATAGTACACCCCAACAGCCGAAACCATTGGGGTGTACCTGAGAAGATATAGCAACCTTATACCGCAAAAAAGGCTTCCAACTCTTGAAGCGTCTCTGGGCTGGTTTGAATGTCTTTGACCACCTGACCCAAATGCAGTGCCACGATACGATTACACACCTCAACGGTATGCACCAAATCGTGGCTCGATACCAACAAGGTTACGTTGGGGTCTTCGGCCAATTCTTTTAAAATCTTTTTTAAACGATTCACCGTCGTTGGGTCTAAATTCGCAAAGGGTTCATCCAAAATAATCACTTCGGGATTACCAATCAATGTTGCAATGATTCCCACTTTTTTCTGATTCCCTTTCGACAAATCGCGCAAATACTTTTTCTTGGTCAAAATCTCTCCATTGAAAAAATCTTCATGCTTGGCCAACAAGGCATCTACATCGGCTTTGTTCTGGCCTCGAAGTTCCCCGATAAAATAAAAGTATTCTTCCGCCGTCAAGTAACCGATTAAAAAACTCTCATCCAAAAACGCAGCGGTAAACGGTTTCCAAGCCTCGCTTGAACTCACGGCAACCCCATTGTTAATCACTTTTCCCGTTGTGGGCTGAATCAAATCTAGCAGCAAACTAAACAACGTGGTTTTACCTGCACCGTTGTTGCCTACCAATCCAAAACTCTGTCCCTTAGGAATTTCCAATTCGTTAATATCTAAAACTTTGACGCCATTAGCGTACATCTTGCTTAATTGTTGTACTTGTATCATGAGGAAGGAAGATTATCGTTATTCTTTTTGTTTGTATGCGGCCAAAGTGCCATACTTTTCTACTTTGTAAATTTTTTCTATTTGCGAAAACACGCGATCGCGGAAGGCAAAGCCCAATACGCCAGCACCCGCCACCAAAAGCACTCCTAAATCGGAAGAATGGGTATAGTAACCCAACGAATACAACCCCATAGGAAGTAGCATTTTGGGCAAAGAAATCAACATCGTCTTGGCATTAAAGGCCTGTTTGTTCCCAAACGCTTGTTTGCTCGTTGTCAAATCAATCGGAGTTTTCACATACGCACCGCCCAACATGACCAAATGCGAGTTGAATCCCATATTGAAAACCGCACCCACAATGATCATCTTGTATACGTCCCAGCCGAAATACAAATAAAAAGAAGCAATCAACGTAGAGACAAACGTCGCCAACACCATCAACCACCATTTCGACATTAAATAATCGCGGTACTGAATGTTTTGACTCATCATCAATGGGTAGTAGGCGCTATCCCAACTCGGAATAAATTGGCCAAACACAAACAAAAATCCACCCGTACAAAAAATCGCCGCAAACATTTGCATCGGCGCCGATTGATAGGCTTCAATCGAATTGGTATAAAACAACAACCCATAAGCAATAAACAACACACTCATCACCAAGGTTGTTTTGGAACGTTTATTTCGCTTGAGCAAGCGAATGTCATTTTTCAAAAACGTTCCCAAAGTGCCAAACTGATTCAACCATGTTAAATTTTCGGTTTGCGCGATTTCAGCTTTTGAAGCCAATTTCTCATCCAAATGCATGTGGCCCGCAAAATAGCGGTAGGTTGCATAATATAAAAGCACCAAAAGCACGACGGGCACTAGCGCCACAATCGGGGTGTCAAATATAGCTTGAAATAACGGATACGTATACGCAGTGATATCAAACCAACCATAGTATTGCGAAGCGGCCAAAAGCAACACCAATCCCGCCATCGGATAAAAAACAGCATCCTTGTTGTTGAGTAAAATATTGGTAAAATTACAGCAGTAAATCAATGCGCTAATGCCCAACCACCAAGCTAAGGTCGACCCTACAGGCTCACCTTTGTAGAGCATCATTGCTGTAAAAGGAACTAGAAAAAAAGCATGAAGGATGTTGAAGAAGGAAAACCATGTTTTTCCCAACAAAAAGTGAATCACCGTACTTTTTTTGAGCGGCGTCACCAACAGCGGACGAATATTCATCACCGGCATTTTTTGCATAAAATACCGTACAATCAAATCAGCCATCAAATAATAAATCATAATGCGATTGATGGTTTGTAACGGATTGTACCCTTGCTCTTTCAAAATCGGATAGACCGCCAATCCTAGGATCAAAAAACAAACAATAAAGTACAAAGCCCCCAAAGCCATCAAAATCTTTAAGGCGAGGTTGGTTTGAAACGATGCCGAACGGGCAAACGATTTCCATTCCAACGAAAGAAAACGACGTATCATAGGTTTTAAGTTTTTCAATTAGTGAACAAGATAATGTTTTTGTTACAATTAGGGCGGTCCGGCAAATGAACTTTTTTCATCTATCCACCCATCCCTTGCCGTCGGGTGTTCCGCTACAAGTCCGCACTCATACTTCGCTTGCGGGCTTTCCCCTTCACCCCCTACCGCAAATTTACTGCCTGGAACCACATCCTATAAACATCGGCAATTTCTACTCCAAACATTTAAGAGAGTCTTCGTACCTTTGCCAAAAATTTATAGCTATGTCTACTTTTTATAAACTCTTGATAAAAGATGTGTGTCGCGAAACCGAACAGTCGGTCTCCTTGGCGTTTCAAATTCCCGCCGAATTACAAGCCGCTTACACGTTTGTAGCCGGGCAATATGTTACCTTAAAACTCACCTTAGACGGACAAGAAATTCGTCGCGCCTATTCAATTTGCGCGTCGCCCAAAAGCGGAGAACTGCGCATTGCTGTAAAGGCGGTTAAATTTGGACTTTTTTCTTCCTTTGCCAACCGAAATTTAAGACCCGGTGATGTCCTTGAAGTGGGCGTTCCCGAGGGAAAATTTACCTTCGAACCCCAAGCCGATCGGCAACGTAACTATGTTGGATTTGCTGCCGGTAGCGGCATTACTCCCGTGCTCTCCATCCTTAAATCGGTGTTAGAAAGCGAACCACAAAGTACCTTCGTTTTGGTGTATGGGAATAAATCGGTAGCCGAAACTATTTTTCACCACAAATTGCACGAATTGCAACAACAGTATGTGGGCCGTTTTTTTGTACATTATGTCTTTAGCCAAACCCATGAAAGCGAGTTGTTTGGCCGAATTGATAAATCCGTTGTCAATTTTGTAGTAAACAACAAACACAAGGAAAAAGAATTTGATAAATTCTATTTGTGTGGTCCTGAGGAAATGATTACTACCGTTTCCAACACTCTGAAAGAGCACAATATCCCTGAAAAAGCAATAAAATTTGAATTATTTACGTCTTCCAGTCAAAGTGGTGCCGCGCCCACAGGAGAAGGACATACAGCGATAACACTGCAAGTCGATGGCGAGGAAACAGCCTTTGAAATGAGCCAAAAACAAACCATTTTGGAAGCCGCTTTAAAACAAGGAATCGACGCCCCATATTCCTGTCAAGGAGGAATTTGCAGCAGTTGTCTCGCGCGGGTGACTAGCGGTGCCGCAACCATGAAGAAAAATTCTATTCTCACCGACAGTGAAATCGCCGAGGGATTAATCCTTACCTGCCAAGCGCATCCCACAACACCCGAAATTTATGTCGACTTTGATGATGTGTAAACAAGGAGATAAAGCGTTCTAACGCTCCTCAGATATAATACTGTAAATCTTTTGAAGAATTTGTTGCGGTGTTATGGTGCGCATGGCTTGCTCATAACCCGCAACTTTTTTATTGCCATAAATGGAGGTAGGCAAAAACGGGTATTGGGAACGATTGGCTGTAAGACAATACTCCAACGGTTGTCCATACGGAGCAAATCCCGCATACGGATGGGTGGCGCCCCAAATAGTAATCGTTTTTACACCATATAATGCCGCCAAATGCGCATTTCCACTGTCCATCGAAACCATCAAATCTAAGTTGGCTATGAGTTCCAACTCGTGTTCAAAGGAAATTTTATTGGCCATATTCTTGATGTGCTCCCCCAAAGGCGTAAGCGTATCCAGAAGTTCCGACTCGCGACGACCGCCACCCAATAAGAAAATGCGATAGGGTCCTTGGGCCAAATCAGCTACGACATTTTGCAATAAATCCATCGGATACACTTTGGCCGAATGCTGTGCAAAAGGAGCAATCCCAATCCACAATTGCTGCTTGGGGCCGGTTTGCTCCAAAACACTGGGAGACAGCACCTCTTTTGGAAGGTAATATAGCGTGTCAAAAGGAACGGTATACCCCAATTTTTGAAGGGTTTCGACATGTCTAACCGTCATCGGCTTAAGCGGCGCAATGATTTTTTCCTCCAGTCGGGTCAACTGCTTTTTTTCCAAACGTCCTTTGTCGGTATACGCTGTTTTTTGACCACTTATTGCAAAAAAAAAGCGTAGTATTTTGGAACGCAACACATTGTGAAAATCGGCGATTTCAGTTACACCCAGCGCTTTCAATTCGCGGTACAACCGAAAAATACCCCACAACCCTTTGTGTTGATGATGGGTATGAACCGAAACAAATTGAATTTGAGGAATCTGTAAAAAAATGGGGTTAAAAAAGGCACGGGAAACGACCGTCACTTTTACTTCAGGATTGTGTTGCATGAAGGCCAAAATAACTGGCACCGTCATCGCAACATCGCCCATGGCTGAAAGGCGAATAAAAGCAATATGTCGTGTTTTTTGTGCCAATTATTTTTTCTGCTGATACAACACTGGATTCAAATCCTCGTCGTTATACATTTTCATCTGTTTGTAGACTTTCATGTACTTGTCGCCATTTTCAATATCGGTCAACAACTCACTAATAGAGGTAAACATATCGTTCTTTTGGTCCAAAAGTACATTCAGTTTTTCTTGGCATTTAGCACGGTGCTCGTCGGAAGCATCGGGACGAGTCGCTTCTTCATGCATGTGATAAATTTTCAACGCCAAAATAGACAAGCGGTCAATGGCCCACGCAGGACTCTCGGTATTGATTTTGGCATTGGCCTTCACTTGAACGCCGCTATATTTTTGAAAAAAATAACTGTCAATATACTCCACCATATCGGTGCGCACCTGGTTGGACGCATCGATTTTACGCTTTAAATCCAAAGCGGCTACAGGGTCAATTTGCGGATCCCGAATAATGTCTTCATAATGCCACTGCACCGTATCGACCCAGTTTTTGGCGTACAATAAATACTCGATACTGCCCTTTTCGTAAGGATTCAAAGTCGGTTGATACACGTCGTTGATGACATGATACTCACGAATACAGCGTTCAAAAATGGGAAAAGCAAATTCAGCAAACATAGGTGTAGTTTTTTTGCAAAGATAGTTTTTATCCCGTTACTTTGACAGACAAAATCCGCGCACATGCACATCCACTACATCTCCGAACAAAACAGTATTTTGAATCATTTTTTGGCTCAAATACGTGATATTTCCATTCAAAAAGACAGCATGCGTTTTCGAAAAAATATCGAGCGTATCGGTGAAATTATGGCGTATGAGTTGAGCAAAACGCTAGAGTACAAACCGGTGACGGTACAAACACCGTTGGGCCACAAACATACGACAACACTAGCCGATCATGTGGTTTTATGTTCGATTTTGCGAGCGGGACTGGCACTACATCAAGGGTTTATGAACTTTTTTGATGAGGCTGAAAACGGATTTGTGTCGGCATATCGTCATCATTATAATCAAGATAATGCTTTTGAAATTTTGGTCGAATACCAAGCGGCCCCGTCATTTCAAGACAAAAATTTGATCTTAATTGACCCCATGTTGGCCACTGGACAATCCATTTTGGCCGTGTTAAATCAACTGCATTTGGAACAAAAACCGAAAGAAATTCATATTGCCGTAGTGATTGCAGCTCCCGAAGGAATTGCTTACTTAGAAGAGCATTTGCCAAAAGAATGTCACTTGTGGGTAGCGGCCTTGGACGAGCGATTGAATGAAAAAAACTACATCATCCCCGGATTGGGCGACGCAGGCGATTTGGCCTACGGGAGTAAATTATAACTGACTAAAAAACGCAAACAATCCACAGGCTAACGTGATCCAAAGGATTAACTCTTGCTGCACTTTGTTGGTGCTATTTTCAATCATCAAAGTGGCAGAAACCGCCAAAGGAAAAAACATAAACACCAACAACTCATTGCTTTTTGGAATAGAAATCGCAAAAAGAA
Source organism: Flavobacterium sp. (assembly GCF_040379285.1). Classification (GTDB taxonomy): domain Bacteria; phylum Bacteroidota; class Bacteroidia; order Flavobacteriales; family Flavobacteriaceae; genus Flavobacterium. The sequence goes on along the minus strand of NZ_JBEILJ010000032.1, from coordinate 17,818 downwards.
CGCCTCCCAAGACCAAAGCAAAAAGTAATTTTTTATAGGAAGCTTGCAAGTTCAACGGGCGATTGGTCACTGTTAATGCCGCAGGAATAAAAAAGAAAATGATGGCAACGACAAACATCGAAAAAGCAATGTGCGCGTTTTGTCCCGAAAAATAATCCAGCGAATAGCTCACTTTCTCTTGGGCAAGATACTGACTTAAAGCATCTAAATCAAAAAATAAGGAACAAGCAATACTAATGATGCCAAAAATAAAAAAGGCAACAAACGGAATCAACCAATTGCGGTAATCGCGGGAAACGTGAAAAATAATAGAAACATAAACCAATACGACGAAAAGCAGCGCCCAAAATTGGAATAAACTCGCGATAAAAATCCACAAACAAGCATCAAATATTTTCTCCTTAGGCGCTTTAAGTGTTTGCAATGAAATCAACCGCCGCAACGCCAACAGCACAAAAAAGTTGGCTAACATCAACCGGACATTGTTCCACAATTCAGGAAAAAAAAGAAGAAAAAGGAGAAAAAAGTACAAGGTATAGGAACTGTCTTTGGTCAGCACATTCTTTTTTACAATAAAATTGACCAAAAACAAAGAGGCAAAAAGCAGAAGTAGAATAAGCCCTTTTTGCAGGTATTCAATCCAACCCAACCCTTGAAATCCAACATGAATTTGATATAAAAAATAAAACCCTAACGTAGCCAAAACAATCAAGCTATAATTTATGGGTGTAGATTTCTTAAAAATTGTTGTTATCATGCGGATATTTTATACTTTTGTGCTTGTAAATATAACACTTGATTTAAAAATGAAAGCATTTTTTGAAGCTATACAGTCGCTATTTGTCGATTTCCTTTTTTTACCTCTTGATGCTTTGCGTCAATTGGAATTGGAAGGCTATTGGGGTTGGTGGGGTGCCAATTTCCTAAATTGGATTGGTATCATCATCTGTGGATACTATGTAGTTTACTGGTGTAAACAATTGAATTTACACAAAGAAAACAACGAAGACAACCAAGATACAACGGCTCACTCGTTTTTAAAATAAATCAAAACCGATATCGGTTCGATAATACATCTTATCAAAATGTAGCTTCGCTATGTTTTGGTAAGATTTTTTTATGGCCTCTTGATACGTCTCACCACACGAGGTAACCGCCAAAACACGTCCTCCATGGGAAACAACTTGGCCCTCTTGCAATGTGGTTCCGGCGTGAAACACGATTGAATCGTTGACCTCTTCTAAACCACGAATCGCTTTCCCTTTTTCATAACCTTCAGGGTAACCGCCCGATACCACCATAATGGTCGTAGCGCTTCGCGGATCGATCTCAAGGGTAATCGCATCCAGCTGCTGTTCGGCAACCGCTTTAAAAATCGCTACCAAATCCGACTTTAAGCGCGGCATCACCACTTCGGTTTCGGGATCGCCCATGCGAACATTGTATTCGATTACAAAAGGATCGTCGCCCACCTTAATTAATCCGATAAATAAAAATCCTTTGTATTCAATATTTTCTTGTTGTAATCCCGCAATCGTAGGTTTTACAATGCGCGTTTCAACTTTTTCCATAAAAGCAGCATCGGCAAAAGGCACCGGAGAAACGGCACCCATTCCGCCGGTATTCAAACCCGTATCGCCTTCTCCTATGCGTTTGTAATCTTTGGCAGTGGGAAGAATTTTATAACTTTTTCCATCCGTCAACACAAAACAACTCAACTCAATCCCACTTAAAAACTCTTCAATAACAACTTTTGCACTGGCCGAACCAAACTTGGCGTGTACCAACATATTCCGCAATTCCGTTTTAGCTTCTTCCAAATCCGTGAGAATTAAAACGCCTTTCCCAGCGGCCAATCCATCAGCTTTCAATACATACGGAGCTGTTAAGGTTTCCAAAAAAGCACAACCTTGTTCAACTGTTTCGGGGGTAAAACTTTCATAGCGCGCCGTGGGAATGTGGTGTCGAACTAAAAACTGTTTCGCATATTCTTTACTGCCTTCCAATTGTGCCCCTTCTTTGGAGGGTCCAATCACGGGAATGGCATGCAACTGTGAATCATTTTTAAAAAAATCATAAACCCCATTCACCAAAGGATCTTCGGGTCCAACGACCACCATACCTACTTGATGCTCCAAGCAAAATTGTTTCACCGCATGAAAATCATTCGGGTTTATATCAACATTGGTAGCAATCGCAGCCGTTCCTGCATTTCCAGGGGCCACAAATAATTGGGAACAGTGCGAACTTTGAAGCATTTTCCAAGCCAGAGCATGTTCTCTCCCGCCCGATCCAAGAAGTAAAATTGTCATGTGGTGTTGTGTTATTTCGAATGTAAAAATCGAAAATCGTTGTGGTGCAAAAATAGGGTGTTTTTGACGTTTGTAAAAGGCAATCTTTTAAAAAGTTTCACACAGACCTGCCTTGAATTTATTACTTTTGAAAAAAATGAATCGGGTGTTTCGACTGTTTGATTTTTCATTGCAAATGCAAGGCTTTCCCATGAAGGAGGCTAAAAAGCAGTATGCAGAAATTCGAAATCTTTCCTCAGAAAAATTTGCCGACTACCTGCTGACGCAACGACAGGCTATCGTAGCGCACCATGTGCAACACAATCCGTTGTACCAACAATTGGTGTCCCAAAAAAATAGTGCCGATTGGTTGTCACTGCCGATTATGACCAAAAAACATTTTCAGCAACCTTTAGCCCAGCGCCTTTCGGAGGGTTACACCGTTAAGAATGTATATGTTAACAAAACCTCAGGGTCGAGTGGCGATCCGTTTATTTTTGCCAAAGATAAATTTTCCCACGCGCTCACTTGGGCCAACATCATTACCCAATTTGGGCAATTTGGCATTGATTTTAACACCTCCTATCAAGCGCGATTTTACGGTATTCCCTTGGACACCATGGGGTATGCAAAAGAACGGCTTAAGGATTTCTTAAGCGGTCGGTTTCGCATTCCTATTTTTGATTTATCCGACAAAGTGCTGGAGGAAGTGTTGGCTACCTTTCGCCGAAAAAAATTTGACAACATCAATGGATACACGAGTTCGATTGTCTTGTTTGCCAAGTTTTTGCAGCAAAAAAACATCGTTTTAAAAGACGTGTGTTCAACCCTAAAATGTTGTGTCGTGACCTCAGAAATGTTGTTCCCTGAAGATAAAATCCTTTTGGAAAATCAATTTGGGATTCCGATTATCAACGAATACGGTGCCTCTGAATTGGATTTGATTGCCTTTCAAAATCCTGAAGGCGAATGGCAAGTGAATGCGGAAACTTTGTTTGTGGAGATTTTGGATGCGCAGGATAATCCGGTGCCAAACGGTCAAGAAGGGCGTATTGTGATTACTTCGTTATACAACAAAGCCCATCCGTTTATTCGGTATGATATCGGTGATCTTGGCATTTTGGATGAAAAAAGCACGTTGCAAAAACCCATTCTCCATAAACTCATTGGACGCACCAATGATTTTGCGGTATTGCCAAGCGGTAAAAAATCGCCGGGACTTACTTTTTACTATGTGACCAAAAGTATCATTGAAGACGATGGAAATGTGCAAGAATTTGTGATAAAACAAACCAAAATAGATACTTTTGAAATCGAATATGTGAGTCGAATTGCCTTGACTTTGCCACAAATTAAAGCGATTGAGCAGGCCATCGAAACCTATTTGGAATCGGGATTGACTTTTTATTTTTCCCGAAAAGAGACCTTAGTACGTAGCAAAAGTGGGAAATTGAAGCAATTTGTTTCCTTGATATAAACCAAAATAATTTTTAAATACAACGCCTATGCAAAATTCTATGCGCCCAAATGAAACGGTATTGGATAAAATTTATGTTATCCGAAACCAAAAAGTACTCTTGGATCGCGATTTGGCCCAATTGTACGGAATTGAAACAAAACGGTTAAAAGAAGCAGTAAAACGAAATCGAGAGCGTTTCCCTGAAGATTTTATGTTTGTTTTGACTGAGGATGAATTACATAATTGGAGGTCGCAATTTGCGTCTTCCAAATCATTAAAAATGGGATTACGACATGCGCCTATGGCCTTTACCGAACATGGCATACTCATGCTTTCGAGTGTGATTCATTCGGAACTGGCTATTTCGGTGAATATTCAAATCATGCGACTATTCACCCAAATGCGGCAATGGATTATGGAGTATTCCGATGTTCAGGAAAAAATCCATGTATTAGAACAAAAAGTGGAGAACCACGATAAAAATATTGAGTTGGTTTTTTCGTATTTGGACGAATTAAACGAAGTCAAACCGGCTGAAAATCGAAAACCCATTGGGTATAAAAATTAGATTATGAAAATAACTATCGTTGCTGGTGCACGTCCTAATTTTATTAAAATTGCTCCTATTATTCGAGCAATAGAACAAAAACAGCGGGAGGGAATTCCACTCTCCTATCGTTTGGTACATACGGGTCAACATTATGATAAAAACCTCAGTGATACGTTTTTTGAAGAGCTAAATATACCCAAACCCGATGCCAATCTCGAGGTAAAAAGCGGTTCCCAATCGGTGCAAACGGCCAATATTATGGTGGCTTTTGAACAAGAAATATTGGAAAATCCTACCGATATGGTTTTGGTTGTAGGCGATGTCAATTCAACGATGGCCTGTGCGCTTGTAGCCAAAAAAATGAACCTAAAAGTAACGCATGTTGAAGCGGGAATTCGTTCGGGGGATATGACTATGCCTGAGGAAATCAACCGTATCGTAACCGATAGCATCACCGATTATTTCTTTACCACCTCTACCTTGGCTACAGAAAATTTAATTCGATATGGTGCGCAACCCGATGCTGTTCATTTTGTGGGGAACGTGATGATTGACACGTTATATCAAAATCAACACCGCTTTCAGCGACCTTCTTTTTGGGAGGATTTCGTCATTGAAAAAGGAAATTATATCGTGCTTACCTTACACCGGCCGGCCAACGTCGATGAAGAGGATTCGTTACTGCATTTGCTGCAAGGCATTGATGCGTTGGCACAAGGAAAAAAAATTATCTTCCCCATTCACCCCCGTACTAAAGCAATTTTGGGCGCGCGGCAATTGCCTACGCAAAATATCGTCTTTATCGAACCTCAAGGATACTTAAATTTTATGTATTTGGTGGCGAATAGCTTTGCCGTTATTACCGATAGCGGTGGGATTTCGGAAGAAACTACGGTACTTGGAATTCCTTGTTTTACCTTGCGTAACAACACCGAACGTCCCGAAACAATTACGGTTGGCACCAATCACTTGGTAGGAACACAAGTAGAAAAGTTGGTGGAAACGTATACTTCTTTTCTTCAAAATGGAATGAAAAAGGCGGGGATCCCTGAGTTGTGGGATGGAAAAGCTTCTGAACGTATTGTCGATATTTTGTGGCAAAAAAGGAACTAATGCAAGACATACTCATAATCTCTAACTATTATCCGCCAGAAAAAGGGGCCGCTGCCAATCGAATTGAGCAAATGGCTCTACAATTACATAAAAACAATTATACAGTCACTGTGCTTTGTCCCTTGGGAAATTATCCCAAAGGCGAATTGTTTCCAGAGTACCGCGGGAAATTTTCGGTTACGGAAAACCAAAATGGAATTCGGGTAAAACGTCTTTGGATTTATCCGAGTAACAGTAAGAATATTGTCAAACGCTTGCTGTCCATCCTTTCGTTTTCAAGTGTTTTGGTGCTGTTTTTACTGTTTAAAAAAACACCCAAAAAAGTAATCGTGCAATCGCCTCCTTTATTGTTGTCTTTTCTTTCGGTAGCTATTTTAGCGCTAAAACAAAAGAAAATTATACTAAATGTCTCCGATTTATGGCCCTTGGCAGCATTGGAGCTTAATGCTTTGAAAGCGGGGGCTTTTTCACATAAAGTTTCCCTTTTCATGGAGCGGTTTATCTACCAAAAAGCCACTTTACTTTTGGGGCAATCCCAAGAAATTTTAGATCATGTCCATTCGATTTTCCCCAATAAGCAAGGGTATTTGTATCGAAATTATCCCGATCATGCGGAGAAACAATGCGAACTGCAAACCTCAGCTGAGCCTACCATAAAAGTATTCTACGCAGGATTATTGGGGGTTGCCCAAGGCGTGTATGAATTATGTCGGCAACTTGACTTGGTGGGAACGCAAATTGAATTGCACATTTTCGGAGATGGCGCTGAGAAAAAAGAAATCGAAGTCTATTTACAAAACCATCCACAACAACCGATATTTTTCCATGGCATGATGGATCGCAAGGCACTTCATGAAATGCTCAAAACCTTTGATATCGCTATTGTGCCTTTAACTACAAGGATTTACGGTTCGGTTCCCTCCAAGATTTTTGAGTATGGAAGTTTAGGGTTTCCTATTTTGTATTTTGGTGGTGGTGAAGGCGAAAATATAGTGGCAAATCACGGATTGGGTTGGGTGGTTCCTGTAGGAGATTTTGCCGCCATGCAACACCAACTTCTGGAGATAAATAACTTGGATAAATCAGATTTAGCGGCCTTGAAAACAAAAGTTTTTGAACAGGCGCAAGCGGATTTTAATATCGAAAAACAAGTAAAAGATTTAATCAATCAAGGGGTATTCTAGTACGCTTTTTCTTCGCCTTTAATAGCATTAATTACCGTTAAGAATATAATTTTTAAGTCTAATAGCAACGACCAATTTTCTAGGTAAAAAATATCGTATTTCACACGATAAATAATGTCTTTATCAGTCTCAACTTCTCCCCGAAAACCATGTGTTTGTGCTAAGCCCGTAATCCCAGGTTTGACAAAATGCCGAACCATAAATTTGTCTACGTTTTGAGCAAACCGTTCTGTTTCACTAATCATATGGGGTCTAGGCCCTACTACTGACATATCCCCTAATAAAACATTAAAAAATTGAGGCAGTTCGTCTATGCTTGTTTTTCTTAAAAAAGATCCAAATTTTGTGATTCGAGGGTCATTTTTGGAAACTTGTTTCAGATCAGCTAAATGATTAGGACGCATGGAGCGAAATTTATAACAATCAAACTCTTCATAATTCAATCCATTTCTTTTTTGCTTAAAAAAAATAGGGCCTTTTGATTCTAGTTTAATCAAGAGTCCGATAATAGGTATTAACCAAGACAACAGTCCCAGAATTACCAAAAGTGAAAAAATGACATCGAATGAGCGTTTAACTAACTTATTTAGTGATTCATCCAAGGGAATATTACGCAAGGAAGCTACAGGGATATAGCCATAGTACTCAAATTTTAAATTTTTTGTAAAAATCTCATTATTGTCGGGCAAGAATTTTACGACTTTGAGATTATTATCTGCAAAATCAATTACTTGATTTACATAGGTATTGGCCAGATCATGGAGAGAACAATAAATTTCATCAATATTATGATCTTGCACATACTGAAAGCAGGCTTCGATTTGCTTTTTTTTGTCCTCGATTAAGTCAAAAGTTTGTTCGAGTTTATAACCATAATCTGGGTTGTTATTAAAAAACTCTTCTAACAAGGGAACCGACTTTCCACTGCCAATAATTACTACTCTTCGGAAATTCCCTCCGAAAAGTGATCGATACTTTCGGAGTAAATAAAATATAGAGAGCTTGAAAAATGTAATTATTAGAACGGATAAAACGATGTATCGAAAAATTTCAACAGATGCCGTTGTTTTGGAGTAAAACCCTGAAAACGCAAAACAAATAAGGGTAAACAATGCAAATTGTTTAGCAATTTTATTAAAGATTGAGACCACTTTGGTAAAGCGGTACACTTCATAAAAATACGTATTGATGGCAATTATAAACCAGCAAAAAGAAATAAAAATAGAAAAGTAAAAAGAACTGAATTCGACAGGTAATAGCAAATAGGCTAATATATTGATGACTGCCCAATCGAAGGCATAAGTAAAGGGTCGTAAATAACCCGAATATCTACCTGCTTTGGGTTTCATTACAAAATGTATTTCGAAAAATCTTTATGGTCCTCTCTCAGCAACTCTTCTGAAGACAAGGATTTAAAGTATTCGTATGTGAGCTTCATCCCTTCGGCACGACCTACTTTGGGCTCCCAGCCTAGGATTGCTTTAGCTTTGGAAATATCCGGTTGGCGTTGTAAAGGATCGTTTTCGGGTAATGGCTTATATACAATTTTTTGAGTTGTACCGGTAAGTTTTATAATTTCTTCTGCGAAATCCTTAATGGTAATTTCATCTGGGTTACCAATATTAACGGGCAAATGATAGTCTGACAAAAGCAAACGGTATATACCCTCCACTTGATCAGTCACATAACAAAAGGATCGCGTTTGGCTACCATCTCCAAAAATGGTTAAATCTTCCCCCCGAAGCGCCTGCCCAATAAATGCTGGAATTACCCGTCCATCATTGAGTCGCATACGTGGGCCATACGTATTAAAAATTCGCAAAATACGTGTTTCTACTCCATGGAAGGTATGATACGCCATCGTAATAGATTCCTGAAAACGCTTGGCTTCGTCATACACACCACGTGGACCGATAGTATTTACATTGCCATAGTAATCTTCGGTTTGCGGATGTACCAGGGGGTCGCCATACACTTCAGAGGTAGAAGCAATAAGAATTCTTGCTTTTTTAACCCGAGCCAAGCCCAATAAGTTGTGCGTTCCCAATGAACCTACTTTTAAGGTTTGAATTGGAATTTTTAAATAATCAATGGGACTCGCAGGTGAGGCAAAATGTAATATATAATCCAAATGTCCTGACACATGAACAAATTTGGTAACATCATGGTGATAAAACTCAAAATGTTGTTCTTTGAACAAGTGTTCAATATTTTTTAAATCCCCAGTGATTAGATTATCCATTCCGATTACATGATATCCCTCAGCTAAGAAACGATCGCATAAATGTGAGCCCAAAAATCCAGCCGCACCAGTGATTAAAATTCTTTTCATTGCTTAGTTTTTTTCAAATCTGCACACTGAAACATGCAGTACAATACTATGAAAAATACTATACCTCGTTGTCTGCAGAAAAATGATTCAGACAAAAATAGGATTATCATAGTAATAGAGAAAGCTATATGAAGAAAATCTTTTGAAATAAATGCATTTTTAGCATTCCAAATCACTAAAAAAACAACAAAGAGAAATCCTAAAATTCCCAAATCGGAAAAAGACTGTACATATTGGTTATGATAATTAAAGTCGCCATAATTTCCATAGAGACCATGTTCTTTAATCTTAGCCTTGATTTGATCTTGTGATGCCTCCAAGCCAAATCCTGTCCAAAAAACAGGTTGCTCGTTCATCATTTCATTGAAAATACGAACTTGAAAAACCCGTAATGCAGTCCCTGGAAAAAAATGATTTTCTTCAAACTTTTGTTGGGTCCAAGCTTGGTGTAGGCTCACATTGTAAACATTTCCATTCCCAATTTTGGTGTTTAGGGTATTGTCTACAAAAGCTGTTTCGTATTCGATTAAAAAACGTTCCCTAACTTGTTCAACAAACACAAACGAACATACAACAAACGCAATCACCGAGAGTATGGTGACGGTTTTAGTGCCTTTAGGTACAGCAGCAAAAAAAGCATAAAAAGCAATAATTAAAATCACATCAATGGTGATAATACTTTTAGAAGATAGCATCACAACAAAGACAAAAAGCACTATAAAGGCAAAATTAGTACATGTGCTTTTTGTTTTTTGGGCTACAAAATACATTAAGGCTAAAGAAGAAAAAATCGAAATATAAATTGCATTTAATTCTTCCGTGACCAAATTGTGATAAAAGAAAACGCTACTATCTTTTGAAATTACGTATCGCAATACCGCTCGAATCAAAAAAACAAGCGAATACGCTACCATAAACCAACTATAATTGCGGAGAATTCGATATAACGATGCCCGTGATAATTGTGGTGCCAACATAAATGCTAAAGGAACCAGTAGAAAAGGAAGTTCTTTTTGTAGACCAGAAAGTGACAAAGAAGGTGCCTTAGACCATATTAGCGATAAAACCATCAGAAGATAAAACAGCATCGGTAATATCAAAATCGGTTGAAACGAAATACCTCGACGCTTCACTCCATTGCGTAACGCAAATAGCACATAAAGAATTAATGCGATACTGATAAAGAGGTGTTTGGTAGGAATGGTAATCAATACTAAAGTAAGCAGTATTTCATGGAAATTCCATTTACCATTTTCCTCGCTTGGAAAAACATTCTTCAAAAAATTGAGCATATTTGCCATTAATAATCTTCCAACTGAATTCATTGGCTATAGCCTCAAAATTATTTACAACCTTCTGCAAGTTATCACTTTTTTTGGTATAGTCCAGCAATTTATTCACTTCATCTGCGGTTTCAAAATAAAAGGCATTTTCTTTTAAAATTGCAGCATTAAATTCGTTCCGATGCGCAATAATTAGTGCTTTTGATGCCATGGCTTCCAGTAGTGATGGATTGGTACCTCCTACCGTATGGCCATGAAAATAAAGTTCCGAAAAATAGCGTAAATTGTTTAAATCATCGATTTGATAAATAGGGCCCACAAAGCGGATTTTAGAGCAGAAACCATACTTTGATTTTAGATAGTTTCCATAGGGAGTATTGTGGTTTCCAATGACTAAAACGGTGGTCGAACCTGTATTTGAAGCAATACCTTCTAAAAGTATCTCTATACTGTTCTCAGGTTCGAGTCGGGCTAAAATCATATGATACCCATTGGGCTGCAAACCATATCTTTCCAATACTGAAAGGTTGGGCTGATCAAAAGGATAGGCTCCATAAGCTATATACTCAGAAGATTTTTGATATTTATGGTGAATATATTTTTGAATTCCCAAAGAATCGGCAACTAAATAATCACTGTTTTTAACTGCTAAACGTTCTGCAAACAAAAGCACTTTTTGAACCAACTTCGAATATTTGGTGCGCTTCCACTCCAAACCATCCATATTGGTAATTACTATTGACTTTTTGGGTAAAAGAAAATGCCATATCGAACTGCTGGTGTAGCCCAATTGTAAAATGATGTCCACCTTTTGCTTACGAATATCAAGAATACAATTCAAATCGTAAATGAACTGACCTGCTGTTCCTATTTTGTATTCGGGATCATAACAATGAACAATTTGAACTCCTTTAAAATTATTGGCTTTGTACGGATGATTGTGTGAGTTGTAGACCAAAACTTTGTGCCCTTTTTCAGCCAGATAAACAGAAAAATATTCCGCAAACTGTTCAAAACCTCCGTAATGATTTGGAATGCCGCGTGTACCGAAAATGGCAATTTTCATAGACTTAGTAATTCGAAAGCCAAAATTACTTGTAATCTTTAAAACTAGACAACTTTTTGAGGGTTTATTTTCAATAAATCGTGAACAAAAAGGGTCTGACTTTTTCGTTTTTAAAGTTTAATCTATAATTTTGTGCTAAATAACCATATCTATGATAAACTTTGACTTTTTAGAGCAAAATCTTGATACACTCCGACTTCAGTACTTAACTGCACAGCCTTTTCCACATTTGATCATTGATGATTTTTGTGATGAAGAAAAGTTAAACACGGCCTACAGTCACATTCCAGAATTGGAAAATAAAAGTCGGGATTACGCTTTTGCGAATAATAAATTTGAAAAGTCAAACTACAAAGTAATTTGTCCTGAATTAGAAGAATTATACACCGATTTATCTTCGGATCGTTTCAATTCAATTCTAACCTACATCACCAATAAAAAGGTTTTTGTAGATCCTAAAAATCACGGGGGTGGATTACATCAAGGCAAGAAAAACAGTTTTTTAGATATGCACTTGGACTTTAATTACCATCCCATCCATAAAAATTGGTATCGTGAACTCAACTTATTGCTTTATTTGAATAAAGATTGGAAGGAAGAATACAAAGGTCACTTAAAAATTAAAGATTTACGTACAAACGATGAAGCGGAACTTGCTGTGCCCTTTAACCGTTTAATTATCCAACAATGTGGGCCTTATACACTACATGGATATGATATGACAAACTTTCCAGAAGGCCGCTACCGAACCTCTATTGCGACCTATGCTTATCAAATTCATGAACGATTGATTGAAGAACCGCGTACAACCGATTGGTTCCCCAAAGAAGACGCTCCATTCCTTAAAAAACAATTGGCTAAAAACTATAACTTCTTGGTAAAAACCAAAAATCGCTTCTTTGGAAGTGGCACTGCCAAAAATCAGTAGTTCCTTAAAGAAAATCGTGAATAATTGCTTTGATATGATTATTGTCGGGTAAAGAAATCAGTGTGCCTAGTTTTTGAGTAGAACCGCAGAGGTATTTAATCTCATTAGGGCGAACAAAGGCTGGATTAATCTCTATTTTTGGTGAATACCTACTCGCTTTTTCAAATAATTGGAGAATTTCTGTTAGCGCATGCATTTTACCAGAACAAAGATTGACTACTTCGCTTTGAGCCGATGAAAGAAGGAGTTTTTCATAGATTTCAACTACATACCGAATCGAATTGTATTCTCGAAATACATCTAAATTTCCTAGTTCAAGTTGGGGCGCTCTAGTTTTAAATGCTTGGGCAATTTTGGGAATAACAAAGTATGACTCTTGTCCGGGAGCGGTATAGTTAAAAGGTCGTACAATTAAAATAGGGAGCTTCTCCCAGTACATTTTCCCCACTTGCTCCATCGCGAGTTTACTAATGCCGTAATGATTAACCGGATTGGGGGTCATCCCTTCATGGTATTCACTTCCTTCTTGATTCCCATAAACCGTCGCGCTACTGGCTAGAATTATTTTTTGTACTGGTTTTTCAAGCTGAGAAGCCGCATGAAGTAAGTGCTGTGTTCCTACAACATTTACCTTGTAAAAATCAACAATAATGGGATGTTGTACAAAAGATATGGCCGCCAAATGGATGATATAATCTGGGGAGATTTGAGAAACAATCGCTTGAACTTGCTCTTGTTGAGTCAAATCACAACTAAATATGGTATCTGAGGTTTGGGTAGAATTGGATAGTCCAAACACCTTAAACCCCTTGCTTTCGAGATGTTCTTTTAGATAAACGCCGGTAAAACCAGTGCATCCTGTAATTAATACCGATTTAGTACGACTTTCCATTCTTATTTCTTATCAAATCGGCATCTACCATCATCGCACATAGATCCGCTAGTGAAGTTTGGGCCGACCAATTTAAATGATGATTCGCTTTTTGAGCATCACCAATCAGTAAATCTACTTCAGCAGGTCGATAGAATCTAGGGTCTACAACGACCAACTCTGTCCCGGTTTTCGCACATAACCCACGTTCATTTTCAGCGGCTCCAGTCCATTCAATAGCAACCTCAATTCGATTAAAAGCTAATTCGACAAAATCCCGAACCGATTGTGTTTGATTGGTTGATAATACAAACGTATCTGCCTCATGGTGCTGCAACATTTTGTACATTCCTTCTACATATTCGCCGGCAAAACCCCAGTCACGTTGCGCATCCAAATTTCCTAATGCCAGTTTATCGGTAATGCCTAAATGGATTTTGGCTACTGTATCGGTGATTTTCCGGGTGACAAATTCTTTACCGCGTAAGGGTGATTCGTGATTAAATAAAATACCACTTACTCCAAAAATGCCATAACTTTCACGATAATTTACAGTAGCCCAATGGGCAAATAATTTGGCAAATCCATAGGGACTTCTAGGGTAGAAAGGCGTATGCTCTGTTTGAGGAATTTCTTGTACTTTACCAAACATTTCCGAGGTTGACGCTTGGTAAAATTTGATGTTTTTATTAACTATACGAATGGCCTCCAAAATCGTCAAAGCTCCAATTCCAGAAGCTTGAGCCGTATACAATGGTTGGTCAAAAGAGACGCCTACAAAACTTTGGGCAGCCAAATTATAAAACTCTTCTGGCTGACACGATTCCAACAAACGGATGCAAGACGTGATGTCGTTTAAATCAAATTCGACCAATGAAAGATTAGCATGGTTTAAGACGCCTAATTCCTCTAGTCGCCAAAAATTCATCGAACTCGAACGGCGGTAGGTTCCAAAAACACGATATCCTTTTTGTAATAATAATTGCGTCAAATAAGCGCCATCTTGACCGGTTACGCCGGTAATTACTGCATTCTTCATTAATTTCTTTTTCTTATATCTGTTTCCAAAACTTCTAAAAAAGCTTCAGAAGCTACTTTCCAATTGTATTTTTCGGCTACTAATTTAGACATTTCCAGTGCCTTTTCTGGGTTAGGATTCGATAATTTATGATAAATCTTCATTTTAATTTCCTCATCATCTAACGGATCAAAAAAATCATCCCCGAAGAAATCAAATTCGCCCATGGAGGTTGCATTAGAACAAAGAGTTGGTATCCCTGCGGCGGCGGATTCCAAGGGAGGTAATCCGTATCCTTCAGCAATAGAGGGATAAACCGCTAGAGTCGCCCCGCGCAATAATAGAATTAAATCCGAATAGGGCACTTTATTCAACAAATGTATTTTTGCTTTTTGAGCGGGTTCAAGTGATTGTAACAAGTGGTCAAATTGCGGGTCGTGAAACGTAATGTCTCCCACTAAAACCAAATCTCTTTGGGTATATAATTCCAATGCTACAAAGGCTTTTAGTAATCGGTAGTGGTTTTTTCGCGGTTCGTGTCGCGATATGTAAATAAGATACTTTTCATAACCAAATTTTTGCTTTACTGCTTGTTGTTGTTGCGCTGCGTCAAACGTTTCAAAAAATAAATCTTCCACACCATAAACCGTTACAGCTACATTGGTCAATACAAAATGTTTCTCGATGCTTTGTTTTGAAAAATAGGAACCTGTTAAAATTATATCTGAAATTTTACCACTCAAATGATATAAAATTCCATTTTTGATTCGGTTCATTACAGGGAAATATTCCTTTTTTTCCAAGAATAAAATATCGTGCATGGAATTAATATAGCGGCACATTTTCAGGGGAGGAACAATGTACTGAAAATGGGCATAATCAATTTTTAATTTCTTGATCAAATACGGAATGTCAAAAAGTAACCGGAAAAATTTACTCTTCAATTTGTATTCGATGTAAAACACATTATCTGCTTCGCCAAAGCATTTCTTCAGGTTTTGAACATCTGTGGCTGCGAGATAAAACTCAAAATTCGTATTCTTAATTAACTCGGAATACAAACCTTGTAAATAGGTTCGCGTTCCTTGAAAACCATAATCAAAAACATGGCAATCAACAAAAATTTTAATTTTAGTATTCATTGGGAATGCTGGGCAATTTTGCATTTTCGGCAATTAATATTTCTCGGTATGCGATTAAGAATCCGAGGAAAATCGATTTGTTATCCAATTTCAAGTACAACCCTAAAAACACCCAATTGGAAACAATTAAAAATAATGCGCTTCCCATAAACAATAAATTAATGTGATGGATTAATCGGTTATTCGTTGGTTTGGATTTACTTAAATAATAAATAAAAACAAGGGTAAGTAGCACGCCTATTAGACCAGCCTTTAAATACATGGTCATATACGTGTTGTGCAATTCGGGTACATACCGAATAAACTCCTGGTCATTCGTCCACATTTCGCGACCTAAATCAATGGTCGAACCCATTCCTTTCCCAATTAATATGGTTGGGAAACCGCGGTCAGTGACTTGACGCACGGTAATAATATTTTCAAAAGAGCGGTAATTATCGTTAAAATCTTTCCAATCTTCCTCGTTAATCTTGGTCTTGAAGGATTCTATTGGAGCAATTTTAATCTTATATAAAAACGCTTCTAATCCTTCTCCTTTCCGTGAGGGATTGGAATAGTAAATGGCGGCATAGGCAGTCACAACCAAAGAAGTGGCTACTAGTAAATATTTGACATTTCTTACATTCAAAATGAAGTAGCCTTTAATCGCCATAACGAGCACCACAAACTGAATCATATTGGTTCGGGCTAAATATAGGAAGGCTGAAACTGAGAGTAGTACAATAAATAACATTCGTGTTTGAGGTTTGATTTTAATTTCAAACTGTTTTGCGAAAATCAGAAGTACTAACGTATAAATTTCGTAATCGTTAAAATAACCTCCATAATGCCGTAACAAATGCATTGTGGTGATTTTAAATATAAAAAAGCAAATTAAAATGGTGGCAATATGAATGGTGGCCAAAAGTACTCCTGTTAAAATAACCGTCCGAAAAAGGTCTTTCCCAATGATTTTACAAATGTTATAGCCCACTGCCAAGCCCAACATGGGTTTGAGCAAATAACTGATATCTTTAAAGTAAACATACGATTTATGATCTGTAAATTGGGCACTAAACAAAGCTACTGCAATAAGTAAACCCAATAAAATTTGAAATCGTAAAAAAGAAACGGAATATTTCTTACGTAACGTAATGAACGCTGTAAAACCCCAAACCACAAAAGTTGTTTCATAACTATTGAGCAATAATACTATAATACAAAGTACGTACAATAGTTTAGGAAGAAAAGAATTCGGTGTAAACTGTAAGGTCATATTGACTTTATTGCCTCCATTTTTTTGAGGATTACAAAGTAGGAAATAATAATGAATAATTCAATGATAATTGTGGCTACAAACGCACCTGCTAATCCCATTTTTTGCAACAAGAAAATCATCAAAATAAGGTAAGTAATTGTGGCCAAAATAGTGATTCGTACATAGTAGTAACTGGAATTAAAAGCAAAAAGTAACTGGCGTACGGCAAAAGTAAGCCCCAATAAAACAGGAATTACTAAGCCCAACTGAAAATTTCCACTTAATAACTGTACCTCTGCAGGGGTTACTTTAAAAAACCGAAGTATGGGTGCTGTATTGAAGAAAATTCCCGTAAGCATTATAACAACAATAAAATAGTTGATACCATTTACCCGAAACCAAAAGCGTATGCCAGAGGGCTGACTTTTATCTATTTGCTTACAAATTTCAGGATATATAAAATTGTAAAAAGTTTGTAGATACGTTCGGAAAATCATGACAATATGTTCGATAACCCGATATTGTCCTGCTACAAAATTTCCACAAAAATAACTCACTATCATGACTGGTGTAAATTGATACGCTGCGAAAAAGACTTGCGAAAGCGTTAAAGAAAATTCTTCTCGAAGTAATGCAATCGAACGACGGAGCTGAAAATTTCGAACGTTTATTTTATGATGCCTAAGAATATATACCATACCAAAGAGTGAAGGGATAATTAACCCTACTCCGTTCCACATATTGACATATTGGTAATCCTCAGGTTGAGCAACAAACAGAATAACAGTTAGTATATAAATTCCTCTAGAAATTACGTTAATTAGAGTAATCCATACAAAATTCTGTACGCCTTGCAAAAACCATGTAGGATTTACAAACTGCCCCACCACCATCACCAAACTTAAAAGTAATTGGGTATAATCGGATCGAAAAAAGGGAACTGTAAAAATAAGTAGAACCGCTAAAACTAGAAACAAACACAAGAGTATGAATTTTGCCCCATAAATGGTCAAAAAGCGCTCTTCTAGACAATCGTGTTGATCAACATGGGTGGCAATTTCTCGGGTTCCATTAATGTATGAGCCATAGTCAACCCAAACATTGACCAAGATTGCTAATGAAAAACCAACACCTATTTTACCCAAACCAGCCTCACCGCAAATCATAATCACAAAGGGAACAATAATGATAGGACTAATTAAATTTACCGCTTGTCCAAAACCATAAATTAGAAAATCCCTTGCTTTCTTACTTCGTATAAAATGTCTTACTTTTTCGAAATTCATTAACGTCTGTTTGCGTTTTGACGTGGTCAAAAAAAACCACCCTCAGGTGGCTAAATTA
>NZ_JBEILJ010000031.1:0-31000 GCF_040379285.1 Flavobacterium sp. | reverse complement strand
GTGGATAATGACGTACCGGGAAGTTATACCTATGCTTGGTATTTGAGTCCCGATTTAGTGAATGCTATTGCCTCAGGGCCAAGCTATACGGTTGACACTGCCCACCCGGATGGGAATACACGCACGTATGTTGTGGTAATGACCAGCACGAGTGCTTTGGGTTGTAGCCAAGCTTCGGCGAGCTTTGATGTGATTCAGTCGGGGCAGGCGGTAGTTCCTGCGGGGCAGATAGGCTATACCGTTTCTAATGCGTTCTCTGACTTACAAACGATAACGGTAACTGTGGATGGCTACGGCATGTATCAATACAGTTTGGACGACGGACCGCGTCAGGATTCCCCAGTATTTACCGATGTTCCGATGGGTGAGCATACCATCACCGTATGGGATACCGAGGGTGGTTTGGCCAACAGTTGTGACCCGCTGATTTTAACTGGGGTGTCTATTATTGACTATCCGCATTATTTCACGCCCAACGGCGATGATATCAACGAAACGTGGAATATTGTAGGATTAAGTAGTCAAATAAACGCAAAAATTTATATATTTGACCGCCAAGGTAAACTCTTAAAGCAAATCAGTCCCACGGCAGCAGGATGGGATGGTACCTACAACGGTGCCTTGATGCCTGCCACCGACTACTGGTTCTTAGTGGAGTACTTTGAAGGGGATATCGCGAAAGAATTTAAATCCCATTTCTCATTAAAACGATAATACAATGAAATTGAGACAATTGCTCCTTGTAATAGGACTATTAATTGCAAAATCTACTAGTGCTCAGGAAATTTTACCGGTGTATTCCGATTATCTCTCTGACAACTATTTTTTGTTGCACCCATCTATGGCGGGGGCTGCAAATTGTGCTAAATTACGAATGACAGGTCGCCAACAATGGTTTGGACAAGAAGATGCCCCTGCGTTACAAACCTTAAGTTTTAACGGAAGTTTGTCTGATAGCGACGGTATGGGTATTATTTTGATCAATGATCGTAACGGGTACCATTCACAAAAAGGGTTTCGTGTGGCTTACGCGCATCACATAATGTTTTCGAGAGACAATGTGGATTTGAATCAGTTGTCATTCGGTATCAATGCGGGTTTTGCTCAAAGTTTGTTGGATGAGACCTCGTTTTTAGAAAATAATCCCACGTATGACCCTATAATTGATGGAACTATTGTACAAAAAGCTTCTTATTTCAATGTAGATATTGGAGCTTCTTACAATTTCTTAGATTTTTACGCCCATTTAACCGTTAAGAATGCAGTAGCCAGTAACCGAAGATTGTATACTGATCGTGAGCCTACCAACTTACGTCGATTAATCTTCAATATGGGATACACCTTTGGCGATTCAGAGACTATTCAGTGGGAGCCTTCATTTATGTTGCAACACGTTTTTCAAACCAAAGAAACTACATTGGATTTGAATATCAAAGCGTACAAAAATTTGGAATTTGGTAAATTATGGGGCGGACTTTCCTACCGTAGAAGTTTGGATGGTGCTGAATACATTGAAGGAATCAATTCTAGTTTAGTAGTAAATGACCAACAGTTACAATACATTACTCCGATTGTGGGAGTTAATTATAAAAACTTTATGTTGTCCTATACATACTCGCATTTATTGGGCAATATACGCTTTGACAACGGTGGTTTTCACCAAATTACTTTAGGTGTTAATTTGTTCTGTAAACCTGAAAAATACCACTGTAACTGCCCAGCAGTTAACTAATTATTTTACCATAAACATCCCGATTCGTCGGGATTCTTTTTTTATGAAAATTATAAAAGCGATTCGAGGAAAATATCCCGTAATTCCAGAAGATTGTTATATTGCAGAAAATGCAACAATTGTAGGAGAAGTCACTTTAGGAGCTTCATGCAGCGTATGGTTTAATGCCGTAATACGTGGAGATGTGCATTCGATTACTATCGGAAATAAAGTAAATATTCAAGATGGTGCGGTCATTCATGCCACCTATCAAAAGCACAAAACAACAATAGGAAATAACGTTTCGATTGGACATAACGCAATTGTACACGGTTGTACAATTGAAGATAATGTGCTGATAGGAATGGGTGCCATTGTCATGGATGGATGCGTAGTAAAGTCCAATTCGATTATTGCTGCAGGTTCGGTACTTACTCAGAATTCCGTGGTCGAATCGGGTACAATTTATGCGGGAGTCCCAGCCAAAAAGGTCAAAGAACTCAATGCTTCTGAGTTTGCAGGAGAAATCGAACGCATATCCAATAATTACGTGATGTATTCGGGCTGGTTTAACAATTCTGAAGACCTTTAGTTGGGCAACAGTAATCGCGCATTTTCAAGTACCCGAGGGTTGATGAGTACAATACTGAATACGCCCAATACGATCAAAAACTTTAATATTAGGTGTAAAATTAAATAGTCTTGTTTTCGTTGGGACAGCGGTATGCGCAGAGCAAAGGCAATAAGCGCCAATGCAGCACCATAAAAGTAAAAGTCCATAAACCCAACGTCATAGACATCTATTAAAAAAAATAACGGAATTACAGTAGATACAACGAGTCCCATAACAACTTGATGGGCAATTTTCTCCCCATATTTTACCGGTATCGTTTGATATCCATTGGCTAAGTCACCTTGGATGTTTTCCAGATCTTTAATAATCTCTCGGATTAAAATGAGTATTCCCAGAAATGAGGCATGGGCCACAATTTCGGGATAGAAATTTTTGTAGTAGAGTAAAATGGCAAAAAAGGGTAGAATGGCCAAAATAGCCGCCGTTAAATTTCCAATGATCGCCAACCGCTTGAGCTTGTGGGAATACAGCCAAATAAGAAAAATATATCCCGAAAAGAAGAGTACTGCTCGAAAGGATACAAAAAAAGCAATGAGTGCCACAAAAAAGTTTAAGCTAAAATATACATTCAGCTTTGTTTTTTGACTCACCAAGCGGTCCAGCTTTGATTTTTGTGGTCGGTTGATTAAATCTTTATTGCTATCGTAAAAATTATTAATAATATAACCCGAAGCAATTGTTAGCGCAGAGGCTAAAATAATAACAAACAAATTTGCATCCAACAGAACATGCAAGGCACGTTTTTCGGGGGCAAAAATGAAAATGGCTGAAAGGTATTGTGCTAAAACAACAACAGGAATATTGTATCCGCGAACTACAGAAAACATACTGATGATTTTCATCATCGTAAGTTTAGTTTGTCGACGGACCATATCCCTTAAAATTGATACACTACTTCAATTTTGTAATCTTTGAGGGACTGTTGTGCTTTTTCTAAATCTTGTGTAAAGCCCAAAATATAGCCGCCACCGCCTGAACCACAAAGTTTTAAGTAGTAATCATCTGTTTCTAAACCTTTGCGCCAAATACCATGAAATTCTTCTGGAATCATGGGTTTGAAATGGTCTAGAACGACATTAGATAATTTCTTCGTATTGGTAAACAACGATTTGAAATCGCCGCCTAAAAAGTTTTCTACACAAGCATCCGTGTGTTTCACGAACTGATTTTTTAGCATTTTACGAAAACCTTGGTCTTTTAAGCTTTCCATAAAAATATTGACCATAGGAGCCGTTTCACCTACAATTCCAGAATCTAAAAGGAAAACAGCTCCTTTGCCTTCTGTGCTTTGTGAAGGAATGCCTGTCGCTTCAATATGATCTTTGGAATTGATTAAAATAGGGATGCTTAAATAGCTGTTCAAAGGGTCTAATCCCGAACTCTTCCCGTGGAAAAAAGATTCCATTTGTGAAAAGATTGTTTTGAGTTGCAACAACTTTTCCCGGGTAAGATTTTCTAGAACTGTAATTTTTTCTATGGCGTATTTATCGTAGATCGCAGCTACTAATGCTCCGCTACTGCCTACTCCATAGCCTTGTGGAATACTGGAATCAAAATACATTCCAACAGCAATATCAGCTTGTAAGGCTTCGATTTGAAATTGTACTAATTCAGGTTGCTCTTGTTGCAATTGCTTTAAATAGTCTGCAAATTTTTGAAGACTCGCATTTGATTGCTGGGCCTCTTGTGAAGGGCTGTCCTCAATTTTTAAGGCACCATTGTAAAAATTGTAGGGAATCGATAAACCTTTGGAGTCTTTGATGATTCCATATTCACCGAACAATAAAATTTTAGAATAGAATAAGGGTCCTTTCATAGCTTTACAATTCAGTTACGGAGTTAAATTTTGCGCACCGTTTCCAATAGCGTCACAAATATACTGTTCCTTTTGACAATAGCCAACTAATTCGTTCTTAATAAATTGTAAAACAGTAGCTTTATCGTTTTCGGGATATAAAACATGCACATTAGCGCCTGCATCCAACGTGAAACACACCGGAATAGAGGTGGCTTGGCGAAACCTCCAAATGCGATTTATGATTTCCAAGGTATTGGGCTTCATTAAAATAAAGTAGGGCGTTGACGTCATCATCATAGCGTGTAACGTTAAGGCTTCACTTTCGGTAATACGGATGAAGGCCTCCATATCTCCCGTTTTTAGGGCTTCGACAAGAAGACTCAAATTTTGTGGCGCTTGCGCAAATCGTTCAGCGGCAAAGGGATGTCCGTGCATTAAATCGTGACCGACGGTGCTTGATACCTGCTTTTCACCCTTGTCTACAAGCAATATAGTGTCTTGATAATTTTGAAAAATAGGATGAACGGGATCTTCAAACGCAACACCATACGCAGGTGTACTTCCTTTGATTTGGTCATGTTCGCCCCAAACGACTATCGACCCTTTTAAACTTCGACACGCACTTCCCGAACCGAGTCGCGCCAAAAAAGAGGCTTTTTCCCAAAAATAATTGTCTTCCATTTCAGGCTGAAGTAGCCGTTCCAAACTCATAATATTGACGGCCAACGCAGCCATACCCGAAGCGGATGAAGCAATACCCGAGCTATGTGGAAACGTGTTTTGGGTGTCTATTGTAAAATGAAAATCGGTAATATAATTGCAATAGGGGAGAATTCGTTCAAAAAACTGCTGTATCTTAGGGTGAAACGACGGTTTGGGTTCTCCTTCAAACTTGAATTCAAAAGTGATAGCTCCCTTTGATGCTTTGGGGTTAAAATCCAATTGGGTTATCGTTTTACACTGATTCAAGGTGAAACTTAGGGAAGGGTTGGCGGGGATTTGATTTTCTTTTTTCCCCCAGTATTTAACTAAAGCGATGTTACTGGGTGCCGACCATCGAAAAGAACCGCTACCTAATTCGAGAGTACTTCCTTTAAACGTAAAATCAGTGGTAGTGTGCATGCGCTATTTTTTCACAAAGATAAAAAGAAATTCAGGGGTACATTCGGCTTTATTATCTTTGTAACAAAAAAGAATATGCAACGATTTTTACGCATCAGTGTCGCCGTGATGACTTGTTTGGTAGTTGGTTACCTTTCGGGAATGGCCACAAAACAAGGAATTACCGACTGGTATCCCACGTTAAACAAGCCTTTCTTTAATCCGCCCAATTGGGTTTTTGCTCCTGTATGGACTCTTTTATACCTTGGAATGGGTGTTGCAGCTGGTTTAGTTTGGTCACAAATGGAGAAAAATGAGGCTCTAGTCAAACGCGCTCTTTTCTTTTTTACGGTACAATTAGCATTAAATGCCCTTTGGTCGTTTTTGTTTTTTTCGTTGTGGAATCCCCTTGTGGCTTTGCTCGAAATCATCCTATTGGAGTTGATGATTTATGAAACGTATATTCAATTTAAAAAGATAAACCGCTGGGCTGGATTTTTACTTATTCCTTATCTGGCTTGGGTTGGATTTGCGACGCTACTCAACGGAGCAATTTGGTGGTTAAATAGATAAAAAAAGCCGTTCGATGAGAACGGCTTTTTATCAGTCAAGAGAGGTTGATTATTTTTTAATCAGTTTTTGGGTAAAATGTTGCCCAGTAACCGATTCAATTTCTACAAAATAAACGCCTTGCGGTAAGGTAGCAATATCCATACTGTGTTGTACCGCATTGATGTGTTGGGATGACAACATGGTTTTGCCCAATACATCATAGATTCGAATAGCCTCCAAAGTAGATCCATTGGTGTTTGCTTCAAAAGTGAGCGTATTCGAAGCGGGATTTGGATACATCACAAAAGCAAGGTATTCTTGTCCATTTAAACCTAATGGTGCTGTAAATTTTGTATTCCATGTATTGGTTACAATCGCAGGATTGGTATCAAAATAAATCGAAGCGGTGTTCGGTACTATGGTTCCCACTTGGAAGCCGGGATTGAGTTTGACTCGGAATGTTACAAAACCTTGACTCGCTTCTGGACTCACAATTTCGGGAACTAATTGAATGTTTTCAAATTTCCACTCGATGTGATTGCCTTCACGGGTCATGACATAATTATGACTTGAATTTACCATTCGAATACTTTCTTCATCAATGAGCGGACTCAAATCGTCTTCAATTCGAACGTCAATAGCATTCGCGGTTCCCATATTTTGAAAACGAATCGTATAGAATAGATAATCGTCAGGCGTAAAAGCACTAATTGGGATTTTATCTCCATGGGCTTCCATTTTATCATTTGGATCCCAAGAATTAACTACAATTTGTGATAAACTAGCGGAGTTATTTGCAGTATATATATCATTAGCTATCGTAAGTGTCGCTGTCGCGGTAAGAAGATTATTTAAATTCACGGTTGGTGCTGGAGGTACCGTTAAGGTAAGGTATAACGTAATATTCTGATTTGGTTGTAAATTTGTATAATTGTACGTAAATCCATTAGGATTGGTAACGGCACCAGTAGGATTCACAGTTACTCCAGTAACTAAAGTAGGGCGAACATACGTTAGAGTTCCCGATGCTGTTGTTCCTCCATTGTTTCTTATTGTTAATCGTTGCGTGTACGTCAGTCCGGGTCTTGGTGGCGCACCATAAGGACTTAAACTGACTTCTACATCACTATAATTTTGTAGGCTTGATATAGGGAAATAGAAAATTTGCGAACCGCTATTGGTTGGGATATTTACATCATTAACAGAAAAACCGTTACTTGAAAAATAAAGTTGAAATTCGGGTAAGATTTGATAATTTATATCGTACGTGTTATTTGAATTCGTATCGTAAATGGAATACATACCGGTAGGCGCATAGACCATCATATCGGAACCCGAGTTGTTCTGTTGAACCACAAAATTTCCAAAGGGAAATGTACTTTCTCCTGTATCTTGAACGCCATTAGTGTTACTGTCAACATATGCAATAACCAATATTTTAGGAGCGTCTTGCGCACAAGTTACATTGGCAGTCCAGCCCGCGGCAGCTGTTGTAGTTCCACTGCGAAAAACAAAAGTAAGACAGCCGTCTGGGCTACTTGAGGTAAATGGGCCAGGGGTCGTTGTTCCCCAATAACCTCCAGCTGATCCGCCGGGGACATTTCCGGGAGGATTCGCACTGGCTATCATTGGTGCAGCAGCTGAGTTTCCGTTATAAACATACAAGCCGTCGTTATTGGATTCAATGGCAAAGGCCGTAAAGGTTACAGTAACGATTTCTCCTGGATTAGTTGGGCAAATGACATATGTTTGATTCGAATTGTTGGGGTAATTTGCATTAGGTCCACCCGTATCTGTAAATGTGCCTCCACAGGCAGGAGGAACCATAGGTGTAGAAATATTGGGCAAAAAATTACAAGTGCTTATGTCAGTACTAGAGCATATTGTTCGAACAAAAACGTCATAGCAAGTGTTGGGCATAAGGCCATTCACGACGACAGGATTTGTAGTGGTTAGGATTCCTCCCGTTGATGAAATTGTTGGTATAGGAGAGCCACAGGGTAAAACAAATACTTCCCATTGGGTATCATTTGGTGAAGCGGCTGTCCATCCGATGGTTATACTCGTAGCAGTGATCGATGAGGCTACAAGCGAATTGGGACGGATACAAGTTGGTGCAGGACCACAGGTTATATTTGCTGTCCAGCCCGCTGCAACTACTGAGCCATCACTTCGAAAACGGAAGGTTAAACAACCATCTGGTGCAGATGATGTAAATTCGGGTAAGTTGGTTCCTGTCAATGTGCCCCAAAAACCACCAGGAACACCACCAGGTACATTCCCAGCTGGATTTGCACTCATAATCATGGGTGCGGTTATCGAATTTCCATCAAAGACGTATAAAGCATCCCAATTGGTTTCAGTGACAAACGAAGTGAAAGTTACAGTTACGGTTTCGCCTGCATTTGTTGGGCAAATGGTCGTCGTTGAATCGGTATTATTTGCATAATTAGCATTGGGCCCACCGGTATCAGTAAAAACTCCGCCACATACAGCAGGTGCATTTAATGTTGTAAAATTAGAAGATACAGTCCAAGCGCTAGCGTCTGTACTGCTGCAAACGGCTCTCACAAATATTTTGTAACATGTGGAAGCGGTTAAGCCAGTTAATATGAATGGGTTGGTTGTTACCAGTGTTGTTGGAAAATTGGGCGTTGGTGCAGTTAGGGTGCACGGTACAGCGACCACCTCCCATTGGGTTGTATTGGATGCATTATTTGTCCAATTCACTTGCGCAGTGGAATTTGTTATTCCTGTCACTGTCACTGCAGTGGGGGCACTACAGGTTGGAGCCGCAGCACAAGTGACATTGGCAATCCAACCGGATCGTGTTACTACATTATCACTAACAAACCGGAACGTTAAGCATCCATCGGATGATGTTGAGCTAAATGGTCCTGGTATCGTTGTTCCCCAGAATGCTCCCGGAAGTCCTCCAGGGATGCTGTTCCCGTTGTTTCCGCTTGAAATCTGAGGTGCGTTTATTGAATTACCGTTATATACGTATAATCCATCCCAAGTTGCTTCAATATCAAAACCGGTAAAGGTTACCGTAACAACTTGTCCTGAGGTTGTGGGACAAATTACATAAGTATTGTTGGAATTGTTGGCGTAATTGGCATTCGCTCCCCCGTTGTCTACAAATAACTCGCCACAGTTCGGAGAAACTACCGGCGATTGCGAGGTTTGAAAGTACGTTCCAGCAGACCAAGCAGAGGTTCCATTACTGCACAACGAACGGATGAAAAAATTATATTGCGTGTTGGGTGTTAATCCTGAAGCCAAAAAGGGACTTAAAGAAATTACGGTTCCTGTGGTATTGGCTGTTGGTAATCCAGCTGTTTGGGGTAAAACAACCACTTCCCATTGGAGGGCGCTTCCTTGTGCTGTCCAAGCAAAAGCAGCTCCTGTTGAGGTGATGGTTGAAACGCTAAAATTGGTAGGCAATACACAGGGTTGTGTAGTGTTGATAACGAATGTCATAGGAACCGACCAGTCGCTCATAGTACCCGAACATATCGTTCGAATAAAAACATTGTATGTTCCAGGTTGTAACGTTGTCAAGTACGTGGGTGAAGTTGCCAAAACGCCTTGGGAATTCGGATTGGGAACCGAACCAGCTGGAAGAATTAATACTTCCCATGGACCCGCGTTGTTGTTGGGGTCTGTCCATGAAAGCGTGACTTGTCCGGTCACACTAGTGTTGGGTATAATTTGTGTGGGAGGTAAACAATTGGGTTGCATACACTCCACCAAACCTATCCATCCTGAAGCCGTGCCGGTCGCATCGGAAACTAATTGCATACTTAATGTTCCCGATGGATCACTGGCAATAAATGTAAATTGCTCATTGGTGACATCCGAAATTTCTCCCAGAATAGGATAATTTGGCGAGGGGCCATCGTAAACAGTAAGCACATCTCCAGGCGCAATGGTGATGGAGGAAAGCGACAAGATTACGGTTTGCCCAAGTGAAGTAGGGGCAATAATCGTAATATTGTTTTCATTCGATCCATAGTCGCCATTGGGGCCACCAGAATCATAAAAAGTCTCGCCGCAGGTGTAGGTATTTTGTGCGATTAATGCAATTGGGGCTACCAGTAAGGCGAAGAACGCCCATAGTAGTTGTTTTTTCATATTTGGTTAGGTTTTAACTAATCAAATATACATTGATTTTTAAATAATTAACTATTGTAAATGATTAAAATGTGTTTCTTGATAAGAATTTAGAAAATAAAATATTAAAATAATGTCAAGTTTTTAATTAGACTCTAATGAAAAACCTCGATAGTACGGATCCAGATGAAATGATAAAATATAATTTCATTAAACAATAAATATGTAATAAACCCTGAGCCATCACTCGGGGTTTATCATTTAAAAACTATATTTTTCTAAAGCAAAGCAGCGTTATTATTAAAGAAATCTTTAAACTTTTTAGTAGTAAGCATTTTATCAATAATAGCAAAAACAATACTTCTGTCTTTATCTTCCAGCTCTTGTATTAAGCGTAATTGCTCCATTGCGGTTTTGTCTTCAATCACTACTTCTGTAGGCACTTCATTATTGGGGTGTACTATTTTATCAATGGTAATACTACATAAAAAATTAGTTTCTCTATTGCTCATTTCAAAAAGCGAAACTGATTTTTATTTTTTAACCAAGAAAATCGTTACCATCTTTTGCATTTTCCGATAATCCTATTTTTAGATTTGAAGATTATATTAAATTAATTTCATGGCTCTCATTTGGAGCCATGAAATCCTAAGAAACTGCAAGAAGCCCAAAAAACAGATTTACAAAGCTATGCCGACCTACTCAAAAGAGGAACTATAGTGTACAAAGACTACAAACCAGTTCCACTAGCCGAGCAAGAAAAGGCATTGGCTGATGAAAATAAAACTGATAACGAGGATAACTCCTCTTATTTGAAAAATTTGGGAGAGGAACGAGCAGCACGACGATCAACTTTATATTATTACCATCCCGATCATCTAGGCACCAGCACAGCTTTGACCGATTTTAATGGAAATGCGTACCAATTTTTCTTAAATTTACCTTTTGGAGAAATCGAAGATTAATCGAACACCACTGAAAATAAGAGCAAAGTGAGATAAACCATGGCGCAGCAGTTGGGTAGCAATTATTACAATTCGCCCTATAAGTTTAATGGTAAGGAGTTGGATGAAGAAACAGGGCTGTACTATTACGGCGCTCGGTACTATGACCCAAAAGTGAGTATTTGGTTAAGTGTTGATCCATTGACAGAATTAACGCCTGATTGGACTCCTTACAGATTTTGTTTTAATAATCCTCTGAAATATGTAGATCCAGATGGTAAGACTGAAGGAGAAAGCCCGATTTTTGATGATAATACTGGTGAGTTTCTGGGTGTAGATAATAAAGGGTTTCTCAGAGGAGAGGTACTTTTTATGAGTAAGGAAAAATATGAATCTTTGACAAGTCAGGCTGGGGGTAAAAAAATTGAACACTCTGTTGCAGTTGAAAATAGTACTTCAATTGCAGATTTGCCTGAAACAGAAAAAGGATTTAAACTCTTTACCAAGGCAGTTGACTATATTTCAAAAAAACTCTATGCTCTTTTTTATCATGAAAATAGCATAGAACAAAATTTATTTGGAAATTCTGTTCAAGTTTATTCAAAAAGACTTGGAATAAAAACTGAAAAAGCAGGTGATCTTGGAGGTGATATTGGATTAAGTGTTTGTGTGTTAAATAATTTGGATAATCCTCAAAAGAGTATTCATCAGATTACTTTTGGTTTTGATCACAGAAAAAAATACTTAAATACTGCGCCAAACATTTTTTCTTTATTTGAACATGAATATCAATTTCATGGTGTAATGGGTTTAAGACAAAAAATAGGTGAGTATAATATTCATGGTGAAGTATACAAAAGACAGGCAAATACTTTTAATTTTAAAAATTATGTGACAGGTGATTATAAAAGATTAGTTGAAAACAGAAATAAGTATTACAATGATAAATAAAAATAAAAATTTATTGATTAGTGCTTCAGTTGTTGTATTGATAAATATTGTGTTTTATTCCATTTTTTTTAAAGAAGATAAATATCATGATAATGATTACAGTCTTAATCTTGTTAAATATGATATTTTTTTGAATAAAAGAAATTTTGATAACTTAAAAAAAATTGAAAACAAATTGATATTTGAAGTTAAAGCTACTTCAAAAAGTAATAATAACTTTTTTTTTGCTTGCAAAGCTAACTTTAAAGATAATAGGAATAAATCAAGACTATTTATTTTTGACACTTTGAGAGTCGCAATCATAGAGTTATATAGTTATTCGATGCCCTTAATTGATAATGATACTTCAACCATTTATATTGATGTTGACTTAAACAAAAACAAAACTTTTTTTAATTTAAATAATATAGAAGTTCATAACTACTTTGAAATAGAAAAAAATATTCTTAAAGTAGTAAATCAATCAAAAATTTTATATTTTCAAAATACTTTTGATAAACAGCACTTCAGATTAGAAAAAAAGGAGATTATGAGTATTAGTTCTAATCCTAAGGTGATAGAAAAGAATTTGATTAATACAAAAGATAGAGGTTGTTCAGTAAAAAAATTCAAATCAATAGAA
This sequence comes from Flavobacterium sp., assembly GCF_040379285.1. Classification (GTDB taxonomy): domain Bacteria; phylum Bacteroidota; class Bacteroidia; order Flavobacteriales; family Flavobacteriaceae; genus Flavobacterium. The sequence goes on along the minus strand of NZ_JBEILJ010000031.1, from coordinate 18,571 downwards.
ATTAATTAAAATTTGTTATGCTAAAGTACCGCTACATAAAAAATTAGTTTCTCTATTGCTCATTTTAAAAAAGCGATACTGATTTTTATTTTTTAACCAAGAAAATCGTTACCATCTTTTGCATTTTCCGATAATCCTATTTTTAGATTTGAAGATTATATTAAATTAATTTCATGGCTCTCATTTGGAGCCATGAAATCATTAAATTTGTAATGCAATACTTTCTTTACAAGAGTTACTTTACTGCGTTGTGTTTGTTTATTCTACTCGTAAATTAGTTGTGTTGTCTATTTATTTTTTTTTATATTTGTTTTTAGTTAATATGTAATGCTTTACACCTCATGAAAAATTTTTTAATTGTAGTTTTTATCTCCCTTTTTTTAGTTAGTTGTAGTAATAGTGAAAATAATTCTGGGGCAAATGCGTCTGAAGTTTTGCGGGTCGAAACCTATAGTGTGACTAATATTTCTTTTACTGGAGCTAGATGTTTTAGTACCGTGACATCAGGTCTGAGTATTTTGCAGGAGATTGGGGTGTGTTGGAGTACTTCACCCAATCCAACCATTTCTGGAGCACATGTTGTTGGTGTACTGAATCCTTTAACTGGATTTTATTACAGTGACATTAGTTCATTGACTTTAAATACAAATTATTTCCTCAGAACGTATGCAAAAGACACGGAAGGAAATGTTACTTACAGTCAGCAGACTACTTTTACCACTTTAAATTTAATTTCAAGTGCTGGAAGTGGAGTTAATGATATTGATGGTAAATCGTATTCAACTGTAATTATCAATGGTAAAGAATGGATGAAAGAGAATTTAAGTGTCACAAAATATAGAAATGGAGATGTAATACCACAAGTTACCGACATCAATCAATGGGATAACTTAACAACAGGTGCATGGTGTTATTACGAAAACAATTCTGCCAATGGAACCACTTATGGTAAATTATATAACTGGTATGCGGTAAACGATCCGAGAGGTCTAGCTCCAAATGGGTGGCATGTTCCAACAGCCAATGAATGGTCTTCTTTATCCACGTTTTTAGGTGGTGATGCTGTGGCGGGAATCAAAATTAAAGATGATTCGGGAACCTACTGGGAAGTGACCACTGCTTTTTCAAATAATCAGTCTGGTTTTACTGCACTACCAGCAGGTACGGGCTATTTAAACTACCATACGATTCCCGCACCAACTCTAGCAGATGTTTTTAAAAATAAAGCTAAATCGGCTTATTGGTGGACTTCAACTTCTAATGGAGATTTGGCCTATTCTAGGGAAGTACATAGCACATCTTTAGGTCTATCAAGTAGTGGTTTGTTAAAAAAGAGTGCTTTATCTGTTAGGTGTGTTAAAAACTAACTAAATTCTAAGATATCACTTAACGATTCAAATTTTTTTAATGAGCAATACTATTTCCACTACTTTTTAAAATTTGTATTCCGTTTATTTTACTCAACGGTTTGGATTGTTTCGACATTTATAAAGATTTTGGATTTTACTTTACGAAAGAAAAATAGTAACCACCCGCGAGGGTGGTTTTTTTTTATTCGGACATCGCTATTGCGACTTCATCAAGGGTGCGAAGTTGAGGCTGCATTCGAAAACGTACTAGTGGCGAAAGTAGTCTTTGTTGTGTCATCTCCAGTTTTATTTATGTATTGACCGACTTCACATAAATTTGTTGTAAGCTCCCCATTGGGGGCTAGTCAACAGTGTTCAGTCATCAGTCATTATTTAATTTGAAATTGTAATTCTCCCCCTTTGGGGGCTGGGGGGCTAGCTATCAGCAATTAGATTTCTTAATTCCCAAAGTAATGTACTTCCCTAATTAGAGTTGACCGTTTTTAAACATTATTTTCATTGTTAAAAATAGTAATTGATTTTTGCTCAAAAGTACTTTTGAGTAGCACTGTACAACTGCGCCTACACATTATTGGCAATGATAAATCCGCCTGTCCATGCATTTTGAAAATTAAATCCTCCGGTTATGGCATCGATGTTTACTACTTCACCGGCAAAGTACAGATGAGGTAACAATTTACTTTCCATGGTTTTGAAATTCACTTCTTTCAAATCAATGCCTCCTGCCGTTACAAATTCCTCTTTAAAAGTACTTTTTCCATTCACTTGGAATTGACCGTGCGTGAGTTGTTCGGCCAATTGTTGGAGTTGTTTGTTGGTCACATCGGCCCATTTTTGTTCGTCTGCAATTCCGGCGGCTTGCACCAAATTGTCCCAAAGTCGGTTGGGTAGGTCTACAGGAGCTTTTCGGGCTACCTTTTTTTTGGAATGTTCCCCTCGAATCGTTTTCAACAAAGCCACACAAGATTCCCGATCTTCCTCGGGGAGCCAATTAATCACTACCGTACATTGGTATTTTTTTTCAGCTAAAATGCGCGCCCCCCAGGCGGATAACCGTAAAATTCCCGGCCCACTCATGCCCCAATGGGTGATGAGCAACGGTCCTGTGGCGCTGAGTTTTGTGCCTGCAACCGATACGATAGCCGGTGTCGATAACCCCATGAGGTCTTTGATGCGACTGTCTTTGCAATTGAACGTAAAAAGCGACGGTACTGCCTCAACGATGGTGTGCCCTAATTGGGCAAGTAGTTCCCAAATTTTAGGGTTGCTTCCTGTGGTAATCACCACTTTTTCTGCCGAATAGTGTTCGTTTTGGGTTTCTATTTTCCAATAATTTTCACCGCGGAATATCGATTGGACACTTTGTTGGGTGAGCACTTGAATATCCAATTGCCGGGTGGCTTTTAGAAAACAATCTATAATCGTTTCTGAAGAATCGGTGGTGGGAAACATCCTGCCATCTTCTTCAATTTTTAAGCTTACGCCATGTTGTTCAAACCATGCTATCGTGTCGCCCGTGCAGAATTGATTGAAAGGCCCCAACAATTCTTTTTCCCCACGAGGATAATTTTTTACCAAATCGGAAGGTACAAAGCAAGCATGGGTAACATTGCAACGCCCGCCCCCGGAGATACGAACTTTAGACAAGACCTCCTTGCCGCGTTCTAAAATCGCCACTTTTAAATGCGGATGTTTTTCTACCAAATTAATGGCGGTAAAAAATCCAGCAGCGCCACCTCCCACCAAGATCACATCATAGTGCTTCATAAACGATCGGGGAAATCTGAAATGATACCTTCTACTTGCCACGCTTTTAACGTTTGTATCCTCTCGGGGTCGTTTACGGTCCAAGGAATAACTTTAATGCCGTGCTGTTGTATCGATTTCACCGCTTCAAAAGTAAGTAATTTATGGTCGGGATGCAGACTGAAAGCGCCAATCTTTTGGGCAAATTGAATTGCTGCTTCCAGATTTTCTTCGGTCAAAACGCCCAATCGATAGGCGGGATGTAGGTCTCTAAGGGTTTCCAATATGTGCCAATCAAATGCCGAAAGTATACACTTGGCATTCGCAAACGTATGGGCCTTTACACCTTGTTCAAGGAATTGAAGAACGGGTTGTAATGCCGCTTTTTCTTTGATTTCAATATTGAGCAAACAACGGTTGGCCACAAGGTTGTAGACCGCTTCGAGGGTGGGAATGCCCATTTGTTGTAAATCTGCGCTGTTGTAGTCTTTTACCCAACCCGATGCAGCGGTCGTTCGGTCTAGGGTAGCATCGTGGATCACCATAGCTTGTTGATCAAGGCTTACACGAACATCGAGTTCGATACCTTCTACCCCGAGGCCCAACGCTTTTTCAAAGGAAGTTAGGGTGTTTTCTAGGGCGTATCCACATGCCCCGCGATGTCCAATGCGCCACATTATCGAACGAGAGCATTGGTGCGACGGAAGGCTTCTTCGTCTTTGTAATCCAACCAGGCTTGTCCTTTCCGTTTCCGCATCCAGTTGTCGTAATTACGGCGAAGAAATACATTGGTAAACGCTTCCGCAAGATTGCCCGGTTTGTGTGCCAATGAGCGAAGACTCAAGGAGAACCCCGGCGTAAGGTATTTCATATAGTGCCACCACCCTTCGGGCATGTACAACATTTCTCCGTGTTTGAGATGGGTGATGTAGGGTTTTACTTTTTGCAATGCAGGGAATCTGTCGAAATCGGGCCGATCAAAATCAATGTCCTCATTGCAAATCCAAGAATAGGGGAGTCGGTACATGTATTTGGATTCCCGCGGATCGACCATCACGCATTGTTTTTCACCATTGAAATGAAAATGAAAAATATTGGCCAAATCAATGTCATAATGCATGAACACTTTAGAATCTTCACCCCCAAAAAAGACGAGGGGAAACCCTTTGAAGAGCCGAACACCGAAGTCAGGCCATTTGATATCGGCTTTCAATTGGGGAGCATCTTTGAATAAATTGTACAAAAATATACGCAAATCGGTGGGCCCTTTTTCCAAGATGTCCAAGTATTCGTTCATGGTCATCGTAAAATCGGGCTCGTTGACTTTTTTGGTATAATCGGTTTTTCGGCTGTCATACAATGGAACGGTCGTATGTCCCGCTTCTTGACGGATGTATGCTAAATTCCATTTTGAAAAGGCAGGCCAGTCCTCAATTTGGTTGGTGATGACTACGGGTTTTTGTTTGGCGTAGTAATTTTTTAAAAACTCTTCTTTGGTTAACTTTTCAACCCGTTCTATTTCAATATATTCAAATCCCATAGGCGTTCGGATTATAATACAACGCAAAGTTATCGAAATGTTAAGTCGATATTCTTAACGAAATGTGAATTTTACCCACAAAAAAACCGACTAAAAAGTCGGCTTTCTTTACATCTTTTCCAAAAGGACAATCATGTAATCGGTGGTCAACGTGATTTTTCCCTCGGTCACGGTCGCTATTTTCCCCGAATAGGCATCGCGTAAACGGGTTCCATTGGGGAAGTGTGGTCCCACAGGGATGGTTTTGGTTCCTGTATTGAGTTGTAAGCCCACAACTACATGGTCTTCGAACGCTTCTTTTTGAAAACTACGGCTGAACACATAAGGCGTAGCTGAAATTTGTTGGTGCACTCCAGCACCAATGGCGGGATGGGTTCGTCGGAAGCGGCCGAGTTTTTGCCAATGCTCCAACACCGCCTGACGGTAAACATCGGTGGCCATTTCTTTCCAATTCATAAAGGATCGTAAGGTAGCGTCTCCTTGAGTGCCGGGAATGTCGAGCGGACGAACGCTTTCATCACCATAATAGACCTGAGCGATACCAGGAGCTAGCAGTAGTTTTGTTCCACTTTCAAACGGACGAACTCGTTTTTTATCAAAAGGCCAACTGTCGTCGTGTGAGGAAACGTAGTTCATGACGGTGTATCCTTTTAAATCATTTTGCAAAAGTGTATTGTACTTCGAAAAGAGCGGCTCAAAATCCATATTGGCTTCATTGCGAAAATCAAAGTTGATTAAGCCGTCAAAACCATGTTCAAAGTAATTTACTTTTTTATCGCCATAGTCGTAATACTGCTTGCCGCCGATGTAATAGCCATAGACTTCACCCACCATAAAGAAGGGATTGTTGTCTAAGACTTTTTTATGGTTATTTTTTTTATAGGTGGCAAAGGCTTGGTCGCAAACTTTTTTGAAATCGGCCCAAACATCCTCGGTCGTATGCTTTGCTGTATCCACCCGGTAGCCGTCGATACCAAAATCAGTGATGTAATCTGCGAGCCATTTCATGATGTAATACCGAGGCGCTCGGGGATAGCCCGTTTGTTTAAAAAACGCATCGAGTTCCTTCATTTCCTGTTCGTAACGGCCTTCTTTTTTCCATTTTTCAACCAAAAAAGGAGGAAGTTCGACATTGGCTTTGCTTTCCGTTTTAACATCGGGAAGATTTTCTACCAAGGTACAGTTGATGTTGGAGTCGTACGAATTGTATTGGCATTTGGGACTCGTACGCACCCAATCGTTGGGATAAACGGAATCCTCAGCCGTAACCGGTCCGGAGTGGTTAATGACGGCGTCCAAAATAATTCGAATACCGCGCGCATGGGCTTTGCTTACCAATTCGGCCAAATCTTTTCGCGTACCAAAATTGGGGTCAAGCGCGGTCCAGTCTCTGGTCCAATACCCATGAAAACCATAGGAGAATCCGGTGCCTTCGTCGACTCCATCATGGATTTGCTCTACAATAGGGGTCATCCAAATGGCGTTGATGCCGAGTTTGTCAAAATACCCTTCGTCAATTTTTTGGATTACGCCTCGTAAATCACCGCCTTCAAAACCTCGTAATTTCCCTGCAGGTTTTGTGCGGTTGTACTGTTTATCGTTGGTGCGATCGCCATTGTTAAAACGGTCGGTCAGTAGAAAATAAACATTGGCACTTTCCCAATAAAAAGGGGTTTTCGGTGCGGCTGGTTTGGTTCGGTTTTGCGCCAATGTTAACGCGTTAGCCCCAACCAAAAGGGCAAGAGTAAAAAGGATTTTTTTCATAGTTAGCGGACAATCGTTAGGCTCGTTTTACTTTGATTATGTTGGTACAAGAACGTGAGTTTTTTGGTTTTTGCTTCCCATTGAAAAGGGATCGCTAGGCCGTTTTGAGTTATTTTTTTGGGCTTGATGACCACATTATATAGCGTTATGGTTCCCTTTTTTTCAGAAACGTTCGGGACAGAAGTGGTTTCGTTTTGCGAAAAGGTGAGTACAATTTTTTTGTCGTCAGCCTTCCAATTGGCGCGAAGCAATTCATGATTTTGGGTGGCTGTATTGGCGTTGGGCGTTGTGCCATCGTCAAAATAGAAGGTGCGTTCAGACACTCCATTTCCGTCTACATAAGCGATAAAATTTAGTGCGTTGTTTTGGTATAAAGTCGTGTTTTGCACCACCACTGTCATGGGTAGTAAGGTGTTTGCGCGAACGAAGGTTGGAATGTACTCTTCGGCAACTTTTACCGTTGCTTTTTTACCGCCTGCAAATTTTTTATGGGTGTAAAAATCAAACCAATTTGCCGTTTTAGGGAAGTACACTTCGGTTTGTGTTACGCCGGGATTTACAATGGGTTTGATCAAAAAATCTTTACCCCATAGATAGGTGTCTGCAACGGTTTGCAGCGATTCATTTTGGGGTTCTTCAAAAAACAACGGACGCATCAAGGGCAATCCCGTTGTGCTGTTTTCGTAGGCTAAGGTATAGTTGTAGGGTAACAACTGATAGCGCAGCTCGACTGATTTTTTGGCTTTGGCTTTGGTAACTATATCTTTTCGCGCCACTTCAGAAGCTACATCGTCTTGGGCATGGGGTCGGAAAATGGGATTGAATACACCATATTGCAACCAGCGGAGATACAATTCGTTATCAAAATAATCGCCAGCAAATCCCCCGAGGTCGCTGTGCATATAGCCTAAACCTTGCATTCCCATTTGAAGGGCAATTTCCATCTGACTCTGCAAACCACCCCATGTGCGATTCACATCCCCGCTCCACGGAATCATGCCGAAGCGCTGTGAACCCGAATATCCGGCTCGCATGAGGATAAACGGACGTTGGTTTGGAAAATCTTTTTGGTATCCTTCAGCGATGAGTTGCGCCCATCGGTGGCCATAAATGTTGTGCACTTCATCGGCTTTTCCTGCGGCGGTCATCACTTTAGAAGGGAACACTTCGGGTTCGCCCAAATCGCCCCAAATCCCGCCCATACCTTGGTTGATCAGGCGTTTGTAAATTGCCCAAAACCACTCTTTTCCTTCGGGTTTGAAGACATCAACAATGCCTGTATTTCCAAAGTAAAAGTCCCAAACCGCTGGGGTTCCATTTTTAAATGTAGCCAATGCTTTTTTGTCGACGGTTTCTTGCCATTTTTGAGAGGTCGTTAAAATGAAGGGTTCTGTGATCAATACGGTTTTCACTCCTTTGGCTTTAAGGTCGGCCATCATTTTCTCGGGTTCGGGAAAGGTCTCTTTGTCCCAATCCAAATTGCCCATCGTGCCTTTGATGGTTTTACCAAACCAATACAAGTCGAGAATAATCGCATCGACTGGAATTTTATCGGTTTCAAATTTTTGAATGGTTTTGTCTACTTCTTCTTGAGAGCGGTAGCCAAAACGTGAGGCAAAATTTCCCAAAGCCCAGCGCGGTGGTAGGGGTTGACGGCCGGTGAGTTCGGTATAGTTTTGAATCAATTCGGGCCAACTTCCTCCGACGACCACTTGATACGTTTTACGTCCGGAGATGGTTTCGTATTGTAAGGAATTATTTTTTTGGCTGTCCAAGTCCAAATGCCCGATGGCGGGATTGTCAAAATGCACCAAATATTGTTTGGAAGAAAGTACCACCGGGAGGCAGAAATTCATCAATTCGGCACGCGTTTCATAGCCATAATGCGCGCGATTGTAGAGTGCCAAACGATTGCCGCGACGGTTCATGCCTAGCGCACGTGCGCCGCCGCCGTATAATTTCTCTTCGGCGGTTAGGTTGAAATCCAAGACCTCTGTTGAATCTTTTTTGATATAACCCAAGCGCTCAGAAAGGATTAATTCGTTTTTTGGGGTGAAATATCGAATTTGAAACGGTTGTTTGGTGACCACCACTTTAATTTGAGGGGTGTTGAGGTAGAGTTCATTCCCCGATTCGGTGGCGGTATACGTTGGGTTGTGCGCCGACAAAAGCGTGGCATGCGAGATAGGATTAAACGTCTCCCCCGAAGGAATGAACGAGGTTTCAACGATTTGGTCGCTGAGTACTTTGATCAGGTAACGGCCGTCGGTTACCCCAATTTCAACACCAGCGGTGGTAGTGGTAAGGTTTGTAAATTTTCGGTTGGGATTTTGAGCCCATGCCAGACTTACGGTCAAAAAGAAGAAAAGTGTCTTTTTCATACGTTGGTTTTTAGCCCCGACCTGCCTAAAACGGCAGGCAAGTAGAGCGGGAAATAGCTCCTCATTATTGTAATTCCAAAATGAATCCTGATTTGGGTTCGATTTCGATGGGTTTACGAATGTCGAATGATTTTTGGGTTAAAATATCTTTTCCTTGCGCATATTTTGCTAGGTTTTCGGCAAATGGCTCCGGACTCACCGTTTGTTTTTCGTTGCTGTTGTTGATGAGCACCATTACGCTTTCTTTTTCGTTATGACGGAAGTAAACATAGACATTGTTTTCGGGAACATAGTGCGTAGTTTTTCCGGTGTGGATTACCTTTTTGGTTTTACGCCAATTGAATAATTGTGCGGTGATTTCGAAATATTTTTGTTGTTCGGGTGTACGTCCCGCTGGGGTAAATGCGTTTTGCGTATCCCCGGGCCAACCGCCAGGGAAATCACGACGGATATCCCCATCGCCTTTGTTTTTATCGCCTGCCATCCCAATTTCGGACCCATAATACAACTGTGGTATCCCGCGCATAGTGGAAAGGAGCATCATGGTAAGTTTGTATTTTTCAAATTCGGGGTAGAATTGATTGAGTCGTTGTGTATCGTGATTTTCTGCAAAAATGAGTAGATTGTTGATGTCGGGATACAAAAAGTCGCTGGCAAGACTGTTGTACACCCGAACGATTCCTTTTTGCCATTCGCTTTTGTCTTCGTGTAGCACTCCTTCGTTGAGAATGCTTTGAAGCATAAAATCCATGACGGATGGCAGGTACGAATTGTAGCTTTGAATCGCGGCCACTTTACTGTCCCTTTGCCAATAGGCGATTTGAGCGGTGCTGTACAACCATGCTTCCCCAACGATGTTGAAATTGGGGTATTCATCCATAATGGCTTTGGTCCAGGTTGCAATAGCATTTTTATCGGCGTAGGGGTAGGTATCTACACGGAAACCATCGAGGTCGGCGTATTCAATCCACCACAGTGCATTTTGAATCAAATAATTCAGCACCAATGGATTTGATTGATTGAGGTCGGGCATGGATTTTACAAACCAACCGTCCATACATATTTTGGCATCCAAAGCCGAAGCATTGGGGTCAAATTGCGTGGTCATGCGGTACGATGTTTGTTTATACCCAGGAAATTGGTGAATCCAATCGTAGGTAGGCAAATCGTCCATCATCCAATGTTTGTAGCCCCAATGGTTGGTGACATAATCTTTGATTAGTTTCATGTTGCGTTTATGCAATTCGTTGCTCAAGCGCACATAATCTTCGTTGGTTCCGAAGCGCTCGTCGATTTTGTATACATCCGATTGACCGTAGGTATGGTAAGAGCCTCTTTCGTCGTTGTCTTCACAAAGTGGCGTAGGCCAAATGGCGGTAGCGCCGAGTTCTTTGATGTAATCCAAATGTTGAATCATTCCTTCAATATCGCCTCCATGACGCCCGTCTTTGTTGACGCGATCGGCTTTTTCGATGAGATTGGGCGAAGAATCGTTGTTGGGATTCCCATTGGCGAAACGATCGGGCATGATCAGGTAAATCATATCGGAGCTATCAAAGCCTTTGCGCAACCCGGAATCCTTTTTACGGGCTTTGAGGGTATAGTTTTGGGTAAATGATTTTTTACCGTTTTTAAAGGAAAAGGTGAACGTGCCCGGCGCTACATTTTTGGTGTCGATAGTGACAAAAATGTAATTGGGATTTTCGGTTTTTTGTACGTTTTTGATGATGAGGTTGGTCGCACTCACTTCATTTTGGGCGATGTTTTTGCCATAGAACATAATCTGCACCTCTGAACGGTTCATGTCAGTGTACCAAAATGGGGGTTCGATTCGAGTGATTTGCGCGATACTTGAAATAGAGAGGAACAAGAAAAAAATAAGTTTTTTCATTTTTAAACATTAAGAGGTTCAGATGTATTTAAGATTCATTAAGCGCATAAAAATGTTCATTAGCGAATGGTTTTGTTGATTTAGTGATATTATGAGTAAAAAAATTAATTAATAGTCCTTGCGGCTTTTTCATTAATTTCATATTGGATAACAATTGCGCTTCATGAATTGGCAAAATACTTTCAACACTTTTAAATTCAACAATTACGATGTCGTTAACAAGTAGGTCAAGTCTTAATTCACTATTTATGATGCAATTTCTGTATTCAATTTGAAACGTTTTTTGAGTCTCTTCTTGACATCCTTTAAAGCTTAACTCTTCTTTGAGGCACTTTTCAAAAACATTCTCCAGTAAACCTGGTCCCAATACTTTGTGAACAGTAATTGCAAAGCCCACAAAAGCATAACTTAGCTGAGTAACCTCTTTTTTTGTCATTTTTTGGCGTTTAAATTGAGTGAATGGAATGGATGTAAAAAAGAAGTTAAGGTAATAAATGTTCATGAATTCCTTAACTTCTTAATTTTCTTAATGGTTCAAAATTTTACACGGTTACTAACCCATTAGGTTCCACGAGTACTTCTTTGCCAAAGACAAACACCCGAATGGGTTCGTTGCCTTCTAGGGCAAATTGGGTTTCGTTTTGACCAATGCTCACTTTCAAAATTTGATTTCTGAAATTGATTTTGAACGAATAGGCTTCCCATTGTGCTGGAATGCGCGGTTCGAAATGTAAGGCGTTGTCGCGCACACGCATACCGCCGAATCCTTCTACAATACTCATCCAGGTACCAGCCATGGAAGTAATGTGTAGCCCTTCTTCCACCTCTTTGTTGTAATCGTCTAAGTCCAAACGCGAAGTACGCAAGTAGAACGTATAGGCTTGTTCCATGCGACCTAAAACAGCGGCTTGAATGGAGTGCACGCAAGGGGAGAGCGAACTTTCATGTACCGTAAAGGGTTCGTAAAAGTCAAAATGTTTGGCCAATTCCTCTTTGGTAAAATGATCTTCAAAGAAATAAAACCCTTGCAGCGTATCGGCTTGTTTGATGTAAGGCGAACGCAAGATGCGGTCCCAAGACCATTTCTGGTTGATAGGGCGCTGACTCTTGTCTAGGTCGGCTACAGTGATGAGTTCTTTATCCAAGAAACCGTCTTGTTGTAAGTAGACTCCGTGTTTATCGGAATAGGCAAAATACATGTTGTCGGCTACTTTTTGCATGGCAGCACGTTCTTCGTCACTCAATTGAACTTTGGCCATGATGCGACTGTAATCAGCAGGATATTCAGCTTTTACGCGGTCGGTTTGCTCCAACGCATAGTCGATACACCATTTGGCAATGTAGTTGGTGTACCAGTTATTGTTGACATTATTTTCATATTCATTCGGACCCGTAACCCCCAAAATCACATATTGGTTGCGGTAGGTGGAGAAGGTCGAACGTTGGTGCCAAAAGCGGGCTATTCCTAAAAGCACTTCCAAACCTTTTTCGGGAATGTAACTGTAATCCCCAGTAAAACGGTAGTAGTTGAAAATGGCGAAGGCAATGGCGCCGTTACGGTGAATTTCCTCGAAGGTAATTTCCCACTCATTGTGGCATTCTTCGCCGTTCATGGTTACCATGGGGTAGAGGGCGGCTCCGTTTGTGAAACCGAGTTTACCCGCATTTTCAATGGCGCGGTCGAGTTGGTTGTAGCGGTAGGCTAATAAATTACGGGCGACTTGTTGGTCTTTGGTCGCCATGTAAAACGGAATACAGTAAGCCTCCGTATCCCAATAGGTCGAACCTCCGTATTTTTCACCGGTAAATCCTTTAGGGCCGATATTCAAACGAGAATCTTTTCCAAGATACGTTTGATTCAATTGGAAAATATTAAAACGAATACCTTGTTGGGCTTTTACGTCGCCTTCGATGGTGATGTCGCTCATATCCCAGATACGTGCCCAAGCTTCTTTTTGCAGGGATTCGTAGGCTTCAAATCCGTGTGCCAAGGCTTGATCGATTACATTTTCGGCGGCAACTTGGGTATTGTCATGATTCATGGACACTGTGTACCCTCCAATTTTCTGGATGGCAGCGGTTTGACCTTGCGGACAAGTGATCGCATACGAAAAAGCGACATGATCTTCTGTATTTGTAGCTTGTGGTGTGCTATTTTGGGGTGCGCCTTCAAGCAAAATAGTGTTGTGCATGAAGGTTGTTGCTGTAAAATGCGTTTTAAACGTACGCGCGGTTACAAATCCACGGTTATTGTGGTGGTGAACATCCAAAGGTTCCCAGAATTTTTCTTCCCAGTTGGCATCTTCATTGTGAACGCCTGCATCCAAATAGGGCTTGAATACGATAGCAGCAGCTCGGTTTACCGGTTTGATTTGGTAATTGATGAATCCGGCTTCGTCTAGATCAAGAGAAAGGAATCGACGTACGTTGACTTCGATCTCGGTTCCATTTTGTAGCGTCGCTTGAAATGTACGGGAATAGATGCCTTCCTTCATGTTGAGTTCACGACGGAAATGCGAAACTTGGGTGCATTTTGCTAAGTCCAATTCTTCCCCATCAATTTCGATATTGATACCGATCCAATTCGGGGCGTTTAACACTTTAGCAAAGTATTCGGGATAGCCGTTTTTCCACCAACCCACTTTGGTTTTATCGGGGTAGTAAACACCGGCAATATAACTTCCTTGAAATGTTTTTCCAGAATAGTACTCTTCAAAATTGGCCCGTTGGCCCATAGCACCATTCCCGATGCTGAACAAACTTTCCGATGATTTTACGCGTTCGGCATCAAATCCTTCTTCAATAATACACCAGTTGTCTGGTTTGATATAATCCTGATTCATTGTATTGGTTTTTGATTAAGGTTTTGGGTAGAAACCCTAATAATCTTCTATTTTCTAGGTGAGGAGCGATTCAATAAAAGAAGGCTCAATAAAGGTAAAGTCTATGAAATGGTAGTGGGCTTCTTTTAAAATAGCGGGATCCCCAATACCGATACTGGTCATGTGGGCAATGTTTGCGGCTTGAATACCCGCGACACTGTCTTCAAAAACAATAGAATTTTCATTGGTTACGCCAAGTAAACTGGCGGCTCGAACGAAAACTTCGGGATCGGGTTTGGCGTTGGTTACGTCATTCCCGTCTACAATCGCATCGAAAAAAGGCATGATATTGACTTTTTCCAAAATAGGTCGCGCATTTTTACTGGCAGATCCTAAAGCAATAAAGTGACCTTGGCTTCGAATGTATTCCAAGACAGGGAGCACTCCGGGTAAGATTTCATCCTCATCCATGTTTTCGATATAGGATAAATAATCTTGATTTTTTTTGATGAGCCAACGCTCTTTTTCTTCGTCGGTGGCGGTCAAGTTTCCGAGTCCAAGAATGATCTCAAGGGAACGTACTCGACTCACGCCTTTGAGTTCTTCGTTGTGTTCTGGCGTAAATTCGATGCCGAGTTCTTGGGCCAGTTTTTGCCAAGCTAGAAAATGATATTTCGCCGTATCGACAATAACCCCGTCAAGGTCGAAAATGAAAGCTTTCTTACTCATTGATGTTTATTTTACTGCTTGTCGTTACGGTTAGTGTTAAAAATCCAGCTAAAATCATGGAAATCCCCCCAATGATTAGAGCGTAAATAGGTTCGTTGTTGAAAAATGTTTTCACTAAAAACCCTAAAATTGTTCCGGCTACAATTTGAGGAATTACTACAAAAAAGTTGAAAACACCCATGTAATATCCCATCTTTTGTGCGGGTAATGCCCCTGAAAGCATCGCATAAGGTATGGAAAGAATACTAGCCCATGCAATTCCCACTCCAATCATGGCTAGAAGTAATCCTACTTTGTCGGAAAGGAAATAAATAGAGATGAGTCCGAATCCACCAAAAACAAGGGCCAACATGTGGGTAAATTTGTTGCTTGTTCTTTTTGCCAATACAGGAAGTAAGAAAGCAACTGCTGCCGCTACCCCATTGTATACGGTAAACATTACTGAAACCCAGTCGGCTGCATCATTGTAAATCTTTGATTTCGCATCTGTGGTTCCAAAAACATGACCTGTAACAGCGTTGGTGGTGTAAATCCACATAGAGAACAACGCAAACCAAGAGAAAAATTGAACCCAAGCCAATTGTTTCATCGTTTTGGGCATATTGAGTAAATCGGTAATAATGGTGGTAAATCCGTTGTTGATTTGTTTTTTACGCAATAGGGAAACCAACATAAAGAGCACCCCTGCGGTCAAGATTCCAATCGATAAAATGTATATTTCTTTGTGACTGTCTTTGGTCTTTTGGTTTAAATCATGCACAAAATAGGTTAGCAAAGAACCAATAATTGTAAGTACAAATCCAATAGTGCCCTGGCGCGACTCGCTACACGTTTTTTCAAGGGATACGTCACTGTGGTTTTCACTTCCTTTTTCAAAGGCATGGAGTTCTTCGGGGCTGTATTCTTTAGAACGAATAACGGTCCAAAGCACCGCAAGTAAAAAAACAATACCACCAATGTAAAACGACCATTTCACAGAAGGAGGGATGATGCCCTCTGGAGCTGTATTGGCTACATCAAACCAATTGGTAAAAATGTAGGGAAGGGCCGATCCTACTACTGCGCCTAGTCCAATGAAAAAGCTTTGCATAGAGAAGCCCAACGTGCGTTGTTGTTCGGATAAGTTATCCCCCACAAATGCACGAAAAGGTTCCATAGAAATGTTGATGGAGGAATCCATAATCCATAAGGTTCCTATCGCGACCCAAAGCGACGGAGAATTGGGCATAAAAATTAAAGCGATGGAGGAGAGAATAGCTCCCACTAGAAAATAAGGTCTCCTTCGGCCTAAACGCGTCCAGGTTCGGTCTGAAAAATAACCCACAATGGGTTGTATAATTAAACCCGTGAGCGGCGCAGCCAACCAATAAAGACCTATTTTATCTACTTCGGCACCTAACGTGTCAAAAATTCGTGAAGTGTTTGCATTTTGTAGGGCAAAACCAAACTGTATCCCTAGGAAACCAAAACTCATGTTCCAGATTTCCCAGAAACCTAACTTACGCTTTTCCATTATCGTGTAACGTATTGATTACTAAAACGATAAGCATAAAAAGCTTATCAAAACTTACTCATTTTTCGAAGTGCAAGTAAGCGTTTGATGTGGTAAAGATAAAAAAGTTTTGAAACTCGTAATTTTTTACCCCATTTTTTTGTAAAAACAGAGCAGCGAAAACGTTTTTTGTTGAAAAAAATAAAATTAAAGTGTAGATTCACGTTCCACCAAAGCCGTTTCAATAACTTCTGTTTTGTAATGTTCTTCGATTTCCATTTCTTCATTTTCGAGTCGATCGATAAGCATTTTGGCTGCTTTTTCACCCATCTTTACTCCATTCTGACTTACGGTAGAAATGCTAGGAGTGGAGTATTTCGAAATGATGCCGTCGGTAAACCCAATAATGGAAATGTCGTTTGGAATTTGGATTCCCAGTTTCCCGGCTATTTTAATGGCGGTTACAGCAAAAATTTCATTGACGGCAAAAATGGCTTCAGGTTGCTGTTCGCGGAGTAAAGTTTCAATTTGTGCGTCAAAATTATCCGTGTCTTCAATTTTCAAAATCAAATTTTGATCGACTTTCAAATCGTGGTCCATCATGGCTTTGGTGTAGCCATCGGTGCGTAATTTGCCCACACTCACGTAATCAACAGTGGTGATAAGCGCAATTTTCTTATAACCTTTGTGGATAAAAAAGCGCGTTGCGTTGTAGGCTGCTAAGTTATCGTCGATAATGACTTTGTCGCACAGAATATCGTTGGTCACTCGATCAAACATAACCACAGGCATCCCTTGATTGATTACTTCAGTGATGTGGTGAAAGTCCCTTCTTTGCTGCGTTTCTTTGGAGAGTGACATGATAAAACCATCAATACTTCCGCCCGCCAACATTTCCATGTTGATGACTTCTTTGTCAAACGATTCATCCGACAAACAAACCAGAACGTTGTACCCATTTTCGTTGGCCACATGTTCAACACCGCTGATTACTGTGGCAAAAAAGTGGTGGATAATCTCTGGAATAATGATGCAAATTGTTTTTGTTTTTTTATTCTTGAGACTTAGTGCGATATTGTTGGGTTTGTAGTTGTATAATTTGGCAAAAGCTTGCACTTTCTGTCGCGTATCTTCGCTTATTTCAGGGCTGTCGCGTAACGATTTAGAAACGGTTGATATGGATACATCCAATTCTTTAGCAATTTGCTTGAGCGTTACTTTCCTTTTCATGTCAATTTTTTATAAGCTGTTTAATTGCGAATAAAGGTAGCTTAAATTTTTTAGTCTATCAATTTTATCCTTAATTTTATGGTGCATTCTGAAAGTTTTCAACACGAAAACGTTTTCGGTGGTAGTATATTAAGGTGTCATTTTTTTAAACAAAAAATTATCCTAAATTTAACGCTTCGAAGTGCAAGTACAAGCAAAAAAACAAATTATTAACCTAAACAAAATGTATGAAAACAATTTATAACAAGTTGTTGTTTTTCTTGCTCCTTTTGCCGCTTTCCGTTTTGGCTCAAGCGACATTGGAGGGTAAGGTTGTGGATTCTAAATCCAACCAACCTCTTCCGGGAGTTAACGTGGTCGTCCAAGGCACACAGTCGGGCGTTTCCACAGACCTTGATGGTAATTTTAAAATCGGTAAACTTAAAAATGGAGATGTTTTAGTTTTCTCTTATGTCGGTTATAAGAGCCAATCCATCGAATTTAAAGGTCAAAAAAATGTAGCCGTTTCTATGGAAGAAGATTCCAATACTTTGCAAGAAGTAGTGGTGCAAGTGGGGTATGGTTCTGTTAAGAAAAAGGATGCCACGGGAGCGGTATCTGTTTTGGGAGTGAAAGACTTCAACAAAGGAGCGATGGTTTCTACCGACAACCTTCTTCAAGGTCGTGTGGCGGGGGTTACTATCAATGCGGGTGGTGGAGCGCCCGGAACAAACCCTGTAATTCGTATCCGTGGGGGTTCGTCGCTTAATGCTTCCAATGACCCCTTGATTGTAGTGGACAACTTTCCAATTTCAAATGCTACAAACACAGGCTCTACCTCTTTCTTAGCTTCTCTTAACCCCAATGACATTGAAAGTATTTCGGTGTTGAAAGACGCTTCAGCTACCGCGATTTACGGTTCGCGTGCTTCCAACGGGGTAATTTTGATTACTACCAAAAAAGGAGGTAAAAAATTATCAGTCGATTTTAATTCACAATACGGTTCGGGTTCGCTTGTACGTAAAGTAGACGTATTCAATGCCAATGAGTTCCGTAATTTAGTGGCCGCACAATTTCCTGGCGAAGTGGGCAAATTAGGTACAGCAAATACTGATTGGCAAGATGAAATCTACAGAAGAACAGACTTCATTGACTCCAACTTATCCTTACGAGGTAATTTATTTGGCAAAGTTCCTTCGCGTTTGTCGATAGGGAATACATATCAAGAAGGATTGCGTTTAACCAATAAATTTAATCGTAATACTATCTCTACTACATTGATGCCAAGTTTCTTTAATGATCACTTGAAAATTCGCGTGAATGCCAACTATACTATGGAGAACAACCGTTTTGCGGATGGGGTAGAAGGTTCAGCTATTACGTTTGACCCAACCCAACCTGTATATGATGCGGCTTCTCCTTTTGGTGGATTCTTTGAATACCGCAATGGGAACTTGTTAACTCCAAACGTGCAACGCAACCCTGTGGCGCAATTGATGATGACTTACGATACAGGTAGAAATCACCGTATTTTTGGTAATGTGGAAACGGAATATAAGTTTCATTTCTTCCCCAGCATGAAAGCGGTTGTGAACGTAGGGTTTGATGAATCCAATGGAGAGCGTAC
>NZ_JBEILJ010000030.1:0-31565 GCF_040379285.1 Flavobacterium sp. | reverse complement strand
TTGCTTTTTTGCATCATTCTGTTGGTTTGGGCGTGTCCCCGCCATTGACTATTTTTTTCTTATCAATCCACGGGGCGGGGTCGCGCTATCCGCAGTATCTGCCTTCCTTTTGTCCGGCAGGATACTTGCTCCTATCGCTCACGCAGCTGCAAAGAAAAGAAATTCTCTGCGATAAATTGCCGTTGCCTGTAAGTTGCTTTCCCCAAAGAATCAACACCAAAAAAAAATCCCAAACCTTTTGGGTTTGGGATTTTTACATATAGAGGCGCCTCATCCGAGGACGGTAGAAACCCTACAGCTCTAAAGCCTTCTTAGGGTTATTATTCATCAAAATCTCTACTGGATTTTCTAAAGCTTCTTTAACGGCCACCAAGAATCCAACCGACTCACGACCGTCGATAATACGGTGGTCATAGGATAAGGCTACGTACATTACGGGTGCAATCACGATTTGACCGTTGCGCACGATAGGACGTTCCACTACGTTGTGCATTCCTAAAATACCCGATTGCGGTGGATTGATAATTGGGGTACTCAACATACTTCCGAAAACCCCACCATTGGAAATAGTAAACGTTCCTCCCGTCATTTCATCAACGGTGATTTGACCGTCACGAGCACGAATGGCCAAACGTTTGATTTCAGCTTCTACTCCACGGAAGGATAAGGTTTCGGCATTACGAACCACGGGAACCATTAAGCCTTTGGGTCCGGAAACAGCCACAGAGATGTCACAGAAATCAAAAGAAACTTTCTCTTGTCCGTCGATCATCGAGTTCACATCGGGATATAATTGCAAGGCACGGGTTACCGCTTTGGTAAAGAACGACATAAAGCCTAATCCTAAACCATGTTTGTTTTTGAATTCATCTTTATATTGATCGCGCAACGCATAGATATTGGTCATATCCACTTCGTTGAACGTCGTCAACATAGCGGTTTCGTTTTTGGCAGACACTAAACGTTCGGCTACTTTACGACGCAACATCGATAATTTAGTACGTTCTGAACCGCGGTTACCCCCCGTTGGTGTTCCCATAGAAGGTACCGCATTGATGGCATCTTCTTTGGTGATGCGTCCGTCTTTACCAGTACCCACGATATCGGAAGGTTGGATGTTTTTTTCTTCTAAAATTTTACGCGCCGCTGGCGAAGGCGTTTGTGCGGCATAGGTTGCAGCCGGTGCGGGAGCTGGAGCCGGTGCAGGAGCTGCTTTGGGTGCTTCAGCCACTGGTTTTGCTTCTTCTTTGGCAGGAGCTGCTGCGGGAGCGCCACCTGCCGGTTTTGCAGCAGCAGTATCAATAAGGCAAACCACAGCGCCAACGGCAACTGCATCCCCTTCTGATGCTTTTAATGTGATAATTCCACTGGCCTCAGCCGGTAATTCCAAAGTGGCTTTGTCCGAGTCTACCTCAGCGATCGCTTGATCTTTCTCAACATAATCACCGTCTTGGACTAACCAGGTAGCGATTTCCACTTCTTTAATCGATTCGCCCGGAGAAGGCACTTTCATTTCTAAAATCATAATCCTTTAGTTTAAAAGTTTTGTCTTGTATGTGTTGTTCTTTAAGGGAACGTTATTGTTTGCAGGTTGCCCTAGCCCCGACCGAAGCAAGTATCCTTGCCATCCTGTAAGGTGGGAAGATACTGCGGAGTGCGGGAATAGCTCCTAAAAAAATTAGGAACGGAATAAATTTTTATCAAATACCATGCGGATCGCATCGGCGTGACGACGACGGTCACGGGTGTGACTACCGGCTGCTGGTGCGGCATAGGCTTTCAAGGAAGCCAAGCGCCAAGGTACTATATCAAAATTCATCAACATATAGCCGTAAGCTCCCATGTTTTTTGGTTCTTCCTGAGCCCAAACGTAATCATCGGCATTCGGATAAGAAGCGATGATTTCTTTCAATTGGTCAACAGGTAGTGGGAACAACTGTTCGATACGAACCAAAGCCACATCATTACGTCCTAAGTTTTCGCGTTCGGCCAAGATGTCGTAATAGAACTTACCGGTACAGAATACAACGGTTTTTACGTTTTTCTTATCCACGGTGTTATCGTCAATCGTTTCTTGGAAATGCCCTTTTGCCAATTCATCAACGGTGGAAACACACAACGGATGACGCAACAAACTCTTGGGGGAGAATACCACCAACGGTTTGCGGAATTTCGTTTTCATTTGACGACGCAACAAGTGGAAGAAGTTGGCCGGCGTGGTACAATCGGCAACATACATGTTGTGGCGCGCGCACAATTGTAAGTAGCGCTCCATACGTGCTGACGAGTGTTCGGCCCCTTGTCCTTCATAACCGTGGGGCAACAAAAGTACGATACCGTTTTGGTTGTTCCATTTGTCTTCGCCACAAGAAATGTATTGGTCAATCATGATTTGGGCCCCGTTGGAGAAATCTCCGAACTGCGCTTCCCAAATGGTCAAGGCATTGGGATTGGCTAAGGCATACCCGTAGTCAAATCCTAAAACACCGTATTCGGAAAGGAAGGAATTGAAAATATTGAATTTCCCCTTTTTCCCTTTCAAGGTGTCTAACAAAACAACTTCTTCTTCGCTGTCTTCCACCTTCACGACGGCATGACGGTGCGAGAAGGTGCCGCGCTCGACATCCTGACCCGAAATACGCACATCATAACCTTCTAGCAATAAGGTTCCGTAGGCCAAGGTTTCGGCCGTTCCCCAATCCAAGGTATTGTTATCGTACATGGTTTTACGATCGGAAACAATTTTTTGGATTTTGCTAATGAACTTTTTATCAGAGGGCAAGGTAGAAACCGTTTCGATAATTTGATCCAATTTCTTGCGGTCAAATTTGGTGTCAACACGCTTCAACATTTCATCATCGGAGACTTGTACGAAGCCTTTCCATTCGTCTTGCATGAACGGCGTGATGATGGTTTTATCTTTTTTGCGCGAGGCTTGGAGGTTTTCATCCAACTTCGCTTTGTAGTCATTTTCAATTTTGGTCAAATACGCCGCATCGACAATCCCTTGGGTAATTAATTTCTCGGCATAAATGTCACGGGGATTTTTGTGACGGGCGATAATTTTATACAACACGGGTTGCGTAAATCGCGGTTCGTCCCCTTCATTGTGTCCGTATTTACGGTAGCCCAACAAATCGATGAACACGTCGCGCTTGAATTGCATACGGAAATCGAGTGCAAACAACATAGCATGCACCACGGCTTCGGTATCATCCGCGTTCACGTGTAATACGGGAGACAACGTTACTTTGGCCACATCGGTACAATAGGTCGACGAACGGGCATCCAAATAATTGGTAGTAAAACCTACTTGGTTGTTGATTACAATGTGAATGGTTCCTCCTGTTTTGTACCCGTCGAGTTGCGACATTTGTACAATTTCATACACGATTCCTTGACCGGCTACCGCAGCATCACCATGTACGGCGATGGGTAATACTTTAGAGAAATCGTCGGCATAATATTTATCTTGTTTGGCACGGGTAATTCCTTCAATCACGGCCCCTACGGTTTCAAGGTGCGACGGATTGGGTGCCAAATTGATGTTGATTTTTTTGCCCGATTTGGTTTTGCGCTCAGCGGTCAAGCCCAAATGGTATTTTACATCGCCATCGAAATATTCTTTATCGTAATCTTTTCCGTCAAATTCAGAGAAAATGTCCTGAGTGGGTTTCCCAAAAATATTGGCCAACACGTTCAAACGACCGCGGTGAGCCATCCCCATAACAAACTGCTCCACGCCTTTTTCGGCGGCGGCATCAATGACAGCATCCAAACCGGGAATCAAACTTTCTCCCCCTTCTAGTGAGAATCGTTTTTGTCCAACATATTTGGTGTGTAAAAAGTTTTCAAAAGCTACGGCTTCGTTCAGTTTACCCAAGATGTGCTTTTTCTCCTCTGCCTTAAAATTGGGTAGATTATCGTTAATATTGAGACGGTCTTGAATCCACTGAATCACTTCGGGTGTACGCATGTACATATACTCAATACCGATGTGTTGACAGTACACATTTTTTAAATGCGCCAAAATCGCTTTTAAAGTGGTGGGTTGGTGACCCAAAGCGCGGGCGGCATCAAAAACGGTATCTAAATCAGATGTGGATAAACCAAAATTCTCGATGTCTAGATTGGGACTATAAACGCGGCGTTCCCGCACCGGATTGGTCTCGGTAAACAAGTGGCCGCGGGTACGATAGGCATCGATAAGTTTTAAGACATTAAACTCTTTTTGCAACTTCTCAGAGGTTGCTGCAGTTCCAGCATCACTGTTGCCATAAACGACCAATTGTTCTCCTGCATTATCCGTATCGCTGTAATGCTCCAAGGCAAAGTCAAATCCTTGGAAAAAAGCGCGCCAACTGGGCTCTACGCTATCGGGACTAACGAGGTATTGTTCGTATAAATCTGCAAAAAATTGCGTGTGTGCTGCATTTAAAAAGGAAAACCGATCCATGCTATAGTTGGGTATGTAGACTTGTTGTGTGAAAAATTAGGGCAAAAGTATGACATTTATAACAATCTTTCAATGTTTTTACTACATTTATGTCGCTATATAAATATATACCAAAACATGCGAAATAAAGTTGCTAAATTTTTAACAAAACCTTTACAAATACTGCTGTTTTTAACGCTAACCGTTTCAGTTTTTGCACAGGATAAAACGCCCTCTAAATTCTGGGATAAGGTGCAGTTTGGCGGTGGATTTGGATTGGCGATTGGAAGTGGATTTTCGAATTTTTCGGTGGCTCCGACTGCCTTGTATAACTTTAACAATTATTTAGCAACGGGTGTCGGACTTCAGTATAGTAGTTTGCGGGAGAGAAATAACTTTTCTTCACAAATGTATGGCGTCACTTGGATTGGCTTAGCGAACCCCATTGAAGAGGTGCAAATTTCTTTAGAACTGGAACAATTACGGGTCAATTTAAAGTCCGATTTCAACAACCTATCCGACAACTTCTGGAACACGGGTTTGTTCTTGGGAGCTGGGTACCGTGTGGATGGAGTGACTATCGGATTTCGGTACAATGTGCTATTTCGTGCCGATCAAGGTGTGTATGGAGATGCCTTTATGCCCTTTGTACGGGCGTTTTTTTAGTAATGCGCCCGAAACCACACTTTCATCCATTCGCGACGTAAAACCAAATACGCAATTTGTTCGGCCAATACGGCGGTGTCGGCACCATCGAGTTGCTTGAGGTTATCCTCGGGAACATCAATGATGTACAACAGATTAAGAAGTTCGGCATAGCGTTGTTGAAGAAGTCGATAGATTTTTTCGTGCAATTGAATTTTTAGCTCCTCTGGCGACGTTGAGGGATGAAAATCGACGGGTTCGTTGGCCAAATTAAAATCTTTATTGATTTGCTCCAGCAACTTCCCGTAGAGTTGAATGGATTCTGCTTCATGCAGCAATTGGTCGGTAGTGGCAGGAGCTTGAAAGGTCATGAATTATACGTTTCGATTCATCAATTTTTCCCCAAAAGCGCGCAACATGGCTTTCTTGTCTTCGTGGATATCCATTAGCGCCAGTGTTTCAAAAGATTTGAACGTGAAGTTTTTAATAGCCTCTTGCGTAGCCGCAGCAGCCCCGGTACTTACAAACAATTCCTTCACCGAATGGATTTTATCCGTATTATCTGCGGGTTGAATCGAAAAAAGATGCGCCAATTGCTCGCGTTCGCTGGGCGAAGCAAACTCCAGCGCTTTCAAATAGAGATAGGTTTTTTTATTTTCTATAATGTCACCTCCAACTTGTTTTCCGAAGGTGGCGGGATCCCCAAAAGCATCCAAATAATCGTCTTGCAATTGAAACGCGATGCCTAAATTTCGACCAAAATCATAAATCAAATTGGCATTTTCGGCAGAAGTTCCCGCCACGATCGCCCCCATTTTCAAAGCAGCCCCAACGAGTACAGCGGTTTTGTATTCAATCATTTTCAAATACGCATCCAACGTCACATCATCACGGGTTTCAAAATCGACATCGTATTGCTGTCCTTCACAGACTTCAATGGCTGTTTTGCTGAATAATTTAGCCAACTCACGAAAAACCTCAGGTTCGTATTCTTCAAAATGTTGGTACGCTAAAATCAGCATGGCATCCCCAGAGAGAATACCCGTATTGATATTCCATTTTTCATGTACCGTTTCATTCCCACGACGCAGCGGAGCATCGTCCATAATATCATCGTGTACCAATGAAAAATTGTGAAAAACCTCAACCGCAGTAGCGGCTGCCAACGCTTTTTTACAATCGCCATCAAACACATCCGTAGCCATCAAGGTGAGTACGGGGCGCATGCGTTTTCCGCCAAGAGATAAAATGTATTGAATAGGTTCGTATAAATTGCGAGGTTCTTTGATGACGGCAAGCGATTCAAAATAGTCGGCAATCAATTGTTGGTAAGAAGCGAGCGGCTGCATAAAATTTAAATTACTCCCGACAAAGCTAATGAATTTCAAAGCGATTCCTTCTACTCCACTTCAATTTCGAGCGTGTTAAATTAGCGTTAAGAACACGGAAACTATTTTAGTATTAAAAGTTTCCTCTTTACTTTTGTGCCGAATTTTTAATCGCCTACCCATGAAAAAGCATGTGGTTATTGTGGGCGGTGGCTTTGCGGGAATGAATGTTGCTCGCCAATTGGCCAACCATCCGCACCTTGACATCACCCTTGTAGATAAAAACAATTACAATTTTTTTCCACCCCTTTTGTACCAAGTGGCCACGGGATTTTTGGAGATTTCTTCTATCAGTTATCCTTTCCGAAAAATGTTTTCAGGAACACGGAACTTGAAATTTTGGATGGGCGAATTGCAATCCATAGCTTGGGAGAAAAATACCCTCTACTTGCACAACGGAAGTCTATCGTATGATTACTTGGTTTTGGCTACAGGAACAACAACTAATTTTTTTGGAATGGAAAACGTGCAACGTCATGCAATTCCGATGAAAACCTTAGAAGAAGCCTTAAACATGCGCAATTTGATGTTGCAACGGATCGAAAAAGCGGCCAACAGTCAGGACCCGCAAGAGCAACGTGAATTAATGACGATTGTGGTGACCGGCGGGGGGCCGACAGGTGTGGAATTGTCGGGAATGTTTGCCGAAATGAGCAAAACCATTATCGCGCAAGAATATCCCGAATTGGCGCATTTAACTCCTTCCAAAATTTACCTTATTGACGGGGGTTCGGAATTACTTTCTCCGATGAGTCCCCAAGCCCAAAAAGCCACCTTACAAGCCATCCAAGAATTGGGGGTTGAAGTGCGTTTAAACAGCCATGTGGTGGATTATGATGGGGAAACGGTAAGCTTGCGCGATGGCAGTACCCTTCGAGCGCGAAACCTGATTTGGGCCGCGGGTGTCACTGCCCGTCGTTTTGAAGGCTTGGATGAAAAAAGTTACGGTCGAGGGAATCGCTTGCGCGTGAATGCCTATCACATGGTGGAAGGCACCCCCAATGTGTATGCGCTTGGCGATACCGCTTTGATGGAAACCGATCCCGATTTCCCGAACGGCCATCCTCAAGTGGCTCAAGTCGCCATGCAACAAGGATGCAACTTTGCAAAAAATATTGTGCGCGAACTCAAAAACCAACCTCCTATTCCTTTTCATTACAACGATAAAGGTTCGATGGCCATCATTGGACGCAATAAGGCGGTGGTTGACTTGGTTCGTCCCAACTGGCATTTCAGTGGATTCTTGGCTTGGCTCACCTGGTTGTTGGTGCATTTGATGTCGCTATCCATGCCACGCAATAAAGTCAACACGCTCTACCATTGGGCTTTGGCGTATTTCAGTCGTAATTCCTCATTGCGGATGATCATTCGCCCCGACCGAACAAAAACACCTTAAAAAATGTTAATTTTCAGTTAAGAGCGCGGAAACTATTTTAGTATTAAAAGTTTCCTACATACTTTTGAACCGTTAAAAAAACTATCATGCATCCGAATACCCATTGGACCCTAGACCCAGAAGCTTCTGCAGTGGTGTTGAAACCCGCCCGCCGTGTGCGTAGGTACATCAACAGCACCTTACAGTCAGGAACAGGCTCTATCGTTTTGAACGCTAAAGAACTAACCGATGCGCAACTCGAATTTGATTTAGACCTTTCGGCGACCTCCGCTAAGGGAACCATCGCTTCGCATACATCGCCGCGTATCAGTTTTAAATCCTTGTCGTTTCAAAAAATTAATCCCAACATCAATTTTATCAAAGGCATTCTTACCCTTAACAATGTAAGTCGTATCGTGGAATTGGAATTAGTGCTCACCGATTTGACGCAAGAAAACGATGGGGAGAAAGCGTCTTTTGAAATATATGGCATTTTGAATAAACGCGAATTTGGGTGGAACAACAACGGCCCGATTCTTATCGATGGGTATCCGTTGGGACAAAATTTAACCTTAACGGCTCATATTGAATTTAAACACTATGCTGTCGCTTAATCGAATATCATGAAAGAGAAAATCATCAAAAAAGCAACCGAAATGTTTTTGAAGTTGGGCTTCAAAAGTGTAACGATGGATGACATTGCTTGTGAAATGTGTATTTCAAAAAAAACGATTTACAAGTATTTCAGCAACAAAGAAAAATTGATCGAGGAAGGTACCGAAGTCGTGCGTCAAAAAATTCATATGCTCATGGATGAAGTGGCCGCTCAAAACCACAATGCCATCGCTGAAAACTTTGAAATCCGAAAGATGTTTAAAGAAATGTTTCAATCGTTTGATCATTCGCCTGCCTATCAATTGAAAAAACATTATCCTGAAATCTATGAAATGATGATGGCCAATGAAATTCAAGATTGCAGTCAACTTTTTACCCAAAACATTGAAAAAGGAATCGCCGAAGGATTGTATCGCCCAGAGGTTGACATTGTTGCAGCTGTACAATTTTATTACACGCTAATTATTTCTATCAATGAAAACACCTTGTATGAAAAGGATGCTTCTGATTTGGAAGCCAAAGCTCTTGAATACCACACACGAGCCATTGCAACACCCACTGGTTTGGAAGAATTAGAACGACAATTAACCCTACATACTTAATCATCAATCCAATGAAAATCAGAATCTTTGCAGTCTTACTGCTGCTCCCTGTGCTGCTGAAGGCACAAGAACAGCCTCAAGCGTATGCTTTTACGCTCAAAGAGGCGATAGATCATGCCATTCAATACAACTATTCGGCCATCAATGCCAATCGCGATGTAGAAGCGGCAAAAAAGAAAAAATGGGAAACCACTACCATAGGATTACCTCAAATCAATGGAAATGTAAGTTACCAAGATAACTTTCGCCTCCAACAATCGTTAATTCCTGCTGAATTTTTTGGAGGACAACCCGGCGAATTTATTCCGGTGACCTTTGGTACAAAACACAATATGAATGCAGTGGTGACTTTATCACAATTGATTTTTGACGGTTCCTACCTGGTGGGATTACAATCGGCGAAGACCTATTTGAAAATATCCGAAAATGCTAAAGTCAAAACCAATCGCGAATTGCGTGAAATCGTCACGACAACCTACGGAAATGTGCTTTTGGCCGATGAGAGTATTCTTATTTTCGACCGCAACAAAGCGGCTTTAGAAAAAACCCTTTCAGACACCAGAGAAATCTATAAAAACGGTTTTGCCGAAGAAGAAAGTGTCGAACAATTACAGATTACTTTGGCCACGGTAAACAGTGCTTTAGAAAATGTAAAGCGTCAGAAACGAATTGCATTGGACATGTTGAAACTCGTTTTGGGCATCAACCTCGAAGACCAATTGACACTGAAAGACAAACTTGATTTTTTGACCCAAACCAATATGGATTTGGCCATTTTGAAAGAACAATTTGAAGTCAAAAACAATATCGATTACCAAATTGGACAAAACACCTTAACCAGTTCGGAATTGTTGTTAAAACTCGAAAAAAGTAGAGCCTTACCCTCTTTGGGAGCACAAGTCAACTTTGGTGCTAATACCTTTGGCAACCGCTTTACGATGTTCAACA
This sequence comes from Flavobacterium sp., assembly GCF_040379285.1. Classification (GTDB taxonomy): domain Bacteria; phylum Bacteroidota; class Bacteroidia; order Flavobacteriales; family Flavobacteriaceae; genus Flavobacterium. Next base: position 21,557 of record NZ_JBEILJ010000030.1, on the reverse strand, counting down.
GCGACCAATTATGGTTTAATTATTCCAATGTAGGATTGGGATTAACCGTGCCAATCTTTAGTAGTTTGGGGCGAAGTGCTCGTACTCAACAAGCTAAAATTGCTGTAGAACAATCGAAAACCCGTTTGACCGAGTTGGAACAAACCTTGAAACTTCAATTTGAAAAAGCCAAAAGCGATTATGAATTCTCTATGGAGCAATTGGGAACGTCCAAAAACAGCATGAATTTGGCAGAGCGCATTGAATCCAAAAATCAAATCAAATTCAAAGAAGGGTTGACCTCAAGTTTTGATTTGACGGATGCCCAGCGTCAATTATACAGCGCACAACAATCGTATTTGCAAGCCATGGTCGATGTCATCACCAAACGCGCAGCCTTAGAAAAATTACTCAGTAAAAACTAAATAAACTTTCCTTTCATGAAAAAATATATCACCCTCGTACTGACCACAGCCCTTTTGATTTCTTGTGGTCAAAAAGAAGCATCATCCGCTTCGATTGACGCCTTAATTGAAGGCAAAAAAGTAACCGAATTACAAGCAAAAAAATCGCAACTACAAGCGGATATCAACAAAATCGATGCCGCCTTGAGCGCCTTGAATGTCAAAGTGGATGAAGCATTGGTAGGCATTGCCACGGTAAAAGACACTCTTTTTACCCATTATCTTGAAGTACAAGGAAATGTTGACACCAAAGAAAACATCCTTATTCAACCGGAATTCAGCGGTACCCTAATCGCCTTGAATGTCAAAGCAGGTCAGCAAGTGAGTAAAGGACAAATCTTGGGTCGCGTTGACGATGCTGGATTAAGTCAGCAATTGGCGAGTTTGGAAAACCAATACGCTTTGGCCAAAACCAATTTCGACCGTCAGAAAAACCTATGGGACAAGAAAATTGGTTCTGAAATGCAATACTTACAAGCGCAAACCAACATGGTAACGGCCCAAAAAGGAGTCGCACAGTTAAAAGCACAATTGGCCAAAACCATTATTCGTGCTCCGTTCACGGGAACTATTGATGAAGTGTATGTTGAAAAAGGACAAGTGGTAGGTCCAGGCTCCCCACAAGGATTGATGCGTATTGTCAATGTAAGCAATATGTATGTGTCGACTACTGTCCCTGAAACGTATGTGGGCAAATTAAAAGTGGGTACTGAAGTTGATGTATTGCTCACATCCATCGGGAAAATGTACAAAGGGAAAGTGCGTCAAGTAGGTAAATTTATAAACCCTAACAACCGTAGCTTTGGCATTGAGGTTAGCGTACCCAACCCCCAAGGATTATTGCGTCCGAATCAGGTAGCCAAATTGCGCATCATTGATTATAACAACAAAAATGCGGTGGTTGTTCCTTCGAACGTGATTCAAAAAGATGCCGAAGGAAACAGCTATGTCTATACGGTGATCGATCGGGATGGGAAAACGGGTAAAGCCAAGAAAACCTTGGTGAAAACAGGACAATCTTCCGATAATTTGACCGAAATTCTGGAGGGCGTTAGCGCTGATGATGTGATTGTCACCGATGGAGTAAACACGATTTCAGATGGAATGAAGTTGAATTTTTAGTGGAACCCGTGTAAAAGTGTAAAAGTGTACAAGTGTATTCTTGTTTAAAATCAAAAAAGTATAAAAGCCAATTAATTCTAATAAAAGCCATAAAAAATGAAAGAATTTAATAATTATATCTAAAGATTTTTGTTGGATAACGGAAGAAAGTTACACTGATATTCGAGATAAAATCAGAGAACTTTCAGTAATGATTAATCATTTACATTCCGCTAAATTCAAAAGTTCATCAACGAAACATTTACACTTTTAAACTAATAAACAATTAACATAAACTCATAACAGTAAACATGAGCAAACATAACAAAGAATTTAGCATATCTAGTTGGGCGGTAGACAATCGCGTTACGGTTTACATTCTCACCTTCATCATCGTGGTGGCTGGAATCTACTCGTACATTACGATGCCGCGGGAGGATTTTCCAGAAATTATTGAAAATAAGGTCTATATTTCGTCCGTTTTCCCAGGGAACTCGGCCGAAGATGTGGAAAAATTGGTCATCAAACCCTTGGAAAAAGAGTTTAAAAACATCAGTGGAGTAAACAAAATCACCTCGAGCTCTTTTCAAGATTACGGAATGATTATTGTCGAATTTGACGATGAGATTGGCATTGAATTGGCCAAACAAAAAATCAAAGACAAAGTAGACAATGCCAAAGCCGATACCGATTGGCCCAACCTAGACAACGGAAGTAAGGTAGAACCGAATGTTTTTGAATTGAACATTTCAGAAGAAGTGCCGATTTTAAACATCAATCTGAAAGGAGATTATACCGCACAACAATTGAAAAAGTTTGGGGAAAAACTTCAAGATGACATCGAAGAAGTCCCCGAAGTTAAAAAGGTAGAGATTTTAGGGGTTGACGATAAAGAAGTGGAGATTGCGGTAGACATTTTCAAAATGACAGCAGCCCAAGTGAGCTTTGACGATATTCAAAGTACGGTCCGCAATGAAAACATGACCCTTTCAGGAGGGAACTTAATTTCGCAAGGGTCGCGCAACAACATTCGCATCATCGGAGAAATGAAAGATCCCGCCGAACTGAATGATATTATTGTAAAATCATTTGGCGGTTCGGTCTACCTAAAAGACATTGCTACTATTCGTTTTAAAGAAAAAGAGCGCACCACTTATGCCCGCGAAAAAGGGAAAGAAGTCGTGATGCTGAACGTGAAAAAACGCTCGGGCGAGAATATGATTTCGGCGATTGAACAAGCGCGTGAAAAAGTAACGGAAGCGCAAGCCAATTATTTGCCAAAAAATTTAACCATTGAGTTAACCAGCGACCAATCGTCTCGCGTTGAACACCAAGTAGATGAATTGTCCAACCACATCATTTTTGGAATCATCTTGGTGATGTTGGTATTGATGTTTACCATGGGCTTACGCAACTCGCTTTTCGTAGGGGCTGCCATTCCGCTTTCCATGTTTATTGCCTTTGCCTTGTTGGCCTCTATGGGAAAAACCTTAAATACGATGGTACTTTTCGGTTTGGTTATGGGACTCGGAATGCTCGTTGATGACGGAATCGTAGTGGTAGACAACGTGTTTGCCAATATGAAAAAAGGAGTGTCGCGCATTCAAGCGTCCAAATTGGGTATTGGCGAAATTGCATGGCCGGTAATCTCTTCGACAGCGACCACCCTGATGGCGTTTTTGCCTTTTGCCTTGTGGCCTGGCACGATGGGTAAATTTATGATTTACTTCCCGCTAACGCTATCGGTAACCTTGGGCGCCTCGTTGTTTGTCGCGATGGTTGTCAATGCAGCAATGACAGGAGGTTCGATGGATATTGAAGACCGAAATATCAAGCGAAAAGGATTGAAACGCAACTCCATCTTTATCGGATTGGGTGCTGTAATTTTTCTCATTGCAGGCTATACCACAGGAAGTGTTTTCTTGAAATCAATGGGACACATTGCCGTTTTGGTTCTGGGGATGATGTGGGCATACCATTTGAAAATTTACCAATGGACACAAGATTTTCAGCACAGCTTCTTTCCTAGAATGGAAGAAAAGTACAAGGTGTTTTTGGCAAAAATTCTCACCGGGAAACGCGCTTGGTATGCCTTTTTTGGAATCATTGGTATGTTGGTACTGTCGTTTGTGTTGTTGGGAATCTTTCCACGGAAAGTATTGTTCTTCCCCGATAATATTCCCAATCAAGTCATTACGTATATTGAATACCCACAAGGAACCGATATTGAGAAAACCAATAAAGCAACGCTATTTGTAGAAAAACAAATCATCGGCATTCTCAGCAAATACGTGGACACCCAAGAAAATAAAAACTTCTTGGCCGAATCCATTGTATCGCAAGTGGGTGTCGGTGCTGGAAATCCGAATGTAGATGCGGGCTCTGCCAATGAAACGCCCTACAAAGGAAAAGTAACCGTCAACTTTAGGGAGTTTAAATTTCGTCGGGGCATTAATACTGCCGATTTATTGGAGGAAATTCGTCGCTCGGTGAAAGGAATTCCTGGGGCAACGGTTACGGTTGAAAAAGATTCCAACGGACCTCCAGCAGGATACCCAATCAGTTTGGAACTTCGAGGAGAAGATTATGAAGCCATGCTTGCCGAAGCGCAAAAAATTATTGCCTACCTCAATGCTAAAAATATTGAAGGGATTGAAAAACTTCAAGTTGACATCAACAAAGACAGTCCCGAACTTGAAGTAAACGTCGATCGTGCCAACGCAGGAAGTTTGGGTATTTCAACCGGTCAACTCGGATTTACCTTACGTCGTTCGGTGTATGGGCAAGAAATTTCAACCTATAAAGAGGGCGACGATGACTACAATATTGTCATGCGGATGCAAGAAGACCAACGAAAAAATGAAAATATTTTATTCAATCAATCGTTGACCTTCCGCAATCCAAACGATGGTCAAATCATGCAGGTGCCAATTTCGGCAGTTTCAGACACCAAGAAAACAAACACCTTCAACATGATTAAGCGCAAAAATCACAAGCGCGTCATGACCATTTATTCTAATGTGTTGACCGGATACAATGCCGATGCCATCACCAAAGACATTGCCCAACAATTGGAAGGCTATCCATTTCCTAAAGACATTAATTATGGTTTCTCTGGGGTGCAAGAGGAACAGGGGAAAAACCAAGCGTTTTTGAATATTGCCTTCTTGTTGGCCATTGCGGGAATCACGTTGATTATCGTGTTACAGTTCAACTCCATCTCCAAAACAATGGTCATCTTGTTTACCGTATTGCTCAGTTTTAGCGGTGTATTCTATGGCTATGTAATTGCCAATATGGATTTCGTCATCCTGATGACCATGATGGGAATCATTTCGCTGGCAGGGATTGTGGTGAAAAATGGTATCGTACTTATGGACTTCTTCGTGTTGTTGATGGATCGAAAAGTGGAGGAAAAAGGAGTGGAAAGTCACGACTATTTAACCTTAGACGAAATCAAGGAAATCATTATAGAATCGGGTAAATCACGTCTGCGTCCCGTGTTGTTAACGGCTCTAACCGCTGTGTTGGGGTTAATTCCGCTCGCAATTGGATTGAACTTCAATTTCTTTACGTTGATTACTGAGTTGAATCCGCATATATTTATCGGAGGTGATAACGTTATTTTCTGGGGCCCATTGGCGTGGACCATCATCTTCGGACTCACCTATGCGACCATTCTTACCTTAGTAATTGTACCCGTGATGTTCTTCTTAGTAAAACGCATCAAATACGGTTTGCGTGATCGAAGAAAAGCACGCTTGGAAGCGGAAGCATAAAAAAAGGGACGTTCTATTTGAACGTCCCTTTTTTTGAATCAATATCCTTTATTAATTTTTGTCGGCAACTGCCTCACGACTCCAGACTTTCACTTCAGCAATAGCGCCTTGTGTGTAATCTACTTCCGATAGATTGCGCTCGTTCCAGAAGAACCATTTTCCGGTTTTTTCACCATTGGTATATTCTGCAATTGCAATTTTATTTCCCGTTTGATCGTAAGAAATCCATTTCCCTTCTAATTTACCGTCTTTGAAGAATCCTTCTTGTTGTACTTTTCCATCTTCATAGTAATAGGTAGCTTTTACCATACCATTCACTTCCTCCAACACCAGTTGCTTTTGCTGCGCAGTAGCCAATCCACAGATTAACACAGCTGCCATTACGATATACTTTTTCATTTTCTAGTAGGTTTTTCAAATTATTGATACACAAATGTATCGAACTATTTTACACAAACCAAACATTCGCTTAACAATTTGGTAACATTAGGGAAAAATTTAACATTGGATAAGAGGCAAAAAAACGCCCGTACTAGTATTTACGGGCGTTAAAGAAGTTTATTTGTAAAACAGACTACAAAGGCAATTTATCAAAAATAGCGGTTAATTTTGGATCTGAAGGGCGATTTGCGTCGGCATTGACCACATTTCCTTGGGGATCGATGAGTAAAAATCGGGGAATTGAGGTTACGCCAAAATGCTTCATGAAATCGGACTCCCAATTTTTATCGGCAAATAATTGTGTGCCTCCTAATTGCTTCTCGGCCACAAACTTTTTCCATTTTTCAAAATCCTTATCCACATCAACAGATATACTCACAAAGGCAATTTTTTTCCCATGATACTTGGCTTCGGTTTGCTTCAACGCTGGAATTTCCGCACGACAAGGACCGCACCATGTAGCCCAAATGTCGATGTATACATATTGTCCTTTGAAATCCTCCAACTTCACCTTTTTACCCGTCACATCGACGTATTCAAAGTTTGGCGCTTTGGTTCCATTCATTTTGGACTTGGCTTTCGACTCTTTAAAATATGTCTTCATTTGCATTAACTCTTGCACCGCCATCAACTTTACATTGGACACAAATTTGGGATCAAACGTGCCCACTTCCAATTTTTGATAGACGGCATTTTTTTGTTGCTCACAAAATTGATTGACGGCTTCATCGGTTTCCAATTTCATAAATTCAGCTTCCATGGTAGCATCTTGACGGGTCTTGTCGGCCAAGAAATTATTTTCAGGAGCACCTTTCCCGCTAAATTTTAGCGTAGCATCAAACGCTTTTGCATCCAATTGAGCGGTTAAATCAAACCCATTTTTCAAAAACAAACGAGCGTATTCGGCACCATCAAACAAAAAGTACATCCCTTCTGCTACGCCAAAACGCGCTTCAAAGAATCCTTTGTCATTCACATTGACTTGCTGCACATCTTTACCCATATTGTTCTTGATGTACACCACATCACCGATACGATTGGTAATTTCAATCTTCAACGCCACTTGGTCTTGCGCCCAAACCAAAGCGCTAAACAAAAAAGCCATTAAGCCTAACATTTTTTTCATACTAAAAATTATTTATCGTCATTTATAACAACCAAAGGTAACGAAAAAGTGTGAAAACGCCGAATTTAACATCGGTTCGCTTTAGGGTAAACCCTGACGCGCTAAAGTTGTAATTTCCCATGCAGTTGTCGTGGCTTTTCGTTACTTTTGCAACCGAATTTTGAATGCAAAACAACGATTACAATCAAATAGTAGGAAACATGTATAGAACACATACTTGTGGCGCCTTAAATGCAGCGCACGTAGGACAAGAAGTTACTTTGGCAGGATGGGTACAAAAAACCCGCGATAAAGGATTTTTGATTTGGGCCGATTTACGCGATCGCTACGGGATTACACAACTAATTTTTGATGAAAAACGCACGGTTGGTCAAGTGTTTCAACAAGCCAAATCGCTGGGACGCGAATATGTGATTCAAGTAAAAGGAACCGTGATTGAACGGGAATCCAAAAATCCAAACATGCCTACAGGCGATATTGAAATTTTGGTTTCAGAACTTACAATTTTAAATGAAGCGCAACTGCCCCCATTTACCATTGAAGATGAAACCGATGGAGGTGAAGATTTACGTATGAAATACCGCTATTTAGATATTCGTCGTAATCCTGTTAAAAATGCGTTGTTGTTTCGCCATAAGGTTGCCATGGAAGTTCGAAACTATTTGTCTGGTTTGGATTTTTGTGAAATTGAGACACCTTATTTGATCAAATCAACTCCCGAAGGCGCACGTGATTTTGTGGTCCCTAGTCGTATGAACGAAGGGCAATTTTATGCCTTACCGCAATCGCCACAAACGTTCAAGCAATTGTTGATGGTGGGGGGTATGGATAAGTATTTTCAAATTGTAAAATGCTTCCGCGATGAGGATTTGCGTGCCGACCGTCAGCCTGAGTTTACGCAGATTGACTGTGAAATGGCCTTTGTGGAACAAGAAGATATTTTACATGTATTTGAAGGATTGACCCGTCACTTACTAAAAACCTTAAAAGGCATAGAAGTGGCTGAATTTCCGCGCATGACCTACGAGTATGCCATGAAAACCTATGGAAATGACAAGCCCGATATTCGTTTTGATATGAAATTTGGCGAACTCAATGCGGTGGCGCAACACAAAGATTTTGGAGTTTTCAATTCGGCCGAATTGGTCGTAGGAATTGCTGTACCCGGTTGTGCAGGGTATTCCCGAAAAGAAATCGATGCGCTTATTGATTGGGTTAAACGACCCCAAATTGGAGCACAAGGCATGGTTTATGTCAAATACGAAACCGACGGTACATTAAAATCGTCTGTCGATAAATTTTATGATCAAACCGATTTAAAAAAATGGGCAGAAGCCACCCAAGCGCAACCTGGTGATTTGATTTTAGTATTGTCGGGGGCAGCGCATAAAACACGTTCGCAGTTATCGGCTTTACGAATGGAAATGGCCACACGCTTAGGGTTGCGTAAATCCGATGAATTTGCGCCGTTGTGGGTCGTTGATTTCCCGTTGTTGGAATGGGATGAAGAAAGTGGTCGTTATCATGCGATGCACCATCCCTTTACCTCGCCCAAGCCCGAAGACAAAGCCCTTTTACAAACCGACCCTGGAAAAGTGCGCGCCAATGCCTACGATATGGTGTTAAATGGAAACGAAATTGGCGGTGGATCAATTCGAATTCACGACAAGGCCTTACAAGCCGAAATGTTTTCGTTGTTAGGATTCACTAAAGAACAAGCTGAGGCTCAATTTGGCTTCTTGATGAATGCCTTCCAATTTGGCGCCCCTCCGCATGGTGGTTTAGCCTTTGGTTTGGATCGATTGGTAGCGATTTTAGGGGGACAAGAAACGATTCGCGATTTTATTGCTTTCCCGAAAAATAATTCAGGTAGAGATGTGATGATTGATGCACCTTCACCGATTGATAATGCGCAATTGAGTGAACTTCATATACGAATCGCCTAATTTTTAGGAGATTCCCATTCTATGTATCTCAAGTATGGTTTTTTGGCAACACTTAAGGTATTTTTTTGCCATTTTCGCACAATTAAAAACCTTTCACAAACACACTCTTCAATGTTAAAAATATTTTTTGTAAAGTTTTTATTTTTTTAACATTAAAAATTTGCGGTTTCAAATTTTAAGTTTACCTTTAACCAAATTAATTTATTACCCATTACAATGCAAACAGGAAAAGTGAAATTTTTCAATGAGTCTAAGGGATTTGGATTCATCGTAAATGACGAAACTGGGAAGGACATTTTTGTTCATGCTACCGGTTTAAAATCAGAAGGCTTAAAAGAAGGTGACCATGTGTCTTACGTTGAGGAAGATGGTCGCAAAGGAAAATTAGCCATTGACGTAGTAATTATTGAAAACTAAATATATAGATTTCAGATTACCGAATGAAAACACTCCCGAAACGGAGTGTTTTTTTTTGACTTGGGGGCTGTATTATTTAGAATAAATTTAAATAAACATTTTCGCTTGAATAATTCATAAAGGGGTCTTAACATCTTTGTGTTTTCAATATTGAGGCGTATATTTGTGGCTATTTTAAAAATGTTAAAAAACGAGTCGTATGCAGTCTACACAAACTGACTTTTTACCGATATTAATACAGGTTGGCATCGCCGTATCTTTTGTGGCTTTGACGATTATTGGTTCCGACTTTTTAGGGCCAAAAAGGCATTCGCAAAACAAGGATAAAAACTTCGAATGTGGTATTGAATCGATTGGTAATGCCCGTATCCCGTTTTCAGTAAAATATTTCTTAGTAGCCATCCTATTTGTATTGTTTGACGTTGAAGTGATATTTCTCTATCCTTGGGCGGTAAACTTCAAAGAATTGGGCTACGATGGCATGATTAAAATGATTATTTTCATGTCCCTTCTATTAGTAGGTTTCTTTTATATCATTAAAAAGAAAGCCTTGGAATGGGAATAAAACTTCTTTGCTATGGAAAATAATACACCCAAAATGGTAGCTCCACCAGAAGGAGTCACAGGCGAAGGATTTTTCGCAACCAAATTAAGCGATGTAGTCGGTTTAGCACGTGCTAATTCACTTTGGCCGTTGCCTTTTGCCACTTCTTGTTGTGGTATTGAATTTATGGCTACCATGGCATCTCACTACGATTTAGCGCGTTTCGGATCGGAGCGTGTAAGTTTCTCTCCGCGACAAGCCGATATGTTGTTGGTGATGGGGACCATTTCCAAAAAAATGGCGCCGATATTACGTCAAGTATATGAACAAATGAGCGAACCTCGCTGGGTAATTGCCGTTGGGGCTTGTGCCTCATCGGGAGGCGTTTTTGACACTTATTCTGTATTACAAGGTATTGACAAAGTGATCCCAGTTGACGTATATGTGCCTGGGTGTCCTCCACGACCTGAACAAATTGTACAAGGCGTAATACAATTGCAAGACCTCGTAAAAAACGAATCAGTTCGTAGAAGAAACTCCCCAGAATACAAAGAATTATTAGCTTCCTACAACCTCTAATTATGGCTATAGAAACCGTTCATATACAGGAAAAAGTCACCGGTCAATTTGGCGATCACGTTCGCTGCTTCGAAATGCAACGTGACATTTTTTCGTTTGAAGTAAATGCTTCTGTTATACACGAGGTTATACGTTTTTTAAAAGAAGACGAAGAATTAAACTTCCATTTTCTTACTGATATAGCTGGAGTACATTACCCCGACAATGATGATGACCACCAATTTGCAGTGGTTTATCAACTTCATAATTGGGTCGAAAACACGCGCATTCGTTTGCGAACCTATCTCAATCAAGATCCAGAAGTGGCTACGATTACCGATTTATTTTTGTGTGCCAATTGGATGGAACGAGAAGCGTATGACTTTTATGGCATACAATTCCAAGGCCACCCGCAATTGAAACGCATTTTAAATATGGATGAAATGGTGTCGTTTCCGATGCGTAAAGAATTCCCTATGGAAGACAGTGGACGCACCGACAAAGACGACCGATTCTTTGGGAGAACTCCCGCTAATTGTTAATGTAATTCCTACTCATACATGTCCGATTTACTCTTACCTCCGGAACATCGATATGCCAAGATTATTGAAAGTCGTCGCAACGAAGACGGTAGCGAACTTTCGATTCTCAATTTGGGGCCAACACACCCCGCCACGCATGGTATTTTCCAAAACATTCTTTTAATGGATGGGGAACGCATTTTGGATGCCGAACCTACTGTAGGTTACATCCATCGTGCTTTTGAGAAAATTGCCGAAAATCGCGCTTTCTATCAAATCAATGTATTGACCGACCGAATGAATTACTGTTCCTCCCCCATCAACAACATGGCGTGGTGGATGACGGTCGAAAAACTTTTGAAAATTGACGTTCCAAAACGAGCGCAATACTTACGTGTAATTGTGATGGAATTGGCGCGTATCGCCGACCATATCATTTGTAATTCTATTCTCGGTGTGGATACAGGAGCTTACACAGGATTCCTTTATGTATTCCAATTCCGTGAAAAAATATATGAAATCTATGAAGAAATTTGTGGGGCACGTTTAACGACCAACATGGGCCGTATTGGCGGCTTTGAACGCGATTGGTCGGAAGAAGCCTTCCGTAAACTCAATGTCTTCTTGGAAGAATTTCCCGTAGCTTGGAAAGAATTTGAAAACTTATTCGAACGCAACCGAATCTTCATCGACCGTACGGTAAATGTAGGTCCGATTACCGCTGAACGCGCCATGGAATATGGATTTACGGGTCCGAATCTCCGCGCTGCAGGAATAGACTACGATGTGCGTAAAGCCGCACCCTATTCTTCCTATGACGATTTCGACTTTGAAATTCCCGTAGGACAATCGGGGGATACCTACGACCGTTTTTGTGTTCGTAATGCAGAAGTTTGGGAAAGTTTGTCTATCATTCGTCAAGCCCTTGCCAAACTTCCCGAAGGACCCCATCACGCGGATGTGCCTGACTACTATCTTCCTCCCAAAGATGAAGTATACAATAACATGGAAAGCTTAATTTACCATTTCAAAATTGTAATGGGAGAAGTTCCTGTTCCCGTGGAAGAAATTTACCATGCAGTTGAAGGTGGTAATGGTGAATTAGGTTTTTATTTAATTGCTGACGGTAGTCGTACACCTTATCGTTTGAAATTCAGAAGACCTTGTTACATTTATTACCAAGCTTACCCTGAAATGATTAAAGGAGCCATGCTCTCGGATGCTATTGTGATCTTATCCAGTTTAAATGTAATTGCAGGCGAATTAGACGCTTAATCTTATGGAAAAACACCATTACACCCAAGAAATAAATATTACGGATGCTTTGATGGCACGTATTAACGAGTTGGTGAGCCATTATCCTGCTGACAAAAAAAAGTCGGCATTGCTCCCGGTTTTGCATGAAGTCCAGGACGCTCATGACAACTGGTTGAGTATAGAACTCCAAAACAAAGTTGCCGAAATTTTGGAATTAAAACCTATTGAGGTCTATGAAGTGGTGACGTTTTACACCATGTTTAACCAGAGACCCGTAGGAAAATATATGTTGGAATTTTGTCAAACTTCGCCCTGCTGCCAACGCGGTGTAGAAGATTTGATGGATTATACGTGTCAAAAACTCAATGTAGGAATTGCCCAACCCACTACAGACGGCCTTTTTGAAGTACGTGGCGTAGAATGTTTGGGAGCCTGTGGGTATGCCCCGATGTTGCAATTGGGCGATTACTATCACGAACATTTGACCAAAGAAAAAATTGATCAGCTCATTGACGACTGCAAAGCGGGTAATATAACTTTTTACGACAAATAGCATCATGGGAAGAAAGATATTACTGGACAAAATTAATGTCCCTGGAATTAAATCGTATGAAGTATATCGTCGTGAAGGCGGTTATGCTTCCGTCGAAAAAGCGTTAAAAATGACTCCCGAAGCCATTATTGAAGAAGTAAAAGCTTCAGGATTACGCGGCCGTGGTGGTGCTGGATTTCCCGTGGGAATGAAATGGAGTTTTATTGATAAAAAATCAGGAAAACCAAGACACCTCGTGTGCAATGCCGACGAATCAGAACCTGGCACCTTTAAAGATCGTTATTTGATGGAATACATTCCGCATTTATTGATTGAAGGAATGATTACCTCGAGTATCGCATTAGAAGCTAACCTTTCTTACATATATATTCGCGGTGAATACATGTGGGTATACAAAATTCTTGAGCGCGCGATTCAAGAAGCCTATGCAGCAGGTTGGTTAGGTAAAAATATTCAAGGATCTGGATTCGATTTGGACTTGTACGTACATTGCGGTGCAGGAGCCTATATTTGTGGAGAAGAAACAGCGTTAATTGAGTCGTTGGAAGGAAAACGTGGAAACCCGCGTTTAAAACCACCTTTCCCTGCAATCAGCGGATTGTGGGCTAATCCAACTGTAGTAAACAATGTTGAATCGATCGCTGCAGTGCCTTGGATAATCAACAATTCTGGAGCCGATTATGCCGCGATAGGAATTGGACGATCGACGGGTACGAAATTAATTTCTGCCTCAGGAAATATCAAAAAACCTGGGGTTTACGAAATTGAATTGGGTATTTCGGTGGAAGAATTTATTAATTCAGACGAATATTGTGGCGGTATGGAAACCAATCGACCTTTGAAAGCTTTAGTGCCAGGAGGTAGTTCGGTGCCTATTTTACCCGCTCATTTAATTTATAAAACAGCCAACGGAGACGACCGCTTGATGACGTATGAAAGTTTATCAGACGGTGGCTTTGCGACAGGTTCAATGTTGGGTTCAGGCGGATTTATCGTTTATGATGACCGGGCTTGTATCGTGCGTAATACCTGGAATTTTGCCCGTTTTTACCACCACGAAAGCTGCGGACAATGTACACCCTGTCGTGAAGGAACGGGTTGGTTAGAAAAAGTATTGTGGCGTATCGAAAACGGAGAAGGACGTGAAGAAGATATTGAGTTGTTGTGGAGCATTCAATCCAAAATTGAAGGCAACACGATTTGTCCGTTGGGCGATGCCGCATCATGGCCAGTAGCTGCTGCTATTCGTCACTTTAGAGAGGAATTTGAATACCATGTTCGTTTCCCTGAAAAAATTAAAAATCGAGACCATTTCACACACGAACCTTTCGATAAAGTTCGTCACCTGGTGGCTCCACAAACTGTTTAAATCAATAACTGCGTTAAGTCGTTTGCTTACGCACTAGATAACCTACAAGAAGATGAAAGTAACAATTGACGGACACGAAATCGAGGTTGAAGCTGGAACCACCATCTTACAAGCAGCACGAATGATTGGAGGCGATGTTGTTCCTCCTGCGATGTGTTACTACTCCAAACTCAAGGGTTCTGGAGGCAAATGCCGCTGTTGTTTGGTTGAAGTAACCAAAGGGAGTGACGCCAATCCAACGCCTATGCCAAAACTGGTAGCCTCTTGTGTTACCGGTTGTATGGACGGTATGGAAGTGAAAAGCAAATCGTCTGATCGCGTCACCGAAGCCCGTAAAGCAGTAACTGAATTTTTGTTAATCAATCACCCGCTTGATTGTCCCGTTTGTGACCAAGCAGGAGAATGTGATTTGCAAAATTTGAGTTTTGAACACGGTCACGCCAATACCCGATTCATTGAGGAAAAACGTACGTTCGAACCCGAAAATATAGGCGATAAAATTCAATTGCACATGAACCGTTGCATTCTTTGTCAACGATGTGTGCAAGTGGCTGAACAATTAACCGATTATCGTGTACATGGGGTATTGAATCGTGGGGATCATGCGCAAATTTCCACCATGGTTTCAGCCGCTATTGAAAATGAATTTTCAGGCAACATGATTGATGTATGTCCTGTTGGAGCGCTAACCGACAAAACATTCCGATTCAAATCGCGCGTTTGGTTTAACAAACCCTTCAACGCACACCGTGAATGTACTACGCCCGGCTGTTGCGGTAAAGTAACTGTTTGGATGTTTGGTAATGAAATTCAACGGGTTACAGCGCGTAAAGACGAATACCATGAAGTGGAGGATTTCATCTGTAACACCTGTCGTTATGATAAAAAAGAAGTTTCCGACTGGACGATTGAAGGCCCCCGTAAATTTGAAAAAGACTCGGTCATCAATGTGAATAATTACAGCCGAAAACTTGAGAAAGTCATTATCAATACCGAACGAGGTATCTTAATGGGACGTGATGAGGATCGTAAGAAAATCAGTATGGCCGCCATTGACTACAATAAAAAAATTGACGGAACCGAAGTAAAACAATAATATGGATAGTGCATTAATTATTGAAAAAAGTATTTTCATCGTAGTCATCTTTGCCGTTACTATGCTTATGGCTATGTACTCTACTTGGGCCGAACGTAAAGTAGCTGCATTTCTTCAAGACCGCGTTGGACCCAACCGCGCGGGATGGGGCGGTTTGTTACAACCCCTAGCCGACGGGTTAAAATTGTTTGCGAAAGAAGAATTTGAACCCAATACTCCCAACAAATTTTTGTTTTTTGTAGGTCCGGGAGTCGCGATGGCTACAGCGTTGATTACCAGCGCGGTGATTCCATGGGGCGATAAATTAGAAATTTTTGGACGTACGGTTATCCTTCAAGCAACCGACATTGACGTTTCCTTATTGTACATTTTTGGTGTAATCTCTGTGGGCGTTTATGGTATCATGATTGGAGGTTGGGCTTCAAACAATAAATTCTCATTGATGGGGGCTGTTCGTGCCGCTTCGCAAATGGTATCGTATGAAGTAGCTATGGGTCTTTCTATCATCGCATTGTTAATGATGAGTGGGTCGCTTAGTTTACGTGCCATTACCGAACAACAACACGGTATGGATTGGAATGTATTCTACCAACCCGTAGGATTTTTGATTTTCTTAATTTGTGCTTTTGCAGAAACCAATCGAACTCCTTTTGACTTAGCCGAATGTGAAAGTGAGTTGATCGGTGGGTACCATACCGAGTACTCATCCATGAAAATGGGATTCTATCTGTTTGCCGAATATGCCAATATGTTTATCTCCTCTACTATTTTGGCGGTCCTTTATTTTGGTGGGTACAACTATCCCGGTATGGACTGGGCAGGCATTCATTGGGGAACTAATATTGCAACCCTAATCGGAATTGCGGTTTTGTTTGTAAAAATCTGTGCCTTTATCTTCTTTTATATGTGGGTGCGTTGGACAATCCCACGTTTCCGTTACGACCAGTTGATGAATTTGGGATGGAAAATTTTAATCCCGCTTTCTATTATTAATATTATGATCACCGGAATTTGTATTCTGGCTTTTAAATAAGAACCTGTTCTATGGCAACATCAATTCAGAACATTTCGCTCTCAGGCAAGAAAAAACAAGTTTCCCACAAGGAAATGACCTTTTGGGAGCGTCTTTATTTGGTCGCAATCATTAAAGGGTTGTTGATTACCATTAAACACTTTTTCCGAAGAAAAGCAACCATTCACTACCCCGAACAGGTTCGTGAATTCAGTCCGGTATACCGTGGAAAACACACGTTGAAACGCGATGAACAAGGACGTGAAAACTGTACCGCGTGTGGGTTGTGTGCGCTTACATGTCCTGCGGAAGCTATTACCATGAAAGCGGCAGAGCGTAAACCGGGTGAAGAGCATTTGTACCGTGAGGAAAAATATGCTGAAATCTATGAAATCAACATGTTGCGTTGTATTTTCTGTGGTTTATGTGAAGAAGCTTGTCCAAAAGACGCCATTTACATGACGATTTCAAAAGAATTAGTGCCCGCTCAATACGATCGCGAGGATTTTATTTACGGAAAAGATAAATTAGTAATGCCACTTGAAGTAGCGATGGCTAACACCAAAAACCTAAACTAATTATGTCTACAGTATTACTAATTTTCTACATTCTGTCGGCATTTACACTTGCCACTGCCTTTTTAACCATTTACAGTAAAAACCCAATTCATAGCGCTATTTACCTGGTGCTTTGTATGGTTTCGATAATGGGACATTATTTGTTATTTAATGCCCAATTCTTAGCGCTGGTGCAACTTATCGTTTATGCAGGCGCTATCATGGTATTGTTCCTTTTTACCATCATGTTGATGAACCTCAACAAGGAAGATGAAGTACACAAACCGCGTATGACTCGTTATGCCGCCGTAATCATCTTCATTCTTTTGTGTGGGGTATTGACCTATGTATTTGTCGATACCAAACCAATTATGGGAGAATACGACGTTACTGGACAAGATTTTCAATCCATTAAAGTATTGGGGAAAGTTTTGTTAAATGAATATATGGTTCCTTTTGAGTTTGTATCCATATTACTACTCACAGCGATGTTGGGTGTAGTACTTTTGTCTAAAAAAGAAAAATCGACACGATAAACTATGGAGAATATTTTAAATCATATCGGTATTGAAAATTACCTGTTTCTATCCGTAATTCTTTTCTGTATTGGGGTTTTCGGAGTGCTGTACCGAAGAAACGCAATCATTGTTTTCATGTCCATCGAAATCATGCTGAATGCAGTAAACTTATTGTTTGTCGCTTTCTCAACCTACCATCAAGATGCCGAAGGTCAAGTGTTCGTATTTTTCTCAATGGCCGTAGCCGCTGCTGAAGTAGCCGTTGGATTGGCAATTTTGGTTGCTATTTTCCGAAATATCGGTTCGATTGATATTGCTAATTTGAAGAATTTAAAAGGATAAGGCTCCATGGAGAAGAATTTAGTTTTAATCGTATTATTAGCCCCTTTTATTGGGTTCTTAGGTAACGTATTCTTTGGTAAAAAAGCGGGTAAAGGATTCGCTGGTGCTTTGGGAACTTTGGCTGTGGCTATTTCGTTTGCTATCAGTATCTATTTCTTTTTACAAGTCAACCAAACAGGAAAACCCATTGCAGTGACCTTATTTGATTGGATTGCCGTAAGCAATTTCAAACTGGATATCGGAATTCTATTGGATCAGTTGTCCTTACTGTGGTTGCTGTTTGTAACGGGTATTGGATCGTTGATTCATTTATATTCTATAAGTTATATGCATGAGGATGAAAACATGCATAAGTTCTTTTCGTACCTTAACTTATTCGTTTTTTTCATGATTACGTTGGTCGTCGGAAGCAATATTCTTATCATGTTTATCGGATGGGAAGGCGTTGGATTGTGTTCTTACTTACTCATTGGCTTCTGGTACAAAAACCAAGATTATAATGATGCCGCTAAAAAAGCGTTCATCATGAACCGTATTGGTGACTTAGGGTTCCTTATTGGAATTTTCATTTTAGGCTCTATGTTTTCTACCTTGGATTACGCGCAGTTGAAAGCTGCAATCACTGCTGGAAATGTGGATACGGCCAAATTAACTGTAGCGGCCTTGTGTTTATTCATCGGCGCTATGGGAAAATCAGCTCAATTGCCTTTATACACTTGGTTACCTGATGCGATGGCAGGTCCAACACCCGTTTCGGCGTTGATTCACGCGGCGACAATGGTTACAGCGGGTATTTTTATGATTACGCGTTTAAATTTCATATTTGACCTCACACCGCTTGTTCAAAATATTATTGCGATTGTCGGTGCCGTGACAGCTTTGGTTGCTGCTTCTATCGGTCTTTTTCAAAATGACATCAAAAAAGTGTTGGCCTACTCTACAGTTTCGCAATTGGGACTTATGTTTTTGGCGCTTGGACTCGGAGCTTACAATGTTGCCGTTTTCCACGTGATCACACACGCCTTCTTTAAAGCGTGTTTGTTCTTAGGCTCTGGTTCTGTTATTCACGCTATGCACCACGAACAAGATATGCGTCGCATGGGTGGGTTACGTAAAATCATGCCAATTACTTTTGCCACAATGATGATTGCAACGTTGGCGATTTCAGGGATTCCTCCGTTTTCTGGATTTTTCTCGAAGGATGAAATTCTTCTGACCGCTTTCCATGCCAATATTCCCCTTTGGATCATTGCGTCATTGGCATCTATCATGACGGCTTTCTATATGTTCCGTTTAATGTACCTTACCTTTTACCGCGACTTCCGTGGTACAGAAGAACAAAAACATCATTTGCATGAAAGTCCAAGTTTGATGACTTTACCTTTAATCGTGCTAGCCATTTTGTCGTTGGCGGGAGGGGTAATCAGCTTACCTTTTGGAGGCAGTTGGTTAAATCACTACCTAGCGCCCTTATTCAGTGGAAGTCATGCTGAACATCATTTAGGTACTACTGAATATATTTTAATGGCTGTAGCTGTAGCTGGCGGATTGATTGGTATTGGTATGGCCTATGCGAAATTCCTAAAAGGCGGTGCCGTTCCGAAAGAAGACCATGAAATGACGGGATTGGCCAAAACGATTTACCACAAATATTATGTAGATGAAGGCTATATGGCTTTGATTGTAAAACCCATTAATGGCTTAGCACGCTTTTTCCGAGATACATTAGAACCTGCTTTGTCCCAATTGGTTTTCAGTTTGGGTTCGTTAGCCAACGGTTTAGGAAACTTAGGCGCGCGTGTTCAAAACGGAAGTATCGGATTGTATCTCTTTGCTTTTGTAATTGGATTTAGTGTCCTTTTCATCTATTTGTTTTTAGCTTAAAAAATTATCCTGATGGACGTAACTACTCTATTACTTTTATTACTTATCGGTGCTGTGTGTACCTATTTGGCTGGCGATAAACTGGCTTCCAAAGTGGCTTTACTTTTTAGTACTGCTGCCATGGGGATTACCCTATTCCTTTTGGCCACCGTAAGTGATTTCAGTACACTTAATGTTTCTTTACCTTGGATTTCTTCACCCAAAGCATATTTTGCCTTAAAGGTTGATGGGTTAGCCTTGGCCATGGTATTGCTCACCACCGTATTAACGCCACTTATACTACTTAGTTCGTTTGCCAATGCGTTTAAAAATGCAAAAAGTATCTATGCTTTAATTCTCTTCATGGCCTTTGCTATGGCGGGTACATTTTTGGCAGCCGACGGACTTCTATATTATATTTTCTGGGAATTGGCTTTAATACCCATCTACTTTATCGCTTTGTTGTGGGGGAATGATGCTATTGAAACACGCAAAAAAGCGGTACTTAAGTTTTTCATTTACACTTTAGGCGGCTCCTTATTCATGTTGGTTGCCTTCGCCTATTTATATCACAAAGCAGGCAGTTTCTTGCTCAGCGATTTGTATGATTTATCACTCAGCACTGAGGAGCAAACGTGGATTTTCTTGGCATTCTTTTTAGCTTATGCGATTAAAATTCCAGTAGTTCCTTTCCATACCTGGCAGGCTGATGTGTATCAAAAAGCACCTACGGTTGGGACCATGTTGCTCTCGGGTATCATGTTAAAAATGGGATTGTACAGTGTAATCCGCTGGCAACTCCCCATTGCCCCTTTGGCAGCAAAAACGTACATGCCCATCCTTTTGGGACTCAGTATCGCCGGTGTCATTTATGGATCTATTGCTGCTTTGCGTCAAAAAGATATCAAACGATTATTAGCTTACTCTTCATTGGCGCACGTAGGTTTGATCGCAGCAGGTTGTTATAGCCTCACTTTCGATGGTTTAAGTGGTGCCGTATCGCAAATGATTGCCCACGGTTTTGTGATTGTCGGGTTGTTTTATGCCGCTGAAATCATTTACCGTCGATTGGAAACACGTAGTATCGAAGCTATGGGTGGAATTCGTGTTCAAACGCCAAGATTCACTTCATTGTTTATGATTTTGGTTCTAGCGTCTGTGGCTTTACCGGGTACGTACAACTTTGTAGGAGAATTTACTGTGCTGTATAGTTTATCGCAAATCAATGTGTGGTATGCTGTACTTGGAGGAACTACAATCATTTTAGGTGCTTATTACATGTTGAAAATGTTTCAAAATGTGATGTTGGGGGAAGCAAATGCTAAACTATTTGCGGAAGTTACCCTTGGCGAAACTTTTGTGATGGTGGTGCTCATTGCCTTCTTATTGTTCTTTGGATTGTATCCTAAACCTTTATTGGACTTGGTCAATCCATCGCTACAAGAAATTTTTACATTAATCAACCGTTCTTAATTCTGTCATACGAATGAATACACTAATCGCTGTATCAGGTTTAGGCATCTTCTGTCTTTTAGCTGAAATTATCAATCTGAGAAAAGCCATTGTACCGGTTTCCGTGGTTGCTTTGTTAGCGATCCTTGGACTAACGGTTTCCGAATTTAACCATCCTTCATCATGGTACTATAACATGATTGTGGTGTCTAATTTTTCGGTGGCCTTTTCAAGCTTGTTTATCGTTTTGACCGTTTTTCTGATTTTGATGAGCGGGGATTACTACAAAGACAAACCTTCCAAATTCTCCGATTTTATCGCTATAAAAATCTTTTTGTTGGCCGGAGCCATTGCCATGGTTTCTTTTGGAAACTTATCGATGTTTTTCATCGGAATTGAAATTCTTTCCATCGCGTTGTATATCCTTGCAGGTAGCGAACGTCTAAGTCTATTGAGCAATGAAGCCGGTATGAAATATTTCTTATTGGGTTCCTTCGCTTCTGGCTTTATCCTTTTTGGCATTTGTTTAGTGTACGGCGCTACGGGTTACTTTGATGTGGCCGAAATCTATGAATTGTCGCAAGGGGCCGGACTCCCCATTTGGTTCTATTTTGGAATTACCATGATGCTTATTGGAATGTTGTTTAAAATTGCTGCGGCAC
>NZ_JBEILJ010000029.1:0-32116 GCF_040379285.1 Flavobacterium sp. | reverse complement strand
GAAAATGAACGTATCAACCTATTTCCCGTTACACTTTTAAACTTAATAAACATTTAAAATAAACCAACTTTTCCACCCAATCAACCTCAATCCTTTCTCAAGCGCAGCGAATCCGCGCCTCAAAACTTTGCGAACATTGCGCTTACTTTGCGCCTTTGCGGTAAAAAAACCTTGTAAAACTCTGTGCCCAACCTTGTGATACAAATAATCAATGTGCCGATGTACCAATTTGCCAATTTGAAAATTTGCCAATTTGAAAATGGACAAATCAACCTATTTCCCGTTACACTCTTAAACCTCATAAACATTTAAACTAAACTCCACTTTTCTACCACCTGAAACTATAGCCACTAAGACACTAAGCTTCCGAGAAATTTTAAATGTGAGTTTATTAGAACCTAACCTGAAACTTGAAACCTGAAACTTGAAACCTTTTAAAGCTTCTGAGAAATTTTAAATGTGAATTTACCAGAACCTAACCTTAAACTTGAAACTTGAAACTTGAAACTTGAAACTTGAAACTTGAAACTTGAAACTTTTCGACCTCAAACCCATAATTCATAATTTATAATTCAAAATTTACAATTCCTATCTACCTTTGCCCCATGGAAGACAAAAAAGACATTCGGGCGCTGACCAAAGACCAACTGCGTGATTTTTTTGTAGCACAGGGCGATCAAGCTTTTCGCGGCAATCAAGTTTATGAATGGCTGTGGACCAAAGGCGCCCATAAGTTTGAAGACATGACCAATGTGTCCAAAGCTACTCGAACCTTGTTGGAAACCCATTTTGTTATCAATCATATTCAAGTCGACCAAATGCAACGCAGTGCTGACGGAACGGTCAAAAATGCGGTGCGACTCCACGATGGTTTGGTCGTCGAAAGTGTGTTGATTCCCACTGCAACCCGCATCACGGCTTGTGTGTCGAGTCAGGTGGGCTGTAGCTTGGATTGTAACTTCTGTGCCACGGCACGCCTGAAGCGTATGCGCAATCTACAACCCGATGAGATCTACGACCAAGTTGTCGCTATCGATCGCGAGAGTCGGTTGTACTACAATCATCCTTTGTCCAATATTGTGTTTATGGGCATGGGCGAACCCCTCATGAACTACCCCAACGTGATGAAAGCCATCGAGAAGATTACTTCCGATGAAGGTTTAGGCATGTCGCCCAAACGCATTACGGTGTCGACCTCGGGGATTCCAAAAATGATTAAAAAAATGGCCGACGACGGCGTGAAGTTTAAATTGGCCGTTTCGTTGCATTCGGCGATTGAAGGTACGCGCAACAAGATTATGCCGTTTACGACCAATTTTCCACTCACCGATTTGCGGGAGAGTTTGGAGTATTGGTACCAAAAAACCAAAAGTAAAGTCACTTACGAATATGTCGTTTGGCGCGGTATCAATGACAATCGCGAAGCTGTAGATGCCTTGGTGAAGTTTTGCAAATACGTTCCGTGTAAGGTCAACTTAATTGAATACAATCCTATCGACGATGGCGAATTTCAACAAGCTTCCGAAGAAGCAATTCAAGCCTATATCGACGCCTTGGAACGCCATGATATTGTCGTGAAAGTCCGTCGCAGTCGCGGCAAAGACATCGATGCCGCTTGTGGGCAATTGGCCAATAAATCATAAAAAAAAACGTCTCAACTTAGCTGAGACGTTTTTTTTGAAGGGTTCTTTTTTTAATTTCCAATCACAATAGTTACCGAGGTTCCATTAAAGGTAAACAAGGCGGTATTGTCGCAAGTCCCGTCACCGTAGTCCAAGGTCGCCGTGTTTCCATTGCGCGCGATGGTAATCATACCACTCACCAATAAGGGTTTGTTGGCGGTGATACAACTCATTTTAACCATCAAAGGTGTGGTAATCGTACTTGTTTGAAGAGTGCTATTTGGAAACGTAGTGGTCCAGTTTCCTGTGACACTATATACATTGTCAATCAGTACATTGGGGGTGTCATACCCAGCTGTGATTTGACGTATACGTTGCCCAACCCGTTGGTATACATTGCCGTTAGGAAGGGTTACATTCATATCCATATTCATCGTAACCACGGGAAGACTTGGTGTTGTTGCCGTTGCAGGCGTCATGACTCGGGTAAAGGTTTTATTCCCATCAAATTTGAGGTTGTTGTGGTAAAAATTATCAAACTGATAGTTGATGGTATGTGAAGTGGCTCCCGGGTTGAAGGTAAATGTGATGATAATTCGCCCTTTGACCACATTTCCGCTGGCTAGGGTGCATCCCGTAGTGCCAAAGTCGATGGTTTTGGTCACTTGTGTTCCTGGCGTTAAAGGCGTTCCAAAGGCTGGTACACGCGTAACAGTGGCACAAGGTGGCAAGGCCAAGGCACTCAAAGCACTATTTTTGTTGGCAGGATCGAGGTACGTACTTTGTTCTTCATTCATGACAATATCGGTAACATCATTGTTGGCCAAGTCAATTTTGGCATTCACACTGGCTTCTTCAGCCGTGATAGCAGGGGAAGCATCGTCTTTAGTACAACTGGCAAGAAGGCAAGCCCAGCCAATTACAAGAGTTTTAAGCATTGTTTTCATAAAGCTAATTTTTACGGTTATAGTACTTAGATTACGAACGTTAAAAAAAGTTTAATGCGAAATCAAAAAACGTTGCGACCCATAGGATTGTTGTATCTTTGAATCGATGAATATTACGGCGCAAATCAAGCAACCCATCCAAGAGGAAATGGAACTTTTTGAAACCAAGTTTCGAGAGTCAATGTCCTCCAAGGTAGCATTGCTTAACCGCATTACCCATTATATCGTCAACCGAAAAGGGAAGCAAATGCGTCCCATGTTTGTGTTTTTAACCGCCAAAATGCTCCACGAGGGAAAAGTCAACGAACGAACGTACCGCGGGGCAAGTGTAATCGAATTGATTCATACCGCGACTTTAGTTCATGATGATGTGGTAGACGATAGCAACCGTCGCCGTGGATTTTTCTCTATCAATGCCTTATGGAAAAATAAAATTGCCGTTTTAGTCGGTGATTATTTGTTGTCCAAAGGGTTACTGCTGTCCATCGATCACGGCGATTTTGATTTGTTGCGCATTATTTCGGTGGCTGTTCGCGAAATGAGTGAGGGGGAATTGTTGCAAATTGAAAAAGCGCGCCGCCTTGATATTACCGAAGCGATTTATTACGAAATCATCCGTCAAAAAACGGCTACTTTGATTGCCGCATGTTGTGCCTTAGGTGCCCGTTCCGTATCCGATGATGATGTGGTGGTAGAACGGATGCGAAAATTCGGCGAGTTGATTGGGATGGCTTTTCAAATCAAAGACGACCTGTTTGATTACACCGACGATGCGATTGGGAAACCCACCGGTATTGATATCAAGGAGCAAAAAATGACCTTACCCCTGATTTATGCCCTCAACCATTGTACGCCCTCCGAAAAAAGCTGGTGCATCAATTCGATCAAAAACCACAATAAGGATAAAAAGCGAGTCAAGGAGGTAATTCAATTTGTAAAAGACAAAGGCGGACTCACTTTTGCCGAACAAAAAATGACCGAGTTTAAATCGGAAGCCTTGCACCTTTTGCAAAATTTTCCAGCCTCACCCTACAAAGAAAGCCTGGAATTAATGGTCAATTACGTTACAGAGCGTAAAAAATAATTTATTTTTATACTACTCATAGTCAATAGATTAAAAATATTTTTTTAAAAAAATTCACTTTTTTTTATCAAGTGATGCAACCCTTTTTAATCCATTCACGTCTTACCCAATAGAAACCCTAAGGAACAAACGAATATGAAGGTGATCAACCTCCATAACGACGAAAATGAATGGATTGCGCTGGCACTCGAAAACAACCGTCATGCACAACACCAACTCTATATGAAGTTTGCCCCGAAAATGCTTGGCGTTTGTCGTCAGTATTGCAAAGACCTGCACCAAGCCGAGGATGTGATGATTACCGCTTTTATGAAAGTGTTTGCCAATTTAAAGCACTTCCAACACAAAGGCAGTTTTGAAGGATGGATTCGTCGTATAATGGTTAATGAATGTATTTCGTTTTTGAGGGTGCAAAAGAAAGTGCGGTTTATGGACGATGAAACTTATTTCGAAGAAACCCATAACCAAATTGAGAGTCAGCTCACCCTAGACGAGATTCAGTTTCTTATCGATCAACTGCCCGACGGCTACAAAATGGTGTTCAACCTGTATTGTATCGAAGGGTATAAACACCATGAGATTGCCGAACTGCTCAATATCAGTGAAGGCACATCTAAATCACAGTTATCACACGCAAGAAAAATGTTGCAACAGCAACTTAACCTTCAAAAAAAATATACCAATGGCACCGAATAATTGGGAAGAACAAATCAAACAAGGCCTACAAGGGCGTGAAATCCAGCCCACGGCGCAAGCTTGGGATCGCTTGGACGCCATGTTGACCGTTGCCGAAGAAAAAAAAACCAAGCGTCCGTTAGGCGTTTACTTTCGCTATATTACCATATCAGCGTCCGTTTTGGTCCTGCTTTCACTCGGGTTTTATTTTACCTCAAACCCTTCGAAGACCGATACCCACCACCCTCAAGAAGTAACTCGTCAAGAACCTGCTAAAGCCATTCCAACAGTGAAGGATTCCAAGGCCAAGGATATTTTGGTAATAACACCAACTCCCAATGAGGCCGTTGTGGTGCAACCCAAAACCGATGCAAAAGAAGCCGTCCAAAGTAAAAAGTATTTACCACAAAATACAAAGCACACCCTCAAAACCCAAATTATCCCTACCACCGAACAGGAAGTGGTCACTGCAGTACCTGCGCAACCCAAAGTAGGACAAAATTTATCCACCTTAGTACAACCTACATCAGGGATAGAAGCAATAACAAATGTAGCTGTAACCCAACCGCAGTTGGCAAAAACCAACATCAAGGTAGATGCTTCAAGTTTGTTGAATCAGGTAGATGGCGAACTCAATCAGTCGTTTCGCGAGCGTTTGTTTGACCGCCTTAACCGCAATTACCAATCGGCTAAATCCGCTTTAGCCACCCGAAATCAGGAGTAACAATCATTCATCAAAAAAACAAAAATCACTACGTCATGAGAAATTTTATTTTTTATTTGGCCTTAATCCTTTGTGCTATTACGTCAAAATTAACGGCGCAAGAAACCTTTGAATCCAAAGCACGTGCCATCGCCGACAAAATCGAGCAAGTCACCTCGGAGGAAAAATTAGCCCTAAAAACCGCCGTTGAAGCTGTAAATGTTCGTTTGGAAAAAGGCGAAATTACCGCAGCGCAAGCCACCACAGAGAAGCAAGTCTTAGCCACTGAATCGGCGGCCAAAATTGAATCACGCGTCAACCAGTTGAATGATGAACTACGCATTTTAGTGCAAAACAAAATCGATGGGAAGTTGGCTACTCGAGATACCGTGTACATCGATGGAAAGTTTTTTTCAATCAACTTTCATAACCATAACAAGAAGAAGATAAAGTACACTTTCCGCGGTGAAAAACGCACCACATCGCAGTTTGTCTTTGCTATCGGTTTAAATAATGTAGTTACCGACGGTTCGGTTGAAAATTCCGATTTCCGTTTCTCAGGGTCTCGCTTTTACGAATGGGGTTTTACCTACAATACGCGTTTGTTTAAAAAGGACAACTTATTGCATGTTAAATATGGAATGTCTTTGATGTACAACGATTTACGCCCTACTGATAACCGTGTTTTTGAAAAACAAGGCGATCAAACCCTATTGGTGACCAGTCCGGTGAATCTAGAAAGTGCTCGTTTTCGAAATGTGTATTTGGTTACTCCATTGCATTTGGAGTTTGATTTTTCCAAAAAAGAAGTGAAAGACGACAAAACACTGTTCCGTACGCACAAAAGTTTGCGCTTGGGAGTAGGGGGCTATGCTGGAATTCGCATCAAATCAAAACAAAAAACAGAGTATAAAATCGACGATATGGATTACGACCAAAAGGTGAAAGGTGATTTCAATGCCTCCAATTTTATTTACGGTTTAAGCACCTATATCGGGTATCGGGAAACGAGTTTGTATTTGAAATACGATTTGAATCCACTCTTCCAAAACAATGCCATCAAACAAAACAATATCTCATTGGGCGTTCGCTTCGATCTCAATTAACGCACATGACGATTTGATGAGGGTAGAAAAGACGCTTTATGTAAGGCGTCTTTTTTGTATTTTTACCCGTTCCTAAACAAAACCAAGGTGATAACCAAAGAAACGATTGATAAAGTATACGACGCCGTTCGGGTGGAGGAGGTCATTGGCGACTTCGTTCAGCTCAAACGTGCGGGTAGTAATTTTAAAGGCTTAAGTCCGTTTTCCGACGAACGTACCCCTTCGTTTATGGTGTCGCCCGTGAAGCAAATTTGGAAGGATTTTAGTACGGGGAAAGGAGGGAATGCGATTGCTTTTATCATGGAGCACGAGCATTTCTCGTATCCCGAAGCCATTCGTTATTTGGCCAAAAAATACAATATCGAAATTGAGGAAATGCAACGCACCGATGAAGAGCGGGAGGCAATGAACGAGCGCGAGAGTATGTTTTTGGTGACCGAATTTGCGGCTCAATATTTTCAAAAACAATTGTGGGATACTGAAGAGGGAAAAGCGATTGCATGGACCTATTTCAAAGAGCGTGGTTTTACCAACGATACCATTAAAAAGTTTGGACTGGGCTATTCCCCCAATACTTGGGATGCTTTGACCAAGGAGGCGCAGGCCAAAGGGTATCAATTGGAATTTCTCGAAAAAACTGGGTTGACTATAGTGGGAGAAGATAAAACTTTTGATCGCTTCAAAGGCCGTGTCATGTTTCCAATTCAAAGTTTGTCGGGACGTGTTTTGGGATTTGGGGGGCGTATTCTCACCAACGACAAAAAAGCAGCCAAATATTTGAACTCGCCCGAAAGCGACTTGTACCATAAAAGTAAGGTCCTGTATGGGATTTCCCACGCCAAACAAGCCATTGCCAAAAACGACCGCTGTTATTTGGTGGAAGGCTATACCGATGTGATTCAAATGCACCAAGCGGGTATAGAAAATGTGGTAGCCTCCTCGGGAACAGCGTTGACACCCGATCAAATTCGGTTAATCAGTCGCTTGACCAAAAATATTACCGTTTTATTCGACGGCGACGCTGCAGGATTACGCGCGTCTTTACGTGGAATTGATTTGATCCTCGAAGAAGGGATGAATGTAAAAGTATGTTCGTTTCCCGATGGTGAAGACCCCGATAGTTTTGCCAAAAAAACGCCTCTGCACGATTTATTGGCCTATCTCGATACCGAAGCCAGAGATTTTATCCAGTTTAAAGCCTCGTTGTTGATGCGGGAAGCCCAAAATGATCCTATTAAAAAGGCCGAACTGATTCGGGATATGGTGGTGAGTATTTCTAAAATTCCTGATCGAATCAAGCGTGAAATTTATATCCAAGAGTGTTCCCGTATCATGGACATTTCTGAAGACGTGTTGTTCAATACGTTGGCCCAGTTGCTCAAGAAAGAGGTAGAGGCTATAGGGAAACAACAAAAGGCAGCCCAAAAAGCGTTTGAAGTTCACCGCAATGAAACCCCCGAGCAACCCGCCACAGGGGTCGATATTCAGCATCTTTTGGAGCAGCGAATTATTGAAATACTCTTGTTGTATGGAACCCAAGAGGTAGATTTTGAAGATGTCTTGTTAAAAGCTGATGAACGAGGTGAAATGGTTGAGGTGCGGGAATGGAACCGCTATAAGGTTTTTCATCGAATTTACTTGAGTTTACAAGAGGACGAAATTGAATTGGCGCATCCTGGATTCAAACAAATTTACGACGATGTAATTGCCTATTTGCATCAGAATGAGCAGTTTGATTTAGACCAATACGTGGCGCAATTACCGCCGGAGCTTTCTGCGACGGTCACGGGAATATTGATGCAAGAAGAACGTGACTTTTTACACAATTGGGAGGCCAAGAATATTTTGGTGAAAGATAAAATGCAAGGAATTGCACAATATGTTACCGAAACCATCTTAACGTTGCGTTGGTATTGGGTGAATAAAATTATCGATGAGCTTAAAAAAGAAATCAGCCAAGAGGCTGATTCTGATAACTCAAATACATTGGAGATGATCGTCGACTACCTGGGTTTGACTAGTGTCTTTTCAAAGAAACTCGGACGAGTAATCTCGCGCCACAGTCTCCATTAAACGATATCTAAAGTTTTCGCTTTGTTGACCAAGTCGACCAAGTTGGTTACGTTTAATTTTTGTAACAAACGCAGTTTGTAGGTGCTGACCGTTTTTTCATTAAGATTTAAAATCTTAGAAATTTCATTGTTTTTCTTTCCATCCGATAAGTAACGCAATACCTCAATCTCACGATTGGATAATTTGCGGTATACCCGTTCGGTTTTGTTTTGTTTGGCGATAAGGGCCAAGTTCTTTTTGATGTTTTCACTCATCATGACCAATCCTTGGTGAACACGGATGATGGTGGTGCCTAATGTTTCCAATTTGGAACTTTTGTGAACATATCCTGCAGCGCCTGCTTTAATGGCATTAGGAGCGTAAATTTGTTCGTTAAGACTGGAGAAAACAAGGACTTTCGTGTTGGGAAAGTTTTTAATAATCGCTTTAAGTTCGTAAATACTTTTCAGGCCATCCAATTCTAAGTCGATGACCAGTACGTTGATCTCACGGTTTCTAAGGGCGTCGGGCACCATGTAGAAGCTACCTACATTGGATACCACCGCAATTTCGGGGTGATCCCTGAAATACGATTTTACCCCGTAATGAACCACGGGTAAATTGTCGGCAAGACAAACTGTAATCATAATTTAACGTTTTAGAGTGTGTTAGGGTAACTTAATTTTTTTCTTCATTTTGTTCCAAAACGTTGAAGATCTTCAGAATTAGCGTAATGCTTCCGGAAGGACACAAACCGGAATCGGTTCCATTTTGTGTCGGTTAGCGCGGTTGAGTCGCTGATAAATAGTAAAGACTTCTAGCTCGCGGCCTGTGAAAGCATCTGCTTGCTTGCCTTTTTCCTGTTCGCGCATCGCCCATTCCAGTTCATCATAACTGGCCCCCAACTGATCTTCATCGGTTCGGTTGTCCCCAAATAATCCATCCGTTGGAGCGGCGAGCTGAATTGATTCAGGTATTTGTAAATAGTTTCCAAGTGCGTAGACCTCACTTTTCATCAAATCGGCAATCGGACTCAAGTCGACGCCGCCATCCCCGTACTTGGTGTAGAATCCAACGCCAAAATCTTCTACTTTATTGCCTGTTCCAGCGACCAAACGGCCGTGTATACCCGCCAAAAAATATAAAGTAGTCATTCGCAATCGCGCTCTACTGTTGGCCAACGATAAGAAGTAGGCTTTCTCATCGGGACTCTTGGGAACTTCTTTTTTAAAACTTTCAAAAACGGGTGTTAAATCAACGCGCATTCCTGTAACCAGTGGAAACCGCTCTTGCAATTGAGCGATATGTTCCTGCGCGCGATAGACCTGACTCTCAGCCTGATGAATAGGCATTTCTACACACAAGGTGGGTAAGCCTGTCTGGGCACATAAGGTGGAAGTTACAGCCGAATCTACACCACCTGAGATTCCTACAACAAAGCCTTTAACTCGAGCCTGTGTTGCATAATCACGTAGCCACTGTACGATGTAGTCGTTTACAAGAGCTGGATTAAACACGTTTTTATTTGTCATTAATACTAGTGATGAAAAGTATAGTATCTCACGTATATTTGCAAAAATATTAATTTATACGAATAAGAATACTTCTTCGTTTTGAATTAATTGACAAAGAAATTAACTATTTTAGAACGTTTTCTTTATTAACGTAAAGTACGAAGGTAAGCTTTTATTTACGAAAGAAAAATAAATTTTTGTAGGAATGAAAAAATTAACAGGATTGTTTTATATTGGACTAGTAGTGATTGCTTGTGATTCGAAGGCAAAGGTCGAAAAAGAGGTAGAAGCCATACCTGTAGTGACCAAACTGAATCGATTTGAACAAGCATTTTATGAGTCCAAGCCTTCCGAATTGGCTAAAGTCAAACAACAATATCCCGATTTTTTTCCTGTGGATGTTCTCGATTCCGTATGGATTAATCGCCTGCAAAATAAAGATTGGCAGGCACTTTACCGCGAGGTCTCCAAACGTTACAACGATTTTAGCGCCGAGCAAACAGCAATAGACGATGTGTTTAAACATGTTAAATATTACTTTCCCAAAGTCAAAGAACCCTTGATTTACACGGCCATTGGTGAAATGGATTACCTTAACAAAGCCATTTACACGCAAGATAAGTTGATTATCTCCTTGGAAATGTATCTCGGAAAAAGTCATCCCTTTTACGCTGGAATTCCGCAATACATTCGCGACAACTTTGAACCGCGACAAATGATCCCCGATGTAGTAGCCGCCATAGGTTTTCGGGTAATCCCCAAATCGCGCAAAGGCGACTTTTTGAGTTTGATGATTGATGCGGGGAAAGAATTGTACCTCAAAGATCTTTTGATTCCCGATTATACCGATGCGGAGAAAATTGGATATACGCCCAAGCAACTTCTGTTTTGTCAAGAAAATGAAGCCTACATTTGGGAGAATTTTGTACAAAACAAATACCTCTACAGTACCGATAGTAAGTTGCCCAACCGATTTATTAACATGGCTCCTTTTTCAAAATTTTATCTCGAAATCGACAACGAAACCCCTGGACGCATTGGCCAATGGGTAGGATGGCAAATCATTCGCTCGTTTGTTGAAAATAATGAAGATGTAACCCCCAAAGACTTGCTCGCCATGGAGGCACATCGTATCTTTGAACAATCCAAATACAAACCCAAAAAGAATGAGTAAGCAAACCTTTACCTCGGAAATAAAAGTAAATGTAACCCTCGATGAAAATCGTATTCCCGAGGCCTTAAGTTGGACCGCCATTGACGGTGGAGTGGAAAATGCGGGTGCCAAAGCGGTCTTGTTGTCGTTGTGGGACAGTCAGCAAAAAGAAACTTTGCGGATTGATTTGTGGACGAAAGATATGCCAGTAGATGAAATGAAAATCTTTTTTCATCAAACCCTGGTAGCCATGGCCGACACCTACCAACGCGCCACCCAAGACGATAAAATGGCCGATTCCATGCGGGATTTCTCTGATTTCTTTGCCGAAAAATTGAATTTGAAAGGGTAAGCTAGCGGACCGATGTTCGCCGTAAATCTTTTATTCCTTTTTCATAGGCTTTGAGCAATAAACTTTTCGCTTGAACGCTAAACTCCCAACGTTCGCCTCCGTGAAGCGAGGTGCTGGTGCTGCTCCCTGTAAATCGCTTGGAGTACAACAGGGTTTGTTTTTTGAGGTCGTAACATTCCAAGGTAATATGCGCCATATTTTGTTTCTGTGTTTGCTGAAAACGGGAATTGTAATTGAGGAGTCCCATTTCATCTTTGGCAATGACGGCTTTACATAAAATTACATAATCACAAGTTGGAACCCCCAAGGCCAATTGTTTCAAGGCAGTTAATTTCATCTGTACTTTGGCGTCTTTCGGTATAATAGCACTTTGTATTTGATGGGGAAAGTAAAGACGATCGCCCAAAATTGCTTTGAAGTCGGTTTGTATTGCCGTATTGAGTGCACCATAGACTTCTGGCGGACAATCGATTTCCAACAACAACCAATTACCGGTACGAAAATCTACCCCGCCTGCCGGTCCCTGCGAAAGCATCGTATATTTGGCTGCATTGCAACCTGATAAAAGTGTTAAGGTAAGGGTGAGAAGGATCAAGGGAAAGGCAAAAAATGTCGATTTTCTCATGGCAAAAAAATATTAAGGAAAGGGTGATTTTCGGATCGTCTCATTGATAGACTCTATATACGTCAAAAGTTCCTCGCGACCTACTTTTGTCTCCGAAGAAGTGATAAAATAAGGAGGCATTTCTTCCCAATTTTCGGCCAATAGTTTCTTTCGGTAAGCCGCCACATTGGATTCTGCTTTTACCCGCGTAATTTTATCCATTTTGGTAAAGACCAAACAAAAAGGGATGCCGTTTTCCCCCAAATAATTGATAAACTCCAAATCGATTTTCTGAGCTTCCAAACGCACATCAATCAATACAAACGCACAAACCAACTGGGTTCTTTTTTCAAAATAATCGGTGATAAATTTTTGAAAAGTAGCTTTGGTCGATTTAGACACACGGGCATAGCCATAACCCGGTAAATCGACCAAAAACCAATTTTGATTGATTTTAAAATGATTGATTAACTGGGTTTTGCCAGGGCGACCCGATGTTTTAGCCAAATTTTTATGGTTGGTCAACATGTTAATCAGTGAAGATTTTCCCACATTGGAACGCCCGATAAAAGCATACTCGGGAAGGGGTTCTTGAGGACATTTACTGACCACAGAATTGCTGATGATAAATTCGGCGCTATTGATTTTCATGCCTTATAAACCTTCTTTTTTAAGCCACATTTCCAAATGCTGATTGAATGCTTCAGGTTGTTCCATCATCGCGGCATGTCCACATTGGTCAATCCAATACAAATCCGAATTAGGCATTAACTTGTGGAATTCTTCGGCAACTTCAGGCGGCGTAACTCGGTCGTTTTTCCCCCAAATAATACATGTTTTTACATGCATTTTGGGCAAATCTTTTCCCATATTGTGGCGAATGGCACTTTTGGCAATCGTGAGTGTTTTTAAAACTTTAATACGGTCATTTACAATAGAAAACACCTCGTCTACCAATTCAGGAGTAGCCATTTTGGGGTCGTAAAACACGTCTTCGGTTTTCTTTTTGATGTATTCGTAATCGCCGCGTTTGGGGTAACTGTCTCCCATAGCGCTTTCATACAAACCAGAGCTCCCGGTGATTACCAAACCCGCAACTTTTTCGGGATACATTTTCGTATGGTATAAAGAGATATGTCCCCCTAGAGAATTACCCAAAAGAATAACTCGCGAGAACCCTTTGTAGGTGATAAAATCCTTGACGTATTTCGCAAAAGCTTTGACGTTGGTTTTTAAAATGTTTTGGGTGTATAGCGGTAATTCAGGAATTACTACTTTGTAGCCTCGGGTTGAAAAGTGATCGGCAACCGCTTTAAAATTACTCAAACCGCCCATCAATCCATGCAACACCACGATTGGGGTGCCTTCTCCAGCTTCATAATATTGGTACTTACCTTCTTTTTTTGCGCTTACATCCATATTGAATCCTACGATTTTGCTTGGTTACAAATATAGTTTTTTAAACCTAATATCCCAGTGCTCTCGTCATTATTTACGGTGATGTTTCTGTTGTATTTCGATTCATTACGACCAATTGCTAATCGTCTTGAAATCAGAACTTCATTTTCTCAAAACACTTCAAAACTGTTAAAATCTCCGGAGTGTTTATAGTAAGTATCGATAAACGACGCCGTAAAATGAGTTTTTTTTACCCATTATCCAAAATTGTTAAACTTTTGGTAAAGTACTCTTTTCTGTGTTCTTCATGGATTTTCCTTTAAAGTGGTAAAACTTATCAACAAAGTGGAAAAAAGTGGTAAAAGGTGGTAAAATCTTTCCTATTTTTGTTCCCATACATCCGATTTCGCATAATGAACGCATTAATAGGGACATACGAGTGTAAAGTTGATGCCAAAGGAAGGCTTTTGATGCCTGCGCCTTTGAAGAAGCAACTTGCGGCTGTACTTCAGGACGGTTTCGTGCTGAAGCGCTCGGTATTTCAACCTTGTTTGGAGTTGTACCCTATGGCGGAGTGGAATCTGATGATGCAAAAAATCAACAAGCTCAACAAGTTTGTCAAAAAAAACAACGACTTCATTCGTCGCTTTACAGCGGGAGTTAAAGTGGTGGAAATTGACAACTTGGGTCGCTTATTAGTCCCCAAAGACTTAACCGCTTTTGCCCAAATCTCCAAAGATGTAGTCTTATCATCGGCGGTACATATCGTCGAGATCTGGGATAAAGACTTGTATGAAAAAGCAATTGATGATTCTGTCGTTGACTTTGCAGATTTGGCCGAAGATGTAATGGGAAATGTAAACGACGATGATCATGGACTATCATAACCCCGTATTGTTGCAGGAAACCGTTGACGGTTTGGCAATTCGTCCCGATGGCGTCTATGTTGACGTGACCTTTGGAGGCGGGGGACATTCGCGTGAAATTTTACGCCGTTTGGGTCCGGATGGAAAACTATTTGCTTTTGATCAAGATGAAGATGCTTGGGCCAATGCGATCGACGATTCACGGTTCACTTTGATTCCCGAAAACTTCCGATATCTTAAACGCTTTCTCCGATTTCATGGAGTTCGTGCCGTCGATGGGATATTGGCCGATTTAGGGGTTTCGTCCCACCAGTTTGATGTGCCCGAGCGCGGATTTTCAACGCGTTTTGAGGCAAAATTGGACATGCGAATGAGTCAGCAAAATGAATTAGACGCCTATCAAGTCATCAACACCTATGATGAAAGTGCGTTGCGCAGTATGTTTTTGTTGTATGGCGAACTCAAACAAGCTCCCGCTTTTGCGCGAACAATCGTCGAAGCACGCAGTCAAAAACCGATTGAAACCACCGCCGATTTGAAACAGGTTTTAGCCAAATATTTACCCGCACATTTGAGTAATAAAATTTTGGCACAAATCTATCAAGCCATTCGTATTGAAGTGAATCAAGAAATGGAAGTGCTCAAAGATTTTTTGACACAATCCCTAGAAGTATTGCGCCCTGGAGGACGATTGAGTGTGATTTCATACCATTCTTTGGAAGATCGTTTGGTGAAACGCTATGTCAAAAACGGAATGTTTGAAGGCGAACCCGAACGCGATTTCTTTGGGAATTATTCGGTGCCTTTCAAAACTATTGGGAAGCTCATCGTGCCTAGTGCCGCAGAAATTAGTACAAACAATCGTGCGCGCAGTGCGAAACTACGAATAGCCGAAAAATTAGGATGAAACGAGGAATTTACAGCTTACTAAAAGCCCGATTTCTAGTGGATGAGTCCGCCTCACAAAACTGGCGGTTTATCCTTTTTCTGATTTTATTGGCCATTATCATGATCGCCAATACCCATCGGTATGAACAAAAGGTGTTTCGTATCGCCGAATTGAATAATGAAGTAAAAGAATTGCGTTCGCGATTTGTTGATCGCCGTTCGCAATTGATGAAACTTCGTATGGAGTCGACTATTTCACAAAAAATGGAAGCCCGTGGGATCAAACCTTCTCCCGTGCCTCCGCAGAAGATAACTGTAACTAAAAAAGAATCGAAAGGATTTTGGAGTTCCCTATGGCAGGAGTAAACAACGATAAAGCACTTTCTTACCGAACCTACCTTACCGCGTTGGTCTTTTTCCTCATGGCGATTGCTATCGTGGTAAAATTGACCAATATCCAGTGGGTAGAGGGACCCTATTACCGAAAGTTAGCCAAAGAACGTTCGGTAAAAACCTTTGTTATTCCAGCCAATAAAGGCAATATCTATTCTGCCGACGGAAGTTTATTAGCGACTTCCATTCCCAATTACACCATTCGCTTTGATGCGATGGCGCCTAAACCGGAAGATTTTGAAGCCCATGTCCCCGATTTAGCACAAGCCTTATCCAAGATGTTGGGCAAACCCGCCTCACACTACCAAGATATGTTGCGCAAAGCGCGCGCCAACAAAAACCGATACTTGTTTATCGCTGATGATTTGACCTACACGCAGTACATGGACTTCAAAGCGATGCCCTTGTTCAATAAAGGAGCCTACAAAGGCGGTATGATTGTAGAACAACATACCGTTCGGGAGCATCCTATTGGAAAAGTGGCCGAACGTACCATTGGTTACGAACGTGTTTTGGACGATGGTACAGTAAAACGTATCGGAATTGAAGGGGCGTTTAGCAAGTATTTACGAGGAGAAGATGGTAAAATTTTGAAACAAAAAATTGCCAAAGGTCAATGGAAACCCATTCGTGATGAAAATGAAAAAGAACCGCACGACGGTTACGATGTAATTTCAACCATCGATGTTTTCATTCAGGATATCGCCCACCATGCCTTACTAAAGCAATTGGAAGAATACGGTGCTGAGCACGGCTGTGTGGTGGTTATGGAGACCAAAACGGGCTATGTACGTGCGATTTCCAATTTGGGTCGTGATGAAAAATCAGGCAACTACTACGAAACCCTCAACTATGCGGTGATGGAGTCGCACGAACCTGGTTCTACGTTCAAACTAGTAGATATGATCGCCTTGTTGGAGGATAAAAAAGTGGACACGAGTAGGGTGTATAATACCAACGGCGGGGTGATAACGTACCGAGGTAAAAAAGTACGCGATTCTCATGAGGGAGGCTATGGAAGCATCTCTTTAGCGCGCGGATTTGAAGTTTCGTCCAACACCGTCTTGGTTCAAGCGGTTTATGAAAATTATAAAAACAATCCTAAACAGTTCGTCGATCGCATCGACCGCATGGGATTGAATAAACCCTTGGGATTACCTATTAAAGGCGAAGGCGTTCCGTTTATCCCACATCCCGGTGAAAAGGGTTGGAGTGCAATTGCATTACCCTGGATGGCTTTTGGCTACGGGGTTTCGGTGACGCCACTTCAAACATTAACCTTGTACAATGCCATCGCCAACAATGGAGAAATGGTAAAACCCTTGTTCGTTTCTGAGATTAAAGAATGGAACAATACCATAAAAAAATACAATAAAGAAGTGATAAACCGACGCATCTGTTCGCCAGAAACCATAAAAAAGTTGAAGGCGATTATGGAAAATGTAGTCAAACGCGGTACGGGTTCAAAGTTGTATTCCAAAGATTTCTCTATGGCGGGAAAAACGGGAACGGCTCAAGCCAATTACGCTAAAAATGGGGGCAATGAAAAGCATTACATTTCGTCATTTGTGGGCTTTTTCCCTGCCGATAAACCAAAGTATTCGTGTATCGTTGTGGTACACAAACCCAACACGTCCAACAACAATTACTATGGCGCCGATGTAGCGGGTCCTGTATTCAAACGTATTGCGCAGAAGATTTTTACCGATGCGCCCGCCATGAATAAAGTGCACAATGTAGATGCCAAAATTGCCCATCAAGAACAACAATACAATGCCTACTATCAAAAATTGCAAAAAACCAAAAATACCATGCCCAATCTGAAAGGGATGCCCGGCATGGATGCCATTGCTTTGTTAGAAAATATGGGCATGAAAGTTAAAGTCAAAGGGATAGGGAAAGTGAAGTCCCAATCGTTGCGACCTGGAGAAATCCTACGAAAAAACATACCCATCACCCTAGAATTATCATAATGCAACTCAAAGATTTACTCTACCGCGTAGCTTTAGAATCGGTCAAAGGACCGACCGATATTCCTGTGGCTAAGATTGAATTTGATTCCCGCAAAGTTACTCCAGGGGATGTGTTCGTAGCCTTACGCGGGACGCTAGCCAATGGGCATGATTTTATAGAAAAAGCAATCACTTTGGGAGCAGTAGCGGTGGTATGTGATACGCTTCCCGAAACGCTTTTACCCCAAATCACCTATATTCAAGTGGCCGATACCAATACGGCTTTGGCATGGATGGCGAATAACTTTTATGATAATCCTTCTACCAAATTACAATTGGTAGGCGTAACGGGAACAAATGGGAAGACCACCATTGCAACACTGTTGTATCAAATGTTTAAAAAAGCCGGATTCAAAGTCGGATTGCTTTCCACCGTAAAAGTGATGGTCGATACCCACGAATTTCCTGCCACACATACCACGCCCGATTCCCTCACGATCAACCGGTATTTGGCTGAAATGGCTGAGGTGGGATGTGAATATTGTTTCATGGAAGTAAGTTCCCATGGGGTACACCAAAAGCGAACCGAAGGATTGGTGTTCAAAGGAGGCATTTTTACCAACCTAACCCATGATCATTTGGATTACCACAACACTTTCACCGAATACCGTGATGTGAAGAAATCATTTTTTGATCACTTGCCCAAAACCGCTTTTGCGCTCATCAATATCGACGATAAAAACGGTGCCGTTATGATTCAAAATACGGGCGCTCGAACTCTTTCGTATGCCTTGAAATCAATGGCCGACTATAAAGCCCAGGTGTTGGAAAATCAGTTGTCGGGTTTGCTTTTAAAAATCAACGAGCAAGAAGTTTGGGTCAAATTAATAGGATCCTTCAATGCCTACAATGTCTTAGCTATATATGGGGTTGCCATTGAGTTGGGACTCGAAAAATCAGAGGCTTTACGTCTTTTGTCCGAATTGGAAAGTGTTTCTGGACGCTTTCAGTTTGTCGTTTCGCCCAACCAAATTACGGCTATCGTCGATTATGCCCACACGCCCGATGCTCTAGCCAATGTGCTTAAAACGATTGGCGATATTCGTACCCGCAACGAACAGTTAATTACCGTAGTTGGTTGTGGTGGTGATCGCGACAAAACTAAGCGTCCGATTATGGCCAATATTGCCGCGGAACATAGCGACAAAGTCATTTTTACCTCGGATAATCCACGTACGGAAGACCCGCAACAAATCGTAACCGAGATGGAAGCTGGTGTGGAACCCCAATATTTCAAAAAAACCCTTTCGATTTTAGATCGAAAACAAGCCATAAAAACCGCATGTCAAATGGCTCAACCCCACGATATTATTCTGATTGCTGGTAAAGGTCACGAAACCTACCAGGAAATCAATGGGGTGCGCCACGATTTTGATGATTTAAAGATAGTTACCGAATTCCTCCAACGCTTAAATTCCTAACCCATGCTTTACTATTTGTTTGATTATCTCGATAAACAATTGGATGTGCCCGGCGCAGGGGTGTTTCAATACATCACCTTTCGTTCGGCCTTAGCGCTCATTCTTTCGTTAATGATTTCTACCATTTACGGAAAGAAAATCATCAATTTTTTACGCAACCAACAAGTGGGTGAAACCATTCGAGAACTGGGTTTGGAAGGACAAACACAAAAGGCAGGTACGCCAACAATGGGAGGATTAATTATCATTATTGCTACGCTCATTCCCGTTTTATTGTTGACCAAATTGAATAACATCTATGTAATCCTGTTGGTTGTCACCACCCTTTGGATGGGAACCATTGGCTTTATTGACGACTATATTAAAATTTTCAAAAAAGACAAACAAGGCTTAAAAGGAATTTTTAAAGTCATCGGTCAAGTCGGTTTGGGATTGATTGTTGGGTCAGTCTTGTATTTTCACCCGGGAGTAACCGTTCGTGAAAAGTCGACGGCGCCTATAACGTTCAATCAAACAAAAAGTACGATTGCCCCCACAACCAAAGAAATCAAATCGACCACAACGACTATTCCGTTCATGAAAAATAACGAATTGGAGTACGCGCAAATTTTAAAGCCATTCACCGACGATTACCATCAATGGGCTTGGTTGGTGTTTATTCCGATTGTGATATTTATCATCACGGCGGTTTCGAATGGAGCCAATCTTACCGACGGAATTGATGGTCTCGCGGCAGGAACTTCGGCCATATCAGTGCTCGCGTTGGGAATTTTTGCGTTCATCTCCGGGAACATCATTTTATCAAGCTATTTGAATGTCATGTACATCCCCAATTCGGGAGAAATGACGGTATTTATTGCTGCTTTTGTTGGCGCCTTGGTCGGTTTCCTTTGGTACAATTCGTATCCCGCATCAGTGTTTATGGGTGATACGGGGAGTCTTACCATCGGCGGAATCATTGCTGTACTCGCTATTTCTGTTCGAAAAGAAATGCTTTTGCCTGTTTTGTGTGCCATTTTCTTTGCCGAAAGCGCCTCGGTGATTATTCAGGTTTCCTATTTCAAGTACACCAAGAAACGATTTGGGGTGGGACGACGGGTTTTTCTAATGTCGCCTTTGCACCATCATTATCAGAAAAAAGGCTACCATGAAAGTAAAATTGTAACCCGCTTTTGGATTGTTACGATTATGCTCGCTATTGTCGCTATTGTCACTTTAAAATTACGCTAGAATGAAACGATTGGTTGTGCTTGGCGGGGGTGAAAGTGGCGTTGGAACTGCCATTTTGGGTCAGAAAAAAGGATACGAGGTGTTTGTGTCCGATTTTGGAGCGATCAAGCAAAATTATAAAGACGTTCTTACACAACACCAAATTCCATGGGAAGACAACCAACACACGGAAGATTTGATTCTCAACGCCGATGTGGTGATGAAAAGTCCAGGGATTCCTGATAAAGCGCCCATCGTGAAGAAGTTGGTGGGAAAAGGAATTGCCGTGATTTCTGAAATCGAGTTTGCCTACCCATACACCGAGGCTATAACGATCGGAATTACAGGAAGTAATGGCAAAACGACCACCACGATGCTCACTTATCATTTGCTTAAAGAAGGCGGATTGAATGTCGGCTTGGGTGGAAATATCGGGAAAAGTTTTGCATGGCAAGTGGCCGAAGAAAATTACGATTGCTATGTGCTTGAATTGAGCAGTTTCCAGCTGGATGGTATCGTGCATTACAAACCCCATATTGCGATCATTACCAACATTAGCCCCGATCATTTGGACCGCTATGAGTATAAGTATGAAAACTACATTGCTTCCAAATTTCGTATAACGATGAATCAAACCGTGGATGATTACCTCATTTACGACAACGATGACGAAGCCATTAGCCGGTGGCTCCAAAATAATACAATCAATGCAAAAACTATTCCGTTTTCGGTAACGAAAGTGCTTAAAAACGGAGCTTATTTAAACGACAAAACTATGGAAATCAACATCAACCAAGAGGAGTTCATGATGGAAACTGCTCAAATTTCATTAGAAGGAAAACACAATTTAAAAAACGCAATGGCAGCGACCTCTGTGGCGCAACTCATGCGTATTCGCAAACAAACCATTCGGGAGAGTTTGTCCAATTTCCAAGGGGTAGAACACCGTTTGGAAAAAGTGTTGAAAATCCAAAATGTACAATACATCAACGATAGTAAGGCGACCAATGTCAATGCTACCTATTTTGCCTTGGAAAGCATGACTACACCTACCGTGTGGATTGTAGGGGGTGTTGATAAAGGCAACGATTATACCGAATTGATGGCTTTGGTTCATGAAAAAGTGAAAGCCATTATTTGTTTGGGTGTTGAAAATAAAAAAATCATCGATGCTTTCGGAAATGTAGTAGACATG
This sequence comes from Flavobacterium sp., assembly GCF_040379285.1. Lineage (GTDB taxonomy): Bacteria > Bacteroidota > Bacteroidia > Flavobacteriales > Flavobacteriaceae > Flavobacterium. The sequence continues at coordinate 10,922 of NZ_JBEILJ010000029.1, read as the reverse complement.
ATGGTGGAAGTCGATAATATGCGCGATGCCGTGAATACTGCCAAACACATTGCCGAAAAAGGCGATACGGTGCTTTTGTCTCCTGCATGTGCGAGTTTTGACTTGTTTGAAAACTATGAAGACCGCGGACGTCAGTTCAAAGATGCCGTTCGGAATTTATAAATTTTAGATTTCAGATTTTAGAATTTAGATTAAGTAAAATGGGAAGTGAAGTTTTAAAAGAGCGAACAAAACAGTTTGCTTTAGCTATTCTAAAATTGGTGGAATGTTTATCCGGTCAAAAATCGCAAAACATCATTGCTAATCAAATCGTACGTAGTGCAACATCAGTGGGAGCTAATTATAGAGCAGCATGCCGTTCGAGAAGTGATAAAGAATTTGTTTCAAAAATGAATATTGTTCTATAAGAAGCCAATGAAGTAGGATATTGGTTGGAAATTATTCAAGAAGTGAAATGGATTAAAGAAGCAGAATTGAAAAGCTTGTTAAAGGAGTAAAAAGAAATGGTAGCTATTGTAGTCGTTTCAATGAAAACCATTAACGCTCGTTTAAACAACTCTTGACTAGGAGCAGTTTTATGACTCTAAATTCTAAACTCTAAATTAATAAATGAAAAACCTAATTAACAGCTTACACGGAGATAAAGTCATTTGGGCGCTGGTCGCCTTCTTGGCAGTGTTTTCCTTTATGCCAGTATTTAGCGCCAGTAGTAATTTGGCCTATATGCGTCATGGTACAGGAAACACGCTTACCTACCTGATTAAGCATGCGGTGCATATCATCATTGGTTTTTTTATTATCTATAAAATACACAAAGTTCCTTACCATTATTTCAGAGGGGTGTCTCGAATAGCATTGCCCTTTGTCTGGCTATTGTTGGGCTACACACTAGTCAAAGGAACCGTAATCGATGGGGCCAATGCGAGTCGTTGGATTCAAATTCCGTTTCTGGGCATTTCGTTCCAAACGTCAACCTTTGCAGCGATAGTGTTGTACGTATATGTCGCACGCTACCTCTCTAAAACTCGGGAAATACCACTCAAGTTTAAAAATTCATTAGTCGACCTTTGGCTTCCGGTATTCATCACCTTAGGATTGATTTTTCCAGCCAATTTCTCCACGGCGGCCTTGTTGTTTGCCATGGTGCTTATGATTGCTTTTATTGGGAAGTATCCGTTGCAATATATCGGGCTAATATTGGCCTTAGCGGTCGCGGCAGCTTCGTTTTTTGTTCTGCTAGTCATTGCTTTTCCCAAAGCCTTCCCCAACCGCGTCGATACGTGGAAGAGTCGTATTGAAAATTTTACCTCCGACAAACCCGGTGAGGATGATTATCAAATAGAAAAGGCCAAAATCGCTATAGCTTCGGGTAATGTTTATGGGTTGGGACCCGGGAAAAGTGTCCAAAAAAACTTTCTGCCGCAATCGTCTTCCGATTTTATTTATGCCATTATCGTAGAGGAATATGGGTTGATGGGCGGATTGACGATCCTGTTTTTTTACATGCTCTTGCTCTTCCGATTTGTAATAGCTTCACACAAAGCCAATACGCTCTTTGGCAAATTGGTCGTCATCGGTCTCGGTTTTCCGATTGTTTTTCAAGCGTTAATCAATATGGCGGTAGCGGTTGAATTGTTGCCCGTTACTGGACAAACCCTACCTTTAATCAGTTCGGGAGGTAGCTCGGTATGGATGACTTGTATTGCTCTGGGGATTATCTTGAGTGTGACCAAAAAAGAAGAGGAAATTGCTCAAGAAGAAGCCGATAAACAACGTCGTGAGGAAGCTTTACAACGTTTGATCGACAAGCAATTATTGGAAGAAGAAGAAGCCGAACGTGCTGGAAGCCAGGGACAAAATGAAGATGATAATCCCATGAATGCTGTTTTAAATCGTTAGCCATGAAAAAGTATAAATTCATATTGAGCGGTGGGGGAACTGGTGGACATATTTATCCGGCCATTGCCATTGCGAATGCGTTAAAACAACGCTTTCCTGACGCTGATTTTCTTTTTGTTGGCGCCGAGGATAAAATGGAAATGCAGAAAGTACCTCAAGCAGGTTATTCTATTGAAGGATTGTGGATTGCAGGATTACAACGAAAACTCACGCTGCAAAATATGATGTTTCCGTTTAAATTGTTGAGCAGTTTATGGAAGTCCCGACGTATTTTGAATCGTTTTCAACCCGATGTGGTCATCGGAACAGGGGGATTTGCTAGCGGCCCTTTATTGCAAATGGCCAATAGTAAAGGCATTCCTACCTTGATTCAAGAGCAAAATTCCTATCCGGGCATTACCAATAAATTGTTGAGTAAAAAAGCAAATGCGATTTGTGTGGCGTATGAAAACTTAGAGCGCTTTTTTCCTAAAGAGAAAATTGTAATTACAGGGAATCCCGTGCGTCAAGATTTGCTTGAATTGTCGGATAAACGGGAAGAAGGACAATCGTATTTTAAACTAGACCCAAACAAGAAAACGCTACTGGTGCTTGGCGGAAGTTTAGGCGCTCGTCGCATTAACCAATTGTTGGCGAAAGAAATTGATTTTTTGTTGGAACAAGGGGTTCAAGTGTATTGGCAATGTGGAAAACTCTATTTTGAAGAATACAAGCAATTTAATGAAAAACCGAATGTGCAAGTGACTGCTTTTATTGACCGAATGGATTTGATTTATGCCGCGGCCGACGTGGTGATTTCGCGAGCAGGCGCTTCTTCGGTTTCAGAATTGTGTTTGGTAGGAAAGCCAACGTTGTTTATCCCTTCGCCCAATGTTGCCGAGGACCATCAAACCAAAAATGCTAAGGCAATTGTGGATAAAAATGCAGCGGTATTGTTACGAGAGGACGAATTAGATGAAAAATTTGAAAGCACCTTTTCAAAGTTGTTGTCAGATGAAAATTGGCAGCAGGAATTGCGTCAAAATATTAAAAAGTTGGCCAAACCCAATGCTACTCGTGATATCGTTGAAGAAATAATAAAACTGTTGCAATAGCAATGACAAAGCAATGACAATTAAAAAATGACAATAGCAATAAAAATGAAAAGAGTCATAGTAATGAATATCATCGCCATTGATTTTAGAAATTGATTTTTGACATTGACATTGAACTTTGACATTGAAATTGAATTTTAACATTAACATGAATCTAAACCAAATCCATAACGTCTATTTTATCGGGATCGGAGGCATCGGGATGAGTGCCTTAGCGCGTTATTTTCAATTCATTGGGAAAAAAGTTGCGGGTTACGATAAAACGCCTACACGTCTCACGGATGAGTTGGTTGCAGGAGGTATGCCTATTCATTTTGAAGATTCTATAGCAGCGATTCCGCCGTCTTTTACGAAAGACACTACACTGGTGGTCGTTACGCCCGCCATTCCCAAAAATCATGCGGAGTGGAACTATTTGGTAGAAAAAGGCTTTGTCATCAAAAAGCGGGCAGAAGTTTTAGGCTTAATTACCCAAGGAACCTATTGTTTTGCAGTGGCAGGAACGCACGGAAAAACTACTACGTCAAGTATTTTGGGTCATATTCTCTATGAAAGCGGTGCCGATGTGACCGCCTTTTTGGGAGGAATTGTTGAAAATTACCATTCCAATTTAATTGGACAAGGAAAAACAATTTCGGTGGTTGAAGCCGATGAATTTGATCGTTCCTTTTTGCATTTACATCCTGATTTGGCCTGTGTAACCTCAATGGATGCTGACCATTTGGATATCTATGGAGATGCCTCGGCCATAGAGGAATCCTTCCGAGAATTTGCTGCAAAAGTTTACAATCCAAAGCATTTGTTTGTGCCTAAAGGATTGCCCTTGGAGGGAACAACCTTGGGGATTAATGAAGAAGCCGATTTTGTTGCGCATCATATTCGGGTGGAAAACAGCGCCTATGTTTTTGATGTTAAAACACCAACAGATACGATTTACAATATTGCCTTTGGATTGCCAGGGCATCACAATTTAATGAATGCCTTAACTGCTTTAGCAATGGCTTACACGTACGGCACCCCAACCAGTTCCATTGCTAAAGCTTTGGCTTCATTTCAAGGCGTGCAACGTCGTTTTTCGTATCAAATTAAAACTCCAGAGAAGGTGTATATTGACGATTATGCGCATCATCCGACGGAAATTAATGCGGTACATCAAGCGGTACGCGAATTGTATCCTGGGAAAAAGGTAACGGCAATTTTTCAACCTCATTTGTTCAGCCGAACACAGGATTTTATTGACGGTTTTGCAACTAGTTTATCCCAGTTTGACGAAGTGATTTTGTTGGACATATATCCAGCGCGTGAATTGCCTATCGAAGGGGTAACATCGGCTTGGTTAATGAGTAAGATGACGCTTACTGAGGTGAGACTTTTGAGTAAGGAAGAACTTATGTTGCAAATCCCACAAATTAACGCTCCTGTCTTGGTAACGATAGGGGCTGGCGATATTGGAGAAATGGTTCCAGAAATTAAAAAAATATGGGAATAAATAGCAACACTTGGTCCACCATTCGATTGGTGCTTATCCTTGGATTGGCGGGGTTTTTGTATGCTTTTTCCTCGCTGCGCAATGGCCGTCGAACCCTGCAAAAAACAGAGGTTGTTTTTGTAGGCGAAAGCAACAGTTTTATGCGCCAGGAAACGGTTAATAAATTGTTAATAGAAAATAAAAGAGACCTGCGAAGCATTGCTAAAGAGCAATTAAATTTGGATAAATTGGAGTCTTCTGTCAATAAAAATCCAATGGTTGAGAAATCAGAGGTTTATGTAAGTGTTGACGGAGTATTGCGGGCTGAGGTCGTGCAACGAACGCCTGTAGCGCGCTTAATGGTGGGCGAAACGTCGTATTATTTGGATAAGGATGGAAAACAAATGCCTTTATCCAATCATTACACCGCCAGAGTCCCCTTGCTGACAGGTTCAATCACCAATGAAGTGATGCCGAAGCTTACCGCAGTAATGGCAATGATGCAGAAGGATCCATTTTTGAAAAAAAATATCATTAGTGTACGCGTGTTAAACGATAAAAGTCTGGAAATGACTTCACGCAATCACCCATTTGTCATTGAATTTGGGCAATTGGTGCACTCGGAACGAAAGTTTTTGAATTACAAAGCTTTCTTCCAAAAAGCGATTAAAGACAGTACATTAGAAAAATATAAACGCATCAATTTACGGTTTATCCACCAAGTTGTATGCACCCGATAAACAAACAATAAGTGACCATTTTTGAACTATGAACCCGAAAGAAAGCATTGCCGTAGGATTAGATATTGGAACAACCAAGATTGTGACCATGATCGGAAAGAAAAACGAGTATGGGAAATTGGAAATTTTGGGCGTTGGAAAAGCCAAAAGTTTGGGCGTTTCCCGTGGGGTTGTAAACAACATTACCCAAACCATTCAATCGATCCAACAAGCGGTATTAGAAGCCGAGGAAAATTCCGGTTACAAAATCAATGATGTAGTCGTTGGGATTGCGGGACAGCACATTCGTAGCATCCAGCATACGGATTATTTGATCCGCAGCAATCCAGAGGAGGTGATTAGCGAAAAGGATATTCAATTGTTGGTCGATCAAGTAAGTCGTTTGGCGATGTTGCCCGGTGAGGAGATTATTCACGTGCTGCCGCAAGAGTTCAAGATTGACGGTCAATCCGACATCAAAGAGCCTATCGGGATGTACGGGGGGCGTTTAGAAGCAAGTTTCCATGTGGTCGTAGGGCAAGCGTCTTCCATCCGAAATATTGGGCGATGTGTCCAAAGTTCGGGTATTGAATTATCGGGCCTAACGCTAGAGCCTTTAGCATCTGCTGATGCCGTATTGAGTCAGGAAGAAAAAGAGGCAGGAGTTGCCTTGATTGATATCGGAGGGGGAACAACCGACTTGGCTATTTTCAAAGATGGAATTATTCGTCACACGGCTGTAATTCCTTTTGGAGGTAATGTGATTACCGAGGACATCAAAGAAGGCTGTTCTATTATCGAAAAGCAAGCAGAGTTGTTGAAATTGAAGTTTGGATCGGCTTGGCCTGGTGAAAATAAAGACAATGAAATCGTTTCGATACCTGGAGTTCGCGGACGTGACCCCAAAGAAATTTCGCTAAAAAACTTATCCAAGATTATTCATGCCCGCGTGGTTGAAATCATTGAGCAAGTTTTTGCCGAAATTAAAGCGTACGGACATGAAAATCCACGTAAGAAATTGATTGCAGGGATTGTGTTGACGGGGGGTGGTTCACAGTTGAAACATGTAAAACAATTGGTTGAATATATCACGGGAATGGACACGCGTATTGGGTATCCCAACGAACATTTGGCCGGAAATTCCAGCGAGGAAATTTCAAGCCCGTTGTATGCGACAGCCGTTGGATTGGTGATGAATAGTGTGGCAAATAATACCCAAAGTGCTTACCGTATTGAATTGCAACAAGCACCTCAACCTGTTGCAGCACCTGTAGCCCCTTCATATGAGGTGCCGCCTGTGGTTTCAGTCACTCAAGAGGTAGAAGAACCTGTAGCGACAACTCCTCAAGCTCCTAGTACAGAGAGTACGATTCGACGATCATTTTTTGATCGCTATGTCGATAAGATTAAAGATTTTTTAGATAACGCAGAATAAGTAGACAGCAAAATACAAACAAAACCAAAATCGTATGATGAGCAACTCAGAATTTGGAAGCATCTCATTTGATTTGCCTAAAAACCAATCAAATGTTATTAAGGTAATCGGTGTTGGCGGCGGCGGAAGCAATGCCATCAACCACATGTTCAAACAAGGAATCAAAGGTGTAGACTTCGTAGTGTGTAACACAGATGCACAGGCTTTGCAAAACAGTCCTGTTCCCAACAAAATCCAATTGGGTGTTGGGTTGACCGAAGGACTTGGTGCTGGAGCCAATCCCGAAGTAGGTCAGCAGTCAGCGATAGAAAGTATTGCCGAGATTGAAAAAATGTTGGACAGCAACACCAAAATGGTTTTCATCACTGCCGGTATGGGAGGTGGAACCGGAACGGGTGCTGCTCCTGTGATTGCTCAATTGGCCAAAGAACGTGATATTCTTACCGTAGGTATTGTGACGATTCCTTTCCAATTTGAAGGAAAAGTTCGTTCTGAACAAGCGATGGCTGGTGTTGAACGTTTACGTAAACAAGTAGATTCGCTCATCGTTATCAATAATAATAAATTACGTGAGGTTTATGGAAATCTTGGTTTCAAAGCTGGGTTCTCCAAAGCCGATGAGGTTTTGTCTACTGCCTCACGTGGAATCGCCGAAGTAATTACGCACCATTATACGCAAAATATCGACTTGAAAGATGCCAAGACGGTATTGTCTAATAGTGGAACAGCTATTATGGGTTCGGCTACTGCGACGGGTGATAACCGTGCCAAAGATGCCATCATTGCGGCCTTAGATTCGCCGTTGTTGAATGATAACAAAATTAATGGTGCCAAAAACGTATTGTTGCTTATCGTTTCGGGTACTAGTGAAATTACCATTGATGAAATTGGTGAAATCAACGATCATATTCAAGCTGAAGCAGGGTTCAATGCCAACATCATTATGGGGGTTGGTGAAGATGAAACCTTGGGAGAAGCTATTGCAGTAACAATTATCGCTACTGGGTTCACCACCGATCAACAAGCGGAGATTGTGAACACAGAGCCCAAAAAAATCATCCATTCTTTGGAAGACGAACAGCGTTTAGTGCGTGATTTAATTCAGCCTTCGGTACCCGTTTTTGAAAGTCCCGTTGAAACTCCCATTACTCCCGTTATTGAAACATCGGCTCCCGTAGAGGAAAAAGTGGTTTTTGAATTGTTGGAAGAAGAGGTGGTTGCACCCGTGTTTACGCCAGCAGTTGATGCAGAAGCATTGATTCCGATGAATGAGTTTATCCGTAATTTGGATGTTACTTTTGAAATTGTTTCTCCAATTAAGGATTTGGATTTCGGATTTACAGCACCCGTTACGCCTTTTCAAGAAATCAAAGTAAACGAACCACAAACCATTTCTTTTGCTGAAGAAACGCAAGCGACGTTGACGTTTGATTTGCCTTTGCAAGTTGATGAAACACCTGTAGCAGAAACGTCAAAATTGGTTTTTGATTTGACGGATGAAACGAAAAATATTCAAGTGAACGAACCTATTGAGTTTGTTCCCATGACTGAAGTTGATCAGGGAGTCATTCGTTACTCTTTGGAAGAGTATATGGAAATTGAGAATGAGCTTTTGGGCACTACAAAACCTGTAGAGCCTGTGGCAAAAGTGGAAGAAAAAGTTGATGAAACACTTCAGTTTACCACCAAAGTGGCTGCTGAACCTGTGATGCCTAAATATGCAGCTGATGAGTTGTCGCCTGTGGAGTTGACCATTGAAGAAACTTTAAAAATGCGCGCAGAAGAACGTCGTCGTAAGTTGAAGGAGTTTAATTATAAATTTCACAACAATCCATCACGTGTGGATGAGTTAGAAAAAGAACCAGCATACAAACGTATGGGCGTTGATTTATCAGCAAACCAGCCCACTTCCAATACGTCTAGAATGTCCATCGGAACTGATAGCAATGACGATGTTCAATTGCGTTCCAACAATTCATTCTTGCACGATAATGTAGATTAAATCATAAGTTAATTAAAGATGGGTAACCCGAAGGAATTGTTTCTTTCGGGTTATTTTTTTACCTTTGGCATCGCAAATTGGCAATTGAAGTATTGCTGGTTTCTAATCCCTTAAAAAACAAAGAAATGAGTTTGGAAAGCCAAATTATGGAAGAAATGAAAAACGCGATGCGTGCCAAGGATACAGTAGCCCTTGAAGCCTTGCGTGCTATTAAATCTGGGATTATATTAGCCAAAACAGAAGCAGGTGCCTCGGATACCCTTTCTGCTGACGATGAAATTAAGTTATTGCAGAAATTGGTGAAGCAACGTAAGGATAGTGCTGCCATTTTTACTGAGCAAGGGCGAACTGATTTGGCCGAACCCGAATTGGCTCAAGTGGCGGTTATTGAAAAGTTTTTACCTGCTCAGATGACAGAGGCTGAGGTAGAAGCGGCTGTAGCTCAAATCCTTGCTGAAAATGGATTCTCAGGAATGGCCGCTATGGGTCAGGTCATGGGCATAGCCTCCAAAGCTTTAGCGGGAAAAACCGATGGAAAAACAATATCTACTATCGTGAAAAAATTGTTGGCTTAATATAAAATTTATAATATCATAACGGCTGCGTAGTTCAATTGGATAGAATATCAGATTTCGGCTCTGAGGGTTGGGGGTTCGAATCCCTTCGCGGTCACGATTAAGTCTCAAACATGCTTATTTACAGCAGTTTGAGACTTTCTTTTTTTATCGCGTGTCATTTGTGTGTCTAAAAACTAATACACATTTTTACTTTTTGGGGGAGCTTACAGACACAACAAAGAGAATCCAAGTCGTTAGTTGTTGCGGAAATCATTATTACTGATTTATATCATATTCTTTCGTTTTGGTATCGACTACCTTTAAGGGATAAATAAATTGAAAGTCTTATGAAAAATCATGTGCCGGTCGCTATGATTATGACCAAAAATGTAATTAAACTCAATAGTACAGACGATCTTACCAAAGCAGAAGCGTTGTTCAAAAAGCATCACATTCGCCATATTCCCGTGGTGCAAGGCAATACCATTGTTGGGATGTTGAGTCTCACCGATTTGTTACGGATTTCTTTCGCCGATGCCGTTGACGAGGATGCGATGGAAGTAGATTCTACAGTCTACAATATGTTTTCGATAGAACAAGTGATGGCGCGCCATTTGGTTACTGTATCGCCTGAGACTACCATTCGAGAGGTTGCCGAAATTTTAGCTTCTCGTGAGTTTCATGCTTTACCTGTTGTATTAGATGAATTATTGGTGGGTATTGTCACGACCACCGATTTGATCAAATACTTATTGGCACAGTATTAAAAAAGGCTCCCTGAGAAGCCTTTGTGTTATCGTGTAATTGATTTCAAATTTTGTATTGTTGCTATCGGGTTTTCCGCGCGGAAGACAAAACTGCCTGCCACCAAAACATCTGCACCGGTAGCCGCCAGTTGTTTTGCGTTTTGGTCGGTGACGCCACCGTCGATTTCGATTAAAGTAGCAGCGCCTCGATCTGTAATCAATTGTTTTAAACGAATAATTTTGTTGTAGGTATGTTCAATAAACGATTGTCCGCCAAACCCAGGATTCACACTCATCAAGCACACTAAATCAATATCTTGGATAATATCGTTTAACACTTCAATAGGGGTATGCGGATTTAAAGCCACTCCCGCTTTCATACCTTCTGCTTTAATGGCTTGAAGGGTACGGTGTAAGTGGGTACAAGCTTCATAATGTACCGTCAGAACATCGGCGCCTAATTTTTTGAAGGTGGTGATGTAACGATCAGGATCGACGATCATTAAATGCACATCAATGGTTTTCGTGGCATTTTTTTGTATCGCTTCCAAAACCGGCATGCCAAACGAAATGTTGGGAACAAAAACGCCATCCATAATATCAATGTGGAACCAATCGGCTTCTGATTGATTAATCATTTCAATATCGCGTTGTAGATTGCCAAAATCAGCGGCCAAAACGGAAGGCGCAAGTAGGGTGTTTTTCATGAGAAAAGAAAATTTGTTGTGTTGTGATGCAAAAGTAGTTAATAAAGTTAGGAGTTATGAATTATGAATTGAAGGAATACGAAATACAGGATACAAAAAATAAAATTACGGACTCGAGGTTGAAAACCGAACAGAGCGAAGTTATACTCGAGCTGGAAGCGAACAGACCGGGTTTTGTTTGCCCTAAAAAAACAAAACTCCGGGTACTCGAGCTGGAAGCGAACAGACCGGGTTTTGTTTGCCCTAAAAAAACAAAACTCTGGTTACTCGAGCTGGAAGCGAACAGACCGGGTTT
>NZ_JBEILJ010000028.1:0-33418 GCF_040379285.1 Flavobacterium sp. | reverse complement strand
ATTTTTAAATTACTTGTCAAACTGTTGATAGTTGTCTTTAAGCTTACCGATAACGCCCAACTAAGTATACAAAAAGACTACATACCCTCCGCAAAAAAAATAATACTACAAATTTATTCTGTGTTTTTCCTCGTTTTCCAAAGTATTTTACCCCCAACTTTTTCTGTTTTTTTTTCTGATCTCTTGAAAAACAAGGGATTTCATAGGTTTCGTCGTCACATCAAGGCCAAAAAAAAGTGGAGCTGTTTGACTCCACTGTATTTATTTGTAAAATTGTTCTTACTTGAATTTTGAAAAAAAGTATGTTCAGTTTTTTTGTGGTGAGGGTAGTGTCACGAGAATGAGTTGCGCCACTGGGGGAACGATTCGTGCGCTATCAGGGGTAGATGCTAAACGTATTTTGCTTACCCAAAACGTTCTGTATGTTAAATCGGGCTATGAGTGCTTATCTGTATACAGAATGCCTACATTGAAAGGTTCATTAAGCGTTACAAAGTAGGTATATTACATGCCTATCTGTTTGACACCTTAGATGATGTGAGGGAGATAACTGAATTATGGCTTAAAGTCTATATTAATTTGCAGTGGTAAAAAGAAACATCTTGTAACAACCAAAGTATTGCTCAGCAAAACCATTAAAAAGCTGGAAACTTCTTTGATTTTTTGTACAGTTCATTTTGTATGCAGGCAATTTTCAGAGTTCTTTATCAATTTTTTTTAAAGTTTTAGCTCCATATTATAAGGTGTGGAAATGAAATTCCCCCCCCCCTTTTTTTATTCAGGTTAACAATTGATATTACATAAGTGCCGTCAAAATGTCTGTCAGGAGCTGGACAAATCATATTTGGATTAAAATCAATTTCAATAATATCATTTTTTATTATTCCTTGTAGATTTTCTAGTATAGCAATTTTTGAACCCCCAATCGTCTTTATCTCCAATCTTTTTATATGTTTTACCACCACATATCCAACAATTATATATTGACTTTCAATTACAAGTTTTCTTAATAGTCTAGGAAAAATTGGATAGGCAAAAACATTGCTTGCAAGTCCTAAAAATGTGAATAAAAAATGTTTTTTTCATCGTAATCGTTTTTTTAACTGATAATAATTGACCTGTTATTTCTTAACCCATAATTCATAACTACTCAATCACCAGTCCTTTCAACGTACTGCGGTAGGTTTCTAGTAAGGTGCATTTGTCGACCAAACCGTAGTATTTTCCCGATTTCAAAACGATTAGGGTAGGGCGTTGGGATTGTTCAAATTTCTCCATAATCAATTCCATTCCGTCGTCGTGGTGGATTGCCGTATCGACGGGTTGCATCCACTCTTCAATTGAGCCAAATTTGACGCGATAGGTATTGAAAATAAAGGTTTTTAGGTGTTGAAAATCCAAGATTCCAAGCACACGCTGTTTTTCGTCAACGACGGCAAATAAGGACTGTTTAGAGGTTTGTAGCGCTTCAATTACTGCTTCCACGGTATCGGTCCGTTGAAATGTTCGGGTTTCGGTTTGCACTTGGGAAAGAAAATCAATTCCCAACAATACATTTTTATCTTTATCGCCTGTGAACACTTCGCCTTTATCGGCCAAGGCTTTGACATCCATCGAGTGTTTTTCAAATTTTCGCGATACGGCAAAACTAATCGAGGAAACTATCATCAACGGCACCATCAAGTCATAGCCGCCCGTGATTTCTCCAATCAAAAAGATGGCCGTCAAAGGAGCGTGAAAGAGTCCGCTGAGAATACCTGCCATTCCTACCATAGTAAAATTTGCCAAAGGCAAATCATGATGAATTCCCGTTAGGTCCATGGTTTTGGCTACTACAAAGCCCAAATACGATCCGACAAACAAAGATGGAGCAAAGTTTCCGCCATTTCCACCCGAACCCAAGGTAAGTCCCGTAGCGATGGATTTCAAGAAAATCACAACGCCCACAAAGGCGAGTACTACCCATTCGTTGGATTGCCAGGGTTCGAGCAAGGTATTGTTTAACAACACTTCGGGTTGGGCATTGGAGAGCGATTTGATACTCTCATACCCTTCACCAAAAAGCGTTGGAAAAAAGAAAATCAACACGGCCAGCATCATGGCGCCTACCAATGCTCTTCGGTAGGAATTTAAGCGGTACCTATGGAAGAAATGTTCTACCCGTCGGAAATTACGCGCATGATAGACCGAAACCAATCCGGCCATCACACCCAACAAAATATAATACGGAATATTATGGTAATCAAAAGGTTTGATCGCTTTAAAACTCAGCAAGATGTCTTGACTCAACAGCACATTGGAGGCCAAAGCCCCTGTCGCGGCGGCAATCATAATAGGGATAAAGGCCGAAATTGATACATCTGTCAATACGACCTCAATGGCAAACAATACGCCTGCAATAGGTGCATTGAATGCCGCACCAATCCCAGCAGCCACCCCACACGCGAGCAAGAGAATCCGGTCTTTTTGCGAGAGCTTATACTTTTGAGCGTAATTCGACCCAAAGGCGGCTCCCGTTATGGTAATCGGACTCTCTAGTCCCGCCGAGCCCCCCATGCCCACGGTCAATGAACTCGTGATGATTTGCGCATACATTTGTTTCTTGGGTAAGATGCCTCCTTTTTTGGCTACAGCATAGAGAATTTGTGAACTCCCTTTTTCAAGCGAACCGTCCAAGAATTTTCGAATAACAAAAACGGTGAGCACAATGCCAATAATGGGAAAAATACTGTTGGCATACGGAAGTTTTAAATACTGATTGACATAGGTAGCCATCAAAAACACATGATGGGCAAAATGTTTAAGTACAATCACCGCTAAAGCACAGGAAATCGCGACTGCCACACAGGATAGATACAAAAAACTCCGTTCCGATAACACCGCTTTTGCCCCAAAGAAGAGGGCTTCTAAGCGGCGAAGATTTTTTCGTATAAACAATAATACCGTCGCTGTTTTTCGGGTGGGCATACTACAATCCTTGAATGACAAAGGTACGTTTTTTCACGTCAAAAAAAAGGGAACCGAAGCTCCCTTTGTTTAGTTTAATCGCATCATTTCAGTGGTAATATCGACACTATGCATCGGTAGAAATTGCAAATCTTTATGTTTGAGGATTTCTATTTGAAATGTTTCTCCCTTTAGTCTTCTTTTCACTTCGATAACTTTTTTCTTTTCTGAAAAAAACAAAGGTTCTTCAAGCGAGAGCGATTCCATGCCGTTGGTGATGAGGTAAAATAGCGTGTTTTTTTCTAAAACCGTATCCCTACGATAAACCAAGCCTTCATAAACGCATACTAAGGTGGGAAATCTCACACCCACGATATAATGATTTCCGCCAATAACGGTGATGGAATTGGTTTCTTTGTCGGTTAAACAAAGAACATTTTCAAGGGAATTCCCATTTTTTTCATGTACATACAATTTGATTTTATCTACTGGAAATTTCCAGTCAAATAAAAGCGTGAAGGCAAATTCACTCGAACCTGATGCTTGGCTCCAACTTTGGATGGACCATAGAATGCATACCCAAAAGACTTTCATCACTACTTTTTATAAATTCAACAACTTAATATCGCCCGCAGGGGTCACAATATAATAGCGGTTGTTGCGAATAATGGTGTTTTTCGGTAGTTGGTCTTCTTTGAGTTTGATACGAACGGTCAAATCGTAAAAGGCCTGAATAGAAGGTTCAGCAATATCGCCGTTGATGACAAAACTGTGGTCTTTCATCAGTGCGGGGTTGTAGTATTCGGTACTGTTTTTCTTGATGTCGTTTACCGAACTTTTGGGGTCGAAATTGGCCGATGCTTGGGCATACGCGGTGTATTTGCGATAACTTTCCATGGGGTACGACACGTTGAAACCTTCTTGCAAGATTTTTTCTTTTTTACTTAAATCCATGTTCATTAGCAACGAATAATTGGCCGTCATCTCCTTAAATTGCTCTAAGGCTTTGCGCTGCATTTGGGCACGAATTTGATCAAAATTGACCGTGACATAATCTACTTTGGCCAAATCGTAAATTTCATTTTTACCGCAAATGGAGATGATTTTATCCATGTCGCGACTGGTGCGAAAGCGAATAATGAGGTTTTTTTTCAACTCAAAGCCCGAAGGTTTCTCATTGTAGGTTTTAGGATTGAAAATTTTTTTCTCTACCGCATATTCATACGTTGGAACAAACGAAATCATGTCGGTCATCACCACAATGTCTTTACTATAAGCATCTAATTCTTTGATGACATTGTTGATGCGTTCGTCCATTAAATTGGTGGCTTCTTCGGCCGATTTTCCCAATTGCAACACGCTGAAGGTGGCGACTTGTGTGGTTGCTTTTTCGTTGTAAATCCCTTTGATGACAATCACCATCTCATTTTCGGTACTCGAAGTGGTTTGCAGGGTATTGACCCGATTGACGGTGTAGGGATTGTTGCCGTAGTTGGCATTGCCTTTTTGAAGCTCGTAGTTGGCATTGCCCGACGCTTCGGTATAATTGGCATTGCCTGAATGTTGTGCGGTGGCCCATAATGTGGTGCAAAGGGTTGCTGCTAAAATTACTTTTGTGTTCATGTGATTTGATTTTTTAAAATTTTGATGACCCAAAAGTAGTGGGCTAGATTTCCAACCTTTAGCAAATCGACTTTCTCTTTACTGTAAAGTTATTTGGTTATTTTTACAGTGAATTTACAGTGAACTTTCCACAGGAATTTTCATTGTTCTCCTACCTTTGATCTGCGGCATGAATGAAATGCAACATTTTCAGGAATTGAAACGACGAGTGCTTGAGCGCTACCGTCAGGATTACCCGTATTTTCAAGGGGACTGGAAAACGTTTTCTTCGCAGGATATTTTGAATCTGATTGCTTTATTGGAAAGGGAATGCAAGGAAACAGTAAGCGAAAAGTGGATTTACACCCATTTGAAACCTGAAACAAATACGAAGTTGCCCCGCAAAAACATGCTCCATGTGTTGTGTCGTTTTGTGGGCGTGTCGAGTTGGGATGAATTTATTTTTGAACCTATAGCTACCGGTCCAACAGTTGTTTCAAAGGAAGAAACGAAACGTTCAAAACGAGGATATCTTTGGGGAATGGGGATTGGAGTCATACTGTTGGCGGTTGCCCATTTTCTTTGGCCTGAAAAAAAAGTAACGAAAATGCCTCCCGTAAAATTGCAAAACCAATACACCCAAGAAACCGTGGACAGTTCGGAGGTTCAAGTGTATGATGCAACCCATACCGTTGCGGCACAACCAATGACGCCACAACAGTTTGAGGAAAAAGTGAGAGAAAAACCCCTAACGGTCTTAGTGAAAAGTCCGTTTTACAAGGATACTATCGTGCAAATTCCCCCAAGTTCCTCGGTTCAATCTCCGCCCGTAGTGGCGTTACAACCCGATGATTACGCCATGATGGTAAAAGCCTTTTTGAAAGCCGATATCACCGATTGGCAAAAACGCAAGACGCAATTGCAACACATTCTTTCGGAAGATTTGGAAGTGATGGTGATGTTGAAAGGGGGGCTGGGTGCGGAGTTCTACAACAAAGCCCAATTTGTACAAAAGTTAACCATTCCCACGCCGGTATTAAAACGGTGGGAGATTGTAGATATAAAAAATGAACCCGACGGAAAGCTCAAAGCGATCCGTATCAAACAAGAATAAGCATGCGCAGCGGCATTGTATGTATCGTTTTTCTATGGTGTGCTTCGGTGTGGAGTCAGGCGGCTACAGAATCCATGAAAACCACCAACGAACAATCGTTGAAACAGGTTTTTGCAGCACCTGTTTTGCAAGCCTATCAGGAGAATTCGGATATAAAAATTCAGGAATTGTTTTTTTACCTCCAGCAGCTTACCCAACCCGGTCTCGAGCCATCGTTGCGCAAGGAAATGGAAACCGCTTGTTTGGCTTTATTTGTGAATGAAGAAACGTTGGTAGTGGACCTTACGTCACCTACGCCGACACTCATTCCAATTGCGATGTTACTCCAAAAGTTGGCGCAATCCGCTCCAATTCAAATTACGTTATCGGAACGCGTGAAATACAATACGATAACCTACCGCAGTTGGAAATGTGGCTACACCATTGGTTGTGTCCAAAACGAGAGTTTTCGCGAATATGCGCTTACGCAGATCGTTTTTTTTCAATTACTTCCGCAACAGTTTGGTGCACATCAACAACAAACCTATCAATACCGATTAGGGGCTATGGAGTTACGGTAAGTTTCGTAAAGCTTCGCGCTTACTCAACGGTTTTAATTTTGTATTTTCTACAAATTCACGCACGACATTTGGATTGAATCGGCTGTAATCTCGAAGTGCCCAACCGATGGCTTTTTGGATAAAAAATTCGTTGGAATCTTTGTGTTTGAAACATTCGGCTTTTAACAGGTCGAAGTGCGTTTGGGCTTTATATCCCAATTGAAAAAGGAGACCACTGCGGTTCAACCAAAGGGATGGAGCAGCCGAAAACCGTTCGATAACCCTGGGAATAGCTTCAGGATATTGTTGTAAATACCCTCCCAACAAATATTTGGCGATAAAGTCTACGGTATCCCACCACGAATGGGTTACTATCAAATGTTCAATGTGTTGTATATCTTCGGGGGAGTACATTTTTTTCACCGCTTTATAAAAAAGTTCCATCCCACAATAGTGTAATTCCCTATAGGGTTGCTCAAAAAGTGCTAAAGTATAGGTACGGAAATTATGTTGAATAGATGCTTTGTTTTTGTCATACCATCCGTTAAACAAGTCTCTGCGCAGGGTGGCTTTGACCCCAAGGAATTCAAAATGGTTTTTCATATACGCCTTCATAAGTAAGGCGTTTTCAGGATTTTGGTGCTGTTCAAAAAGAAGCACCAATTCATCAAGCGGATGCATTGGAAAATTGTTGGTTTAAGATTTCTCGTTTTTCCCGACAGGCGAGTTCCAATTCGTCAAAAAAAGCGAAAAATTCGTTTTCAAATTCGCTGTAAAATTCTTTTAACTCGATTATGGCCTCATGCATTTGTACGCGTTGTTGCGTGCGGAGGTCCATTTGAAATAAAATTTTTTCTAGGCCATCCAACGAGGCATAACTCACCAACCAATTTCGAGCAATCATATAGGGCACCATATGTTGTGCTTTTTCGGTGAGCCAACTGAGTTTTTCTTTCAGTAAGGCATAGAAATCGGCGGCATATTCTTCGAGTGAGGTAGCGGAATATCGGTTCCAGTTTTTTGCCAAAAAATGATCGTAAAAAATATCCATGATCACTCCCGAATAGTGTCCATACTTCGCATGCAATCGGTGTTTGCTTTGGCGGTATAACGGATGTGTATCGGTAAAACTATCAATGAAGCGGTGCAAAAGAATTCCTTTTTGCAACTCTTGCGGAAGATTCTTGTATTGGGAGCCTCGCACGCTGTCGGCCATGAAGTTTCCAATCCGTAATAAATCGGAAGCACCAGAAAGGTAAATGTGGGCGAGGAAATTCATAAAAAAAAGTTGCTCTCAGGTAAAGATAGCAACTTTTCAAAGAATTGATAGTATAGATTTGTTAATTGATTGCTTGTTGAAGCGAATTTTCGTTCGCAGTAGGAGCTTCGGTTGAGGGCTGTTCCAAAACCACTTTTTTACGGTATTGTTGCAAAGCACTTGCCGATTCGGGTTGCAGATATCCATCCAATAATTGTATCGCAATGGCCCCAAGGGATTTATGTGCATGAAACGCCAATTGTTGCAGGGACCGCATCTCCACGGGGAGTTGATACTCTTTTGCCAAGGCCAAACAAAACCATAAAAATTGAGGTTCCGTAGCTTCAAGCCACGTTGGTAATTGTTCAGCGACCCATTGGCTTTGATCGCTATACAAGGCCACTAAGTTTTGCATATCTTCCTCGGTAAATGAATGAGGATAAATGCGCAACGTATCGGGTTGGTAATTACACAGCTCAATTAAAGTAGCTAAAGCAGGAGTACGAACCGACTGAGCTCCATAAAAGGCGAGTTGTGTTACGGTATCTTTTAATTGAAGGCTGGGAATCGCTTTGGCATATTCCAACGTTTCTAAGGTCACAGATTCGTTGGCGCTTGCTAATTCTTTAACGACAAAGGCGTCCAAATTCCACTCTTTGACAAGTGCCGTCAATTTAGGTTGATTGGCTTTGTTTCGGTAGGGAGAAGCGGGAGCCAAAAGTTTACGTAAAACCAAGCGGCAAGCATCGGGTTGATCTAAAAACGTGTGTTTAAAATGGTCTATTTCTATTTGTGATTCTACCGTATCCCATTCATCCGCAAAATAATCGGAAAGAAAATTGCTTAGCGCCACTTGTAGTTCGGGCCGATCAACAATAGCTTCCGACGTTGATTTTGTATGAAAGAAAAACGCATACACCATATACAATACCGCCAAACCTGCACAAACAGGTAAGAGTAAAGCGCCCCAGTCAGTGGCAGTAATTTGTTGGTAAAAAGAAAGTAGCGTATGGGCGCGCATGGGTTATATTTTACGAAATCAAATGTATATGAATAGGGAGTGGGAATAAAATTTAATCGGTATAACGACAAAAAACTCGATAACGGTTCAAAAAAGTACGGTGAAGGTTTAAAAAAAAAACAGAAAACGAGTGGCTTAAGGATTTGGAAAGGTCAGATTATGTTGCATATTAAGGAACAACTCGGGATCTAAAATTAACCCGCCCAAAGCCATAATATAAAGAAGGGTGAGTAAGATCCAAAGGGCTCGTTGCAAAAGACCCTCTGTGGGATTAATCAATACGAGCGTGGTACGTTGAGAAAGGAATAGTAGGAAACCAATAAGAAGCAGAAAGAGTAAACTTTGGATGCAATAAAAAATTAGGGGCGACCAAGCATAATACTGTGTTCCAAAGCACACCCAATACATAGGCCCTACTGAAACTGAGAGTATTCCTAAAGGAAATGACCAGCAGAGCAATACAAATGCAAACGTAGGAAAATGTAAGGAGGGAAGGGTTGCAGGAGATTGTGACATGGTTATACCACTTCTAAAAGTAATACGTTTCTAATTTTTTTGACGATATCTTCAAAAGCAATGGGCTTTGTCAATACTTCGTTGGCACCTTGTGCAAGAGCTTCTTCCACAATTTCGGTTTCATTCCCTAAAGAGGATACCACAAAAACAGGTCGGTTGGGATTCAATTTTTTACTCAACGTCACCAACGTCATTCCGGAGACATGAGGCAATTGAATATCGGTGATCACAACATCGGGGTCGGTGTGGAGTAATTTCCGGGCACCTTCTTCGCCATCTATGGCAAAATCAATGAGGTAGCCTTCTTTAGCCAGTAAGTGGTTGAGGATGGTTTTGATCATTTTATCATCCTCAATTACGAGTATTTTTTTCATTTTACTGACAAACAACAGACCTGTTGTTGGGGTTTTTAACTAGGGTTTAACGGTACAAAAGTATTGGGGATAGGGTGCGAACTCAAAAAAAATCGCTGTAGGGTATAAATACTCGATTAATTTGACGTTTTGATAAATCCAATGTAAAACAGCGATTTATTAGGTTATTTATCCAAGGATTTTATGAAGAAATCATTACTTTTTTTACCTTCGTAACGCTTATACGCCTTAAACTGTATTTTTGTTCAACTCAAAAAAAAATAAAAAATATGACACTTATTAAATCCATTTCAGGCATTCGCGGAACCATTGGAGGAGCCGTGGGTGAAAATTTAACGCCTATAGATGCTGTAAAATTTGCTGCTGCCTATGGAACTTTTTTAAAACAAAATAAGCCAAGTTCCACATTGAAAGTCGTTATTGGTCGTGATGCCCGAATTTCGGGTCCGATGATCCATCAATTAGTGGTCAACACGCTCGTTGGTTTGGGTATTGACATTATTGATCTTGGACTGTCGACTACCCCAACCGTTGAAATTGCCGTCCCTTTGGAACAAGCCGATGGAGGAATCATTCTTACGGCTTCACATAATCCAAAACAATGGAATGCCTTGAAACTCTTGAATGCTAAAGGTGAGTTTTTAAGTGGAGCTGATGGAGCTGCGATATTGGAAATAGCCGAAGCCGCTGCCTTTGATTTTGCCGATGTCGATGCGCTTGGTAAGGTGACCGAGAACGATACCTACATGGATATTCATATCGATGAGGTACTCAATTTACCCTTGGTCGATGCCGAAAAAGTGGCTCAACGAAAATTTAAAGTCGTTGTGGATGGAGTGAATTCCTCGGGCGGAATCATTATTCCGAAATTACTCGAACAGATGGGCGTTGAAGTAGTCAAATTGTATTGTACGCCCAACGGTCATTTTCCGCATAACCCCGAACCTTTAAAGGAACATTTGGGGGATATTTGTCAAAAAGTAATCAAAGAGCAGGCCGATTTTGGAATCGTTGTCGATCCCGATGTCGATCGTTTGGCCTTTATTACCAATGAAGGGGAGATGTTTGGCGAAGAGTATACCTTGGTTGCCGTTGCCGATTATGTATTGAGTAAAACCCCAGGAAATACGGTGTCCAATATGAGTTCTTCACGGGCGCTACGCGATGTGACCGAGTTTCATAACGGTTCGTACCAAGCGAGTGCGGTTGGGGAAGTTAATGTAGTAGAGTTGATGAAAGCGACCCAAGCGATTATTGGTGGCGAAGGGAATGGCGGCATCATTTATCCTGAATTGCATTACGGTCGCGATGCCTTGGTGGGTGTAGCTTTATTTCTTACCCATTTGGCTGGCCTAGAACAAACGGTGGCCGAACTTCGAGCGGGTTTGCCAGAGTATTTTATGAGTAAAAATAAAATCGAACTCACCCCACAAATTGATGTTGATGGGGTCATGGCTGAAATTGCCAAGCGTTATGCCAATGAACCCTTATCAACCATTGATGGGGTAAAAATCGATTTTCCTACCGAATGGGTGCATTTGCGCAAGTCAAATACCGAACCTATTATCCGCATTTATACTGAAGCGCCTTCTCAAGCGGCTGCCGATGCATTGGCCAGTCGTTTTGTGAATGAATTAAAAAGTATTGCTGGGGTATAATAGGCAAATATTCTAATATACAAGCCACTTCATTCGGAGTGGCTTTGTTTTTTTCGTATATGTTCTAGTGGGAAAAGGGCCAAAAATCCAAGACCATAACAAAGCAAATCGTGGGTAGAGTAGGAGGTGCCTAGTACTGTTTGGGCGATGCGGTTGTGGGATAATCCCAACCATTCAATGGCTTTAACGAACTGTAAATATTCAATAAAGAAGGCAAAAAGAAGAACTGCTGTAGCGATGACAGCGGTGGTTTGTCGCAGTACACTTTTTAAGCCATAGAAGAGCAAAAAAATCACCAAGACATCCCCAAGATAAGGCCGCACAAAACGATCGCGAACCCATAAAGCAATGGCAATTTCAATCTCCAAAAAGAGTAAAAAAAGACGAAGAGCAGAACGGTCAAAATGCATGGGATAAAGGTGTTTGTTTTTCGTTTTTTGGCAAGAGATTATTAAGAATTTTGAACGCTTCCGATGAAATGTGTATCATTGCCAAAAATTCAGGTATGACCCAAACGTTCAGATTGTTGCTTGTTGTGGTAGGAATCCTTGGGATAAATGTTTCTTGTACTTCGGTGGAACGTTATAACAAACAAATTGCCCAACCCATTCCCGTAGCGCAACTGCAAGATGATATTGATTTTATTCAAAAAAAGTTAAAGCGATTGTATCCGCATTTGCATGGGTATATCGCAGAAAATAAGCTCAATCATCAATTCGATAGCATTCGTCGTCTGGTGCAACAGCCGATGACACCCAAGGATTTTTATTTTGTCATTGCTCCTGTCATCGCATCGATTCGACAAGGGCACATGAGTACGAGTTTTCCACAACCGTTACTGACTCGCGCACAACGGAAACACCTCAAAGGCTATGGCGAAGGGCCTTTATCACAATTTACTTCAGAGTGGATTGGCGGTGAAATGGTAGTGCTCAAAAACAAGTCCGAGCACAAAAATATCCGCCCAGGAGCTACCATCGTATCCATTAACGATATTTCGCCACAAGCGTTGTATGCCCAATATCGTCCGACGCTTACTTCCGACGGATTTAATGAAACCTATATCCGCAAGGGGTTTGGTCGTCGATTGCCGACGTATTTTACCGCTGAGTTTGGGGTTCGCGACAGCTTGCATTATGTGTTTAAACAAAATGATTCGCTGTATCATTTGTGGGTGAAACGCAAACCCAAAGCGGCGAAAAAAAAGGTTCAAAAAGCAGCTAAAGAGACATCCAAAGATACTGCTGTGGTTGCCAAGAAGCCTGAGAAAACAGCACCAAAAGTTGGCCCCCTTACGCGCAAAGAGCGTCGCATTTTTGGATATGACCCAACAACCAAAGAGTGTGCGGTGAGTTTGAAACGATCCGATTTGGATTCAACACTTTTCATATTACGCGTTAAAAATTTCTCAGCGAGTAGTCATCGCAAAGCGTATCCTATACTCTTTGATTCCATTCGCAAAATGGGATTGCATACGTTGGTATTGGATTTACGCGACAATCCGGGGGGGCGGGTAGCCGATGCAGTCAATTTGTACCGTTATTTTACCGATCAACCTTTTACGCTTTTGCAACCCGCAGCGGTTACCTCCAAAACGAGTTTATGGAAGTTAGGCGCATTGCCCAATATGTCGCCCGTAGCCTATCCCTTTTTCTTTGTTGGATATCCGTTTTATATGGCGTTTACCTATCTGCGCACCACCCATAATTCAAAAGGCGGCTTTCAGTACAAACTCACAGGGAGTCGACCGGTTTCGGCCGCTGCTCAAGCCTTTACAGGGAAGTTGTATGTATTGATTAACGGCGGGAGTTTTTCGGCGGCTTGTATTGAATCGGCGGCTTTAAAACAACGTCCGAATACCCATTTTGTTGGTGAAGAAACGGGCGGTGCCTTCAACGGAACGGTGGCGGGTATTATGCCGGTGGTACGTTTGCCGCATTCCAAAATTTCGGTTCGCTTGGGATTGATGCATATCCAACCTGTGGCACAGTCGGAGGTGATGGGTCGCGGCGTTTTCCCTGATACACCAATTGTACCTTCGCGTGAAGACCGGGTAAAAGCTCGCGATGTTGAGATGGAATGGGTGGTGAACGATGCAGCACGAAAGTAGGGGAATGGATTTTTTTAGTAAATTTTGGTCAATCGAATGTAGTAAAAAAGAGGCGAGGCGACTTTGTACGTTCGATCCTGTTTAAATATAAGTAAGCACTGTGTTTTCAAAAAATAGTACCTTAGCACAAAGCAATCCATTCACGGGTACAATTCTGATTTAGTTAGCCACAAAAAACAAATAGTTTATAATGGAAAAAGAAGTTAATAATTTTAGTGTAGGGTTATTTTTATGGCAGGTTTTGAATGTCATTCTTATTGTTTTGGTTCTGTATTTTTTGTTCAAATGGTATAAATGGGGCATACGGTATTTCAGTCGTTCATAATTTTACTTTAATTTTATAGAAAAATTGGAATCGCATGGCAGTCAGTCGTTGGGTCTTTTTCAAAATATTCGTTTGTTTCGCTTTCATTGCGACTTCCCGAGCGCAAACTACTGATGTATTGTCGTCTTCTCCTGAAAATACACCAACAAAATATACGTTTCGTTTTCCGTTGGGGACTCCCACATCAGAACCTGCTCCTTCTTCGATTTTTTATTCACCAACTGTATCAGCTTCCTTGCATCCTGCATTTGCTACGGAAGTACCGCCTTTAAATACCCGCACTTGGAACCTCAATCGTACCGTTGGATTCCGTTCTGGATTTTCCACCCAAGAAGTTCCCGCCCCTTTTTGCAGTCTTCCCACACAAGGCGCTGCATTCAATGTTTCAGGACGCGACGTATTTTTACCCTGCCTCGCCGATCGATTCCTCCAATGGGCCTTACAATCGGTGATTAATCGATAATTTTTTTCTTAGCTACGAACTGCACGACAACATCGAACAGCCTACTTTGGTGCGCGCCCATTCTGGACGTTTGGTAAACCATTTCTCGTGTTCCGGTTGCTCGTCGTAGGGGTTTTTAAGGAGTTCGTGCAATTCGTTAATCAAACTAAAATCGTCATGATTGGCGGCATCAATAGCTAATTGTGCCATGTAATTTCGCAATACATATTTGGGATTCACTCGGTTCATGGCTGCTGCCCTTTCGGCATCTGTTTGAGATTCGTGGGTAAGCCGCTGAAGGTAAAGTTGAAACGTATCCAACCAAGCGGTTTTTAAAGGTCCCACACACTGACTCGGCGTATAAAAGGCTTCTTGAATTTTGGTTAAGGCGACTTCAGGGCTGTCAGATTTTTCAATTTTGCCCAATAAACGGAAGAAAATCGTATAGTCCGTTTCTATTTTTTCCAGGTTCGAAAGCAATGCACGCACCACCTTTTCATCCGATTCCTGTATAGTGGCGAGTCCGAGTTTATTGCGGTTCATTTGCAAAA
This sequence comes from Flavobacterium sp., assembly GCF_040379285.1. Classification (GTDB taxonomy): domain Bacteria; phylum Bacteroidota; class Bacteroidia; order Flavobacteriales; family Flavobacteriaceae; genus Flavobacterium. The sequence goes on along the minus strand of NZ_JBEILJ010000028.1, from coordinate 18,962 downwards.
AAGCTTCATCAAATTGGCGTCCGTAGGCATTTAACACCGTTTCCAAAGGCTCGACGGCACCAATCAACGGGTACAACGCATTGGCCAATTGGATGAGGTTCCACAACGCCACATCGGGTTGGTTGCCATAGGCATAACGATGGTGCTGACTGTCGGTGGTGTTGGGAGTCCAATTAAGATTGTAATCTTCCAACCAACCGTAGGGACCGTAATCGATGGTGATGCCGTGGACAGACATGTTGTCGGTATTCATCACGCCATGTACAAATCCAACACGTTGCCATTCGATCATCAAATGCAAGGTTTTCTCGCAAACGGTTTTAAAAAAGGCAGTATATTTTTCAGGACCTTCACTTGTAATTTCAGGATGGTATTCGCGTATTACAAAGTCGGCCAATTGTTGCAGTTGCTCATGCTCCTGACGTGCGGCGTGGACTTCAAAACTGCCAAAACGGATGAAAGTAGGGGCAACACGGCACACGACGGCTCCTTTTTCATAATCGGCATTGCCATCATACAGCATGTCGCGTATCACCTCGTCACCCGTACCCATTAAGCATAGAGAACGCGAGGTAGGTGCGCCCAAGTGATGCATTGCCTCAGCGCACAAATGTTCGCGAATGGAGGAGCGCAAGACGGCCAATCCATCACCACGACGGGAATAAGGTGTTTTGCCCGCGCCCTTGAGTTGAAGCATCCAAATTTGATTTTTATGTGCTATTTCGCCCAACACGATCGCCCGGCCATCGCCCAATTGTCCGGCCCAATTCCCAAACTGATGGCCGGCATAATTCATGGCAAAAGATCGCGTGTCAGGATACACTTCTTTACCAGAGAAATAGTTTAAAAAGTCGGTACTTTTGGTGTCGTCGACATCCAATCCAATTCGCTCCACTACTTCAGTTACCGCATGAATTAGATACGGTTTACTGGGTATGCGAGGGGTCACATACGAATAATCCGCTAGGGGCACTTGCCGAACAAAATTTGTAGTTTCCAGGTCGGGGGTGAGTGCCTCTTGAAAACGTGGGATGAAATGGAGCTTTTTCATATTACAAAGATAGGTTTTTTTAGCCACTAAGAAGCTGAGAAGCTGAGCTGCTGAGCTTTTGATAGTGTGCAAAAATCAACCTTTATTTCTTTGAATAGTTCAGACGTTATTTTTAATTATCTTTGTGCCACAAACCAACAAACTCATGATTACCGCGGCTGTAAAAACCGAATTAGAAGCTTATTTTGCCTCTTTTCGCAATGGAATTATTGGAATAGACCAAGAATTTGATACGCCTTACGGGACGAAACCGTTGATTTATACCGATTGGACAGCGAGCGGTCGTTTGTACCGTCCGATTGAGGAAAAATTGATGGATACCTTCGGCCCCTTTGTAGCCAATACGCATACCGAAACAACGGTTTCTGGAACCGCAATGACGTTGGCCTATCATGAGGCAAAACAAATCATCAAGCGTCATGTCAATGCGAGTCCCAACGATGTGTTGATCAACACGGGTACGGGAATGACAGGTGTAGTCAATAAGTTTCAACGCATTTTGGGATTGAAAGTCCCCGAAAACTTAAAAGATTATCTCAATTTACCGACTGAAATCAAACCGGTGGTGTTTGTGTCGCACATGGAGCACCATTCCAACCAAACCTCATGGATTGAAACGATAGCCGATGTAGTGATTATTCCCGCGAATGAAGACGGATTGTTTTGTTTGGAACAATTCAAAAAAGTAGTCGCGCAATACGCCGACCGTAGTTTTAAGATTGCATCGATTACCTCGTGTTCCAATGTCACGGGCATTCGCACTCCGTATCATGAAGTAGCCAAAATCATGCACCAAAATAACGGCGTTTGTTTTGTCGATTTTGCGTGTTCAGGACCGTATGTTCACATCGATATGCATCCTGCCGATCCAGAAGCGTATTTGGATGCGATTTTTTTCTCGCCGCATAAGTTTTTAGGTGGCCCTGGGACCTCTGGGGTTTTGATTTTCAACAAAAACTTGTACAAAAATAATGTTCCCGATTGCCCTGGAGGCGGAACCGTGAGTTGGACTAATCCATGGGGTGAGCACAAATACATTGATGATATCGAAGATCGTGAAGATGGCGGAACGCCTGGCTTTTTGCAAGTAATTAAGACGGCTTTAGTCATTCAGTTGAAGGAAACGATGGGGGTGGAGAACATAATGAAGCGGGAGCATGAGTTGGTGGATTATATCTTTGAACACTTAGCACCCGTTGAAAATCTCACGTTGTTGGCTGGACAGCATCGCGATCGTTTGGGCGTGATTTCGTTTTATATTCATGACCTGCATTACAATTTGGGTGTGAAAATATTAAACGACCGATTTGGGATTCAAACCCGTGGCGGTTGCAGTTGCGCGGGAACCTACGGACACTATTTATTGCATGTCGACCAAGAAACTTCGCATCATTTGACCTGTTCGATTGACGAAGGTGATTTAACCCAAAAACCGGGATGGATTCGCATGTCCATTCACCCCACCACCACTTCGGCAGAAATCGAATATGTATGCCAAAGCATCATCGAGTTGGCAGCAAATCATCAGGAATGGGCTTCAGATTATGTCTACAACCCTAAGAAAAATGACTTTACACACCGAAATGCTGAAGCGTTAGAAAAGGCGATGGTGAAAAGTTGGTTTATTTGAAATCTGTAGTGTTGTAAATGTTAATTGTTGTATTGGTTGTTTTTATTTTAATTAATTGATTTATAAAATGATATTGTATTTTTTGTAAAATGTTTAAATTTTAAAATTGAAATGTTTTATAAAAAGTATCATGTCTGAAGCTCAATTTATTCCTTGCGAATTAAAGTTAGAACAGCCAAGTTTCGATAGTACCTTAACCGATTTAATTATTGAGTTGGATTACCTCAGAAAAAAAACGCTTGGAGGTTCTACACATCCCAATGTTTTCTTTCAATTAAAACAAATTTTTCATACCCTTGAAAGTATTGGGTCTGCAAGGATTGAAGGGAATCGGACTACTATTGCTGAATATATAGAAACAAAATTGGATGACGAAATTCCAATATCGGATGGGATTCAAGAAATTCAGAATATTGAAAAGGCAATGGAATTTGTTGAAGCAAATATCCATGACTATCCAATAAATACCCTTTTTATTAGTGAATTACACAAGATGATTGTCGCTGATTTACCTCTTCCTCCCAAAGGTGAAGGCGATTATACACCGGGGATTTACAGAAAGAATAATTTAAAAATTCATGAATCTAGTCATTTGCCACCTGAACATTTCAATGTTGAAGGCTATATGTCAGAATTGTTTACGTTTATCAATAAAGCCGATAGTCCAAAATATGATCTATTAAAAGCAGCTATTGCTCATCATCGATTTGTATGGATACATCCCTTTGGAAATGGAAATGGGCGTACTGTACGATTATTTACTTATGCAATGTTAGTAAAAACGGGTTTTAATGTGAATATTGGTAGAATAATTAACCCAACAGCGGTATTTTATAGTAATAGAACTGATTACTATACCTATTTAGCCAAAGCAGATTCTGGAACAAAAGAAGGTGTTTTGGAATGGTGTGAATACGTGTTGAGAGGATTAAAGGATGAAATTGAAAAAATAGATAAATTAAGTGATTATGAGTATTTGAAAAAGGAAGTACTTATTCCAGCTATTAATCACTCTTTAGAAAGAAAATACATCACCGATATTGAATCTAAAGTTTTAAAAAGAGTCGTTGAAATCCAACTTATTCAAGCTTCAGATATAAAAGATTTATTTTCAAGCAAACACAACTCTGAAATTTCTCGTCAAATTAAAAAGTTGATTGAAAAGAAAATGTTGGTCCCCGAAAAGGAGGGAACTCGTAAATACATTATTCGATTTGACAATAATTTCTTATTGAGAGGAATTATAAAAGCGTTAGATGAAAAAGGATTTCTCCCTATTCGTGATTAATTATTAAATAGTAAGACTCAGTAGCTCAGCCTCAGCTACTCAGCAGCTACTTCAATAACTTCTTCAACGCTTCATATTCTCCCGATTGTCCAAAATGGGCATTGTTGTAGCGTTGTCCCACCATTTGATGGCGTTGGCATTCAAAATTCAGTTTAACCGAACCCATGAATTTTCCCTTATTTCGAAAAACTAAAATATCGGTATAGCCCGATTTACAAGTCGGTTGAATCGGTTGTGTGGGTTCGCGTTTCGAAAATAGTTTTTCTATTGCCGGGTATTTTTTGGGATCGACAATTTCTTTTTTAAAGCCAAGAATATCCATGTTGCTAATGAATACTGAATCCTGTGTAGAAACTGGAATGTTCCCTGTTACAATTTGCAATAAGCCCAATTCTTTTCGGGACTTTTCAGACTTTCCAATGATGCTATCGAGTTCGCTTTTGGAAACGGGCACGGTATAATGAATGACTTGATCGAAGGTGTAAAATGGCAAATTGCCTGTAGCTTCGGCTTTTTGGTTTTGCTGACATGCGTTGGCAAAACTAATAATGGTTACTAGTAAAAGAATACGTTTCATAAGCGTTAAATTTAATATCAAATTTTAAATTTACAATAATTTACCAGAATTTCCACTAAGGTTTGGTTTCGGATTCGAGGTAGCCTATTGGATTTTCATTTTTTTCTGGTGCAATTCCTTTATGGAAGTTGACTATGGTTTGAAAAAGCGAAAATTACTCTTGTCTTTTTGAGGTAAACATTATAAAGGTAAAACCCTGTTAGATTGAGTTGCTCACTTGAAAAGGGAGCATAATGGTTTACCACAAAATCAATGACTTGCGGTCGAAGCGATTCGTAATAACTCCCTAAGCGAAGGTTATAGTCTAAGGCGTGGATGCCTTGACCTGTTTTTTCGGTTTGCGCTTGATGTTCTATAAAATGGAGCTGCTCTTTTTTGTAATTTGCCCCAATAATGGAGGTAATCGCATGCAATAAATTGTCATTTAGAGCTTTATTGTTTGGATTTTTATCGGCGTTTGCTTGGATAAACACCAAACTGACAGCATTGAATCGATCTTCTTCTTCAGATAGTTTTCCATAAATATCCAACCCGTCAATGATACTTCTGTCATGGGTTTATTCGTGCTTCAAAAAAGCGGCAGCCCCTTTCCATAATTGTTCGGCGAGAGGATGGGATGTAGTGGTATTTTCCATGGCAAAAGAATTAAGGAAGTACTGGAATTTCTTTGGGATCGTTTTTATAAATTTCTTTTAAAATGGCATGCTCCTTGGGGTTAGTAAAAATGCCGATAAGTCATTGGTGCCCTCATAAAGTAAGTAAAATTGCTCTTGACATATTTTACGTTTCAATTGCCCATTGAGCGCACAAAAAAATACCCGTGTGCCATCAACCCAATGCGTGCCGTTTTTTAAAGCGGCTGTCGTGTCAATCAATATCTTTTTTTCTCCTAAAAACACACTGTAGGTTTCATCAGCATCGGGCGACACTCGGAATGGAATTTGAATGTTGCGTTTTTTCAATATGCGTTTAATTTGGTTGCCGTAAAATGAAAAATCAAACTCCACTATTGCTTCAGCATCGACATATACATATTTTTTGGTGCTTTCATCATAAATATTCAGTTCATTTTCTGTAACAGGTTTTTTGATTCGGCATAGTTCAAAAATCCACCCGAAAGGATTTCTTGGGTTTTGGACTGACAGCAAACAAGTACGCTCAGGCTGGCAATAAAGAGTATTTTTTTCAAGAGTTGTGATGATTTGACGCGTAAAAACACGAAATCTCGCTAGTCAAAACGCTTTAATTCACTCATAAAGGCTCTTAAATTGTCCTCTTTGGGATTGTAGGTGATGGGGATGATAAGTTGGTCCAATTGAATGGCTTTTAAATCTTTGGTTAAAAGAATGTTTTGTAGATCGGGTGTGATTTTAATTTCTAATGCGTATTGTTGGGTGTCTTTGATGACTCCTTCGAGATGGACCACATTCCATGCTTTTAATATGGTAACCGTTTTGTCTTCAAAGAGCAATCTGACTTGCGTAATCTTATCGGAAGGAAGGAACGTTACCAACACCATTTTCTTATCAATGCTCTTTACCTGATTCATTTCAAAACGCAATTCGAGTTGGGTATTCGGGTGCATTAATTCCATCACCATATCAATGCGATCGCCGGGTTCGCGGATATCGGCTTGGCTAAAAAGGAGTTGGGTTGACAAAAAAGTAAAAACAAATACAAGGGTGCGCATAACCGTTGGTTTTTTGGATAAAACGCATTTTTTGCGCGAAAAGTATGTAGAAGCTTCTTAGAGGCTGAGCGGCTATGCCACTGAGCAAAATAGTGATCAGTTTTAAGTCGCAGTTTTCAGTGTGTATCAACTGCGCAACAATCCACAATTGGAAGTAGTTACTCAATTGATAGAAATGCCACAATGCTTCATAAAAAAAGCAGCCGAAGCTGCTTAGGATTATACGTGAACCGTCCAACCAAAAGGATCGTCTTCCAGTTTGTATTGAATATTCATGAGTTTTTCTTTGAGAAATAAAGCCATCGGTTGCTCTTGCGGGGTGAGTTCGTAGTAGTGCTCTTGGTATTGAAAGCCTTTAATCGGACTCACCACTGCGGCCGTTCCAGCGCCAAACATTTCTTTTAAACGGCCCTCTTGTGCGGCTTGAACGAGTTCGGCCACAGTTAACGAACGTACTTCTACAGCAATTCCCTCCTTTTGTGCCAAATCAATCAAGGATTTACGGGTAACACCATCCAAAATTCGCTCACTAGTGGGGGCAGTGATTAAGGTATCATTAATTCGGAAAAATACATTCATCGTTCCCGCCTCTTCCAATTTGGTATGGGTTGCATCATCGGTCCAAATGATTTGTTGGAACCCTTGTTCGTTAGCTAATTTTGTGGGGTAAAATTGTGCCGAATAGTTTCCAGCGGCTTTGGCAGCACCGATTCCACCATTGGCTGCTCGACTGTAATGCTCGGCAATAATCACTTTCACTTCGCCCGAATAGTACGATTTTGCGGGTGAGAGAATAATCATGAATCGGTATTGTGTCGAAGGTTGGGCAATCACTCCCGAACCAATGGCAATCATAAACGGACGTATGTATAGGGAATTTCCTTTCCCACCTTTCACCCAAGCTTTTTCTATAGCAACAAGTTGTTGAAGTCCTCCAATGAAAATGGATTCGGGAACTTCAGGCATGGCTAAGCGCGTAGCCGATTTGTTGAAGCGATCCATGTTTTGATCCGGACGGAATAACCAGACTTCATCGTCTGCATCGCGATAGGCTTTCATACCCTCAAAAATTGCTTGTCCGTAGTGAAAAACTTTAGCCGAAGGATCAATTAAAAAAGGCTCGTAAGGTTTGATAATCGGGGACTGCCATTGTCCGTCTTTGAAGTCACAAACCAACATGTGGTCGGTAAAAACATTGCCAAACGTAAGATTTTCAAAATCTACGGTATCAATTTTGGAAGTTGACGCCTTTAAAAAGGTAATTTCAGGGGTATTTGCTGCATCCATTATAATCATAAAGCCCGAATCAATGCTGGGATAAAAGAAGTTGGTGTGTTGTTTTGGTTTTTGGCTAAACTACTAAAAAAAAATATAGGTTGGATGGCTTTTGCCTGAAAACATCAAGCATTTTCATTCGCCATTTGATTTTAGTGGTTTTGATGAAAAAAAGCGTTGAAATACCGCCCGTTACTAAGAAGATTATAACTTTGTAGTCCTTTAAATACTCAAAAATGAAAAAAATAGGATTTTTATTCGTCGTAGCCTTACTTATTGTAGGCGTATCTATTGAAGCCCAAGAGCAAAAAAAGCAAGCCAAAAAAGCAACTGCAGCTTATAATGCCAACGATTACAAATTGTTTGGTGAAAAATTTGAAATCAAAAAGGTATTGACCGAAAAGCAAATGTTGAAAAAATACAAAGGCTTAAAGAAAGGCGATACACTAACGGTCGTTTTCAAGTCCAAAATCAATTCTGTTTGTAAAAAGAAAGGCTGTTGGATGCGTTTGGATCTTGGCGGATCTGAAGAATCTTTTGTGCGTTTTCAAGATTACGGATTTTTTGTTCCTCTAAATGCTGACAATGCCGAGGCAATTGTACGCGGAAAAGCCTTTGTCGATGTGGTTTCTGTTGATGAATTAAAGCATTACGCCAAAGACGGTGGAAAATCTAAAGAGGAAATCGCAAAAATTACCAAACCTGAAATTACCTATGCGTTTACCGCAACAGGCGTTTATTTGAAAAAATAATATGAAACGAATTGTACTCAGCTTCCTCGTTGGTGTTGCCTTAATATCTTGTCAACAAAAAGAAACTTCCAAAGCTGAAAAAAAGGATACGACTCCAAAAAAAGCCTGTGAAAAACCGAAAACCGAAAAGGATGAGGATGGGTTTGAAATGTATCAAATGACCGAAATGGCGGCTTTGATGGAGCAGATGTATGTCGATAACAAACGCTTACGCCAACGAATTATTAAAGGGGAATCGGTGGGGAGTTTTCCAGAACATCACCTAAAAATCCACACGGCAGCAATGACCGATCCATCGGAAAATGATACTTTCTTTAAAGCGCGTGCCAAAGCCTACATCGAAGCACAGAAGCAGTTGTATGCCGATCCCAAGAATGTCAAAGCACATTTTAATGCAGGAATCGATGCTTGTGTACAATGCCATGAGCAAAAATGTGGGGGGCCTTTAGTGCGTATCAAAAAGTTGTACATTCCGTAGTGAAACGTCAAATATTCCATACCGCCGACGGTTCAACAACCCTTCATATTCCCGAATGGGAGGAGAGCTACCATTCCAAACACGGCGCGATACAAGAAGCGTATCACGTATTTATTCACAGCGGACTTTCTCTGTTTGAGGGAAGGTCTGTTGCTGTTTTAGAAATGGGCTTTGGTACAGGACTCAATGCATTTATTACGTGGCTAGAACATGAAAAGCGTGGACAGTTGATTGATTATGTTGGACTCGAAGCTTATCCCTTAGCGCAAGAAGAAGCGGCCCAAATGAATTATCCTTCGGCTTTAAATGTTGGACACCATCAATCCATTTTCGAGGGGATGCATCAACTTCCGTGGAACGAACCAACTGCACTCAGCACTCATTTTACACTCACCAAACGACAACAATTTTTTCAAGACCTGAACGAAAACGATCGGTATGATTTGGTTTATTTTGATGCGTTTGGATTTCGTGTACAACCCGAGTTGTGGGATAATGCGATGTTTCAAAAATTATATGACGCCATGCGAAAGGGTGGAGTACTCGTAACGTACGCCTGCCGAACCAGTATCCGAAAAGCGATGTTGGAAGCAGAATTTACTGTGGAAAAACTTCCCGGCGCACCAGGCAAACGCGAAATGTTAAGGGCTTTTAAAAACTAAGTTAAAATTGGCAATCCTCACAAAAATTTAATACATTTGAAATGCGAATCTATGATTTGTATACGTTCTTACCCCAACGCTATCTGAAGTCTAACCCATAAATTGTCAGACTATGCCAAGAGCTATTTATGAATTTACAAAATCGGTGCTCGAGCGTGTCAGCTTTGATTCGAACCTTTTTTGTAAAGAATTAGAAAAAGCGGTTCGGGTTTTATTGCCTTACGAACTGGAAGAACTCATCGAATGGGTCCTTCGATTTACGGAAGGAAAACCCGAATTACGCCAATGTATACGGAGTATTAACGGATAAAGCTAAAGGGAGTTTAAACGGCTCCCTTTTTTATGAGATAATTTATATTTGTAAGAAAAATAATATATATAATTAAAAAAATAACATTTTAGCGTCAAAAATAGCATTTCAACGATGTTTTTTTGTAAAAATATTTGGCTAGTTCAAAACAATACGTTAACTTTACTTCACCAGTCTATTAGTAACTTAACCTTTTAAACCCTAAATGCTATGCCCAGATTGATTTACGATTACACGAAATCAGAATTGGAGCGTGTAAGCCTCAGCCCCGAACGTTTCAAAAGAAAGTTGAAAAAGGCCGCCAGTAATTTGCTGCCTTACGAAATCGAATTGTTGCACAAGTGGCTGCAATTCTATACCGATAACCGACCGGAACTCAGGCAATGTCTGACCGAGGTTCCTCTAGAGCAAAAAGGTGTCTGTTAAGACGCCTTTTTTATTGTGTGGATTTCGGACTTACAATTTGAACATTTTGAAAGGCAATAGCACCCCGCACGACCCCCGAAATTGTAGTGCGAAGTGCGTCGATGAGGTGAATTTTTAATTCGTTTTTAGGGTAAATAAGACTCACCTCACGCGCCGGTTTGGGTTCGACAAAGTGCCTCAATTTAGCTTGATCACTTTCCTTCAAATCCAAAGTATGCAAATAGGGAAGTAAGGTTGTACCCAAACCTTCGTCCGCCAGTTTGATTAACGTTTCAAAGCTGCCACTTTCCAATTGAAAATGCGAACGTTTGTCGTCAGCATTTCGTTTGCATAAATTTAAAACGCTATCCCTAAAACAATGCCCATCCTGCAACAAGAGCAACTCATCCACATCTAAGTCCTCAATTTGAATCTCTTTTTTGGCAAAATGGTTGTGGTGCTCAGGAATGTAGGCCACAAAAGGTTCAAAATACAATACGATTTCTTTGATTTTTTCTTCGTGTAAAGGGGTCGCTGCAATAGCCGCATCCAAGTGACCATTATTGAGTTTGAAAATGATATCTTCCGTATTCAACTCCTCAATAATCAGCTGTACTTTGGGGTATTTTTTGATAAAATTAGTCAAAAACATAGGCAACAATGTGGGCATGATGGTCGGAATGATTCCCAAACGAAATTCACCGCCTACAAAGCCTTTTTGCTGGTCTACAATATCCTGAATCCGATCGGCTTCATTGACAATATTTTTGGCTTGATGCACAATTTTCTGCCCAATATCGGTGAGTTGAATCGGTTTTTTACTGCGGTCAAAAATCAGTACGCCCAATTCTTCTTCTATCTTTTGAATCTGCATACTCAACGTGGGTTGGGTGACAAAACATTTCTCAGCCGCCAAGGTAAAGTTTCGGTGTTCTGCTACAGCGAGCACATAGTGCAATTGTGTGATGGTCATTTATAATAAAATTTGATGCAAATATAAAAACTATCAATTTAACTTATACTTATTCACGTGTAAATTGGGATACTTTTGACAAATAATACACGGTGTCGTTTTTTAAACGAATACCAACCATACAAAAACAACCTTCTATGAAACACAATAGCCTGGGATTACCCCAATAAAAAAACCGAAGTCATTGCTTCTGAATAGAATCGCTTACTTGCTAATTTTCAAGTGTATTATCAAAATTTACGCGGCTTACATTGGAACATCCGTGGGAAACGCTTTTAAAATTTGAAGAACTCTACAATGATAGTCAGTTGAAAATTGATTCGATTGCCGAGCGTGTACTAGCTTTGGGAAGTACGCCTTTGCATACATTCGAGGACTATACGTCACAAAGTCAACTGCCTATTGGGCGCAATGTTTCGAGTGATGAAGCGGCCATTGCTTTACTTTTGGAGTGTTTGCCGCAATTGTTAAGTAGGGAACGGAAGATTATACAATTGGCCGATGCCATCAATAACGTGTGTAAAACCATTATGATGATCGATTTTATCGTCGAAAAGGAAAAGACCATTTGGATGTTGAGCGCTTGGCTGGAGCGTGAAATTTAAGACTTGTTTTATTTTCAAAATAGTCTTTCGTATTCTTATGGAATGGCTATTTTTGTTTAGTGATTCGCTTTGATTTTGCTTATGGACTTTTTCAGTTAGTGCTGTTGGGATTTGCCACAGTGTTTGTGCTATGCATTCACAGCATGCGTATGAAAAAAGGCTGTAGCTCTCAAGCCCTTTCGTTTTTCATGAAACGGTTAACAACGATTCTATTTTCATCAATAATTTCTCTTGTTAATCGTACGTATGTCTAAAACAACTTCATTATTTGCCCATTTAAAATCTGATTTTGCTGCAGGTTTAGTCGTATTCTTGGTTGCCTTACCTTTGTGTTTAGGCATTGCCTTAGCCAGTGGAGCGCCTTTGTTTTCTGGAATAATTTCAGGTGTTGTGGGCGGCATCGTGGTCGCAGCAATCAGCAATTCACCTTTAAGTGTTTCGGGCCCTGCTGCGGGACTCACCGCCATCGTTTTTGCCGCCATTCACGATTTGGGTTCTTTGCCCTTATTTTTTACGGCTGTCGTTTTGGCTGGTATTTTTCAGGTACTCTTAGGATTTTTAAAAGCAGGAACGCTTTCCAACTATTTCCCCAACAATGTCATTGAGGGCATGTTGGCAGGTATTGGGGTCATAATTTTTCTAAAACAATTACCCCACGCCTTTGGGTACGATCCTGATTTTGAAGGAGATGAAGCTTTTTTGCAAAACGACGGACAAAATACCTTGAGCGAACTTTGGGCGTTGCATCAGCATATCGAACCCGGAGCGCTGTTGATTGCTTTACTATCCTTGGGTATCTTGCTGGGTTGGCCCAAAATTAAAGGGTTGCAAAAAATACCTTTCGTGCCTCCCGCCCTTATGGCAGTCATTGTTGGTATTGTACTCAACAGCTATTGGAACAGTTTACATCATCCTTGGGCATTACACCACGATCACTTGGTTCAACTCCCTGTTCCTGATTCTCTTGCCGCTTGGAAAAGCACCTTTATTTTTCCCGATTTTACCCAATTGAGCCATCCTAAATTATGGATGATTGCTTTTACAATAACCATTGTCGCTTCGATCGAAACCTTGTTGTGTATTGAAGCTGCCGATCGAATGGATACCGAAAAACGTTTTACTAACACCAATTTGGAGTTGAAAGCGCAAGGTCTCGGAAATATCGTGAGTGGGTTATTGGGCGGGTTACCGATGACTTCAGTAGTCGTGCGAACTTCGGCCAATCAGGCGGCTGGGGCCAAAACCAAAATGGCAGCCATCATTCATGGATTGTTGTTACTGCTTTGTGCGGTAACCATTCCACACCTCTTGAACTGGATTCCCAAAGCGACGCTAGCGGCTGTATTGTTGTTGGTCGGTTACAAATTGGCCAATCCTAAAATGTTTTTACATTTTTACCACCGCGGAAAATTTCAATACATTCCTTTTGTAGCGACTTTTATCGGCGTTGTTTTTACCGATTTGTTAAAAGGAGTTGCGCTGGGATTGCTTATCAATGTTCTTTTTATCATTTGGGGAAATATGAAACGGGCCTATGTTTTTCGCGCCACCGACTATCAACCGGGCGATGTCATTCATATTGATTTGGCACAGGAAGTTTCTTTTCTCAACAAAACATCAATTAAAACGACGTTACGCCAACTCCCCGAAGGAGCTCATGTAATTATCGATGCTTCGCAAACGGTCTATATTGCCCACGATGTGCAGGATTTGATTAAAGAGTTTCGGGATGTGATTGCACCGAGTCGCGACATTAAATTAAAATTGATTGGATTTAAAGAGCATTACGATATTGAAAATTTTGAGGACCAGAATTTTGTGACTATCGAACAGCGCTATAATGTATTGCGGCGTCGTATGGAACCCGTCATTAAGAAAAAAGAATCGTAACAACCAACCGACCTAACCAACTTTTACCATGAGCCAAGATTTTTATACAAAGATTTTAGATAACAACAAAAAGTGGGTCGAATCCCAATTAGCCCTGGACCCCGATTACTTCAAGGATTTATCCAAAGGGCAACAACCGCCTTTACTTTGGATCGGTTGTTCGGATAGTCGGGTGCCTGCCAATGAAATTATCGGGGCCAAACCAGGTGAAGTATTTGTTCATCGCAACATTGCGAACATGGTGGTGCATACCGATATGAACATGTTGAGTGTTTTGGATTATGCGGTCAATGTGTTGAAAGTGAAGCATATCTTGGTCTGTGGACATTATGGATGTGGAGGAGTAAAAGCTTCTATGGGCAACCAATCCATTGGAATTATCGATAATTGGATTCGCCATATCAAAGACGTCTACCGCATGCATGAAGAATACCTAAACGCCATCGTGGATGAGGAAGAACGTTTTAATCGTTTTGTGGAAATCAACGTGCAAGAGCAAGTTTTTGATTTGGCCAAAACGTCTATTGTGCAAGCCGCTTGGCGTAACGGACAGGATTTGACCCTTCATGGATGGGTGTATGGACTCAACTCAGGCTATGTAACCGATTTGGATGTCAATTTGACGTCCAACGTCGATTTGGATGAAGTCTATCGCTTGAAGTTTTAATCCTCCAAATTTTCATTAAAAGCCGAAGGGAGAAGCTGCGGAATAAATTTGATCAACAAAGGAAGCAACAAACTTCCGCCTGGCAACAAGAAAATGGTCAACGAAGGGATGGTTTTACAAACATCCAAGAGTTGTTTTTTGATTTTCTTTTTTTCTTCGGCATCCAAATCGCGTTGCGTAGATTGGGCCAATAACTGCATGAGTTCCTTGCTTTCCCGAATTTCTTTGGTTAATCTTTTTTTATTGCGTTTGATCAAAAAAATGACACTTTGTGCTGTTTGATCATAAAAATGCTTCACCGGATGCGAATAGTTAAAATAGTGCATTTCCGAGCGATGCGTACTGATAAATCGGTGGGTAAAAGCTAGGGCCGTTTCGGTAAAAGAATTGTCCACTTGTAAATACTGTCCCAACGCATACACAAAATACTTTTCCTCATTTTCAATCTTTCCATCATTCCATAAAGCTAAAGCAGCCATATCGAGAAAATAATAGGATTCAAGCGGGTCTTTAAATTCTTCAAAAGGTAGTTGTTGAATTCCGGTGATGTTGATTTTTGAAAATTTGGTATAGCGCACTGAGGCATCAAATAGCTTGATCAACAAATCGTCATGCACTGTTTTTTCTCCTTTGACACGTAACGCCAACGAAACAAGTCCCATCAAGGTTTCCTCGATGCGCTTCAGATACTTTTCGGGGATAGTTCCTTTGATGAGGTAGTGTCGAAACGCAATTACATCGACAAATAGTAGCGCATTGGTTACGATATGAGAAAAGTTTTTACGAAAAATATCTTTGTTCGTTTGTACCCGACCATCGATAAAACTTTCGAGCTTTTGCGAAGGCGAAGCAGGTAGGAGATTTTTCCATAATTGGCCAATTCCAGCAGGGGACATTTCTTGGTAAAATGCGCTGGCCCTTTGGGTAAAATCCAATTGATCTTGTTGTTTTGTGGTAAATTGATACACGGCAAACAAAGCATACAGTAGCGCAATTTTGGAACGTTCTTCTACCGACCAGAGGCTATTGGTCTCGGGGGGAATACCTGGTAATTGAAGGGTATGTCCGTAAATGAAGCCCGTTTCGCGCAGTTCCTCGTACCAATTTTCCGCGGTGAGGTTATTCCGCAAATGAGGCAAAGCCACTTCAGCGAAATACTTTTCAATCCAACCGTGTACTGAGGGGTTAATCATGGGGCCATAGCGTTTGGTAGATCATTGGGAATAGGCAAATTACATAACCGTCTATAGGCGAGACTTATTTAATAATTCCAGTACAAGCCACGCGCCCGCCTGCATTACCTGTAGGTTGCGATACAAAATCGTCGGCTTTTTCATGGACGATCAATCCTTTGTTGAGGATGTCTTTATTTGGGTCTCCACAGCCAATGCACCATTGATCGGTAGCAAATTCAACCGTAGCATTCCCTTTGGCATCGGCGGTAAAATTGCCAATATCTCCTTTATGGTATTCGCCTTCGCCCCATTTTCCGTGTTTGGAAAAGGTCGGATTCCAATGTCCTCCCGCCGAAGTCGCATCTGCGGCCGAACAATCGGCTTTTTCATGAATATGAATGGCATGCACCCCGGGTTGGAGTCCGCTCAGGGTAACTTTCAACTGAACAGTTCCTTTTTTTTCAGTAAAAAGGGCGGCGCCAGTGACAGCGCTATTGCTTTTGGGTTGCAAGGCCATCGTTACTGTTTTGTCGGGTTCGGTTGAAGACTTACAAGAAATAAGCAAGCCCGTTAATACCAATAGGCGAAGTATCGAGATTTTCATCTTTTTTATTTCAAAGATATTAATTCCTTGCATGCGCTTGGGTTTCTTACTCCAAAAAAAACCGCCTCTCCAAAGAAAGACGGTTTTCAAACAATTAAACGTAACTAATAAATTAAAAACAATAGCCGTTGGCGGCAATCAATTTTTCAGCAATGGTTTCGCGTAAAGCCACCACATTGGGCATGTTGGTGTATTTGGTAAAACGACGCAATCCCATTAACATCATGCGTTGTTCATCGCCTTCCGCAAAAGAAATGATGCCTTCTTTTCCTTTGGTATACACCGTATCTACAGCATTGTATAAATACAATTGCGCCATGGCAATTTGTTCTTTATACGCGTCTGCACCATTTTTCTTCGCCATTTTCTCCACACGCAATACGGTACTTTCGGCCATATAAATTTCGATTAACATGTCCGAAGCTGCCATCAACAATTGCTGGTGTTTTTCCAAATCGGGGCCGTATTTTTGAACGGCAGCTCCAGCCACCATTAAAAAGGCCTTTTTCAATTTGCCGATCAATTCTTTTTCTTCGCTAAACAATTCTGAATAATCAGGCGTGTCAAATGATGGAATGCCCATTAATTCTTCTTGCACTTTCATGGCAGGCGTAATCAAATCCACATGACCTTTCATGGCTTTTTTGATCAACATACCCACTGAAAGCATGCGGTTGATTTCGTTGGTTCCTTCGTAAATACGGGCAATACGGGCATCACGCCAAGCACTTTCCATCGGCGTATCTTCAGAAAAGCCCATCCCGCCGTAGACTTGGATGCCTTCGTCAGCACAGTTTTGGGCATCTTCGGAAACGGCTACTTTAAGGATTGAACACTCAATGGCAAATTCTTCTACCCCTTTCAATTCGGCTTCTTGATGCGTAGCACCTTCGCTTTCGCGAATCGCAATGCGGTTTTGAATATCAAATGCCGCACGGTAGGTTGCACTTTCACCGGCAAATGCAGAAGTTGCCATATTGGCTAATTTTTGACGAATCGCCCCAAAAGAAGCAATCGGCACATTGAATTGGAAACGCTCATTGGCATAACCTACCGCATTGTTGGCCAAACGACGTTGCGCATCCAAACAGGCGGCGGCCAATTTGATTCGACCCACATTCAAGGCATTCATAGCAATTTTGAATCCTTCGCCACGACCGGCTAACATATTTTCAACGGGCACTAAGGTTTCGTTGAAAAATACCTGACGGGTAGAGGAGGAGCGGATACCCAATTTGTGTTCTTCTTCTCCTAATGAAATTCCGTTATTCGGGTCATTTTCTACAATAAATCCGGTAATGTTTTTATCGTCTTCAATGCGGGCAAAAACGATGAAAAGTGAACAAAAACCAGCATTGGAAATCCACATTTTTTGTCCTGTAATTTTATAATGTTTGCCATCTGCCGTTAATTCCGCTTTGGTTTTTCCAGAATTCGCATCCGATCCAGCACCGGGTTCGGTTAAGCAATAGGCACCAAACCATTCGCCAGAAGCCAACTTCGGAACGTATTTTTTCTTTTGTTCGTCGGTACCATACAAGGTAATTGGCATCGTACCGATTCCGGTATGCGCGCCAAATGCGGTTGAAAACGAACCGGTAGCGCCTGAAATGTAATCACAAACCAAACAGGTATCGACAAATCCCAAGCCCATACCTCCATATTCGGTAGGCACCGCCACACTTAAAAAGCCCATTTCACCTGCTTTACGCATTACTTCTTCGGTGAAGGCATAATCTTTTTGTTCGAAGCGCACTTTATTCGCCCAAATTTCTTTGTCAACGAATTCTTTTACAGCATCGCGCATCATCACTTGTTCTTCTGAAAAATCTTCTGGAGTGAAGATGTTTTCACACGGGGTTTCTTTAACGAGGAATTGACCACCTCTAGTAATATCTGCCATGATAGGATATTTTTTTATTTTAAATTCTATATTATAAATTTTAAGTTTTGGATTCTGATTGCTGACTTGTTTTGACAATCTTCGTCAGAATATTTATTATGTGTTCTATTTCTTCTAGTGGTTGACTCACGTTTATTTCAGAAATTTTGGATTCATGAATTAAACGTAGCCAGTACTTAGTTTCTCTGGCTTCTTTTGCTGCAATACTGATTTTACTTATAAAATCTCTTTTTGATTGTGCAGCAATAGCTTCTTCAACATTGGCTCCAATGCTCGTTCCTGAACGAATAATTTGTTTAGACAGAATAAATTCATTTTCTTTTTTTAATTCTAAAAACAAATCAATCATTAACAAAGCAAAGGAAAAGGTCTTTGTGGCGATTAAATTTTCTTTCATGGCTTGGTTTCATTTATTTATGGCTTATATTCAAAATTTATAATTCAAAATTTACAACATCTCATAGATTCCCGCTGCACCTTGTCCCGTTCCTACACACATCGAAACAATACCGTATTTGCTGCCGCGTTGTTTCATTTCGTCAAAGAGTTGAACCGAAAGTTTGGCGCCCGTACAACCCAGTGGGTGACCCAAAGCAATCGCACCACCGTTGACATTCACGATTTCTGGATTGATATCCAATTCACGGATTACGGCTAACGACTGGGAAGCAAAGGCTTCGTTTAATTCAATCAAGTCAATATCTTTCAATTGCAATCCCGCTTGTTGTAGGGCTTTCGGAATCGCTTTCACCGGACCAATACCCATAATTCGGGGTTCGACCCCTGCTGCGGCATAACTCACCATGCGAGCGATAGGTTCCAAGTTGAGTTCTTTCACTAAGGCTTCGCTCATAATCATCACAAAAGCAGCGCCATCACTCATTTGTGAAGCATTTCCTGCGGTTACACTACCGTCAGCGGCAAATACAGGGCGTAATTTGGCCAACGCTTCTAGATTGGTATCGGCTCTAGGTCCTTCGTCTTGACTTACGGTATAGTTTTTAGTTTCTTTTTTACCTGCTTCGTT
>NZ_JBEILJ010000027.1:0-33847 GCF_040379285.1 Flavobacterium sp. | reverse complement strand
TGCCAATGTAAATACTTTTACTTTCTCTAAAAATGCAATGGCATCTTCGCCTTTTCCCGATTTAAACGTAAACGAGACCATGCCCCCAAAATCGCGCATTTGTTTTTTGGCAATGGCATGAAAAGGATGATCGGGTAAACCAGGATAAAACACTTGATCTACCGCAGGATGGTTGCTTAAAAACTCTGCCACCTTTTGGCCATTTTCGCAATGCCGTTGTACCCGCAAATGCAACGTTTTGATGCCGCGCAATACAAGATAACTATCCATGGGTCCGAGGGTTCCTCCCGTAGCAAATTGTTTAAAATGCAATTCATCCCCTAGCGCTTTGTCTTTGATGACCAACGCCCCAGCAATAACATCGCTATGACCTCCTAAGTATTTAGTTGCCGAGTGCATTACGATATCCGCTCCTAGGTCTAACGGTTTTTGCAAATACGGCGTAGCGAACGTATTATCGACTGCAAATAAAATATTGTGTTTCTTCGTGATCTCGGCAATAGCAGCAATGTCGGCCAATTTCATTAAGGGATTGGTGGGGGTTTCTACCCAAACTAATTTGGTGTTTCCATTTATTAAAGCCTGAAACGCATCTAAATCGTTCATGTCGACAAAATGAAACTTGAGGCCGCTATCTTTGTACAAACGGGTAAACAAACGGTACGTACCGCCATACAAATCGTCCATGGCGATGATTTCATCTCCAGCTTTAAACAATCGCAATAAGCAATCGGTTGCTGCCAAACCAGAAGCAAAGGCTAACCCACGTGCGCCATTTTCGATCGACGCTAAGGCATCCTCTAGGGCTTGACGGGTAGGATTGGCTGCACGACTGTATTCGTAGTCGCCTTTGGGTTTCCCAGGACTCGCTTGAGCATACGTTGACGTTTGAAACACCGGAGGCATCACAGCTCCAGTAACGGGTTCATGGTGTTGTCCACCGTGAATTACTTTAGTATTAAATTTCATAAGGTAAAATCTAAATGTGAGGGCAAAGGTAGGGAATTTGGTTGTTGGTTGTCGGTTGTCGGTTGTCGGTTGATGGTTATTTGAACTCACCTGAACTCATTACTGGTTACTTAGCACTGAATACTACTCACTAAAATCTCCCCCAGAATCCCTACTTTTGCCAAAAACTTTCTCATGCGAAAAATATACTACCTCAAGACGTGTGATACTTGCAAACGGATCTTAAAATCACTCCCTAACACGGAGGGATTTGTGTTTCAGGAAATCAAAGAGGCACCGATAACGGTCGCACAACTCGATGAAATTCACGCCCTGACGGGATCGTATGAAGTGTTGTTCAGCAAGCGCGCGAAGTTGTATAAAGAACGCAATATGAAAGACGATGTTTTAACCGAAGCCGATTACAAGCGCTATATTTTGGAACATTATACCTTTTTAAACCGTCCGGTGATTGTGGTAGAGAATCAAGTTTTTGTAGGCAACAGTCCGAAAGTTGTGGCACAAGCCATAGCCGCTTTATCATGAGTAAACGTGCTTGGGCGCTCGTCGCTGCCACTTTGGTTTCGATAATTTACGGGGTAACGTTTACGATTGCCAAAGACGTTATGCCGCGCTATGTTGAACCCTTTGGGTTTATTGTATTGCGCGTTGGGGGTTCGGTGATCTTGTTCTGGCTGTTATCGTTTTTTGGCCCCAAAGAAAAAATTGCCCGTACTGATTTCCCTCGAATTGCTGCCGCAGCCTTGTTTGGAGTGGCGTTCAACATGCTAACATTTTTCAAAGGATTGAGTTATACCTCACCGATTATGGGTGCCGTATTGATGGTCACTACCCCTATGATTGTGTTGGTGCTTTCGGCCCTTTTGATGAAAGAACGCATGAAAACCTCAAAGATTTTGGGAATCGTGTTGGGACTGATTGGAACGGTTACCTTGATTTTGTATGGGAAATCGGTGGTGAATGCCTCCAATGCTATGTTAGGGAACTTGCTCGTCTTTGTGAATGCGGTTTCCTATGGGTTTTACCTCATCATTGTCAAAAAACTCATGGACAAATATAATGCTTTTACCTTTGTGAAATGGATTTACACCTTTGGTTTCCTCATGGTATTGCCTTTTGGGTGGAGCGAATTTCAAGCCATTGCTTGGCCGACCCTGAGTATTGACATACTCTGGAAAATTGGTTTTGTAGTGGTGTTTTCTACGTTTCTGACCTATTTATTGAACTTGGTATCGATGCGGGAGTTAAAACCCACGACTGTAGCGGTATTTATCTACTTACAACCCTTGTTTGCAACGATTTTTGCTGTGAGTTTAGGCAAAGACGACGTAAACCTGATCAAATTACTCTCGGCGGGATTGATTTTTGCGGGAGTGTATTTGGTGACGCGTAAGAAGTAGGCCCCCAACCCCCAAAGGGGGAGTTGTTTGTTTCAATTTTATTTCGCTTCGCTACATCAGTCGGCTAAAGCCTCGTGTGAGGTTTCAGGTTTCAGGTTTCAGGTTTCAGGTTGCGTTCTAAGAACGTATATTTTCAAATTAATAGTCGTAAGTCAGCCAGTCGTAAGTCAACAAGTATTTCTTGGAAGGAACATTTTCAAATCTTCAAATTGACACATTTTCAAATTAACAGTCGTAAGTCGTAAGTCAACAAGTATTTCTTAGAAAGAACTTTTTCAAATCTTCAAATCACCTCATTTTCAAATTAACAGTCGTAAGTCGTAAGTCAACAAGTATTTCTTAGAAGGAACATTTTCAAATCTTCAAATTGCCACATTTTCAAATTGCCACATCGACACATCGGCACATTGACACATTGCTCCATCTTCAAATTTAGTGTAAGGGGTTAAGAACTGGTAGGAAGTGCCTTTGAAAGTACATTCAAAATGGATAATTTACTTCTCGAAGGGTATTCCTTTCCCAAAATCTCCGTAGCTTTATAAAAAATTGAGATGAAAAAAATTGTACTTCATATAGGTTTACTGCTTTTGACATGGAATCTAGTAGCTCAATCCTCGGTTAACGCCACGGTAATCATTGAATCTTCAAATAGTAGATCCAACACTAAACTATTTATTACCTATGAAATGGCAGGCGTTTCCTACTCAGATAGTCTTGCTTTGGATCAAAAGGAGACGCGGATTGAAAAAACGCTTCCTCAACCGGTCGTTGCTCAGTTAGCAACAAAAAATCCCGATGCAGGTCCGATTCCCATTCTATTGAATACAACTAAAACAGTCCTTTCGTTAGATCCCGCTGGCTTTACTTTTTTGAATAATCCGATACAAGATGACTTAATGTATTTAACGGAAAACGACCGAATTCGTCCGACTTACTTTCCGTTGTATGGAGAATTAAACGAGAAAAAGGACTCCCTTGGGTTACAGAAGTTAGCTGAAGTTTTTGAAACCCTACGACAAGAGGATATCCGACGGGCGTATACGTATTTTGAATCGAACCCGACATCGCCATTAATTTTATTCGCTTTTCAACGCTATGCCGCTTTTTTGAGTGATTATGCAATTCTTGAAAAGGATTTCAATCGCTTGCCCAACTGGGCTAAAGAAAGTCCCGATGGAAAAGTTATTGCGGCCAAAATTGAGGGAGCCAAAAATATGCAGATCAATTCGACCGCCAAATTGTTTGCACAAACCTCCGCTACAGGCGAACGTATTGCTTTGGAAGCCTACCGAGGCCAGTATGTTTTACTCGATTTTTGGGCGAGTTGGTGTGGCCCATGTCGCAAAGAGCATCCCCATTTGATTGCGCTTTACAACCGTTACAAAAACCAAAACTTTACGATTATCTCGGTGTCTTTAGATGATAAAAAAACCGATTGGCTTCGTGCCATCACCAAAGATGGACTCCTCTGGCCACAGGTATCAGACCTCAAAGGACAACAAAACGCTCTTGCGCTGAGCTACGGCGTGCAAGCAATTCCCGCCAACTTCCTGATCAATCCTGAGGGTATCATTATCGGTAAAAACCTAAAGGGCGAAGCCCTCGACGCCATACTCACCCAATACCTTTCAAAGTAAAGGGTAGTTAATTACAGGCTTCAGGTTTATTTCGCTTCGCTACATCAGTCGGCTAAAGCCTCGTGTGAGGTTTCAGGTTTCAGGTTTCAGGTTTCAGGTTTCAGGTTTCAGGTTTCAGGTTGCGTTCTAAGAACGTGTATTTTCAAATTACCAGTCGTAAGTCGTAAGTCAACAAGTATTTCTTAGAAAGAACATTTTCAAATCTTCAAATCGACACATTTTCAAATCAACACATCGACACATCGACACATCGACACATTGACACATTGACACATTGACACATTTTCAAGTTGCCCCATTGCCCCATTGTCCTATTACCACATTCCCTTCAAAAAAACTATCTTTGCTCCTTTACGAAATGTATGATACAATCCATGACAGGTTTTGGGAAGGCTTCGTTGCCTTTGCCGACCAAAAAAATCACCGTTGAAATCAAATCGTTGAACAGCAAGGGGCTCGATGTTAATACCCGTATGCCCTCGATGTACCGCGAGATGGAACTTGGTGTGCGGAACTTACTATCGCAACGTTTGGAACGCGGTAAAATCGATTTCTCCTTGTTTATAGAAATTACGGGAGAAGAAACAGCGTCCAAAATCAATGCGCCTATCGTGAAGGGGTATATTGCACAAATGCGGGAAATTCTACCGGAGGCCGATGCCACCGAACTCATGAAAATGGCCGTCCGTATGCCTGATGCTTTAAAAACCGAACGCGACGATATCGACGAGGCGGAATGGGCATATATCCAATCGGTAATTGATGAGGCGCTAACGGCAATGATCAACTTTCGCCGTGATGAAGGATTGGCGCTGGAAAAAGAGTTTACCCAGCGCATTGCCAATATTCGCGCACTCATGCAAGAGGCTGTGAGTTATGACGCGGAGCGTATTGATACCGTGAAAACACGCTTACGAACGGCCTTGGAAGAACTTAGCGCCAACGTAGACGAGAATCGCTTTGAGCAAGAACTCATTTACTACCTTGAAAAATACGACATTACCGAAGAACGTGTGCGCCTCGACAATCACCTCAATTATTTCTTGGAAACCCTAGCAGGAAATGAGGCCAACGGTCGTAAACTTGGCTTTATCACGCAAGAAATGGGCCGTGAAATCAATACGATGGGGTCAAAATCGAACCATGCTGAAATGCAAAAATGTGTCGTTTTAATGAAAGATGAATTGGAAAAAATTAAAGAACAGGTTTTAAACGTTTTATAGATGAAAATCCAAACCGTTTCTTTATTAAGCATCCTTTTACTATCGTTGGGATCTTGTGGTCCAGTAATGAAAACTATGGTTGGATTAAAGAATCCTCGGGTACAAACCAAAAGCGAAGTCGAAACCTATTTCAAAGACGTTTTACCCTCGGAGAAAACCTATTTTTTCACCGTACATAAAGTCGGCGATAGTGCTACAATTTACCGTAACTTGATGTTAGGATTCAATTCAGAAATGAAACTATTTGATCGCAAGGGAGTGCGTTACTGCTATCAAGGCACAGAAGAATGTAGTGGTACCCAAATGACAAAAGCCTTTGCTGAATTTGAAAACAACTACAAACCCTGTCAATACGATACGGTGAAAGAAGCTGAAACTTTGGTAGACTTTTTGAGCATTATGGTTGATGTAAACGGTAAACGTCTCACTATGGCTGATCTTCCCGAAGCGGAGTACTATGTTATTCAAAATTGGAATACGTATTCGGGGCCAAAGAAGCATTTTCACGAAGACGTGCAATGGTTGCAAACACTACGTTCAAACGCATCGAATCGAATTGCTATAATATTCATTAATGGAGATTTACTGGTAGATTGGGGATTGATCGCTGGTGAAGAACTCCCGATAAAATTTAAAAAAAATAAAGACGGGTATACTCTCAACTTTGGAAAGTTACCCTTAGACAAATAAACAACACACATGTCAACAGGAAAATTAATCGTCTTTTCAGCCCCTTCAGGGTCAGGAAAAACCACCATTGTTCGTCACCTATTGGGTATTCCAGAGCTGAATTTAGAGTTCTCGGTTTCCTGTACCACCCGTGCCCCACGCGGCAATGAAGTCCACGGCAAAGACTACTACTATATCAGCATCGCCGATTTTAAACAGCATATCAAAGCCGGAGATTTTGTGGAATGGGAGGAAGTATACCGCGATAATTTTTATGGCACGTTAAAAATTGAAGTCGAACGCATTTGGACCTTGGGTAAAAATGTAATTTTTGACATCGACGTGGCAGGTGGGTTACGTATCAAAAAGAAATTTCCCGAGCAAACCTTAGCCGTCTTTGTGAAACCCCCAAGCGTAGACGAATTGAAACGCCGCTTGAAAGAACGCTCCACAGAAACCGACGAAAAAATCAATATGCGTATCGCCAAAGCCCACGTCGAATTGGCCACCGCCCCACAGTTTGACAAAATCATTAAAAATTATGACTTGGACACGGCAAAGCAAGAAGCGGTGGAGTTGGTGCGGGGGTTTGTTGAGGGTGATTAGTGACTGGTGACTAGTGTCTTTTGACTACGTACACTGAACCCTGAACACTGAGCACTGAACCCTGAACACTGAGCACTGAACACTGAGCACTGAACACTGAACACTGAACACTGAACACACTGATGCTTTCCAACTTCAAAATATCCATGCTCTCTCTTCGTATCCGGATTTTCCTGGCGATGATTGTATTGATTTTGATTGCATCGATATTAATGGCGTCGATTTCATTGTTTCAGTTCAAAAGTGAGGCGCGAAATTACCATCAAGAGCGTTTGGAGCGCAAGGAAGATGCGGTTCGAGAGCACATCAACTATATTTTATCCAACACAACTTACCCGTTAACGGAGAAAAATTTACCGTTGATATTTAAGGATAAAATTCACGAGCTCTCCGATATTCACAGTGTCGAAATTAATATTTACAGTTTAAAAGGAAATTTGTTGAAATCGTCCAAAGCTTCCTTTGCTGTCGATAGCATTTCGCCGCCTATTCCAAAATATATTTTGAAATTGGTCCAGTCCTCGATTGAGAAACGGTATGTTGACATCAAAAATATGGATGGGTTGAAAATTCGTTCTTCGTTTACCCAAATCAAAGACGATCGCTTCAAACCGCTTGGAATCCTCAATCTTCCCTATGTTGAAGACGACAGTATTTACGAGAATGAAATTCAGAATTTCTTGGTTCGGTTGAGTCAGGTATATTTTTTCATGCTTATTATCGCTTTTGCCTTGGCGTATTTCCTTTCCTCTTACATTACCCAATCGCTAAAAACGATTTCCGACAAAATCAATGAAACGAGTTTGAATCAAAAAAATGAGAAAATCATGATTGAAGACAACAGTCGTGAGATTAACTCCTTGATTAAAGCGTACAATGCGATGGTGGACAAACTGGAGGAGAGTGCCTCAATGTTGGCCCAATCCGAACGGGAACAAGCTTGGCGCGAAATGGCGAAACAGGTCGCTCATGAAATCAAAAATCCGTTGACCCCCATGCGCTTAACGGTGCAAAGTTTTCAACGAAAATTTGATGAAAACGATCCGAATTTACGGCAGAAACTCAACGATTATACCAAAACCTTAATCCAACAAATCGATACGATGACGGCAGTGGCTTCGGCGTTTTCTAACTTTGCCTCGATGCCTGCACAGCAAAATGAAACGCTCAATGTGGTTGAAGTTGTAGAATTTTCCTTAGATATTTTTAATGAAGAATTCATTGAGTTTCAGTCTGCCGAACCAGAAATCATCACCGTCATGGACCGCACGCAACTCATTCGTATTATTACCAATTTGGTCAAAAATGCCATTCAAGCCATTCCAGAAATTCAAGAGGAAAAACGAATTCAAGTTAGCGTATACCAAAATTGGGAAGGGGTGGTTATTTTGGTCAAAGACAATGGCGTTGGAATTGACCCTGATTATCAAGAGCGAATCTTTGAACCTAAGTTCACCACCAAAACGAGCGGTATGGGACTCGGGTTGGGGATTATTAAAAATATTATTGAAAATTATAAAGGAACCATTACTTTTGAGTCCGAATCCCATAAAGGCACTACATTTAAAGTAACATTACCGCGCATAAATCCTTAAAAAATATACCTATGACATTTGAAAATATTCTCGTAGCCACCGAAGGTCATTTAGCTACCATCACCATCAACCGTCCGAGCAAACTTAATGCATTGAACAAAGCAACGATTCAAGAATTGCACGATGCCTTAGCACAATTGGATGCCGAAGCGACTATCAAAGCGATTATTCTGACTGGATCGGGTGAAAAAGCCTTTGTTGCAGGAGCTGATATCTCAGAATTTGCGCATTTCTCTATTGAAGAAGGTGCGCAATTGGCTGCTTTAGGGCAAGAAATCCTATTTGATTTTGTCGAAAACATGAAAACGCCAGTCATTGCAGCAGTCAATGGTTTTGCTTTGGGCGGCGGATTGGAATTGGCGATGTCCTGTCATTTTCGAATAGCTTCAGACAATACCAAAATGGGCTTACCCGAAGTGACTTTAGGGGTGATTCCAGGTTATGGAGGTACGCAACGTTTACCGCAGTTGGTTGGAAAAGGGCGCGCCATGGAAATGATTATGACGGCGGGCATGATTGATGCCGAAACCGCCAAAAATTATGGTCTCGTTAACCATGTAGTGCCACAAGCTTCCTTGCTCGAGTTTACCCAAGATATCGCTGCTAAAATTGCCAAAAATTCACCTGTAGCCATAAGTTACGCCATCAAAGCGGTTAATGCAGGGTTGATTGATGCCAAAGAAGGATTCAAAACCGAAATCAAGTCGTTTGGAAAATGTTTTGGAACCGAAGATTTTAAAGAGGGGACAACAGCTTTCTTAGAAAAACGTAAAGCTACTTTCCCAGGAAAATAATACCTAATCTTAACTACATGAAAAAAATTCTATGCATTGCCTTTTTGTCATTTACCGTTTTAAGTTGCAGTAAAAATGACAATGATGAAGCCCAAGCACCGTCCATTGTGGGCAAATGGCAATTTACCCAAGAAGGAAGTATCGTTAACAATCAAGAAATTTTAGACCCCTATGAGCATTCTCCGGGTTGTGTGAAAGACTTTTCAGAAATTGCAGCTAATGGAGCGCTTCGGGATCATTATTATGATTTGGATTGTGAGGAAACCATTGATGTTGGCGTTTGGACCAAAAACAACAATACCTTTACCATCACGTATGCCGACAACACCTCGGTAACAGGGGAAATCCTACTACTCAATGCGACTACATTAAAAGTACGATTTGATATTGGTGGAGTACCTTACCTCTCGGTACTGACCCGTATCCCTTAAACAAATAAAAAGAGAACTTCATCGGGTTCTCTTTTTTATTTTTCCCCGTCCCATTCGGCATAAAATTTGGCTAAAAAAACTTCCATAAATCGATGGCGGTCTTCGGCCAATTTTTTTCCTGTAGCCGTATTCATTCGGTCTTTCAACAAAAGGAGTTTTTCATAAAAATGATTAAGCGTCGGAGCATGACTCGCCTTATATTCTTCTTTGGTCATGTGCATGTTGGGCGCAATAGCGGGATCATACAAGGGTCGATTTTTGAAACCGCCATAGGCAAACGTTCGAGCTATTCCAATCGCGCCAATGGCATCCAAACGGTCGGCATCTTGAACAATATCCAATTCTAAGGAAGAAAACGTTCGATCGGTTTTTCCGCCTTTGAATGAAATATTTTCGATGATTCTTACCACATGATTGATTGTTGACTCTTCAACGTTTTGACTTTCTAAAAAAGCACGCGCCGTTATGGGTCCAATGGTTTCATCGCCCCCGTGGAACTTACTATCGGCAATGTCATGCAATAAGGCGGCCAATTGCACCGCCTCTCGGTTGCACTGTTCTTGATCGGCGATATGAAGGGCATTTCGATAAACCCGTTCAATATGAAACCAATCATGCCCCGCTTCGGCTCCTTCTAGCTGTTGTTTTACAAAAATAATCGTCGCGTCAA
The DNA here is from genome assembly GCF_040379285.1 of Flavobacterium sp. Lineage (GTDB taxonomy): Bacteria > Bacteroidota > Bacteroidia > Flavobacteriales > Flavobacteriaceae > Flavobacterium. Next base: position 23,853 of record NZ_JBEILJ010000027.1, on the reverse strand, counting down.
CAATCCCCATTTTATATCGCTAAAGCCGGTTGTACCCACTTGAATTTTTTGGTTTCTTCAGGCAAGACCAATCGTTCGGAAATACGCGCCATACGATCGGGTAATTTCATCAAATAATCACGGGCGCGTTCCGCTTCATCGGTTAAACTCGAAATATTATCAATTTCCCAAGAAGTAATTAATTTGCGTAAAATATCTACGTAATCGTTGGCCGTATACACCCCGATTTTCTGCGCTGAATTTGAAAACTCTTCAAAAGCCGTACTGATTTTCTCACCCGATTCACGCAAAAAATGGGCTGGCATGGTAATCTTTTGTTTCATCATGTATTGAAACGCCAACATCATTTCGCTGGGGTCTACTTTAAAAATACGATTTACAAATTCGCTATACGCCAAATGGTGACGCATTTCATCTCCAGCGACCATTTTACACAAACGCGATAACTTTTTATCCCCAAAATCTTTGGCCAATTGCGATACCCGGTTGTGCGAAATATAAGTGGCCAATTCTTGAAAACTGGTATAGACAAAGTTCTTGTACGGATCTTTCCCTGTGCCAATATCAAAACCGTCATTGATCAAATGTTGCGTTGTAATTTCTACTTCTCGCATATTGACACGGCCCGAGAGATATAAATATTTATTCAAAGCATCACCATGACGGTTCTCTTCCCCTGTCCAATGCCGTACCCATTTGGACCAGCCGTTGCGCCCTTCATTGTCGACACCTTCTACTTCCATCAACCACGATTCATAAGTGGGTAAGGCTTCTTCCGTAATGGTATCGCCTACCATCACGACCCAGAAATCATAAGGTAAGTCATTAGCAATTTCACGCAATTCGCGCACTTCTTCGATAAAATTCTCCTTCTGAGAATCAGGCAACATATCAGTAGGTTGCCAAATTTTTTCAACGGGAACGAGGTATTCGTCAACAAAGTTATCGATGCTTTTTTCGAGGAATTGCATCACTTCCAATCGGATGTTTTTAATAGACATTATAGGTAATTATGAATTATGAGTTATGAGTTATGAATTGAACCGGTAACGGCTTGTTGTGTTTTTTCAAATAAAGTAGGAAAATCGAACGCACTTACCGCTAAAGGTTCATGAATAATGAACTTTAAATGATTGCCCAAGCCCATGGGGAACGCGCCAAACTTGGTCATTTTCCACGAATTATTAATAGTGATGGGAACTATATACGCATTGGGAGCAAACTTGCATAATATTTTTAAGCCATTTTCTGAGAAGGGTTTAGGTGCACCCGTTTTGCTTCGCGTTCCTTCGGGAAAAATAACGGCAGATCGGTGGTGCTTTTCAATGTATTCGCTCAATCCTTTGATTGTAGGTAAGGCTTGTTTGGGATCTTTACGGTCAATTAAAACCGAGCCGCCATGACGTAAATTGTAGGAAACCGAGGGGATACCTTTTCCGAGTTCCTTTTTACTGACAAACTTGGCATGATGGGCGCGTAGATACCAAATAAATCCAATAATATCAAACAAACTTTGATGGTTGGCTACAAAGATAATCGGGGCATTTTGGGGAACTTGAGATCGGTTATAAAATGTCCAACGCGTGCCTAAAATTCGGGTGCAACCAATCAAAACCCAATTTAAATAATCGACACTTTTTTTATGGGCTTGATAGCCAAAAACATTAAAGCAAATCCACTGTATCGGATGGAAAATCACCAGCGTTAGTCCAAAACAAAGGTAATAGACTAAAGAGATGGGATACGAAATCAGTTTTTCCATGTGAAAAAAAATTGTTTGTAAAAGTACGGCTTCTCATTGTTTAAAACTACTTTTGAGAAAACTAATTTAGTCCTGAAAAAATAGTTACTTTTACGGCTTTAACAGCCTTTAATTTTTTATGTAAAATGAGTTCAGAAAAAGAAGCAAAATTGAAAGCGTTACAGCTGACGTTAGACAAGCTGGACAAGACCTACGGTAAAGGTACCGTAATGAAGATGGGAGACAAAGCGGTGGAAGAAGTCGAAGTGATTCCATCCGGTTCGTTGGGATTGGACCTTGCCTTAGGGGTGAATGGGTATCCAAGGGGTCGTATTATTGAAATCTATGGACCAGAGTCGTCGGGTAAAACTACCTTGACCCTCCATGCCATTGCCGAAGCACAAAAAGCGGGGGGCATTGCCGCGTTTATTGATGCGGAACATGCGTTTGACCGTCATTACGCGGCCAAATTGGGTGTGGATATTGAAAACTTAATCATTTCGCAACCCGATAACGGAGAACAAGCGTTGGAAATCGCCGAGAATTTAATTCGTTCTGGAGCCATTGACATCGTGGTGATCGACTCGGTCGCAGCCTTGACTCCAAAAAGTGAAATCGAAGGAGAAATGGGCGATTCCAAAATGGGATTACATGCCCGATTGATGTCGCAAGCCTTACGAAAGTTAACGGCAACGATTAGCAAAACCCATTGTACGGTTTTCTTCATCAACCAATTGCGTGAAAAAATTGGAGTGATGTTTGGAAATCCCGAAACCACAACGGGCGGAAATGCCTTGAAGTTTTATGCTTCGGTGCGTTTGGACATCCGTCGTTCTTCGCAAATTAAAGACGGAGAAAATGTATTGGGGAACCGTACCAAAGTAAAAGTGGTAAAAAACAAAGTAGCGCCTCCGTTCAAAACGGCTGAGTTTGACATCATGTATGGCGAGGGCGTTTCCAAAACGGGTGAAATCTTAGATTTAGCCGTCGAGTTTGAAATCATCAAAAAATCAGGCTCTTGGTTCAGTTATGGTGACACCAAGTTGGGACAAGGTCGCGATGCGGTGAAATTGTTGATTAAAGACAATCCCGAATTGGCCGAGGAATTGGAACAAAAAATCAAAGACCTCATCAAAGAACAAGCTGATTAATTTGGCCTAGGAGTCCCGGTTTGAAAAAATCGGGATTTTTTTTGATTTTCACGCAACCTTTTTAACATCAATGCATCTTGTAAAAAAATAATACCCATGATTAAAAAAAATTTGTTAACCGTAGTATTCCTTGTTGGATTGGTGTTTACCGGTTGCGACCTTTCTGAAGATGAACCCATCTACATTCAGGTTTCAGCCATTACAGAGGTAACCAATCCAAACCAATATGCCAAAGACAGCATCACAGAAATTCCGGTAAAATTTAAGTTACCTAGTCAATGTCATGTTTTCCGTAAATTTTACTATGAAGCTCATGATTTTAATCGATTGGTTGCTATTGAGAGTTTAAAGAGTGGGGATAATATATGTGCTCAAGATGAGGAATTGAAAACCGCTGTTTTACGATTTAAACCCACTTCTTTAGGGACCTATCATTTTAAATTTTGGTTGGGCGAAGATGCGCAAGGCCTAGATCAATTTATAGAATTTGACGCTGTAGTGGATCACTAAAATGAAACCTGTTGGAGTTAGAACAAATCATACATGGATGTCAAAAAAAAGACATTCAAGCCCAAGAACAATTATACCGGCGTTATGCGGGTAAAATGTTAGCGGTTTGTTTGAAATATGTTCCCAATCGAGATGAAGCCCAAGACTATTTTCAGGAAGGGTTTTTGTTGGTCTTTGACAAAATTGCGCAGTACGAATTTAAAGGTTCCTTTGACGGATGGTTGCGCCAGGTTTTTGTAAACCACTTGTTGCAACAATTTCGAAAAAAAAACTACTTAAATGTGGTGGATGAAAATATCCCCGACGAAGTCGAAGTAGAAGTTGATGAGGGTATCCCGCCCGAGTTTTTATTTCGTATCGTGCAAGAACTCCCCGAACGCTATCGACTGGTTTTTAACCTATATGTGTTCGAAGAGTACAGTCACCAAGAGATTGCTGATGCGCTTGGAATTACAGTTGGTACTTCCAAATCCAATTTATCCCGAGCGAAATTAATTTTAAAACAAAAAATCGAACTCCTTACCGGAAGTTCAAAAATGCCTAAACTACAATGAAACATCCACACGAATTCAAAAAGCGATTTCAAGAGTCCCTCGAGGACTTCGAGGTGCAGCCCGACGAAGCGTTGTGGTTGAACATCAAAGATAAACTGCAGGAGAAAAAGAAACGCCGCGTGATTCCCATTTGGTGGTTCTATAGCGGTGTCGCTGCGGCCTTTTTGGTCGGACTCTTTATCCGTGCCCCTTTTTCGGATACCGTTGCTCCCAGCAATCCTGCTTCGAACCCAACCGTTGTTAACGCACCTGTAAAAGGGAACGCTGCTTCCCCATCTTTACCCAATGGTTACACTTCCTCGAAAAGTTCAGGAGACAACGAAGCGGTAGCTACCCTACCGAATGCGGCAACAAAGTCCGCATATTCTACTGATGTCTCCTCTTCTGTTCGAGTATATAGCAAGGGATATACAACGAAAAAAGCGGTTGCTTTGTCTTCAAAAAAAGAACAAAAAAACAACGGTTTTAACGGGCAAGTAAATAACCCGTTGGGAAGCCCGCAAGACGCTGTAGGGACCCGCAATGCCATTACACCGAACAATAACAACAGTACTGTTATCCCTGAAAAGCAACAATTTCCTGAAACCGTTCCTGCTTCTGGCGCTGAACGATTGGCTTTGAATACTGAGAAGACATTGCTTCCCGACACAACCAACCCTGTGACCCACGCTGTCACTCCCTCACCCATTGTTTCCAATACCCCTTTACATACGGCTAAAGACAGCACTGCTGTTGCCGAAAAATCGAAAAATGCGTTGGAAGAATTGCTACATGAAAAAGAAAAGAAAACCTTTTCCGAACCGAAATTAAATAGGTGGCTAGTTGGCACACAGCTCGCCCCTATTTACTTCAGTTCGTTGTCACAAGGCTCTCCATTAGATCCATCCTTAACGGAAAATGAAAAGCGCTACACTGCAGAAAATTTCAGTTATGGTGTGGGTGTTGGCTATGCTTTAAACAATAAGCTCACCCTTCGATCGGGAGTCAACATGGTTCGTTTAGGTTATGAAACCGATGGTATTGTGTATTATATGCGCCCTGATGTTAGCAGTCGCATTCAAAACATTTCGTTAAATGCTGTAGGCGCATCTATTGTCATTGAAAGTCTCAACAATGTTCGTCCATACAACCGAATGACGGAAATGTTTGAAGGATCGATAGTACAACGCACGGGGTATTTAGAGATCCCTGTGGAATTAGCGTATCAATTTGGATCCAAAAAATGGGGATTGCAAGTATTAGGCGGTATGAGTACGTTTGTTTTGAATCAAAACGAAATCTATTTACAATCCAATACGCTGAATCTCCTTATTGGAGAAGCGACCAACCTCAACCCAGTTCATTTTAGTGGAAACTTAGGTTTAGGCATGCATTATCGCTTTTTCAAAAATTGGCAAGCGCGGATTGAACCCACATTCAAATACCAATTTAATCCCTATCGTAGTGATGCTGGAAATTTCAGACCTTATCTCATGGGATTGTATACGGGTGTGATGTATACCTTTTAACGGCATCGAAGATATTAATTTAGTTAAGTGGTGTTACTACTCTCAGGAGGGTAACAAAAAAGAGTGTCTCGGCCGGACACTCTTTTTGTTTGCGTTAAGGATTGCAGTGGAAATCCCGGCGCCGTAGTTTACGGAGGTGCCGGATTGCAACGGAAAGCCTGACCCCGGAAGTATGGAGGGGGAACGCCCTAATGATGGGCTTGCAAATCTGTTAAAATGATTTGTCTCGCCCGATCTTTGAGCTCTTTTTTAGCCTCTAAAGGCAGCCCTTTTGTTTCTATAAAAGGATGGATTTTAACCCGCATTTTTCCGGGGCTACCGCTAAAAAAGGTATAGGAAAAACGCTCTTTATTGTCAAAAAATGTAATCGGAACAATGGGAATTTGGTGTTCAATAGCCAAACGGAAAGCACCGTCTTTAAAATCGTCCAATAGCACGCTTTCATCGGGGACGCCACCTTCGGGAAATATACAAATACTCAAGCCCATGTTCAAACGGCGTTGCGCGCGTTCGTACACGGCCATCCGACTCTTTTGATTGCTGCGATCGACCAAAATACTGGTTCGCTTGTAAAAAAAGCCAAACAAAGGAATCTTTGCCAACTCTTTTTTACCCACAAAAACAAAAGGGTTGCGAACCGTTGCCAACATCAGCATAATATCGGTCATCGAGGTGTGGTTGGCAATAAACATATAACTCTTCCCGGGTTCAGGTTCTTGTAAGAAGGTAACTTTACACCGAAATCCCATGCCCATTAGAATGCATTTGGCCCAAATTTGAGCCAACTTAAAAAAATAGGGGTACCAACGTTCTTTTAAAATGGAAACCACTAAAAAAGGGAATAACACCAAAATAGGTGCCGCTACAAGTATGTAAAACCAAATCCGATAAAGGGTCCAAAAAATTATTTTAAACGCACGCATAGCCCCAAAAATAAAGCAATTTTAGTTTACATTTGCGACACAATTGAAAAACTATGGCAAAAATTCTAACGGGCATACAAAGTACGGGCACGCCTCATTTAGGCAATCTTTTGGGCGCCATACTTCCAGCCATTGAAATGTCGCAAACCCCGGGCAATGAAACGTTTTTGTTTATCGCCGACTTGCATTCGGTTACCCAAATCAAAGACGGGGAAACCTTACGGGCGAATACCTACAGCACCGCGGCCGTATGGTTGGCGTGTGGATTGGACACCGACAAAGTGATTTTTTACCGCCAAAGCGATGTGCCGCAAACGGCAGAATTGTCGTGGTATTTGAGTTGTTTTTTCCCTTTTCAACGCCTTACGTTGGCGCATTCGTTCAAGGATAAAGCCGATCGTTTGGAAGATGTTAATGCGGGATTGTTTACCTATCCTATGTTGATGGCCGCCGATATTTTATTGTATGATGCCGAATTTGTGCCGGTGGGAAAAGATCAATTGCAACATTTAGAAATCACACGCGATGTGGCAGCACGTTTTAACCACCAAATGGGAGAAACCTTTGTGCTCCCCGAAGCGACCATAAACGAAGAAACGCAGTATATTCCGGGTACCGACGGTCATAAAATGAGTAAATCTCGAGACAATACCATTACCATTTTTGTAGACGACAAAGCGTTGCGCAAGCAAATCATGCGTATCGAAACCGATAGTACACCACTTGAAGAACCGAAGAATCCCGATACTTGCAAAGTTTTTGCCTTATATAAATTATTGGGTGATGCGGCTCAAGTGGCTCAAATGCGGCAAAATTATGAAGGAGGCAATTATGGGTATGGACATGCCAAACAAGCCTTGTTTGAATTGATTTGTGAAAAATTCAAAACCGAACGCGCGCGCTACGAATACTATATGAATCACTTGGATGAAGTCGATGCCTTTTTAGCAAAAGGGGCAAGCAAAGCTGGCGCCATTGCTGAGGGTGTTTTGCAACGGGTTCGCCAAAAACTTTGATTTGAATAACACTAAATACCTGAATTTTAAAACTTTAGGTCTTTTTTTATTTTATCGTAGCTGCATCTTTAATTTCCTCCAAAGTGGCATTGGACTCTTGGGTAATGACCTCAACTTGGCCCTTTTCTTCCCGTATCACAATAGGTCCTTCAAAACGACAATTTTCCTTAATTAACGCTTTTGCATTGGGTGCCAAGATGCTGAATCGGTATTCTACTTCTGAATGATTTCCAATAAAATAATACCGTGAAGGATCTTGAAAGGAGGCTAAATTGCGCCCTACATAAAAATTTAAAATGCGTTTGTTATAATCACTGGTATTCAATTCAAAAGATTCTTTGGCCTTAATATAATAAGCTTTTGCAGGCATTTTGATGCTATCGTAAACAATGACATTTTCCAACACGATGACATCGTAATTGGTTTTGTTTTTAATCCGTTGAAAACGCTCATTTCCTGATGAACTCACTTGATCATTGTAAAAGGTGGTAAACGGATTACTCCCCGTAACCAAACGATCTTTGGGTTTGACCTGCGTAATTTTTGACGGATCAAATTGGGTTAAAAACACTTGAAAACTATCAATTTTAAAGCGCATTTGCGTGTAATACCGATCGAGCTTTACCCCCGAAGAATCTACCGTTAACCCTTCCAATTCGATAGGAGGCGCATTGGAATCACGGTCACATCGATCGGATACAACGGCTATCTTAAATAAGATGAAAGCAATGACAAAAAAAACGCGCCAATTGAACCCGGAGGTAGATCGAGAAGTGGTGTTCGGATTTCCAAAAACAACATCACGATTGTTTAGTAAGGTTTCCTCCAGCTCCTCATCAAAGGGTTTATACGACGCCATGGCCACCATCACCGTATCGGCAGAAGAATGCGTTTTGTTGTTGAAGGCATCGACAACGATATTTAAAAGCGTCTGAATTTTATCATCCAATTCAGGCGTGGTGAAAAAATTAAGAAATCGGTAAAAACTACTCGTTTTAATATAAGCAATTCGTGCGGTATCGGTGTGTGAATTATGAAATTGATTTACCGCAAAATCGATTTTTTGGGTACATTTTCGCAAAATCCGTTGCTGAAGCTCCTCGGGGAAAAAAGCGTGATAAGCCATTAATTTTAGGAGGTCTTCAAACTTGTTTTCGGCCATTTTTTGCTCTATCGCTAAGGCCAAATCATCCAACAAATAGGCTTGAATTAAAGCCTGAATTGCCTCAAAATCTGTGGGGGTTTCGACAGCCGTAAAATGAGTATTTGGATACGATGTACCCGCCCATAAATTATACAATTCGGGCTGTTGTGTGAGGATATAAAAAGCCTCTGGATAACGGCGAAGCGCTTCGATCAAATAGGCCGCTACATTGGCATCAATAGAGGCATCCAGTCGCTTGGCGATGTTGATTTGCTTTTCAATACGAATGATGTCGCTTTCCGAAATAGTTCGTAATGTCGTGGTATCGATAGCGAGAGTTTCATACAAACGAATAATATTCATTGCGGCTGGAATTAAATGCGAAAAGCAAAAATAGAATAATAGTGGATTTATCAGAATTGATGGTCGACAAAAAAACAATAAATTGTATCTTGCTGACTGAAAATAGTCCGCTATGGAAGCCTTAATCAATCAATTTTTTGAAATCGAAAAAAAATCTTTAGAGCATCAACTCCCCCACTTTGAGCGCAACTTTAATCGTATCCAACATGAATTTACCGAAATGGGTTACAAAATCGTAAATCCCTTGGGACAACCGTATGATGAACGCGACACGGCGCTGGAAGCGAGTTTAATGCATCCTGGAGCCAAAAAAATTACCAAAGTCCTCAAACCCATCATCTATCGCGAAGAGGCCAACGGGTACGTATTGATTCAAAAAGGGGTGGTAATCGTAGAATAAATCAACATGAGTAATATCAATTTTGGAATCGACTTGGGCACGACCAACTCGGCCATAGCCCGGTATGAAAACGGGAAAATAAGCTTGTATAAAAATCCAGTAGGGTTCAAAGACACCCTGCCCTCTGTGGTGTCCTTTCGAAAAGGCCGCATTCAAATTGGCGACAAAGCTCGCGAATTGATGCTCACCCAATCGGAAAATGTCTTTGCCTCGTTCAAAAGAAAAATGGGCTCCGACAGCACATTCACGGTACCCGATTGGGAAAAACCGTTGACACCCGTCGATCTATCTTCCATGGTGTTGAAAGAGTTGGTCAATTTTACCCAACCCGAACAACCCAAGGCAGCCGTAATTACCATTCCTGCTTCCTTTGACACCATTCAAACCAACGCCACCAAAAAAGCAGGGTACTTGGCGGGCTTTGACGAAGTGGTTTTATTGCAAGAACCTATCGCTGCTTGTTTGGCCTATTCCAACAGTCAATCGATGGATTTGACCGCGGTGCAACATTGGTTGGTGTACGATTTTGGAGGCGGTACTTTTGATGTCGCTTTGGTACGAATCGACCATCGGGAATTGAAAGTATTGGACCACAAAGGCAATAATTTTTTGGGAGGTGTTGATTTGGATAATCTTTTGGTTGAAAAAATTATTTGCCCCAAAATAGAACAGGCAACGGGACAAACCCAACTGTGGAGAAGAATGCTCTCGGGTGAAGAGGCCGATTGCAAAAAACTCTATTTCGAGTTATTGTTTAAAGCGGAAGAAGCCAAAAAAGAGCTTTCGATAAAAACGCAAACCGCGATTGAATTGGACATTCCTTTTTGGGATGCTTTTCTCGATATTGACCTTAGTCGCGTAGAATTGGAGTCCGTGCTTCGGGATAAATTTGAAGAATCTTATCAACTCACCGAAGGCTTGCTGGCAGATAATACGATGCCTTTTTCGGCGATCAACCGAATTATCTTGGTGGGAGGTACTACCTATATTCCGTATATCCGAGAGCAATTGGGTTTGCGCAGCGGTATTCCTGTCGATACCCATGTCGACCCAACGACAGCCGTGGTCATCGGAGCAGCTTATTATGCAGGCGCCAAACCGTTGGAGCGTAAAGAAGTTACCGCGGCTCCAAGCACAACCCCTCAAAATGAACCCGCTGTTGAAATTGTTTTTGAACCCCACTCCAAAGACGCTGAGGAGCTAATTGCCGTTTTGATTCAATCGCCTTTTCTAGGATTCTATCGACTTACACGGGCCGACGGCGGATTTGACACGGGCGTACTTCGAGCGAGTTCAAAAATTACCGAATTTGTGCCATTGTTGGAAAAAGCCACCAACCAATTTACACTCTATCTGTTGGATGAACACCAAAATATAGTGTATCAAAATACATCCATTGCTATCACCAACGGACTCTATAACATCATGGGGCAACCCTTACCCAACGACATTTGCTTGGAAGTTGATGAAGATGCTGGAAAAACATTTATGGAACGGATTTTTAAGAAAAATGACATCCTGCCCTTAAAAAAAACCGTGTACAAAACCACGTCCAAAAATGTTTTAAAAAACTCCGACGAAAAGTTAATCATCAATATCGTCGAAGGCAATGCCGGTGGTATGATTGGGAGCAACCTCAGTATTGGATACATCGAAATTACAGGTAAAAACCTTCCCATGGATTTGATTAAAGGAATGGATATCGAACTCCATTTCAAAATCTCTGAATCCCGTGATTTGAGTGTTAGTGTTTACATTGGCGCTTTGGATTTAGAAATCAATGAAGTCTTCAACCCGCATCAACGACACGTTGCATTGGATAAAGTGGCGCTTGAAATCAATGCGGTGATAGAAGAAATTGAAGCTGAAATGAACGACTCCGAAGACGAGGAAAACTTTACCTATTTGGCGCAACTCAAGCGCATCAAAGACCATCTCATAGTGCTACACCAAGAAGCGCTAGAGGGAGCCTTTGACCAATCGACCGATCGGAAATATCAACTCGATGAAATGAAACGGTTGACCATTCAAGCCTATGATGATTTGGTGCGTCACAAGCATGTTTTGCTAGAAATCGAAGAATACCAAAAAACGCGAGAAGCATTAGAAAGCTATTTGGAAGTGGCCACACCCAAACAAAAGGAAGAATTTGAAAAAATTATCCGTAATGAAAAGGAGGTTTTACAATCGAACAATAAATACATGGTTCGTCAAAAAACAAAAGCCTTGGACGATTTGTACGACAGTATTTATATGAAGCAAGACCAGCGTTTCTACAATGCTTTTTATTACTACCGCTTCTTGGATGAAAACGAGTACACGGATACCCATAAATTCATGAAACTGGTCGCTTTGGGCGAAACGGCGATTGAACGCGAGAATATTCCGGAACTGAAAGCCATTTGTTATCAATTGTGGGATTTGTTACGGGTAAAACCGAAATCGCGGGACGAATGGGAAAACTTCGATGGCGATTTGGGATTAAAATAATTACACCGCTTCAAACCATTTGCCCGGTAAAGGACGCACTACACCTTTGAGTTCCATGTTCAACAAAAGCATCGACACTTTGGAAACTGGAAATTGACCGTGTAAAGCCAATTCATCCAAGAGCATTTTGCCCTGCTGTTGTAAAATCGTGTACAGCTGCTGTTCTTCGGTTGTTAATTCAACAAACAATTGCTTTTGAACCCCGCGCGAGTTGGATTTTGGTTCCAACTCCCAATTCAAATGGTACATTAAATCGGCGGCACTATTGAGCAAATGTGCACGCTGGGTTTTGATCAAGGTGTTACAGCCTTGACTAAATCGATCGGTACAACGCCCCGGAACCGCAAAAACCTCCCGATTGTATTCGTTGGCCCAGTGCGCAGTTATTAGCGAACCTCCTTTTTCGGCGCTTTCGATAACAATAGTGGCCTCCGACATCCCTGCAACGATACGATTTCGGCGTACAAAATTTTCCCGATCGGGATTGGCATCACTGCGAAACTCCGTTAGGAATCCGCCGCACGCTTCCATTCGTGAACGATATTTCTTGTGGGGCTTGGGATACATTTGATTGAGTCCATGCGCCAGTACGCCTATTGTTTGAAGCGCCAACTCCATAGCCGTTCGATGGGCCACAATATCCACACCATAGGCAAAACCACTAACAATAACGGGGTTAAGCGGGGCCAAATCCTCCAATAATTTTCGGGTAAAATCAATACCATACGGTGTAATTTCTCGGGTTCCCACGATGCTAATCATCCGTTGGGGATTCAAATCCATCTTACCTGATCCAAACAACAAGACAGGACCATCGTAACAATGCTTGAGACGTTCGGGATAATCCGACGCCATAAAATAATGCGCCGTATAGCCTTTTTGTTCCAAAAAAAGAAACTCTTTTTCGGCTTTTACAAACAAATCTGGACTCTTAAACTGGCGCGCTACTTGAGAACCAAGTCCTTCTATTGCGGCAATATGACGCGGTTTTGCATGAAAAACTTCGGCAGCCGAACCGAAACGTTGAATGAGTTTTTTGGCTAAAACGGAACCGATTCCGTCGACCTGAAGTAAGGCCAAGGTGGCAATTAAATCTGAATGGCGCATAAATTAAATTTGAACGACAAAAGTATAAAAAGGATTTGAAAAATGTTAACAAAGTTTGTTGATAAAATTTTGTTAGCGTCTCGAATTCTTTAAATTTGCCATTATGAAGATTGAACCATATATCACACAGTTGCTGTACCGTTACCAATGTGTTACGGTGCCGGGATTGGGTGCCTTTCTTACGGAAACCCAGTCCGCTCAGTGGCATGGGGCCGCTCAAACCTTTTTTCCGCCCAAAAAAGTAATTTCTTTTAATGCGTATTTAAAAAACAACGATGGCCTGTTGGCAAATCATATTGCGCAAACAGAGAAAATTTCCTACGAAGTGGCTGTAAACGGAATTGAACACGCCGTACACGAATGGAAACTGCGTCTTCAAGAAGTAGGAACTATCGCGTTGCGTAATATTGGTGAACTTCGCTATACGTCCGATAAAAATGTGGTCTTCACGCCCCAAGAACAAGTCAATTATTTGACCGAAGCTTTTGGACTCAGTCCGGTTATTTCGCCCGCTGTACAACGGGAAGTACTTGTGCATTTGGAAGCTATAGCACCAGAAACCGCTACGGAGGAAATACCCGTGATTCCATTAGGCACTGAAAAAACAAGCGCCCCATGGTTAAAATATGCCGCCATCTTTGTTTTCGGCGCGGGACTTTTAGGGTCGGGAGGCTATTTTGGTAACCAATACTACGAAAAACAAGTTCAAGAAGCTACTTTGGCCGTACAACAAAAAGTACAAAGCCAAGTGCACCAAAAAATTGCAAACGCTACATTTTTATTAGACAACCCTATTGAAACGCTTCCCGCTGTATCCTTGACGGTTCAGCAAGAAAAATTACCCTACCATGTCGTGGCAGGCGCTTTTCGTTTAGAGGCCAATGCCGATCGGGTTTTGTATGAACTAAAGAAATTAGGTTTCCCCGCACGAAAAATAGGACCAAATAAACACGGACTTTATCCTGTTTTGTATGGCAGTTATGCGCGATACAGTGACGCCCGAAACCAAATGGAAACGGTACAAAAATCTCATAACCCAGAAGCTTGGGTACTGATTGAAGAATTGTAATAAATCCCATTTTTTTGGGATTTTTTTTGCTTTTTACCGCACCTCAGACCTTGGTGGTTTTAGTACCTTTGCAGCAAAATTCATTCTATGACACCAAAATATCCTGCCGATTCGTTAACCGTTTTAACCGATTTAGTTCTTCCCAGCGAAACCAATCCGTTGAATAACTTGTTTGGAGGTGAACTCTTGGCACGTATGGATCGAGCGGCTAGTATTGCTGCCCGTCGGCACTCCCGTCGTATTGTGGTGACGGCCTCTGTCAACCATGTGGCCTTTAATCGCTCGATTCCTTTGGGTAGTGTGGTCACCATTGAAGCCAAGGTGTCTCGTGCCTTTACTTCATCGATGGAAATTTACCTTGACGTGTGGATTGAAGATCGAGAGTCTGGAATTCGCTCCAAAGCCAACGAAGCGATTTATACCTTTGTGGCCGTAGACGAAATGGGAAATCCCGTACCCGTACCGCCATTGGAACCTCAAACTGAGGAGGAACAAGCTCGCTTTGCTGCCGCATTACGCCGAAAACAATTGAGCTTAGTCTTGGCTGGAAAAATGAAAGCTAATGATGCAACCGAATTAAAAGCGTTATTCACTGAAAATTAATTTTCAATTTGACCTACTTCTCACTGAAAAGAGAGATCCTGTTCAAATAAACCAATGCAAAGCGCTCTTCGGGGCGCTTTTTTTATACGGCAGCAAGAACGTTGTGCCCCGATACACAAGCGGTCCCGTCATCCGTTTCAATCTGCTCCGCTACGCTCCACAGGATTTCCACTGCTACCGGGGCTGTATCGCCGTTTCTACTTTCAAAAGAAGAATAAATGAAAGCTTTCTTTACCGCCGCGACCTATCGTTTTAACCACGGCGAAGGATTGACATAACTCGCGTTTTGTGAGATCATAAACCGCAATACCGCCTTGCCGTCAGCGTCGGTTTTTACACGACCCAACGATTGCTTGGCACTCACATTTTCGCCTTCGGTAACCGATACCGAACTCAAGTTGTGGTAGATGGTAAAATAATCCCCGTGCTTAATCAAAACGGCAAATTTATTTCCAATCTTCTGAATTTGCGCTACCTCACCTTTGAAAACAGCGCGAACATTAGCGTTGGCATCAGTCGTAATGTCAATACCACTGTTATGCACCACAAGCGATTTGTACACGGGATGCGGTTGGTCACCAAACCCGAGACTAATCACCCCGCGCTCCACAGGCCAGGGCAGACTTCCGCGGTTGGCCTTGAAATTGTCGGAAATAATTTTTCCTTCGGGAGTCAACACGATTTTGGTTGAAGATTCAATTTTTTTGGTTTCCGCAGCGGTGGTGGTTTTCGGATTGGCTTTGGCTTTGGCTGCCGCAGCTTTCCGGTTGGCTTCGGCAATGGCTTCCCGAATTAATTTTTGAATTTGAGCGTCAATCTTACGCGACTCTTGTTCTTTTTTGCGAATTTCAGCAGCCAATTGTTTTTTATTCTTTTTGAGACTATTGGCTAATTTCTCTTGCTCTTGGCGTTCTTTTTCTAAATCTTCGCGTTGCTTTTGTTGCTCGGCCAAAAGAACTTCCTTTTCCTCTTTTTGTTTGTTAAGTTCCGTATAATGGTTGGCCAATTTATCGGTTTTGTCTTTAATTTCTTGTCCTTGCATTTTCCGATACCCCGCATATTGCTTCATATATTGCAAGCGTTTGTAGGCCTGAGTAAAGTTTTCTGAAGACAATAAAAACATCGCCCGGCTGTGTTGGGAGCGGCTTTTATAGGATTTGAGAATCATTTCGGCATAATCCTTTTTCAAAACGTCCAGCTCTTTTTTCAAGCGATTGATTTCGAGCTGATTCAGGTAAATATTGTCGTTGAGAATCTTGGTCTGCTTGGTGGTAGTGTTAATCAACTTTTCTTTCAGCCCTATCTTTTCCTTTTGGATGTCCAATAACTTGGTCACCGATTTCTCCTTGGAACGCACTTCTTGCAATTGGCGTTCTTTTTCGATGATCTCCTGTTGCAATTTGGCTTTGCGCTGTTCAAGCTCTTCTTGAGTGAGCTGAGCCGTTGCCAAAACCGTGCATAACAACGCGATAAGAGTACTAAACTTGTGCGACATAGGATTACTTCTTTTCAATTTCTATACGTTCAAATCCTTCAGGTACTTGATACGGAAACGTGAGCTCCTCGTTGAAGTTAACGTTTTTATATTCCACATCAATGAGGGTTTTTTGCTCTTGCAAACGGGCTTCCAACAGCATTTGCAAGGGTAAAAACTTCTCATTGGTTTTGCTGTAATCGGGATACGTGACTTGTAAAGCGCGATCCAATTGAGGCTGGTTGATTTCTTGCTTTTTGATCAAATAATTATCGCCTTCTAAATAGAAAGATTTATCGATGCCTTCGGTTTCAAGCGCTTGCAAACGGTACCATTTATCGGCGATGGACACCTTGTATTTCCCTTTGGAAAAATCATCGACGGATTTGCCCAAAAACAGACTTTGTATTTTGAAAAAATCCAAATCAGTACCCAACCAACGGCTGAGTGAAGAGTAATCCCCTTCAAAATACTTGTTCCCAATTTTATCGTAATAGCGCACCGACTCGGGAGTAATCAAGGCTTTGGCCATTGTAATTCCAAGTACACGAATGATAACCATTATTTTTTCATTCTTCTTCATCCGAATTTCGGCCATCACATTTTGCGATTGGTTGGCATCTTCAAACTTAGCTGACGCTTTGATATTTAAGGTAGTAAAATCAAGGGCGTTGACATTGTATTTGTCAATGATTTGTAGGGCTGGAATCTCATTGGTCACCGCAGCACTTTCGGCGATAGCCACTGCTTTGGATTTACACGAGGTCAATCCGAACAACAAACTCGTGCTGAGAAGATAAAAAGTATATAAAATCGAACGTTGCATTAGCGTCTTTTGGTTTTTTCTAAAAGCTGATTGGCTTTTTCAAAGTATTCATTTTTCTTTTTTGTATCACCCAAACCGGCAAAAGCCTCTCCCAATTGTAGCGTAAAATTGATTTCCAAAACCACATCATCGACAATAAAATCAAGACCCGCTTCGAGTATTTCTTTTGCTTTTTTAAACTGCTGTTGTTGGTTAAGGGCTAAACCCCAGAAATAGTACAACTGTGGCTGAGTTGGAAAAAGCTCTAATTGTTCTTCCGACAAACGCCCTACTTGATCAAACTGTAACTGATCGGTGTAGGCTTGTAGCAAAAGCAAAATACCTTCCATATCGTCTTGATGAGCGCGATGGTGCATTTCGTAATACTTTATGGCTTTGGTCGCGTTTTTCTTGGCTTGATAAAACTTTCCAATTTCTTTGGCCACAAGGATGGTTTTGTCATTATCAAAATAAGCGATGGCACGATCAAGTTCGCTTTCGTAATTGGGATTATTTTTGGTAAAAATCAAAAACTCGTTAAGAATACGATGCTTAATTTTTTTATCAATTTTATGCGAAGCCAAAACGATATGCATTGATTTCACCGCTTTGTCGCCTTCATTAGCATTCAAATGGTATTTAAACAAACTCACTTGGGCCCACTCCGAGGTGGGAATCTCTTTCTCCAATTGACGGGCCACCTCAAGCGCTTTTTCTTCTTGGTTGCTTTGTGAATAAAGGTAAATCAAAGCGATATAGTTGGCTTCATCTTTGGGGAACTTTTTGATTTTTTCGACCAAATCGTTCTTCTCCGGACCTTGGAATTTGGCGTCTTGTAGAATTTGCGCTTTATACAACTCGCGTTTTTCCGATTTCCCTACTGTCGCATTTAAACGGTTGATTAAGTCCAAGGCTTTGTCGTATTGCTGCGTTAACATATACAGTGAACACAAGTCTTCACGGTAATCGCCTTTGAATTCAATCAGTTTTTCCACGATGCTAATCGCGCGGTTATAGTCTTTGGTATCGTAACAAATATCATACATTCCCGCCCAAGCCCAACGATTATTGGGATCCATTTCGGTGACTTTTTTGAACATATCAAAAGCCTCTGGATAGCGTTTCATGAAATAGAAATTCTTGCCTTTTTCAAAATACACTACGGCATTGTTGGGTTGAATTTTTTCACATTGATTCAACGCTTCGATAGCCTTGTCGTAATTTTCAATTCCTTTTTGTTTCAACGCTTCATAATAATGGTTTTGAAACGCATCGGGTGCCAACGTCGTATCCTCAGGCTCTTGTGCCCAAAGCGTGCTGGAAATCAGAAGTGTCCAAAAACCACTATAAAGAATTCGTTGTCTCATAGGTTATTCTAAAACGGAATAGTCGCCGATACTTATGCTGGTGAAATTCCCATCAAACGAGGCATGATTGCCAATCATTGCATTATCCAAGTGCGCGTTTTTGATGTGCGCATGGGTTTGCACCAAGCTGTTTTTAATCGTGCTGTTAACCACGTGAGTTCCTTTCCCAAGAGAGACATTGGGACCCACAGTGGAATTTACCAAAATTACATCTTCTGCAATGTGACAAGGAGGAATAAGGGTACTGTTTTCCAATTTTACATTGGCAGCCACCAAAGCTTCTACCCCATCTTGATGCAAAAAGTTCAGCATTCGAGAATTGGTTTCTACGGTAACATTTTTATTTCCGCAATCCATCCACTCATCGACTTTACCAGGAACAAATTTCATGCCTTTCTGCTTCATGTTTTCCAACGCATCGGTCAATTGGTATTCACCGCCTTTTACAACGTTGTTATCGAGTAGGTATTGCAATTCCGAGCGTAAAGTTTCTCCCGACTGAAAATAGTAAATCCCAATAATGGCTAAATCGGAGACAAAGGTTTTGGGTTTTTCGACAAAATCAACAATTTGGTTTTGGTCGTTTAATTGCACCACTCCAAAAGCACTTGGATCGTCTACTTGTTTAACCCAAATCACGGCATCGGCCGACGTGTCTAAGGAAAAGTCCGCGCGAAACAAAGTATCGGCATAGGCTACAACAATCGGTCCCGTCATGCTTTCTTTGGCACATAAAATCGCATGGGCCGTACCTAACGCTTCATTTTGATAACAAATGGTACCGCGTGCGCCCAATTTTTCAGCAATAGCAATTAAGTCTTCTTCCACTTTTTTGCCAAAATCTTTATGGATAATAAAGGCAATTTCCTCAATTTTTTGGTTGATGACTTGCGCAATATCTTCTACCAAACGATGAACGATGGGTTTTCCAGCGATAGGAATTAAAGGTTTGGGTACCGTAAGCGTATGAGGTCGAAGGCGTGATCCGCGTCCGGCCATAGGGACGATAATCTTCATGGTTGTTTTTGTTTTAAGAGTTCCAATCTGAAAAAAATTCAATTAGAAAAGTGTTATGCTATTTTTTATTTATTTGACTCCAGTACTTCCAAATCCGCCCGTACCCCGGGAAGTTTCCGACAATTCGTCGACCTCAATCCATTCGGCGCGTTCGTGTTTGGCAATCACCAATTGGGCAATACGTTCCCCGTTTTCAACCACAAAAGGTTCTTGGGATAAATTTACTAAAATGACCCCAATTTCACCCCGATAATCGGCATCGACGGTACCTGGCGAATTCAATACGGTAATCCCTTTTTTGGCGGCCAAACCGCTACGGGGACGCACTTGAGCTTCGTAACCGATGGGTAATTCAATAAATAATCCTGTTTTGATAATGGCACGACCTAACGGCTGAAGCATGACGGGTTCGGACAATTGCGCCCGTAAATCCATACCCGCAGAAGCCAAGGTTTCATACGCAGGTAAGTCGTGCTCGGAGGTGTTGATAATTTTAATTTGCATAGCTTGTTATTTACGGCGAAGAATACGCAAAAGCGTCTCTTTTTCACTTCTATAAATAAAGAACAAAAATACGAGTAATAAAAGTACTTTAAGAGGATAATTATCACGAATATAATCCACATAAAATGCCAATACTGAAAACCCGATGGAAAGTCCGAGGTAACTAAAAATCCGATTAAAATCATAGGGAATGGGATACTTCTTTTTTCCCCATTGATAGGAAATAATCATCATGCTTCCATAGGCAGCGATGGTCGCCAAGGCCGATCCGTAATAGCTGTATTTTGGAATCAACAAATAATTCAGCGCCAGCGTTACCAAAGCCCCAACCAAGGAAATATAAGCCCCAAATAAGGTTTTATCAATCAGTTTGTACCATACGGATAAATTGGTGTAGATGCCCAAAAAGAAATTAGCAAACACAATTAACGGTACCACTTTAATCGCATCCCAATAGGCGGCATTAGGCACCAAAGGTTGCTTTAGTAAATCGATAAAAGCAATGACGGCCAAGGAAATAAAGGCCCCGAAAATGACAAAATACTTGGTGATGGTGGCATAGGTTTGCGGCGCATTTTCATTCCCAGCATGAGAGAAAAAGAAGGGTTCGATGCCCAAGGAATAGGCCGTTCGAAACAACACCATAAACATCCCGATTTTGTAACAGGCAGAATAGGCACCTATATCGGCTAAGGGAACGTGAAACCAATCCAATAAAATTTTATCAAAATGTTCGTTGATGGCAAAGGCAACACCCGCAAAAAGTATGGGATAGCCATAGCGCATCATTTGTTTCCAAAGCGCAAAATCAAATTGCCAACGGATTTGCGTATAATTGGGAATTAACACCAAAAAAGTCGCCAAACTAGCTATTAAATTGGCAATAAAAATATATCCAATTTGAAAGTTAGGGTAGTAAAGCGTTGCTAAAAAACCACTTGGATCACTCTTAGCCCATTGGGGAAGAAAGGCCAAAAAGAAAACGCTTAAAAGGATTTGAAGGCTAACATTTCCAATTTTGATCACCGCATATTGCATGGGTTTCCGTTCGGCGCGGAGCTTTGAAAAGGGAATAATCACCAGCGCATCAAAAGCTACGATCCAAAGCGCATAGGTAATGTATTCGACGGCAAAACCAGTGGCATGGGCGAGCGTATTTCGAAACAAAAGTGCAAGCACCAGAAACCCTAGCGTAGACCAAAAAAGCGAAATTGTACTGGTGGATATGACCTTATTTTTATCGGTTTCTTTATTGAAAAAACGGAAAAAAGCCGTTTCCATGCCATACGAGAGAAACACATTACAAAAAACGAGGTAGGAAAAAAGTACCGAAACAATACCCATCTGACTTTTATCCTCTAGATAATAGATATAAAGTGGATTAAGTAAAAAGCTAATAATCCGCGGCAAGACGGTAGCTAGACCGTAGATGAGGGTTTGTTTAAAGAGGTTCTTGTACAGACTCAAGGGTAGGAATTTTTAACAAAAATAACGATTATATAAATGCAAAAAAAAGAGCCGACAATGCCGACTCTTATTTATATCGCTAGGGATAATTAGCCTTTTAATGCTTCGGCACCTCCAACAATCTCCAGGATTTCGTGGTAATGGCAGCCTGACGCGCTTTGTTGTACGTTAACTTCAATTGGTTGCGCAATGCCGTAGCGTTGTCGGTAGCTTTATGCATCGCAGTCATACGTGCACCATGTTCTGCGGCAAAAGAATCGCGAATCGCTTTGTACAACTGAGTTTTCAATGATTTTGGAATCAATGTCAACACGATTTCTTCTTTTGTTGGTTCGAAGATGTAATCCGCACTGGCAGATTGTACCGATTCACCCGAAGCCAAAGGAAGGAATTGCTCGATTTTGATAATTTGGGTGGCTGCATTTTTAAATTGATTGTATACCAATTCAATTTTATCAAATTCGCCAGCAGCAAATTTATCCATCAAATCTTGTGCAATGGTTGCGGCATTCTCAAAGGTAAGTTGATCAAAAATAGCCGTGTTTTCACCCGCAAGCGTATTGGTCTTACGGAAAGCATCGCCTGATTTTTTACCGATCGTATAGATCGTTACTTCTTTTCCTTTGTAGCTTTCTTCCAACGCGCGGACTTGTTTGATCACATTGGAGTTAAACGCACCACATAATCCACGATTGGAGGTAATGGCTACAATCAATACCTTTTTTACTTCCCGTTGTTCGGTAAAGCTTCCACCTAAATCTCCTTCAATGGTAGCGCTAAGGTTTTGAAGTAATTCCGTTAACTTCTCGGCATAAGGACGCATGGCTGTAATAGCATCTTGCGCTTTTTTTAACTTAGCAGCAGAAACCATTTTCATCGCCGATGTAATTTGCATCGTTGATTGTACCGAGGTGATTCTATTGCGAATTTCCTTTAAGTTTGCCATTCTTGCTATTTTAAATTATAAATTCTGAATGATAAATAATGAAGACTCATTTAAAATTTATCATTCAAAATTTAAAATAATCAATTAGTATTTTGCTGCGATTTCTTTAGCTGCTTTTTCCAATACATCCGTGATGGTATCGTCAAATTTACCCGCTTTCAAAGCGTTTAAGGTATCGCGGTGTTTGTTGTTCAAATAGTCTAAGAAATCTCTCTCGAACTCTTTTACCTTATTCACTGGAACATTACGCAACAAGTTTTTAGACCCCGCATAGATAATCGCTACTTGGTCTTCCACTGTAAACGGATCGTTCACCGATTGCTTTAAGATTTCAACGTTGCGTTTTCCTTTTTCAATTACATTCAACGTGGCCGCATCCAAATCGGAACCGAATTTGGCAAACGCTTCCAATTCACGGTATTGCGCTTGGTCTAATTTTAAGGTACCCGCTACTTTTTTCATGGATTTGATTTGTGCATTACCTCCTACACGCGATACGGAAATACCTACGTTGATCGCAGGACGTACCCCTGAGTTGAACAAATCGGATTCCAAGAAGATCTGACCGTCTGTAATCGAAATTACGTTGGTAGGGATATAGGCCGAAACGTCACCCGCTTGGGTTTCGATGATCGGAAGTGCTGTTAACGAACCGCCTCCTTTAACAATAGGTTTCAAGGATTCAGGTAAGTCATTCATGTTTTTGGCGATATCGTCATCGGCGATTACTTTGGCCGCTCTTTCTAACAAACGAGAGTGCAAGTAGAAAACGTCTCCAGGATACGCTTCACGTCCTGGTGGACGACGTAACAACAACGACACCTCACGGTAAGCTACCGCTTGTTTTGACAAATCATCATACACAATCAAAGCTGGACGTCCTGTATCACGGAAGTACTCTCCGATAGCTGCACCAGCCATAGGAGCATATACTTGCATTGGAGCTGGGTCAGAGGCATTAGCGGCTACAATTGTAGTATACGCCAAAGCACCTTTTTCTTCTAATGTTTTAGCGATAGCTGCCACGGTAGAAGCTTTTTGACCTACAGCCACGTAGATACAATATACGGGTTGACCTGCGTCAAAAAATTCTTTTTGGTTCAAAATGGTATCGATACAAACGGTTGTTTTTCCGGTTTGACGGTCACCGATAACCAACTCACGCTGACCACGACCTACTGGAATCATAGCATCAACCGCTTTGATACCTGTTTGAAGAGGTTCGTTTACAGGCTGACGGAAAATTACCCCCGGCGCTTTGCGTTCCAATGGCATTTCATACAACTCACCGCTGATCGGTCCTTTTCCATCGATAGGATTTCCTAGCGTATCCACAACACGTCCCACGATTCCCTCACCGACTTTCAAAGAAGCGATACGTTGGGTACGTTTTACGGTTGAACCTTCTTTGATTCCCGTTGAGGGTCCTAAAAGAACCACCCCAACATTGTCTTCCTCAAGGTTCAATACAATCGCCTCAAGTCCGTTATCAAACTGCACTAACTCGCCGTATTGTGCATTGGATAACCCGTAAACGCGTGCGATACCATCCCCCACTTCGAGTACGGTTCCTACTTCTTCCAAAGAAGCTCCCGATTCAAAACCGGTTAGTTGTTTTTTAAGGATTGCTGAAATTTCAGCAGGTTTAATTTCTGCCATAATATTTATGATTATCTACCTATATTTATATTAAC
>NZ_JBEILJ010000026.1:0-34102 GCF_040379285.1 Flavobacterium sp. | reverse complement strand
TAGCAATTAGCTTTCTCACTTCCCATAGTAAGTCTTTGCTCTTGCTGCTTTCTTCTTTTTTCGATGTATCTCAAGCATTGCAACCCCGCCCAATTCAAATGAAAATATTCAACAAATAAGAAGAAACTTGCCTTTCAGCAAGCCATAACTCATAACTCATAATTCATATCTCAAAACCCTTCAGCCGTTTTACTTGAATCCGCGAGCAAGGTATGCAGTTGTGTCATTTCTTTTGCGGTAAGGGGGCGGTATTTTCCCATGGGGACATCGAGCGAGATGTTCATGATTCGAATCCGTTTTAGGGCGGTCACTTCATAACCGAGGTAGGCACACATGCGTCGAATTTGTCGGTTTAGCCCCTGGGTTAGCGTAATGCGAAATACATTCCGACTTATGGCTTCCACCGGACAGGGCCGCGTGACCGTATCCAATATAGGAACGCCTTTGCGCATTCGTTCGATAAAGCGATCGGTCAACGGTTTATCTACCGTTACGATGTATTCTTTCTCGTGATTGTTCCGCGCCCGAAGAATTTTGTTGACAATATCTCCGTCATTGGTTATCAGCAAAAGTCCTTCGCTGGCTTTGTCCAAACGACCAATAGGAAAAATGCGCTCCGGGTAGTTTAGGTAGTCAATGACGTTGTTTTTGACCGAAGTGTTGGTCGTGCATTCAATGCCTACCGGTTTGTGAAACGCCAAATAAATCCGTTTCTCTTGGTCGTTGTGTATCGGTTTTCCATCGACACAAATGCGGTCTTCGGGGCTAACTTTTGTGCCCATTTCAGGACGTAATCCATTGACGGTTATACGCCCTTGTTCAATAAGCCGATCAGCCTCACGTCGGGAACAATACCCCGACTCGGAAAGAAATTTATTCAATCGTGTCATGACACAAAGATAGCGATTCGCAACGATTACGGTTTTTCAATAAAATCAATCAAGGTTTGATACAAATACGCATCATGCAAACTGTGCCCGAGTCCGCGTGTCGTAATAAAATCTGCATGAGGCCATGCTTTTGCGATTTTTTCACTCTCTTCCCACAAAACCACCGTGTCTTCTTTATCGTGCACAATGATTCCGGGTAAAGTCAGCGATTCAACAAACAAAGCCGCCGAAAAGGATTCAATGGTCACCTCAAATCGTTTTTGGGTGTACGCCTTTAAAAAGCGATAAATACGACGGTTTAACCCAAGCAGTTTGATATAATTTTTTAGAATAATTTTAAAATCAGAAGGCGCTCCGAGAAGAATTAGCTTTTGTGCTGGATGCGGATAATGTTTTTGATAATACGCGATGGCATTGCCCCCCACCGAGTGACCAATAAGGATGGTAGGTTGGTAGTGCTCCACTATTTTGTGAATGAATGCAGCGTATAATGGAACGTTAAACTCCTTTCCACTCGACAATCCATGCGCTGGAGCATCAAGGGCTACAATTGTTTTTCCCGTTTTGAGTAGGGGTTTGATCAGCTTTTTCCATCGTGAGGCATTGCTTTCCCATCCGTGTACGAGAAGAATTACCTGGTCGTTCCCTTGCCAAACATAGGTTTGAATCACATGGGGATCCATGGAATGTGTTTCCCATTGGGCGCGTTGTAAAGTCTTTGGCGGTTTTTCGGCATTGAACCTTCCTTTTCGCGGTTGACTAAAAAAACGATATGCCAAACGGAGGGCATGTTTGGGATACACATAACTCATGAGGTTGAGGTATAACCCCAAAGTCTTGGCAAGTAGTAGTTGAATCATAGGCGCGGGGGATGAAATAAAAAAAGCCACCGTTGGGTGGCCTTATGTTTTAGATAGATGCAAACAATTGTTGCATTTTTTCTCTTTCTTCTTGTGCCAAAACATTATCGACCAAAATACGACCCGAATGCTCGTCGGTGATGATTTTTTTACGGGCTGCAATCTCCACTTGGGTTTGTGGGGGAATCGTAAAAAACGATCCTACAGAAGCACCTCGCTCAATCGACACCACAGCCAATCCGTTGCGCACACTTTTGCGGATACGGTCGTAAGCTGCCAACAAACGGTCTTCGATAACTTCGCGATATTCTGTTGATTTTTCCAACAAAAAGTTTTCTTCTTTTTGTGTTTCGGCCATAATATCGTTTAATTCCGCTTTTTTGTGCTTTAAGTGGGTAGATTTTTGATCTAACTTTTCTTTGGTCTGCCCCAATGCTTCTTTTTTGAACTCAATCGAAGCTTTCATTTCCTTGATCTGCTTTTCAGCCAATTGAATTTCCAATTCTTGATATTCAATTTCTTTGGTCAACGCGTTGTATTCTCGGTTGTTGCGAACCTCTTTTTGTTGTTCGGTATAACGCTTAATAGATGCTTGATGTCCTTCAATGGCGCTTTTTTTCAATTTAATACTGTCATCAATTTGGTTGAGTTCCAATTGTAACTTGTCCAAACGGGTGATTAATCCGGTTACTTCATCCTCCAAATCTTCTACTTCAAGCGGTAATTCGCCACGCACACTTCTGATTTCATCAGTGCGGGAATCAATTAGCTGTAAATCATATAGCGCTCTTAATTTTTCTTCAACGCTCATTTCTTTTGTAGTAGCCATATTTTATAAGTACTTAACCGGGTTTGTATTTACTTCTGATACTTGAATTCCACTCGGTAGCGGAACGGGTGCAAAATTAGTAATTTTTTCTTTAAGAAAATCAACTATGTAATTTTTTGTAAATCTTTCACTTTCAAAGTGTCCCACGTCTGCCAAGATCATTTTTCCCTCCGCTTCGTAGTAATTATGGTATTTTAAATCAGCCGTGAGGTACAAATCAGCCCCTGCGGCTAATGCATTTTTTATGGCAAAACTTCCCGAACCCCCCAAAACGGCTACACGTTCAATCTTTCGCTCCAAAAAAGCTGAATGACGAATGCCGCCACACTCCAATTTTGCTTTGACCTCCAATAAAAATTCTCTTGCGTCACGGGGGCTAGGGAGTTTACCGATACGTCCTAATCCCAAGTTTTGATGGGTGTTTTGTAAACTGTAAACTTCATAAGCTACTTCTTCGTAACAATGGTGCTTAAAAAGTGCTTGAAGGACGGGTTGTTGAAGGTGTTTTTCAAAGGTTACTTCAATTTTTTGCTCTTCGGCGTTTACCCATTCGTGGCGTTGTCCCACAACCGGATTGCTGTTTTCATTCCCTTGGTAGGTTCCGATACCGGTCGAATTGAAACTACAGTTTTCGTAGTTCCCGATGCGACCCGCGCCTGCAGCAAACAAGGCGTCTCTGAGGGCTGCCGCTTGTTCAATAGGGGCATAAGTGACTAGTTTTTGGATAAAATTGGTTTTCGGTATCAATACCTCCGACTCGATGATGCCCAGTGCTTTACATAAGAGCGTATTCACCCCCTCAGGATGGTTGTCCAAAGCCGTGTGGACCGCATAAATCGCAATGTCATTTTTGATGGCCTTACGAACAGCCCGCTCCACATAATTTTTTCCGGTAATTTTTTTTAACCCTGAAAAAAGAATGGGATGAAAACACACAACCACATTGCACTGTCGCGCCTCGGCTTCCTCTACAACGGGTTCCAATGCGTCGTGGCAAACCAGAATTCCGGTTACCACTACCTCAGGGTCGCCGACCAAAAGGCCTACATTGTCAAAATCCTCAGCATATGCCGTAGGAGCAAGGGTTTCCAACAAAGGAATTAATTGGCGTAGGGTAAATGAAGTGTTTTTGGTCATAGTATGGTTTTGAAATAAAAAAGGTTAGTAAAGGGAGGCAGTCAAGTTTCCCAGCGATTAAATTCATCGACGATTTGCCACGTGTCTCCTTTTTTTTGAAATAAAAAGAAACTTCCACTGTTGTGTTCTATTGAGCGGTAAAATCCCACTTTGATTAAACAATAGCCATGGTCTAGATAGATGGGTTGATTGACAATCATCATGCGTTGATTATTTTCGCCAAAGCGTTGAGTGTCCTTTTCAAATTGGGCTAAGGTCACAGGCTGTTGTACTTTTTGCTTTAAGTATTGATTTTCTATGGCAAATAAAAGGGAAAATTCAGCGTCCCATGTTTCTGGGGCTTTGGGTGTTTGTACCTGCTTTTTAATTGCCTCCAATCGGGATTGTAAAATAGGATGATTGCGACAGCCATCCCATAATTCAAGGGTGTTGGGCGCTTTATCACGATAAAAGTACAGCAATTGCAACCGATTTTTTACAATGGGTTTCTCTTGGGCATAAAAGCGATTCAACAGCAATTTTAGCAACACAGCATTGTCAGAAGGGGTGTTTTGAGCCTGTCCCAACAAACCCATGAATGCCCAAAGAATCACCCAGCATCTGCTCATTTTTTGGTATTCCATCGCTCAAAGATAAAAAAATGTTACTTTCGTAAAATGATTATTTTTCGTATTCTCCTTTTCCCTCTAGCCCTTCTTTACGGAGGAATCACCGCCCTGCGCAACAAGGCCTATGATTGGGGTATTTTGCGTTCCTACACCTTTCCCGTGCCCATCATAGCCGTGGGTAATTTAAGTGTGGGTGGAACGGGAAAAACGCCCCAGATTGAACAGTTAATACGACTTTTACAACCTTATTACCGTATTGCTACCCTGAGTCGAGGGTATCGTCGAAAATCCAAAGGGTATTGGGTGGCCAACGACCTTACAGACACATTTTCAAAAGAAGCTATTTTAGGGGATGAGCCTTATCAAATCCACCGAAAGTTTCCAGAAGTTACCGTCGCTGTCGATGCCGATCGCGTGCGGGGCATTACCCAATTGCTGGCCCGAAAGCCTCAACCCGAACTCATTTTACTTGATGATGCCTTTCAACACCGACGCGTAAAAGCGGGGTTATATATCCTGTTGACGGCCTATGATGATTTGTATTGTAACGATTGGATGTTGCCATCGGGTACCTTACGCGAGTTTACTTCGGGGGTACAACGCGCCCACATGATAATTGTCACAAAATGTCCCCCAAATTTGTCGGAACTTGCACAGCAGAAGATACGACAGCGTTTGTCTGCATCGGTTCCTGTTTTTTTTAGTACAATTGTCTACGAAGATGGGGTCTATGACGGTCAAAATCGTAGGGCATGGTCAAGTGTAAACAAAGCAGATTGTGTGTTTGTTACCGGAATTGCGAAGCCAAAACCTTTTTTGGAATTTGTGGGAGCAACCGAAAGTCAAACTCTTCAATTTCCGGATCACCACTCTTTTACTCCGCAAGATATTGAACGAATGAATCGGGAGTTTTCGGGTAAAATAGTGATTACGACAGAAAAAGATTTTGTGCGTTTACACGGAAAAGGACTGCAATTACCGTTGTATTATCTTCCCATGCAAAGTCAACTTTTGCACCATGAAAACCAATGGAAACAACTCATTCAAGATTATGTGGAAACAAGTACAAGAAACCGTTAATTACATCAAAAATGCAACCTCATTTTCACCCGATTACGGGGTGATTTTGGGTTCGGGTTTAGGGAGTTTTACCGAAGATATCCAAATAATGCACGTTTTACCGTATGCAGAAATTCCGCATTTCCCCATTTCAACCGTTCAAGGGCACCAAGGCGCTTTGGTTTTTGGAACCATCGGAACCAAGAGAGTTGTAGCCATGCAAGGTCGCTTTCATTATTATGAAGGATATTCTATGCAGCAAGTGACCTTTCCGGTTCGGGTGATGAAAGCATTGGGGGTGTCCAAACTTATTGTTTCCAATGCTTCGGGTGGAGTGAATCCTCATTATCACGTGGGTTCTATTGTTTTGCTCACTGACCATATCAATATGATGCCCGAACATCCGTTGCGTGGCGTCAATGAAGATCGTTTCGGACCCCGTTTTGTAAACATGAGTGCGCCCTATAATCGCACCCTAATTGTTCGAGCCCATGCCATTGCCCAACAGGCTGGATTTCCAGTTCACGAAGGGATTTATTTAGCATTGCAAGGCCCCACATTTGAGACATTAGCCGAGTACCGAATGGTTAAAATTTTAGGGGCTGATTGTGTAGGTATGTCGACGGTTCCCGAAGTTATCGTGGCTCGGCACATGGACATGGAGGTTTTCGGTTTATCAGTTATTACCGACATGGGCAATGAAGAAAGTATTGAAGAAGTCAATCATGCCGAGGTGCTTAAAGCGGCGCAAAAGGCAGAACCCCATGTGCGTTTACTGATTCGTGAATTGATACAAACGGATACTCTAGAGTAGATGATCGGCAATAATTTTGTAAAACTTTTCAGGTTCGAATGGCTTGGTCAATACTTCGGTCATCCCATACGAGAGGAGCATCTCTCGGTTTTCATATAAAGAAATCGCTGTTAAAGCAATAATAGGAATGTGGGTGTTAAATTCCCGAATTTGTTGCGTAGCAATTGTACCGTTGATGCCGGGCAAATGAACGTCCATTAACACCAAATCATAACTGTTGGGCTCTTTGCGTAATAGGGTAACACTGTCCTCGCCATTATCTAAGATACGACAAGACATGCCGCGGTTTTCCAACATTTTTTTGGTAATCATTTGGTTGATTTTATTGTCTTCAACCAACAATATGCGTTTTCCTTCGACCACGGTTTCGACGGGTTCTTCAGTTTTAAGAGGCTCTTTTTCTTCAACTAAGGTTTCGCTCACTTGGAAAGGTAAAATGAAGGTAAACGTTGTACCAAGCCCCACTTTACTGTTCAACGTAATGGTACCGCCCAACAATTCGACCAATCGTTTTACAATGGCCAATCCCAAACCCGTACCCCCGTATTTGCGGTTGATTTCTATCGAACCTTGTGAAAAACTTTCAAAGATTTCATGTTGTTTGTCCTCGGGTATACCAATGCCATTGTCGGCTACTTGAAATTTGATTTTGATGTTTTTGTCCTGAATCTCTTCCAAATGAGTGCTCAAACGCACGTGGCCATTTTTGGTAAACTTCAAGGCGTTATTCACCAAGTTGATAATGATTTGCGATAATTTCGTCGGGTCACAAATAAGATGTTCCGGAATCGATTTGTCAATGTCAATTTCAAAAATGTTATTGTTCTCCTGGGCAATCTCTTTAAAGGAGTTTTGAATGTTTTTGAGTTGGGTATGAAAAGCACACGGAATATTTTCCACAGGTACGTTTTCTGATTCAATTCGGTTGATTTCCAAAATGTCATTGATGAAAGTCAACAAATAATTCCCAGAAAATTGAAGGGAGTTTAAATATTCAATCTGACTTTCTTTGGGGTTGTCTTCGATCAAAAGATGCGTGATTCCATTGATGGCATTCAAAGGCGTTCGCAATTCATGACTTACCGTTGAAAGGAATTCAGAACGCGCTTTAGTGGCATTTTCAGCACGTTCTTTGGCGATTTCTAACTCGCGGTTTTTTTCCTGAAGCAATTTATTGGATTCGTTGCGGAGGATGTTGTTTTTGTACAGCGATAAACTCAACAACGAAAGGATTGAAATTAGTGCAATGGCCAAAATACTGATTAGTTTCGCAAAGTTTTTGGCTTTCGTTTGACTCTCATTTTCCCGTTCCAATTGCTCGGCATGCTTTAATTTCTCGGCATTTTTGAAGGAATCAAAATCGACCGGTTCAATCTTTTGAAGGTATTGAATGTCATTTTTTTTCTTTAACTGCACATAGCGCTTTAGGTAAGCGTGTGAAAGTTCGAGATTAGCATTTTTCTCATAAATTTCACTCAACGCTAGGAGTATTTTGGTCTGCAAGCCCGTCTGTCCCTCCGCCTGTTTTAGGGCGCGGGTCATGTAATTTAATGCCAAATTATTGCGCTTTTTCTCCTTTTCCAACATCCCTAAATGGTAGAGGGCTTCTGGAACAATCTTTCTGTTGTGCACCGTGTCGGTAAGACTTACAATTTTCTCTAAAATTTCTTGCGCCTGATTATTTCGCCCCTTGCTTTTGTAAACGATCGCACGCTGTAGGTTAATCATTTCAATCGCACTATGGATTTTTAACTTTTGATAAATGGCTTGGGCCTTGTTCAAATTATTTTCTGCCAATGCCATGTTATTTTGCTCAATGTAAGTGAGCCCTAAGTAATAATAACACAAGGCTTGCTCCCGTGAGGGTGATAAATTGGAATAAAAAGCGATAGTACGCACAAAAGCATCGAGGGCGTCTTCATTCTTTTTTAAATCAAAAAAAATGAGACCCAAATTGAAATAACTATCCCCTAATGCTTTTTCATCGCTCCTCTTTTGCGCATAATTGATGGCTTTTTGTGCATAATTAAGGCAGTTTCTATAGTTGTTTGCTTTTTTGTGGTATTGTATCTGTTCAAAGTAATAGCCAATACTATCGAAGGGCTTCGATACCTTTTTTTGCGCCGATACGACACAAGTAAATACGATGAAAAACCAAAGTTTTCTCATTATAGGGCAAAATAGCCCACAAATTAATAAAATTATTTGGAAATCAAGCGAATTAAATCGACCAATCGCGAAGAATACCCAATTTCATTATCATACCACCCGACGACCTTTACCATTCGGTCGATGACAGAAGTAAGTTGTGCATCAAAAAGACAAGAATGGGTATTTCCAATGACATCCACAGAAACGATAGGGTCTTCGGTGTAATCCAAGATATTTTTATAGTGACCCTGAGCAGCTTTTTGAAAAGCATGATTGATTTCGGCAATACTTACATCGCGTTTGACATTAAACGTAATGTCGGTGAGGGAGCCATCGGGAACGGGTACCCGAATACCACAACCTCCAATTTTCCCTTCCATGTGCGGGAATATCTTGGTCAACGCTTTGGCTGCACCCGTAGTAGTAGGTACAATGGATTGCGAAGCCGCACGGGCACGACGTAAATCTTTATGGGGTTGGTCGTGCAAACTTTGGTCAGTAGTATATGAATGCACAGTGGTGATATAGGCTTGCTCGATACCACACAATTCTTCAATAATCTGAATCATGGGTGCGGCATTATTGGTGGTGCAACTAGCATTGGAAATAATCTGCTCGGTTCCATCCAATTCTTTTTCATTAACCCCCAAAACAATGGTTTTGATTTCTGGAACTTCGGAAGGTGCCGATAAAATTACTTTTTTGGCCCCCGCTTCCAAGTGTTCTTGTAATTCCTGATAACTTTTAAATTTTCCCGTCGCTTCGATTACAATATCCACACCCACAGTTGCCCAAGGAATTTGAGCAATGTTTCGTTCGTGAAAAAAGGGAATTTTGTGACCGTCAACGACCAAAAAATCAGCTTCGGCCAAAACGGGTAGACCAAACCGTCCATGAATACTGTCATAACGGGTGAGGTGCGCCATCGTAGCCGTGTCGGCAATATCATTGATGGCTACTACTTCAATGGCGTCATGATTCCACAATAATCGGAATAAATTGCGGCCAATGCGTCCGTATCCGTTGATGGCTACTCGAATTTTTTGCATGTGTAGGGGGTTATAGAATATGCTTTTCAGCGTGGTAACTTGAACGAACCAACGCGCCACTTTCTACATGACGGAATCCCATTTCTTTCCCAATACGTTCATATTTTTCAAACTGTTCTGGGGTGATGAATTCTTTTACCGGTAAGTGTTTCTTGGTGGGTTGTAAATACTGTCCCAAGGTTACAATATCCACATTGGCATTGCGTAAGTCTTGCATGGTTTCAATGACTTCGGCTTCTGTTTCACCCAATCCCAACATGATACCCGATTTGGTGCGGCGAATTCCTTTTTCTTTTAAATAGCGCAGTACTTCCAAACTGCGGTCGTATTTGGCTTGAATTCGCACTTCACGCGTTAAACGACGTACGGTTTCCATATTGTGCGACACCACTTCGGGATTGGCTTCAACGATACGATCAATGTGACGGTGAATGCCTTGGAAGTCGGGAATTAAAGTTTCTAAGGTCGTTTCGGGATTCATGCGTCGGATGGCCTCTACGGTTTCCAACCAAATGATGGAACCCATGTCTTTCAAGTCGTCGCGATCCACACTGGTAATTACGGCGTGTTTAATACGCATAATTTTAATCGAACGGGCCACTTTTTCAGGTTCGTCCCAATCCACGGTTTCAGGACGTCCTGTTTTTACCCCACAAAAACCACACGAACGGGTACAAATATTACCCAAAATCATAAACGTTGCGGTACCTTCACCCCAGCATTCACCCATATTGGGGCAACTTCCCGAGGTGCAAATCGTATTGAGTTTGTACTTGTCAACAAGCCCCCGTAATTCTGTATATTTTTGTCCAATGGGTAGCTTGACTTTGAGCCATTTAGGTTTTCCATTGGGAGGCAATACGTTGGTAGTTTCTGTGTGCATAATTGGAAAATTGTACGCAAAAATACAATCAAAATTTGAGAAATTCGGTGATGTGTTAAAGTTTTAAGAATCGTTTGCTACTCCAAAAAGTCCAATTCTTTATCATGCGTTTCTGGAATGGTTAAGGTAGCGTAAATCCCCAATGAAAAGGCCAAAACACCTACCCACATCGCGGCATGGATAATGGAAATGTCTTTTTTTAAATAATCAAACAGGAGTAACATCAAAGGAAGTAATCCGCGCACCATGTTGGGTACTGTAGTAGTTGTGGTGTTGCGCAAATTGGTGCCAAACTGTTCGGCAGCCACGGTGACAAACATCGCCCAATAGCCTGTACCGAGGCCCAACCAAACACAGAAAAAATAATAGCTTTGTTCAGAGTAAGCGCCACCAAACAACATTCCAATCACGCCCAAAACCGTAAATAGCATCATGTATAAGATGGCTTTTTTTCGCGAATGCAAGGCATGGGAAATAAAACCACTGGCAAAATCCCCAGCCGATATTCCTACATACGCCCACATGATGGCCTTTCCGGGAACGATGGTGTCAATACCCATTTCGGGAGCAAATTGATTGGCCATCATCGCAAGAATACCAATGCAGTACCAAGTTGGTAACCCGATCGCAATACATTTAAGGTATTTAATCAAACGGGTTTTATGGGTAAATAGGCTCAAAAAGTTCCCTTTGGACAAGGTCGTATCCTCGGCAATGCTCTTGAAAATTCCGCTTTCGGTGACACTAATTCGAAGAACCAACAACAAGAGTCCCAAACCACCTCCGATAAAGTAAGCCGTGGTCCAATTGTCGGCCATTTCCACCGTAAGTTGTGCAACCACCGCTCCCAATAACCCAAAACCAGCTACCAATGACGTTCCCAAAGCGCGTAATTCTTTGGGTAAGCTTTCCGAAACCAAGGTTATACCCGCACCGAGTTCTCCTGCCAAGCCAACACCAGCGGTAAAGCGCAACCAAGCATAAACGTTTGCTTGATGCATAGAATCTAGTTGTGGTAAAAATCCACAGGCAATGTTGGCCAAGGAATACACAAGAATGGACCCAAAGAGCACCGACAAACGCCCTTTTTTGTCCCCAAAAACACCCCAAAGAATGCCGCCCAACAACAGACCTGTCATTTGGTAGTTGATGATTTGTGTTCCTACCGTATCGACATCAAGGTTGAGTTCGGTGAGACTAGGAACGCGAACAATACCAAACAGCAATAGGTCGTAAATGTCAACAAAATAGCCTAAAGCAGCAATAATAACTGGAAAACTCAAAAGGTGTTTCCATTTTTCTTGGGTAGAAAATTGGGTCATAAAAAGTTGGGTTTGTCGGGCCTAAAATACTAAAAAAAACCGCAGGGGTTAGCTGCGGTTAATTGAATACATATTCGGTTATTGACTTACGGTAATCGGAATGGTAAAACGGGAGCGTACGGCTTGTCCTTTCTTTTGACCTGGACGCCATTTGGCTTTGATGGCATGTAAAACGCGCAGTGCTTCTTTGTCAACCGATTCATCAGCATTGCGTAAAATTTGAATGTCGGTCATGGTTCCGTTTTTTTCAATGACAAAAGTGACAAAAACTCTATGTACCTGTTCGGTTTCTTCAAGGGCTTGCGGGTCAAATCTTCGTTTGATTTCTTCATAAAAACGGTTAATACCTCCAGGAAATTCAGGTTGTTCATCCAACCCCACAGCGTTTTCAATGGCGTTGGGGTCGATAGTATTGCCTGGGTCACCTCCTGAGGTCGGTTGCGTACTCGTTCCATTCGGGTCGCCACCATTCGCAAGCGGATCAGTACTTGTACCCGTATCGCTACCCAAGCCAGGATTCGGATTTACTGCAGGATCTTTGGGCTCAGGTTTGGGTTCGACTGGTACTAATTCAGGCGCTACAGGGGTGTATTTTTTCACCGCATTTTCTGTAGTTTTTGCTTGGGCCGATTCCCCTTTGTGAACTTCTTTTTTAATCTCAATTTTCGTTAAAACAAGCGTGTCGCTCGATAGGGGTGGCAGATTGTTATCGGGTGTTGGCTCAGTGTGAAACGAGCTTAAAAGAAAGATCCCAAAAGTGAGCAAGGAAAGCCCAAAAATAAAGGCTAACCAGGTGGTTTTTTCATTTTCGCGCCGAAGTTGATAGGCGCCATACTGTTGGTTTTTACCCTCAAAAATGACATCCAGCCATTTTTTTTCAAAGATACTTACATGGTTCATAGTTCTAATGTGTTAATGTTAGCGTATCTTTTTTACATAGGCAAAAGGATGAAAAGCGTTTGTATTGCGATAACGCCAGTACGAATCGCAATATTGTGGGATAGCGTTAATTATTTAACAACACTATTGGATTTACATCAAAAAAAAGGTGAAAAACGGAACAGTCTAACGTCCTCGTATGATTTCAGCCAGTAGTTTTTTGGCTCGTAAAAGTTTGATTTTTACGTTGCTCAGCGGTTCATTTAAGTGCTCCGAAATCTCTTGATAACTCAATTCTTGGAAGTAACGCAATTGAATCACCTCTTGATAATGGGGTTTGAGTTCTTTAATAAATTGCAGCAAACGGGATAAGTTTTGCTCTGTAATAAGTACGTCTTCAGCGGTGGGAGAAGTGTCCGCAATGTTGTAGGCTTGTTGGTCTTCTTCGTCGGTGATTTCTACAAAAAGCGCTGATTTTCGTTTACGCAATAAATCGATATGCACATTTTTGGCAATGGCAATAAGCCAGGTGTTGAATTGAAATTCGGGATTATACGTCGCTATTTTGTCAAAAGCCTTGGAAAAGGTTTCAATCGTAATATCTTCTGCATCGGTTTCATTTTCAGTACGTTTGAGCATAAAACCATACACCTCATTCCAATAATGGTCGAGTAAAAAGGTGAAGGCCACTTGATCGCCTTTCTTTGCTTTTTCGATGTGATGAATTATTTCCAATGCACAGGTTTTGAAAAAAGATTGGTGAAAGCTACGTTAAGTTGGGTGAAAATGAGAACGATTTCAATCAACGGATAGAAATACATCACGTCTTTTTCTTTCAACTTCCCGGCCGCCATTCCCAACACTATCCAGCAAAAAATGTACCGAAAACCAATCAAACTCAATACCACAATCCATTGGTGTTGAAAAGCCAACAAGGCAATTGGAGTAAGCAAAAACAACAGCTGACTTAGGTAAAAAACACTTAATTGAAAGCTGTCAAATCCTTTGTAATATTGGGCTGTAGCGACATGACGTCGTTTCTGTTGGAACCAATCTTTGAATGTAGTTTTGGGGTGTGAATAGGTAAAGCTATCAGTCGTATAACTGCACACTGTATTTTTTCCGTTGGCGGCTTGGTTGATAAACAAATCATCATCACCCGATCGAATTTTCATATGATCCATAAATCCCCGAACCCTGAAGAATTCCTCGCGTTTGTAGGCCATATTTCGACCTACGCCCATGTAGGGTTTTCCTAAACATGCCCAGGCAAAATATTGGGTGGCGGTTAGTAGCGTTTCAAAACGAATTAATTTATTCAAAAACGACCCTTTTGCTTTTTCATAAGCACCATAGCCGAGAACAATGGTTTTTTGTGCCGTAAAATGTCCTGTCATTTCTTTGATCCATTGATTGGAAGTCGGGTAGCAGTCGGCGTCGGTAAACAGTAAATATTCGTATTTAGCTGCTTTAATTCCTAAGGTTAAGGCAAATTTTTTATTCCCCCAAAAGGCTTCATTGTTTTCAACTTTAACCAGCTTGATATTAGGATAAACCGCTTCAAAATGTTCAAAATGCGCCAAGGTATCGTCACTTGAGGCATCGTCGATGAGTACAATTTCAAATTGAGGATAGTCTTGTTCGGCCAAAAGGGGAACCAATTTCAAGACATTTTCAGCTTCATTTTTGGCACAGACAATCACCGAAACAGGAATGCGTTTTGGGGCGCCTTGTTGGGCTTTTTGAAACGCGAATTTGCCAAAAACGAATACGTAATATACGAATTGAACAGCAACAGCGGCAATAAATAATCCAAAAAGAGTCCCTAAAACCATAGTGGTAAATTGCATTTAAAGCGAACGCAAATGTAGCGATTCTCTAGGCAATAAACAACCTCGATTTTAACATTTTACGGACGGTTTTTACGCATCGCTCGTGCCAAGGCATGGGTGTTCGGATCGTCTGTTTTTTCGAGGGCATTCAGAATACGTTGGTAGTTTTTATCATCCCGATTCTGGGATAGTTTTTTCTGTCCTTGCATTTCCGTGATGGCAATTTCAAATCCTACGATACCACGGGCTTCACGCAGGGTTTTCTCCGAAAGATTTTCCATTCGAATGGGATGCTCTGAAGCTATTTCCTGTTGATCGACCAGCTTCTTCAAGCCCGCCAGCGCTTCTTCGTGCGAATGGATTTTTATTTTTCCATAGATATGCACTGCGATATAATTCCACGTCGGTACATTTTCATGATCATACCAAGAGGAAGAGATATAGGCATGGGGACCCGAAAAAACAGCAAGGACAGCATCATTTTCCAAAAACCCTTTGTGTTGCGGATTTAATTTGGAGAGATGTCCCAAAAGATACGGTGTGCCATCCGCTTTTGTGTCCAAAACCAACGGCAGGTGAGTGGCCCACAATTGGCCCTGCGTTTGGTTAATGAGAATCGCAAAATTGTTGGCCCGAATGAATTCTTGCATTTCTTCTGGGTTCGAAAGGCTATAATTTTCGGGAATATACATGCTAAATAATATTTACTTCGGCTTCAATGGCAATGCCGTATTTGTCCCAAACTGTTTGTTGTACTTTCTGCGACAGTTTCAAAATGTCTTGTCCCGAAGCATTGCCATAATTCACCAATACCAAGGCTTGATTTTTATGTACTCCCGCATCGCCTTCACGATATCCTTTGAGACCCGCTTGCTCAATAAGCCAGCCTGCGGGCACTTTCACCTGAGTAGGGGAAACGTCATAATATTTAATATCGGGAAATTGAGCTAGTACGGTTTCAAAATGCGTGCGGGGAATCACTGGATTTTTAAAAAAGCTACCGCTATTGCCCAACTCTTTCGGGTCGGGAAGTTTGCGTTGACGTATCGTTATCACTGCGTTACTAATGTCTTTGATCGTGGGTGTTACCACATTATTTTTGGCCAATTCCGCTTGAATGTCGCCATAATTACTGTTGATGCTGTGGTTTCGTTTGGTTAGGCGAAAAACAACCGATGTAATGATGTAGATTCCCTTGGCCTCTTGTTTGAAAACACTTTCGCGGTATCCAAATTGGCAGGCTTCCCTATCAAAAGTTCGTTTCGACTGTCCATCCATGGTTATCGTTTCACACGAAACAAAGGTGTCTTTGATTTCGGCCCCGTAGGCTCCAATATTTTGAACGGGGGTTGTACCTACATTTCCGGGAATCAGGGACATGTTTTCGAGACCACCATAATTGTGTTCCAAGGTCCAAAGCACAAATTCATGCCAATTTTCACCAGCCATCGCTTCTACCCACACATGGTCATTGTCTTCCTTAATTACCTTTTTTCCTTTCAAATTTACATGGATCACCAAGGCTTCAATATTTCGGGTAAGCAACATATTACTACCGCCACCGAGGATAAATTTGGGTTCGTTCACTTGGTGTTGCAACACCGTTTGCAATTCATCAAGGGTTTGCACTTCGACAAATTTTTGGGCAAAGGCTTCGATGCCAAACGTGTTGTATTTTTTTAAGGGAAAATGAGTTTCAATGGTCATAACGGAAATTGCTTAACGCAAGAAGTTGTAAATTGTGGGTTTATTCTTCAGTCTCCAACGCCCTGCGAAGGAAGTCATTTAAGGGTTTTAAAACCGCCAATTCGCGGGCTATTTTTTTACCAAAATCGGGGTCAAGAAATCGCTCGTCGGCAATAGGTGCCGCTGCTGTAAAACTTTTTAATTTTAAAAATTCAATCCCAGGATGGTTCGGGTCGATGTCTTTGGGTGCTTTTTTGAGCACGTTGCCTTCTTCCCGCGACAAAGATTTGTATTGTGTTGCAAATGATTTTTCATGGACAATATCATCCAAATCTTCGTAAAAGAATTCAATTTCCTTTCTGATTTTTTTCAGTTGCTCGGGCTCAGGACACCATACGCCACCCGCAATAAACGAGGCTCCTTTTTCATAATGAATGTAGTAGCCGGGACTGTTTTTCTGACTTTTATCTTGGGT
This sequence comes from Flavobacterium sp., assembly GCF_040379285.1. Lineage (GTDB taxonomy): Bacteria > Bacteroidota > Bacteroidia > Flavobacteriales > Flavobacteriaceae > Flavobacterium. Next base: position 17,628 of record NZ_JBEILJ010000026.1, on the reverse strand, counting down.
AAACCACATGCCGATATTGGTTTTATACGGCGATTTATCTTTTGAAAAACGGATGTCGCGATTGATACGAAACGTACAATTTTTAGGCTCGAGGGGCTCGAGTGATGGGTCCCATTTTTTTAACTCCTCCAAAACCGCTGCAATGCTACCATGATACCACTTTTTGTAGGCTTCATAGGCTTTTTTTTGACTGTGAAACCATTCCGTATTGTTATTGTTTTTGAGCGCTTCAAGGAAATCAAACGCTTCACGAGTAGTCATCATTGTAATTGTTTTTTGAGTTCTTCTTCTGAAAGGTAGCCCAAATAACGCCACACTTGTTTTTTGTTTTCATACACCATCAGCGTGGGATAGCCTTCTACTTTAAGTGCTTCTGCTAACGCCAGGTTTTCCTCAGCATCAATACGTACCACAACCACTTTTTCGCTCATTTCGGTAGCAATCTTATCTAGTGTTGGTTTCAATTTTTTGCAAGGGCCGCACCATGTCGTGTAGAAATCGACCAGTACTTTTTTGTCAGTATTCAAAAGTTTATCAAAATCGCTTTGGGTCATTCCCCCAGCAGCCGTAGCATCAGCCAATCCGGCAGCACGCCATTTTTGATAGCCTCCGTCCAGTTCATAAATGGTTGTGAATCCTATTTCTTGCAGTTTTTTGGCAGCAGCAGTGCTACGACTTCCCGCCAAACAATACACAAATACAGGTTTTAATTTATCGAGTTGTGCTACCCCTTTTTCAAATTCCTCAGTGGCATTCCAATTCAAATTTTGCGCTTTGTCGAGATGACCAGCGGCAAATTCTTCGGGCGTACGCACATCAATAATTTGGGCTTCAGCTTGGTTTTTTATAGCCGTTGCAAAGGCTTGTGCATCCAAGGTTTCATAGAGGCTAGTGATATTTTTTTCGGTCGATTCGGTTGCTTTTTTTTGACAACTGGCAGTTATCATTACTAGGGATAACAACACTAAAGTAATATTTTTCATCGTTTATTTTTTTGCGAAAATAATAGGGTAAAGATAGCCATTCTGTAAGCTTTGTTACAAATGAAATAATTTATACGATTGTTGGGTGTTTTTAACCAATTGCTCAGTGCGTTCGGGATGGGTGTCGGAGATAAAAAGTTGGCCAAATTCTTCTTGTTGTACTAAGGCTATAATTTGCTGCACCCGATTTTCATCCAATTTATCAAAAATATCATCAAAAAGTAGAATGGGTTTTTCACCGCTTTGTTTTTTTACAAATTCAAATTGCGCCAATTTCAAGGCGATTAAAAACGATTTTTGTTGGCCCTGCGAACCGTATTTTTTTATGGGATAGTCTTCTATTAAAAACGACAAATCGTCTTTGTGAATGCCAGTTGCTGTGTATTGTAATTGACGATCGCGCGGGAGATTCTTTGCTAACAATTCTTCGGTGGATGCCTCTAGCAAATCGCTTTCATAGCGAAGTTCAACCCGTTCAGCACGCCCCGTAATGTGGTGGTGGTGTTTTTGAAAAATGGGTTCAAACGAAGCAATAAAGTCTTGTCGTTTTTGAAAAATAGGTGCGCCCAACTGATGCAATTGGTGGTTGTATACGGCAAGCGTTTCGGGGTCAAACGTATGATTCAACGCAAAATACTTCAACAAAGCATTCCGTTGACTAACCACTTTTTGGTACTGAATGAGCTGTTGCAAATAGGGAGCATCCAATTGCGAAATCACGGTATCCATGAAGCGGCGGCGTGTTTTCACTTCCTTCTACAATCAAATCCGTATCCGAGGGTGAAATAATGACTAACGGAATGAGTCCCACATGTTCAGAAAACTTTTCATAGGGTTTACCGTTCCGTTTTAATACTTTTTTCTGTCCTTTTTTTAAGCTACAAACGATATGTTCACTGCGTTCTTGTTTTTCAAATTCTCCTTCAATCATAAAGAAATCGGTCCCATGTTGAATATTCTGCGCTGCCAACGGATTGAAATAGCTTTTTCCGTAAGCCAAATGATACACCGCATCCAATACATTGGTTTTACCCACTCCATTTTTCCCTACAAAACAATTGATTTTAGCGTCAAAAGCATAGGTTACTTCAGCGATATTTTTATAGTTAAGTAAAGAAATGCGTTTTAAAAACATTGCAAAACAAAGGGTTAGCCTGTTCGATTGCCTCGTTAAGGAGATTTTTACAAGAGGTGCAAATTATTGAAAAATATCGAAAAAAATGGCTTTTAAATTTGAATAAAAATTATATTTTTGCGCACACTAATTTAACATACATGGCAACATATAATAAAAGAGGATACAAAGCCCCCAAAGAAAAAGTAGAAGGCGATGAGAACGTAAAGATGGACAATCAGTTCTTGGAAGACGTGCCCAATGTTGATGAAAAGGACAGTGCAACGGCTCGTACGTTTGATGCTTTAGACCAAACAGCATCACGTACCGAAGAATGGGTTGCTCGTAACCAAAAATTTATTTTAGGGTTCTTGGGTGGTGCCGCTTTGATGACCATCGGGTATTTGTTGTATCAGAAATTTGTTGTTGAGCCTAACGAGCAAAAAGCAACCGACGATTTGTATGTAGCCCAGCAAAATTTCCAAGCGGCTGTAGATGCACAAGACCCCAAAGTACAAGATTCTTTGTTCACCTTAGTGGTGAAAGGAGCCGAAGGAAAACAAAGTGCTGTGGATTTGGCGAGTCAATATAGTGGAACCGATTCAGGGAATTTGGCCAACTATTATGCGGGTATTGCGTATTTGAATTTGAAGAAATACGATGATGCAATCAAATTTTTGGAAGCTTACAAAGCTAGTGACGATTTCACAGGTCCGATTGCAGTTGGAGCTATTGGTGATGCCTATGCTCAGAAAAAAGATAATGCTAAAGCTTTAGAATACTACGAGAAAGCAGCTCGTGCAAAAGCGAATGAATTTACAACGCCTCGTTATTTATACAAAGCAGGCGTAATGTGTGTGGAAATGGGTAAAAAAGGAGACGCGTTAAAATACTTTACCGAAATTAAGGAACAGTACGAAAGCGCTCCTGAAGCACAGCAAATCGATGCGCTAATCGGAATGGTGAAGTAATTCAACTTCATGATCTAGTACGCCCTTTTTACGCATGGCAACGGAAAATAAAAACTTATCCCAATACGATAAAAATACAATCCCAAACGCGAAGGACTTTCGGTTTGGGATTGTTGTTTCTGCCTGGAATGGACACATTACCAATGGCTTATACCAAGGGGCTTTACATACCTTGCTCGATTGTGGCGCTTGCCCTGAAAACATCATTACATGGGAGGTGCCTGGAAGTTTTGAATTAATCTACGGCGCCAAACGCATGATGGATCAACCGGTTGATTGTGTGATTACGATTGGTTGTGTGATCAAAGGGGAAACCATGCATTTTGAGTTTGTTTGTGAGGGGGTAACGCAAGGCATCAAAGATTTGAATTGCTTGGGAGAACAACCCGTTATTTTTTGTTTGCTCACCGACAATACCGAACAGCAATCCATCGACCGAAGTGGTGGAAAGCATGGCAATAAAGGAGTCGAAGCTGCCATTACAGCGATTCATATGGCCGCCCTTCGGCAACGAACAAAACAATAATCGAATCCTGTCGCTTCGGCAGGATTTTTTGTTTTTTTAACCCTAGTTTTCGCTAACTTTGCGTGGATTTGTCTGAAAAGATAGGTTTTCTAATTTCTGCATGGTATGTCGTCAATTATTCAATTACTTCCCGATCACGTTGCCAACCAAATTGCCGCTGGTGAGGTGGTACAACGTCCTGCTTCTGTGGTAAAAGAGTTGCTTGAAAATGCGGTAGATGCCAAGGCGACCGACATCAAGTTGATTGTTAAAGATGCCGGAAAGTCCTTGGTGCAGGTGGTCGATAACGGTATCGGCATGAATGTTACCGACGCCCGACTTTGTTTTGAACGCCATGCGACTTCCAAGATTCGTCATGCAGAGGACTTATTTTCTATCCATACCAAAGGGTTTCGGGGGGAAGCCTTGGCCTCCATTGCTGCGATTGCTCATGTTGAAATGAAAACCCGACAAGCCGATGACGAGTTGGGTACCCATATCATCATCGAAGGGAGTAAGTTTATTGCCCAAGATCCCGCTGTAGTGCCGAAAGGGACGTCATTTGCTATTAAAAATTTGTTTTTCAATATTCCTGCCCGACGTAATTTTTTAAAGTCCGAACACATAGAGTTTCGCCATGTTATGGATGATTTCCAACGGGTTGCATTGGCCCATCCTGGCATTCATTTTACCCTAATTCATAACGGAAGTGAAACCTTTAATTTGCCTATTACCAATCAGCGGCAACGCATCGTGAATTTGTTTGCGGGAAAAACCAATGAAAAACTTGTTCCGGTTCAAGAAACTACCGAAATTGTGAGCGTTCAAGGATTTATTGGAAAACCTGAATTTGCCAAAAAAAATAAGGGCGAGCAGTTTTTTTTCGTCAACGACCGCTACATCCGAAGTAGTTACCTTCATCATGCCGTGTTGTCGGCCTATGAGGGCTTGTTGAAAGAGGGCATGCAACCCAGTTATTTTATTTATTTGGATGTGCCTCCGCATACCATTGATATCAATATCCATCCTACCAAAACCGAAATTAAGTTCGATGATGAACAGGCGCTTTATGCTATACTACGGGCAGCGGTCAAACACAGTTTGGGACAGTTTAATGTAGCTCCAGTTTTGGATTTTGAACGGGATCCTAATTTGGATACGCCTTACGAATATCAGCACAAAGAGGCAGCATATCCTACCATTCAAGTCGATCAGCATTACAACCCATTTGCCGATGATAGTACTCCTGTTCGATCAACATCAACGCTACAATCTGTTCGTCAACAACGGTTTCCTCCAGCGCCCTCTTCGGCTTCGTGGGAGAGTTTGTACGTTGGTTTAAAACAAGATACCGAAGCGATGTTTGTTCCCGAATCAGAGAATGAACGCGCCACTCCTTCGTTATTCAATGATCAAGAACCTGAGGCTGCTGTTACCAAAACCTATCAGTTGCAGCGAAAATATATCGTAAGTCCTATCAAATCGGGGCTTATGTTTATTCATCAAAACCGAGCCCATCAACGAATTCTTTATGAGCAGTTTTTAACGCAAATAACGGTGCAACAAGCCGCAAGTCAGCAACTTTTGTTTCCCTTATCGCTTTCGTTTACTCCGGTAGAAATGCATTTATTGGCCGAACTCGAACCCGCGCTTCAGGCTGTGGGATTCCAGTTTGAACGCTGGGAAAACGAAGTTGTAGTGGTGAGTGGCATTCCTGTCAATACGACAGCGCAAGCCATTCCTGGCGTGTTTGAAACGGTTTTGCATGCGTTCCAAGAAGGATTTACCGATAGTTTTAGTCCCAACGATACCTTGGCTAAAGCGATGGCACGATCCTTGTCGATCAAAAAAGGGGTTGTTTTGTCGGAAAAAGAACAAGAAATGATTGTCAACGGCCTTTTTGCCTGCAAAGATCCCAATGTAAGTCCTCAACAAAAGCCCACCTTTATCACAATGAGTGTGGACGAAATCGATAAAAAATTTTCGCTATGATGCAATTGTCCCCTGTGGTTAAACAGCTTTTAATCATCAATGTTATTTTCTTTTTGGGATGTATTCCTTTGGTTCACGCCACCGATTATTTTGCTTTGCATTATTTCAAAAATGAAAGCTTCCGTTTGTGGCAGTTTTTCTCGTACATGTTTATGCACGGCGGATTCATGCATTTGTTTTTCAATATGTTTGCTTTGTTTTCTTTTGGCATCATGTTGGAACGTATTTGGGGCAGTTCCAAGTTTTTGTTTTTTTACATTTCATGTGGTTTGGGCGCTGCTTTGGTTCACATGGGGGTTAGTTTTTTTATTGTCCAAGAGGTAGCTCACCAATTGTCGAGTTTGCAAATCGCTCCCGATGATTTCAATTTCTTGATGAATGCCAATTACAATCTTTCTGTCGATCGCGATTATAAAATTGTAGGTGAGGTGAATACGCTTTTGGAAAAATACCGTTTTACCCAAGACCAATTCAATACCTTAACTCTAGCCGTAAAAGAATATCAAACTCCAATGATAGGAGCTTCGGGCGCTATTTATGGCTTATTGGTCGCTTTTGCCTTTATGTTTCCCAATGCCGAATTGATGATGTTGTTTATTCCTGTGCCCATTAAAGCGAAGTATTATGTCACGGCTTTGGTACTTTTGGATTTGATCATGGGGTACCGAGGGACATCCATTTTTGGCGGTAACAGCACAGGCATTGCCCATTTTGCCCACCTTGGAGGTGCCTTGTTCGGATTTATCATGATGTGGGTGTGGCGAAAAAATCAGTTTAACCAAAACCGTTGGAATTAATATGCGTATCTGGGAAGATATCAAATTACAATACCGAATTGGCGGAATCGTTAATCAGGTCATTTACTGGAATGTAGGCGTTTTTATTCTGGCTATTCCTTTCTTTTACCAATTTCGTGAAGGATTTTTTGCCTATCCCGATTGGTTGGCCTTGTCCTCGAGTTTCAACTCTTGGTTGTTTAAGCCATGGACCTTAATCTCGTATGGTTTTTTGCATTCTGGATTTTTTCACCTGTTTTTCAATATGGTCATGCTCAATTTTGCAGGGCGACTGTTTCAAACTTTTTTTACCCAAAAGCAGTTTTTAGGGATGTACCTCTTTAGCCTATTGTTTTCGGGTTTGGCCTACAGTGTTGCTTACACTTTGTTGGGAGGTGACGGAATCATCGTGGGGGCTTCAGGAGCTGTTTTGGCCGTTTTAACCGCGGTCACCGTTTGCCAACCGCTTATGGAGTTACGATTGTTACTGATTGGAAACGTAAAGTTGTGGCATGTAACAGGTGTTATTTTACTCTTAGACGTTTTGCAAATCTCTATGTCCAACACGGGCGGGCATATCGCACATCTCGCGGGGGCAGCATTTGGGGTTCTCTACATGAAGTTGTTGCAATCGGGTACAGACTTAAGCCAACCCGTTACAAAAATTATTACTTTTTTTGCTACTTTAGTGAGACCCAAATCGAAGTCGCCGTTTACCAGCGTGCACAAGAATCCACAACGGAAAACAACAAACACCGCCTCAAAAGTGGTTTTAAAAGACAAAAAACAACAACAAATTGATGAGATTTTAGATAAAATTAGTCAATCGGGTTATGATAGCTTAACCCAAGCTGAAAAAGAATTTTTATTTCGAGCAGGAAACGAATAATGCGCAAATTATCACGATTTAATAAGCTGATGTTAGGGTTGAATGTGACGGTAGTCATTCTCACTTTCATTGCTTATGTATTTCCGTTTTTAGCGCCAAATTTTTTCCCTTTTTTATCGGTACTTACGCTTGTCTTACCTTTGTTTCTTATTGTCAATGCCCTGTTTTTTGTGTATTGGCTTCTTCAAATGAAACGGCAAATGATTGTCTCTGGATTGGTGTTGATTTTGGGAATTACATTTATCAATAAATTCTATAAATTCGCTGCCCTTGACCTACCTAAAGAAGAAGGCGATATGGTCGTGATGAGTTATAATGTTCGCTTGTTCAATCTTTTTCAATGGCTTCCCAGTCCACATGTCAAAGAGGATATTCGCCGTTTTATCAATGAGATGAATCCCGATGTGTTGTGTTTGCAAGAGTATTCTGAAAATGCAGGCGTTGATTTGCGGGTGTATAAGTACCGAACAGTTTTTATGCAAGGTTATCAAATTAAGTCGGGACAGGCTATTTTTTCTAAATATCCTATCATCGACGAAGGTCAAATCGCTTTTGAAGGGTCGGATAATATGTTGGTTTACGCTGATATTCGGAAAGGAAGGGATACGCTACGAGTGTACAACATGCATTTACAATCTATCAAAATTTCACCCGATGTGAATGAGATGGAACAGCACGTAGATTCCATCAACAAGCGCAAATCGACCATGGTACTGCATCGCATTTCGGAAGCGTTTAAAAAGCAGCAAATTCAAGCCGAAGAATTAATGGAGCATAAAAAAGAATGCCGCTACCCGATGATTATCTGTGGCGATATGAATAACAGTGCCTTTTCGTATGTATATCGCGGCATCAAAGGCGACTTGAATGATTGTTTTGAAGAAGCGGGAAAAGGATTTGGGGCAACGTATAATTTTAAATACTATCCGGCTCGTATTGATTACATTTTTGCCGATCGTCGTTTTAAAGTGAAGTCCTTTCAACATTTTCCTGAATTCAAGAACTCCGATCACTTTCCGATTGTTACCCGTATTAAGTTAGAGCCCCGCTAACGATTGTCGTTTCAGATAATCCAAAGCGCGTCGTCCTTCGTTAAAGAGTAAATCAAGGATACTAAGGTTGTTTAAGAATCCGTGTTTATCCCCAAAAACTTGTACATAGGGTTCAATGAGGGTAGGATCCTTTTTTCCTTGAATTAAAAAGCGAAAATCCAAAACATCGGTCACTTCTTTATGGTACTCTTCAGTTTCTTCGAAGGGGAAGTCCAAACCCAAACAGTGGGAAATAATTTCTAAGGTTTGGTAATTTAAATCCCAAAGGAATACGTGTTTTTTTTCAAATATCGGACGTAAATCATCCTCAAAATATTCAAAAAAAGGCGACGTTCGGTAGGCGGCTTCTAGCGATTTATAATGCTGTTTTTGCCAATCAAAAGCGGTTTCCAATCGTACATCGCGCATTTTTTGATGCCCTTCTTTCACATGTTTGATGGGAACATTCAACAATTGCAAGCCGTTGGGACTGTATATATACATTCGGTTGCGGTGGGTTTGTTTTTGAAAATGATCGCCCGTTTCAAAAACTACATGTGAGGCTTTTGCTAAGGCAACAAACGTACTTACAGAAGGGAAATATCCGGGATGTAATAGGACTTTGGACACGATTATTATTCTTCCGATTGTTTAGCTTTTCTCTTTTTCCAGAAATATTCGCCAACAAAGTATAGCGCCAGCACAAACAAGAAGTATTTGAAGTACGATTGGGGTTGTCCTTCGCCACTAACCGTTGTAAACATGCGGTCCCAACGAATACTCCAATTTTTAAATCCTTTGTCAAAGTTTTTCACACTCATCCAAATGAAAATTGGTTTTCCAACAATGTGATTTTCGGGTACATACCCCCAAAAACGACTGTCTTCCGAGCGGTGACGGTTGTCCCCCATCATCCAATAGTAATTCTGTTTAAAAGTATACGATGTACTCGGTTTTCCGTTTATGAAAATTTCACCGTTGCGAATCTCAAGGGAATTGTTTTCGTATTCTTGGATGATTTTTTTGTAAAAAGGTAAGCTTTTCAAATCCAAAGCTACTGTTGCCCCAGCTTTAGGAATGTAAATCGGCCCGTAATTATCGATGTTCCAAGGTTTAGTGTACGGAAAAACGCTCAAACTAGCCTCTTTAAAAATAATCCGTTCCACTTTTTTAATCCCAGTAACGGTGCGTAATTTCTTAGCCACTTCATCGGTCATGGCATTAATGAAAAGCGTATCGCTCTCCCAACGGCCACTGGCAACTCCACCTCCGTCAGTAACATCATTTTCCTCTAAAAATGGTGTAATATCAGAAAACTGCTTATGGTCATAAATTACGGTATACGAATACTGCGGTTTAGCACGTACAGGTAAAACTAGGGGTTTACCATTCACATACACGATTCCTTCTTTGATTTGTAAACTATCGCCAGGAATACCAAGGCATCGTTTTACATAATTGGACTTCTTATCAACCGGTTTGAGGTACTTTCGGTCTTTGACAAAGAATTGCGCTACCGTATCAGCGGGCCAGTTGAATACCACGATGTCATTGTTTTTTACCGTTTCAAAGCCGGGGATACGCAAATAAGGAAATTGCAATTTTTGTTTCCACGAATTTGGATTTTCATCATCGTAGAGGTAGGATTTTTTTCGTAATAACGGAATGGTATCATGCACCATAGGCGCGGCAACCGTTGTGTTGGGCACCCTTGCACCGTAGTGAAACTTACTCACAAATAAGAAGTCGCCTACCAAAAGCGATTTCTCCAAAGAGGAGGTAGGAATCGTGAACGGTTGAATAAAATAGGTATGAACAAAAGTAGCCACAACAATGGCAAACAGAATCGAACTGACTGTTTCCCCCGTTTTGGTAGCGGGATGGGTGCTGCGATCGGCTTCATAGGTAAGCGGTTGGGTATAATTTACATAATAGAGGTACAATCCCAATGTAAATACGACCAAAGCCGTGTCGCTGGTCGATTTTTTACCAAAACTTCGTAAAGTTTCTACCCAAACCACGGGGATGACAATCAAATTAATGATCGGTATAAAAAATAAAAGCAGCCACCAGGTGGGACGCTTTACTATTTTCAACAAAACAACGGCATTGTACAGCGGGACAAAAGCTTCCCATGCTTTACGACCTGCAGCCACATAGAATTTCCACGTTCCAGCGGCATGGATCACTTGGATAATCAGGATAAAAACGAACCATTGTGTAAATGTCATAATACTCTATTTTTATAAATCTAAAACGTCTTTCATGGTAAACACCCCTTTGCGTGTGGCAAGCCATTCAGCGGCAATAACAGCTCCGTAGGCAAATCCCTCTCGGTTGTGCGCGGTGTGTTTGATTTCAATAGTATCAACAGCAGAACGGTAAAAAATGCTGTGGGTACCGGGAACTTCATTTTCTCGCTTCACATCAATATAAAGCGCATCTGTCGCCTTGGCATCTAAACTCCATTGTGTAAAAGGAGTGTAGGGGAGTAGTCCTTCGGCCAAGGTAATGGCAGTGCCACTGGGTTTGTCCAATTTTTGGGTATGATGAATTTCTTCCATATCCACAGCATATTGCGGGAATTTTGCCATCAATTGCGCTAATTTTTGATTTAATTCAAAAAACAAATTCACGCCCAAGCTGAAATTAGAACCATATAAAAAAGCACCATTTTGTTTTTCACAGAGCGCTTTCATGGCCTCATACTGCGCGAGCCAACCCGTAGTACCCGAAACAACAGGGATGCCGTTTTGTAGACAGGCGGTAATATTTTCGACTGCAGCATCAGGAATACTAAAATCAATGGCAACATCGGCGGTTTCTAAACCCTCAAAGCTGTCTTGGCGCGTTTTCCGTAACACGATAGCATGACCGCGTTCCAAGGCGATTCGCTCGATAACCTTACCCATTTTTCCATACCCTAATAACGCGATGTTCATACCTATTTAGTAGCGGTTTTTGTTGGTTTGTTACATTAAAACTTAAAGCTGATGCCCAAACCGAGTTGCCGGCGTTGGGTGAGGTCGTTCTGAATCAAATCGGGTTGAAGCGTGAGTTTGTCGCTCACATTGTACTGCATCAAGTGAGCATCAACATTGGCATCGACAATATTTAGAATGTAGAAAACGCCAATCAATAAAGCCGATAAATCCCGATTTCGTTGGTAAAAACGTTGTGCTTGTATCAGTCGCGACGTGTCAAGATACGAGAATTCATCATCGTTAAAGCCCAGCAAACGACGCTTGTAGGCATCCCGATAATCGTTGTATTTGTTGTTGTTGGTGATGTAAAAATAAACGGTCGTTCCCAAAGCGGCATAGACTAAGGGGATTTTCCAATACTTTTTGTTGTACGCCTGACCCAGACCAGGAATCACCGCCGAATAAAAAGCAGCACGCGAAGGGGCAAGCATATTGATCGGTTTGGCGGGGGTGTTGAGACTATCAGTGGGTTTCACAGGGGGGGGCGTTGCAGGCGTTTGTTGTGCCCAACCGGTAGAGATTGATAAACAACCCCAGCAAAAGAGTATGTAAATCCAACGAATCACCCTTTTTGCAACAATTTGAGTATCCGGTTAAAGTCCTCCTCCGAATGAAATGGAACCGAAATTTTCCCTTTCCCATTGCCTCCGATTTTTACTTCGACTTTTGCGCCAAAGAATTCAGTCATCGTTTTTTGGTGCGAAGGGGCTATAGCAAAAGAGGTGGCTTTTTTGCTCTTGGGAGCAGTTGGTTTTTGACCCTCTTGGTATTTTTTTACCAACGCCTCAGTTTCGCGAACGGAGAGGTTTTGACTTATGATTTTGTGATAAATATCGGCTTGTGCTTCGTGATCTTCAATGTTGATGATGGCACGTCCGTGACCCATGGAGATAAAACCGTCGCGAATTCCCGTTTGAATGATGGGATCCAATTTTAACAAACGCAAATAATTAGCAATCGTCGAGCGTTTTTTGCCTACACGATCGCTCATTTGCTCTTGCGTTAATTGAATTTCTTCCATCAAACGTTGGTACGAAAGTGCAATTTCGATGGGGTCTAAGTCATGACGCTGAATGTTCTCAACCAAAGCCATCACCAAGGATTCATTGTCATTGGCGATGCGAATGTACGCGGGAATTGTCGTGAGTCCAACCAACTTTGAAGCGCGCAAACGACGCTCCCCAGAAATTAATTGGTATTGATTGAAGTCAAGCTTTCGCACCGTAATGGGTTGGATTACCCCCAATTCACGAATCGAAGTTGCCAATTCTTGTAACGCTTCTTCATTGAAATTGGAACGGGGTTGAAACGGGTTGATGGCCACCGCATCGATATCAATTTCCAAAATAGAACCGATGAGTTTATCGGCATTTTTATCTTCAACCGAACGAATATCGTTGTCTGGATCTTTCAATAAAGCCGACAATCCACGTCCAAGCGCTTGTTTTTTAATTGCTTTTGTCATACCCCTTAACTATTTTTCTTAATCACCTCTTCGGCCAAATTCAAGTAGTTGGTAGCTCCTTTGCTGGTCGCATCGAAGTTGATGATACTTTCCCCAAAACTAGGGGCTTCACTCAATTTTACATTCCGTTGAATGATGGTTTTAAACACCATATCATTGAAATGTTTTTGTACTTCTTCAACCACTTGATTGGACAAACGTAAACGTGAATCGTACATGGTGAGCAACATTCCTTCAATATCCAAGGCTGGATTGTGAATTTTTTGGACACTTTTGACGGTATTGAGCAATTTACCCAACCCTTCCAAGGCAAAATATTCGCACTGGATGGGAATAATCACCGAATCAGCCGCTGTCAACGCGTTCAACGTGAGTAATCCCAACGAAGGCGCGCAGTCGATTAAAATGTAATCATAGTGGTTGCGAATGTCCTTTAAGGCTTCACGCAACATGTATTCGCGGTTTTCCTTGTCGACCAATTCGATTTCAATCGCTACCAAATCAATGTGGGCCGGAATGACATCTACATTGGGCGAAGTGCTTTGCACAACAGCTTCCAAAGGGATGTTGCTGTGTTCTAAAATTTGATACGTACCGATAGCCACCGATTCAACATCAATTCCTAATCCTGAAGTAGCATTGGCTTGTGGGTCGGCGTCAATAAGTAAGACTTTTTTTTCTAAAACACCTAAAGAGGCCGCCAAATTAACCGAAGTTGTGGTTTTGCCGACACCGCCTTTTTGATTTGCAATTGCAATGATTTTACCCATGAAAATTCGCGTCAAATTTAAGAGGTGTAAAAATACGCTTTTTTATGGTTTATTCAAGTCTTATTTGTTAACAATCGACTAAAGTTTGTCATTCATTTCCGCTTAAAATCTGTGCTAGAGTACCTTACCTTTGAGCATAAAAAAAGGGGCCGAACCCCTAATTTTTTACTTACTGCCCTTATTTTTTATCATTGTTTCGAGCATATCCCACATTTCTTGAGGTATCTTTTCCAGAATGTTAAACTGCCCAGCACCTTGTAACCATTCGCCGCCATCAATTGTTACCACTTCCCCGTTGATATAAGCCGAAAAGTCCGAAACCAGATAGGCAGCTAAGTTGGCCAATTCTTGATGATCGCCCACACGACGCAAAGGTACTTTTTTGGACATGTCAAATTTTTCAGCCAAATCACCCGGCAGCAAGCGGTCCCAAGCCCCTTTAGTAGGAAACGGCCCTGGTGCAATCGCGTTCATACGAATGCCATATTTTGCCCATTCTACGGCCAAACTGCGGGTCATTGCGAGCACGCCTGCTTTGGCAGTTGCACTGGGAACTACATAACCCGAACCGGTCCAAGCGTAGGTCGTTACAATATTCAACACGTTGCAATTCGTTTGTTTGGCTGCAATCCAATGCTTTCCAAACGCCAACGTACAGTTTTTGGTTCCTTTTAAAACAATATCAATAATCGTATCAAAGGCATTGGCCGACAAGCGCTCGGTGGGGGAGATAAAGTTTCCGGCCGCATTGTTCAACAATACGTCGACTTTACCATACCTTGCAATCACTGCCGCCAACATCGCTTCGACTTGGTCGTAATGCCGCACATCACAAGCGAGCGGTAAACAAGTCCCTCCCGTGGCGGCTTCCAGTTCGGCCGCCGTAGTTTTTAACTTGTCCAAATCCCGAGAAGTGATGGCTACTTGAGCGCCCAATTCCATAAAATATTTTGTCATGGCTTTCCCCAAGCCACTTCCACCGCCAGTTATAACAATGGTTTTTCCTTCCAAAGCTCCGTCGCGAAGCATTTTAGCTGCAAAATTCATAGAGGGCTTTTTTTTCGTAAAGATAGGAATTAATTTTATATGCGCGCATAATAAATTGAACAAGTGGATTTTTTATAGTGAACTCCATTGTTCGGTCCAACCAAAATGATTTTGGATGATGGTGGATTTGTTTTCGAGTAGGTAATTTTTATAGGCTTCAGCTACCGGTGATAGGTTTTTCGATTTCATCCAGATCATGTTCCACTGCGACGATTGGGGGAGTCCTTCGGCGGGTATGATTTGCACATCGCCGTTTTGCAACTCATTTTTGATCCCAATCACGGGCATGATAGAGCACCCCAGTCCGGCCATAATTGCTTGCTTGACGGCTTCATTGCTAGTGAGTTCCATTTTTTTGGTTCCCTTGCTGTCCAACTGGTTTAAAAACCGTTCCATGACAAAGCGACTACCCGAACCTGCTTCCCGATAAATTAGTGGCAAGGCTTGAATGGCCTCGAGGGTCAGCGGTTTTTTGGGCATGGGAAAATCGCGGTTGGCCACAAGCACGAGTTGGTTTTCCATAAGCGGAATGCTTTGCACGGATAAATCCGGGAAAAGCGACACGAGGGCAAAATCAACTTCATTATTTTCGAGCGAACGTACGACCCTATTTTTATTGGTAACATCTAGCACTAGCTCTACTTCGGTATGTTGTTTTAAAAAGTCGGCGAGTAAAAACGGAATCACATATTTCCCTGTAGACACCGAGGTTATACTCAATTTTCCACTTAGTTTGCCTTTGTACGCCATCGTTTTGTAGTTGATGGCTTGCACTTCGTTTAATATGTTTTGGGCCGCCCGGGCGATTTCCATTCCAAATTCGGTGACATACAACTGCCGTCCCACCACTTCGGTCAGCGGAATATCAAACTGATCCTGAAAATTACGCAACTGAATCGATACAGCGGGTTGGGTGAGGTAGAGTTGTTCTGCTGCTTTCGTGATGCTTTTGGTTTCGGTGACTTTCAAAAACACTTGCAATTGGTGCAGGGTGTAATTCATAACCTTTTTTTATGGATAAGTAACAAATATATCTATTTTTCTTATGTTGCTTATAAAAAGGAGAGTTAATGTGTCAATGTCAATGTCAATGTCAATGTCAAAAATCAATATCAATGTCAAAAATCAATGTCAATGTCAAAAATCAATTTCAATGTCAATGTCAATGTCAATTTCAATGTCAAAGTCAATGAGTCAATGGATAGGTTCTTATTCATTTAAGTTGGCAACCATGCGTTCCACATAAGGGAGTAATTTTTTATCACTTTTAAGGTCTGAGGCAATTAACCAGCGATGAAAATTTTTCAAATCCTTTTTTAAAAAATACCCTTGAAGAATGTTGTAAGCATTTTCAGCTTTGTAAGTGGTGTCGGTTATAATTGGCAAATAATGATTTAAAGTGTCCTCAACTGTTTGAACTCCAACTTTGGTTGATTGCCTTATTCCTACTATCTTCGTAAAAAAAGTGAAGGGATGGTGTCCAAATTTCCCCAGATGGGTTCTAGTATTTTTTCTAAAATGTCGCAATTGGCAACGCAGTATAATGCGATCAATTTGTCGCAGGGATTTCCAGATTTCCCCATTGATGATCGGTTGAAATTGCATTTGGCGCAAGCCGCACAGTCTCATTTTCATCAATACGTGCCTATGGCTGGTTATGGTCCTTTGCTGGAACGTTTGGCCACATTAACAGAAACGCAATACGGTCGTTTGATCAATCCGCAACATGAAATACTTGTTACCGCGGGTGCGACGCAGGGAATTTTTGCGGCCATCCAGGCGTTGGTTCATCCGGGCGATGAGGTTATCGTACTGGATCCGAGTTACGATTGTTATACTACTCCTATCCATTTGGTGTCAGCGCATCCTGTACGAGTGCCCTTAGGCGCTGATTTCTTACCCGATTGGCCCCAAATCGAAGCTGCTGTGTGTTCGCGTACCCGCATGATCATTATCAACAGTCCCCACAATCCCTCGGGGCGGGTTTGGAACTCAAGTGATTATTTTGCTTTACAAAAATTGGTTGCACAACATCCGCAGCTACTCGTGCTATCGGATGAAGTATATGAGTATATCACCTTTGCGTCTAGCCCCCAATCGGTACATCAATATGCGCAGTTATGGGAACGTTGTATTTCGGTTTCTTCCTTTGGAAAATCATTCCATTGCACCGGTTGGAAAGTGGGTTACATGGTAGCATCTGAACCGCTCATGCGCGAGATTAAAAAGGTACATCAATTTTTGGTTTTCAGTGTCAATTCGGTGGCCCAAGTAGCTTTAACTGCTTATTTGGAGGAGGTGTCAGTGGCTTTGTTAGGTGATTTCTATCGCCAAAAGCGCGATTATTTCACCCGTTTGATGCAAACGACCGCTTTTACTTTACTTCCCTGTGAAGGTTCCTATTTTCAGTTGGTTAGTTGGCCAACAGCGCAGGTTGAATCGGATATGAGTTTGGTGAAACGTATGGTACAAGAAGTGGGAGTTGCTGCGATTCCGCTGTCGCCCTTTTATGAGCATCCGACTCAAAATCAATACCTTCGATTTTGTTTTGCCAAATCCGATACGATCCTCGAGCAAGCCGTTGAAAGATTACAAAAAATTAAATTTTAAAACGTAAAAAAAACTTTATATTTGCATCGCTCAAATCGGGATGTAGCGCAGCCTGGTAGCGTACTAGCATGGGGTGCTAGGGGTCGCTGGTTCGAATCCAGTCATCCCGACCGAAGAAAACCGGACAGTGTCCGGTTTTTTTGTGGGTATCCTAAGCGCAAAATTTATTTTGCAGCGAAGAATACCCACAAAAAAACAACTGCGAAGCGGTCGGATTTTCTTCGAGCAACGGTCCCTCCCTTTGGATCACGTAGTAATCCAGTCTCAATTCATTTTGCAGTGAAGGATACCCACAAAAAAAACAACTGCGAAGCGGTCGGTTTTTCTTCGAGCAACGTTCCCTCTCTTTGGATCACGTAGTAATCCAGTCTCAATTCATTTTGCAGCGAAGAATACCCACAAAAAAACAACTGCGAAGCGGTCGGTTTTTCTTCGAGCAACGTTCCCTCCCTTTGGATCACGTAGTAATCCAGTCTCAATTCATTTTGCAG
>NZ_JBEILJ010000025.1:0-34132 GCF_040379285.1 Flavobacterium sp. | reverse complement strand
GAAAGTAATAATGAAACGTCAAAGCAATGAAAATTCACTTGCCGAAGTGTTAAAAGCCTTCGTACAAACGCATAAACTGGAGGCAGGACTCGATCGCGTCGATGCCGAGCACGTATGGCGCACCCTTTTGGGCAACGGAGTGAATAGCTACACCCGCGAGGTCGTTCTCAAAGGCAGCACGCTCTACGTGACACTTTCCTCGGCCGTATTGCGCGAAGAACTCAGCCACGGCAAGCAGAAAATTATCAGCATGCTCAACGAAGCCTTAGGCAAAGAATGTATTAAAGAATTGGTGCTGCGCTAAGCTAAGAAGCATCAACCTCACCAGCATATCAACCCCCTTCCTGCTATCCGCTTTATCTCCCGAAGGGTCGGGAGGATGCCGCTCCTATCAGGGCTAAAACGAACCTAAGGATTTCAAAACAAAAAAAGCCGATGAACAATCATCGGCTTTGTATTGTGTGGTGTTTTGCATTAAAACTGCTCTCTTCCTGCAAAGTGGAAAGCACCTTCAATCGCTGCATTCTCATCTGAGTCCGAACCGTGAACGGCATTCTCTCCGATAGAAGTTGCATATTTTTTACGGATAGTTCCTTCCGTAGCCTCCGCTGGATTGGTCGCTCCAATCAAGGTACGGAAATCGTCTACCGCATTGTCTTTTTCTAAAATTGCAGCCACAATCGGACCGCGTGTCATGAATTCTACCAATTCCCCAAAGAACGGACGCTCTTTGTGAATGGCATAGAATTGCTGCGCATCGGCTACCGTCAATTGCGTTAACTTCATCGCTACGATTCTGAATCCACCTTCAGTAATCATATTTAAAATCCCACCGATGTGGCCTTTTTCAACCGCATCCGGCTTAATCATGGTAAATGTTCTTGTACCTGCCATTGTGTAAGTATTAATTTTCGGGTGCAAAAGTAGTGTTTTGATTCAGAAATCGGAAATCATTTGACCATAAAATAAAAAATCCCCAACAGTTGCCCATTGGAGATTTTTACTAACGTAACTCACTATTTAATTTTTGATCGCTTTCAATGTTTGTGTTCCTTGTGCGCTTACCATTTTAAGTAAATACATCCCAAACTAAATGAGCGGCTTCCACCGAAAAAGAGGGCGCATTCGGACGGTATTGCCCTACTTGTTTACCGCTTAAATCTAAAATTTCGACAATATCTACCACGGTATTGCCCTTTACATGCCAAGCCGTTGCGGTTGGATTGGACGTCAAAACAAAACGAGGCGTTGAAAAAGTCGTTTGACTCAATACGTCCGTAAAACTGTACGCTCCCGTCAACGGTTCAAACTGAACCAAATACGTGCTGGCTGTTGAAATATTGATATCGTTTCCATTGTTGGTCGCGGTTCCAGTAGGGAAATCATTACCTCCCCAATTGACATCCCAAGTATTGTTTTTACGGAATTTTACAGCGCCAGTTGTTAAGGCTACTTGTAACGAATAATTAAATCCATCAGTAGTATTCATATCGACATCTGTTGTCCATCCGTTTAAGGCCGAACCCAAAATTCCAATTAAAGGGAATTCAAAATTGTATTGCCCAGTCGTGTGGTTAAAAGTAACATACCACTCTCTTCCCGTTACTGGAATAGTTGGCCCCGATGCAACAGCCACCCCCGAAGGAAATGCAGTGCTCCCGAAGGTTAGGCTGTTGTTGCCATTCAAACGGAAGTAGGCATTACCCGAAGTAAAGACGAAGTTTGATAATGTATAGTTCACTTCATCACTGGTAGCCATAACTACCCCCGGACCTCCAAAGCCCAATTGCGCATCGACTGCTGGTCCCCACAACTCGACCAAAGGAGCCGTTGTATTGCCTACAAAAGAGTATGCCCCTGTTAATCGGTTGAAAGTTACATTGTACGTTCCCGCCAAGGTAGGAATATCTTGCCCGTTGGGCGCTCCATTTCCATTCGGAAAAGTCGAACCGCCCCAGTTATTTGCCCAGCTAAAATCTTGACGAAACTTGACCGCTCCCGTGGTAACTACCAAATCATTGATTGTATAAATGATATTGTCGGTGCTAGCCAACGTAATTTCGGGTCCATTGGTAGGAGGCCATCCGTTGACACCCGTACCCACAATTGAAATAGTTTGAGCTGAAGCACTCATCGCAGCCACAAGCAACGTTGAAAAAAGTAGTTTTAGTTTTATATAGATTTTGTTAAAATTTTTAACAAAACTAAAGTAAAATGCTGATTTACAAAATCTAAAAGTTGGACTTTGCCTACGATAACGTTGTAGTGTTTATAAATTATTCCCAAACCATTACACTAAAGTAGGGATGGAGTGGATCGAGTTCTGTATATAACCGAGTTATCCACTCGGGACCGTACGCGAGATAGAAAGTGCTAAAGTTGGCCGTTCGTTCTTGCAATCCTCGATAAGGGAATAATTCCAATTGTAAGGCCTCAACGGCATTGAGGTGAACTTCATGTTTCTTTTTTTCGGCGCGTAGCAGTCTTTTTTCGAGATGTTCCAATCCTTTGAGCTGCTTGTGGGTTTGTGCTTTTACCGCACCCATAAAGGAAGGGTCGGTTTGTTCGGCAAGTTTTCCTAAGGCCGCAAACTGTTCCTGCAACAATTTCTTTTGAGCTGTAAAATCGTAATGGATGGTTTGAATTTTTTGTACCACACGGGTGCGAAGATCTGAAGCGCTGAGAAACAAATCGGCAAAGGTAACTCCCAGTTTGGCCGCTTTTTTGGCTTGTTTCGCCGTGGCATGAAGTACAGAATTGCGTAAAATCAACATGGGAAAGGGAACCTCAAATTGCTGAAATTGCTTTTTTAATTGCAACCAATACGCAATTTCGCCCCCACCGCCGATATACGCCAAATTGGGCAATACAATTTCTTGATAAAGTGGACGTAGCAATACATTCGGACTCAAACAATCGGGTTGTTCTTCACAATGGCGTTTAAAATCTTCAACTGCATACCGAATACCGCTGTCGTGGCGAATAATCCAATCACCTTCTCGGGTGAGTCGTTCTCGAATGCCCGTTTCCAAATAGAACAAATTGAGTTCCCTCGGATTCACTTGCGCTTTGTAGAAGGACATTCGCTCGAGTGTTTCCTGATTGGCTTGATACGTGATTTGTTCTTGAATTTCCCGCAACGCATAGGGTAAAAAAGCTGTTTTTCCCCAGGTTTGGTCGCCATCAAAAATGAGCAAACCTTCCTCATCAAAAAGTTGATGCACCAGATAGCGAGTAGCTTCAGCCAACGTGCGACCTTCAGCATACGAGGCATGAAAAAGTGCTTTCAAATAGTGTCCGCGTTCACTATCGGGAAAGGAGGTATCAATTTTATTTCGAACGCCTTCAAAAGACGCATCAAGTACAAAACGACCCACAGCCCCTTGTTGCGAAGTCTCCCAAGTAATTTTTTCATCGCCCCATCGAAACGATTGAATTTCCTCAAAATCATGGTCCTCAGTAGCCATCCAATAGACAGGTACAAAACGATAGTGAGGATAGGTTTTTTGTAAGCTTTTACAAAGATTGATGACAGAAATGATTTTATACCAAAAAAATACTGGACCTGTAAACAAGTTCAATTGGTGTCCTGTAGTAATGGTAAATGTCGTCGGTTCATGCAATGCGTTCAAGTGCGCTTCAGAAGCTTCCGAAAGCGTAAATCCTTGGTATTGTCGTCGCCACTCGGTGACTAAACCTTCACGTAGGGCTTTGCTGAAATGCGCTGCTTTTTCTTGACATTGTGCTTCAAAATGAGAAAGGCTTGGATAGCGATGGTATAACGGTTGTACCGATGCCTTTTGGTCCAAATAATCTCGAATGAGTTGGGAAAACTGGGGCAATTCACGGTAGTCGATACAATCGGTGGGCATGAGTTAATTTTTGTCAAATGTAAAGAATTTTAAAAATAGCCTCCTTTTCAAATTCCTAATTGTGCGTTAAATTCTATTTTTGTAAAAAATCCGAATCCTTGGCAGCACTGCTTCTTATCACACCTCCATTCACGCAACTCAATACGCCCTATCCGGCAACAGCGTACTTGAAAGGGTTTTTAAATACCCGTTCGATTTCGGCGTATCAAATGGATTTGGGACTCGAAGTGGTGTTGGATTTGTTTTCCCCCAAGGGATTAGAAGCCATTTTTAAAGCGTCAAAGGTCCAAGAATCAATGTCCGAAAATGCGCAACGGATTTTTCAGATGCGCTCAGTGTATATTCAAACTATTGCTGCTGTAGTCGGTTTTTTGCAAGGCAAGCAGCCCAACTTGGCTCGACAGATTTGCTCAGGAAATTTTTTGCCCGAAGCCTCCCGTTTTTCACAGTTAGACGATTTAGAATGGGCATTCGGTGCCATGGGATTGCAGGATAAGGCCAAACATTTGGCTACCCTATATCTTGAAGATGTATCGGATTTCATTGTGGAGTGTGTCGATTCAAATTTTGGGTTTTCGCGCTATGCGGAACGCTTGGGTCGCAGTGCCAACAGTTTTGATCTCCTCTACGAGGCGCTGCAACAAGCGCCTACCTTTGTCGATGGATTTACGTTACAACGCTTAGCGGCGACTATGCAACGAGAACAACCTGCTCTGGTTTGTTTTTCGGTGCCATTTCCGGGCAATTTGTACAGTGCTTTTCGCTGTGCCCAATGGATAAAGTCCCATTATCCCAATACAAAAATCGCTATGGGTGGGGGCTTTCCCAACACAGAGTTACGCCAACTGACCGATTCGCGAGTTTTCGATTTTTTTGATTATATCACCCTCGACGATGGAGAGCGCCCTATCGAACTTTTATATGCCAATCTTCAGTTGCCAGCGGCACAACAGGTGTGGAAACGATCCTACCTACGTGAGGCCGGTGAAGTGGTGTATAAAAACGATGCCACACTAGGCGATTATAAGCAAACCGAAGTGGGGACCCCCGATTATTCCGATCTTTTGTTGACAGAGTATCTTTCGGTGATTGAAATCGCAAATCCCATGCACAGTTTGTGGAGTGATGGCCGATGGAATAAACTGACGATGGCGCACGGTTGTTATTGGGGTAAATGCACTTTTTGCGATATTTCACTCGATTATATCAAAGTTTACGAACCCATTCACGCCAGAATGTTGGTCGATCGCATGGAAACGTTGATCGCACAAACCGGCGAATCGGGTTTTCATTTTGTCGACGAAGCAGCTCCTCCTGCGTTGATGCGCGAATTGGCGCTAGAGATTTTACGGCGCAATTTGGTAGTGACTTGGTGGACGAATATACGGTTTGAAAAGAGTTTTACCCGCGACCTCTGTTTGTTGCTCAAAGCGTCAGGATGTATTGCGGTTTCTGGGGGACTCGAGGTCGCCTCCGATCGGTTGTTGGCGCTCATTCAAAAAGGTGTCACGGTAGCGCAAGTGGCACAGGTAACCCGAAATTTTACCGAAAGTGGCATCATGGTTCATGCCTATTTGATGTATGGGTATCCTACGCAAACCGTGCAGGAAACCATTGATAGTTTGGAAATGGTGCGTCAATTGTTTTCTTTAGGGATTGTGCAGTCGGGTTTTTGGCATCAATTTGCTTTGACAGCTCATAGTCCCATTGGATTAGACCCCGAGGCTTATGGTATTATCCCACAAAAGCAAGTGATATCCTTTGCACACAACGATATCGAATTTACCGATCAAACAGGCATTAATCACGACCGTTTTAGCTATGGATTACGAAAATCGTTATTCAACTATATGCACGGACTATGTTTGGACGATCCGTTGCAAAATTGGTTTGATTTTAAAATTCCACACCCCAAAGTTTCCCCTAATTTTATTGTATCGGCGCTTGATGACGAGCGAATTCTCTTACCTAAATCCACGGCTAAAATAATTTGGGGCGGACTTCAACCGGAGTGTACTTCTTTTCAAAAACAAAAAAAAGGAAAAACCTGGCCCATGCTCCATGTACGAGTGCACGCGCTTCAAGGAGTGATAGAAACGGTACTCCCAGAGCCAGAAGGACGTTGGTTGATAGATCGAATAAAACAATTAACGCCAAGCCATCCGCAACAAACCTGGGGAGCATTGCAAAAATCGTTTGAAATGGAATTTGAAGATTTTGCTTTGTTTTGGACCTCAAAAGGTGTTTTGCCCTTACGGGAAATGTTATGGGTATTGTAGTATTTTTTTAATTTGTACAGTAGGGAAAAAACCTTTCTAAATGTTTTACGTAAATAGAATAAGGAGAATATTTGTTTTGTTCGGACATTTTTACTTATATTTAAACAAAAAATAACACTATGAAAAAAATTACTCTTTTATTGTTTTGCCTTGGCGCTTTCCATGCCTTTGGGCAACAAAAAGCTACTGGTGTAGTTAATCTTTCGACCAATGTGCGCGCCAATTTTTTACTGGATAGTAACACATCAACAGTTACACTAACGATGATCGGCCCCAATGACCGATGGTTTGGTTTGCAATTTGGTTCGTTTACAGGCACCCAAGGAATGGCCGTTGGGCAAGATTTGGTGTACTGGAACAATACTTCAAATGTAGTTGACGCGCGTTTCAATGGCGAAGGTTTTTCTCCCATTACCGACACGACCAATCACTGGATTCTAGTGTCCAATTCCAACAACACACCCTCTACAGGATTACGTACCATCGTTTGTACGCGTGCCTTAAGTACAGGTGATAGCAGTGATTATACTTTTAATTTTGACGATACGACCCTAGATATTGCTTGGGCAAGAAGTAGTACCGCCAATTACACGATTAATAACCATGGTGGAGCTAATCGCGGGTATGCTATCGACACTCCATTTACCAATTTAAGTACGCAAGAAATCGCTCCAGTGGCCGTGAGTGTTTATCCCAATCCCTCCCGCGGAGCGGTAACCGTTAGTGCTGCTTGGGGTATTGAAACGGTAAGTGTTTATACACTTTCAGGGCAGTTAATTCGTACGCTTTCATTTTCCACTACTGAAAATGCTAAAGAAATTCAAGTAGAAGGTCTAGCCGTAGGTTCCTATCTATTGGAAATCCAAGGCGAAGGCCAAAAAGCTTGGAAAAAAATTATTGTCGAGTAAATGAAAAAATCCTTTAAAATAGGTCTATTAGGTTTACTGCTTTTAGCTGTTGCGGTTTATTTTGCGTATAGATATGTCTATCACTCCGAACGACGTGATGTTCAAAAGGAAGCCGCTGCATTTACACTTAAAGCCCTAGACTTACATCAAGCTTTTGTTGCTAACACCGAAAAAGCAAATACTACGTATTTGGAAAAAGCCACCGAAGTTTCAGGAACCGTCACCTCGATTGAAGGGAACCAACTTCTACTAGATGAAAAGGTTGTGTGTATTAGTCAAACGCCTTTGACAACCAAAGTGGGGGCTACAGTCACCGTAAAAGGGCGTGTCATCGGATACGATGATTTTCTCGATGAAATAAAAATGGATCAATGTACTTTAATTCGTTAACCATGAAAAAAATAGTAGCCTTGGCGTGGATTGCAATGGGTTGTTGCTCAACAACATTGCATGCGCAAGACGATTTATTGAACGAACTCAATCAAGATCAAAATAAAAAAGAAGCGGTTAGCGCTGCATTCAAGGGACAACAAATTTGTACCATGCAGTCAACCAAAATGGCAGCCAAAGGCGAGTGGTATTTTTTAGTAGCCCACCGGTTTGGGGATTTGACCAATGGTTTTGATAACTTTTTTGGATTGGATAATGCCCTCACAAAATTAGGGGGTTTATACGGCGCAACAGAGTGGCTTACTTTAGGCTTTTCGCGTCATACGCTTGCAAAAACTTATGAATTTTCGGGTAAATACCGTCTAATGGCCCAAGAGGTAGATGGTTTTCCCGTGACCATTGTTGGGTACCATACAATGGATATTAATTCCCAATTGGAAAAGGAAGAGTATCCAGAATTATCGGGAACCGATCGTTTTGCTTTTTCCAATCAGTTATTGATTTCACGAAAGTTTTCAGAGAATTTTTCCCTACAACTAACTCCAATGTACATTCACAAAAACTTGTACGACCCGCTTTTGGAAGAAAAGAGTCAGTTTTTAATGGCTTTAGGAGGACGTTACAAGTTCTCTAAACGCTGTAGCTTTAACTGGGAATACGCTCAACGTTTCAATACCGTTTCCAATGACCCTTATCAAAATCCACTTACCGTGGGTGTCGATATCGAAACGGGTGGCCACGTCTTTCAGTTGGTATTGTCCAACAGCCAAGCGATGAATGATGTGAGCTATTTTACTACAGCGACAGGGGATTTTAACCGTGGAATCTTCTTCGGATTCAACTTATACCGTGTATTTTAATTGCAATTGCTATGAAAACGAATTATTTTAAATTGTCCCTAATCGGATTGTTGTTTTTGGGACTGATAGGGTTACAATATGCTTGTGAATCGTCTACATTTGAAGAGGCTTCGGGGATCGTTGCTAATCCTTCCTACAACAAAAATGTAAAACCTATCATGACCAATAATTGTACAGGTTGCCACAATGGAGTGGATGAGTTTTCGTTGTTGACGTATGAAGATGTTAAAGATAATACGCAAAATGGTAATTTATTGTGCCGAATTAAAGGTACAGCCTGTGGTGAAATTATGCCTCCTACCGGAAAAATGAATGCCACACGGATTGCAATTATCGAAAACTGGGCGGCCAACAACTACCCATTGGATTAATACAAAAGGCTATGAAAAAGAATTTACTGTGTTTGCTATTCCTGCTCAGTGGAATGCTACACGCCCAAAAAATGATCACCCGAACGGGGGTTGTTAAGTTTGATGCCACTGTTCCGGGAGCTACCGATCAAGTGGCCGCCACCAACAATGCCGTTTCGGCGCTCTTGGATAAAAATAGTGGTGATTTAGCCATCCAAGTGATGATTAAGTCTTTTCGCTTTAAAATTCCGTTGATGGAAGAACATTTCAACGAGAATTATATGGACAGTGATAAGTTGCCCAAAGCCACTTTTAAAGGAAAAATTGTTGGTTTTCAACCTCAAAACGGAATCTATGATGTAGAAGGTGATTTGACAATTCATGGGGTGACGCAGAAAGTGAAAACCAAAATGACACTGAAAGTCGAAGGAGTAAAAATTCATTTGGACGGTACCTTCACGGTAAAGATCAAGGATTACGATTTAACAGTTCCCGCTTTGGCCAAGAAGACCTTGTCAGAAACGGCCAAGCTTACCATCGATTTGAGCTTAGAAAACAAAGTTTAAAAAAACCAAATTATTATAGTAAGACGAACTTCGGTTCGTCTTTTTTTAACCTAGACGTAATTACCAAATTAATTGATTTTTGTCATAGCGCAATCGATTACGATTCCCTAAATTTACAATCCTAAAATAACAGCACTATGCAAAAATCCTATACCCTTTCTGTGCACACAGGGGCAACATTTGAGCTTGACGAAAGTTCGTTGCAACATCTCGATGCAGTGGCCACGGGACTCCATTCGTTTCATGTTTTAAAAGACAATCGTTCCTACACGGCTGAAATCATAGCTGCTGATTTTGTCGCCAAAAAATATACGATAAAGGTCAATAACAATACCTATGAAGTATCCATTGCCGATGAATTAGATCAATTGATCAGTCGCATGGGAATCGAGCGGGGACGCCATAAAGTGGTCAATGCCATCAAAGCCCCGATGCCAGGTTTGATTTTGGAAATTAATGTTCAGGTTGGCGATGAGGTTCAAGAAAACGACCCACTTTTGATTTTGGAAGCCATGAAAATGGAAAACAGTTTTCTATCCCCACGACAGGGCAAAATTAAATCCATTGCTGTGGTGAAAGGACAAGCGGTAGATAAGGGCCAACTTTTAATCGAATTTGAATAATGAAAAAAATCACCAAAATATTAGTCGCCAACCGCGGAGAAATAGCCATCCGTGTCATGAAAACCGCGAAGAAAATGGGTATCAAAACGGTAGCGGTGTTCTCCGAAGCCGATCGCAATGCCCTCCATGTAAAGTTAGCGGATGAAGCCGTGTGTATTGGACCCGCGCCATCAGCACAGTCCTATTTAAAAGGAGATAAAATTATAGAAGTAGCTCAATTGTTGGGCGTAGATGCCATCCATCCAGGCTATGGATTTCTAAGTGAAAATGCTTCGTTTTCTTCCTTATGTGCAAAACATGGAATTATTTTCATTGGTCCTGAATCTAAAGCAATCGAGATGATGGGAAGCAAATTGGCCGCCAAAGAAGCCGTGATGCACTATGACATTCCGATGGTTCCCGGCGTAGACCATGCCATCGTCGATGTGGAAGAAGCGAAAAAAACGGCCAAAGAAGTGGGATTTCCCATTTTAATCAAAGCATCTGCCGGTGGTGGAGGAAAAGGAATGCGTATCGTAGAACGCGAGGAAGATTTTGAGTCCCAAATGGAACGTGCCATTAGTGAGGCTACGTCTGCTTTTGGCGATGGCTCTGTGTTTATTGAAAAATATGTGTCCAAACCGCGTCATATCGAAATCCAAGTGATGGCCGATAGCTATGGCAATGTGGTGTATGTGTTTGAACGGGAATGTTCGGTGCAACGCCGCCATCAAAAAGTAGTTGAGGAGGCTCCCTCGGCGGTACTTACACCCGAAAAGCGCAAAGAAATGGGTGAGGCAGCAGTAAAAGTAGCCCAAGCCTGTGACTATCTTGGAGCTGGAACTGTAGAGTTTCTACTTGATGAAAACCTGAATTTTTATTTCTTGGAAATGAATACCCGTTTGCAAGTGGAGCATCCCGTGACCGAGATGATTTCGGGATTGGATTTGGTCGAATGGCAAATTCGTGTTGCACGTGGAGAAGCCTTACCGATGAAACAGGAAGACTTGAAAATTCAAGGCCATGCGATGGAATTACGCGTCTATGCCGAAGATCCGATGAATGATTTCTTACCCAATGTGGGGAATCTTGAGGTATACCGTTTGCCCGAAGGCGAAGGAATTCGTGTAGATAATGGTATTGCCGAAGGAATGGATGTGCCGATTTATTATGACCCAATGTTGTCGAAGTTGGTGACTTACGGGAAAACGCGTGAGGAAGCGATTGAAAAAATGATTGAAGCGATTGACCAGTATATTGTAAAAGGAGTAGCGACAACATTGCCCTTTGGGAAATTCGTGATGCTACATGAAGCGTTTCGTTCGGGGGAATTTGATACGGGTTTTGTGAAAAAATATTACGATGCTGAAAAGTTAAAAGTTCAAATTGATACCGAGGCGGAAATTGCAGCTTACCTCACTCTTCAACAATATAGTAACGATAAAAAAATCTTGCGCGTACCCAACGCCTAGTTAGAAATCATGGAAGATAAAAATAAAGTTTTGATGGAGAAAATCGCCTTAGCCCAATTGGGAGGAGGCGCCAATCGTATTGCGAAGCAACATGAGAAAAAGCGTTTAACGGCTCGAGAACGTGTTCTTTATTTGTTGGATGAGGGTTCGTTTGAAGAAATCGGAATGCTAGTCACACACCGAACGACTGAGTTTGGTATGGACAAAGAAATCTATTACGGTGATGGGGTGGTAACCGGTTACGGAACCATCAACGGTCGTTTAGTCTATGTTTTTGCCCAAGATTTTACCGTTTTCGGCGGATCACTCTCTGAAACCCATGCGGAAAAAATTTGTAAGGTGATGGATTTGGCCCTGCGTAATGGCGCGCCGATGATAGGGTTGAACGATTCGGGTGGCGCTCGTATTCAAGAAGGTGTTCGCTCGTTGGGAGGGTATGCCGATATTTTTCATCGCAATGTTCAGGCGAGCGGGGTGATTCCTCAAATTTCTGCGATCATGGGACCTTGTGCAGGCGGTGCCGTGTATTCCCCCGCGATTACCGATTTTACCATCATGGTCGAAAACAACAGCTACATGTTTGTTACGGGGCCCAATGTGGTAAAAACAGTGACCAATGAAGAAGTAACCTCCGAAGAATTAGGGGGTGCGAGTACCCATTCGACCAAATCAGGCGTGGCCCATTTAACCTCACCGAATGGAATCGAATGTTTGGAAGATGTAAAACGTCTTTTGAGTTACATGCCCCAGAATAATAAAGAAAAAACACCTCAGTTACCCTATGTATTGGGCGAGGAGTTGCGCGAAAAATTGGACACCTTAGTTCCTGAAAATGCCAACAAGCCTTATGATATGCATGAGGTAATCGATGGCGTTGTCGATGAAGATTCCTTTTTTGAAATACATAAAGATTATGCCGAAAATATTGTCGTTGGATTTGCCCGTTTGGCGGGACGAAGTATCGGTATAGTGGCCAATAATCCCATGTATTTGGCGGGTTGTTTGGATGTGAAGAGTTCGATTAAAGCTGCCCGTTTTACCCGTTTTTGTGATTGTTTCAACATCCCGTTGTTGGTGTTGGTTGATGTCCCAGGCTTTCTTCCCGGAACGGACCAGGAATGGAATGGGATTATTGTTCATGGGGCTAAATTATTGTATGCTTTAAGTGAGGCGACGGTTCCCAAAGTAACTGTTATTACCCGAAAAGCTTACGGAGGAGCTTATGATGTGATGAACTCGAAACACATTGGTGCCGATATGAATTTTGCATGGCCTGGGGCTGAGATTGCCGTGATGGGTGCCAAAGGAGCGTCGGAAATTATTTTTAAGAAAGAAATCAATGAAGCCGCTGATCCCGCCGCTAAGTTGCTGGAAAAAGAAGCCGAATATGCCGAATTGTTTGCGAATCCCTACACAGCAGCGCAGCGTGGTTTTGTAGATGAGGTGATTGTACCCCGCGATACGCGAAGAAAACTAATCAAGGCTTTTGCGATGCTGGAACATAAAGCGGTTCCCCTTCCGCAACGAAAACACGGAAATATCCCATTATAATTGAAAAACCTGCCAGTAGTGCAGGTTTTCTTTTGAGTCTATTGAAATAGTTATTGCTAAAGCGTATGAAGCCTCGTATTGAATAAGCGATTTGAGATTTTTGGCTTTTACACTAAATTTGAGTTTCAAAAACATTTCCCTTACGCCTCACTGTTAAATTTAAATCCGATACCGTGCAAGTTTTCAATAGTAATTCCCTCTTGTCGCGCAAAGATTTTGCGCAAGCGGGAAATGAATACATCCAAACTTCGGCCCATAAAGTAATCGTCTTCACCCCACAAGGCTTTCAAAATTTCTTCACGTTTGAGGACTTGATTTTTATGGTCTAAAAAAAGTTTGAGTAAATCCGATTCCCGTTGGGTGAGCGAAATGGTCTCGGTATCATTAAATATACGATAATTGGCCGCATCAAATTGATAGGTTCCCACGGTATAAAACGGGCTAGGAGGGGGTGTTGTTTTTTTATGGGAACGCCGTAAAAAAATATCGATTTTTAGCATTAGCTCCTCAATACTAAAGGGTTTTACCAAATAATCGTCGGCACCAATTTTCAGTCCCCGAATGCGATCTTCCTTTAATGTTTTGGCGGAAAGAAAAATAATGGGTATTTCCTGATTCTTTTTTCGAATGGCTTCAGCCAATTCAAAACCATCCATTTTAGGCATCATAATGTCTAAAATGCACAAATCGTATTCGTTTGAAAGAAAACCCTCCAAGGCTGCGGTTCCATCGGCAAAATGGTCTACGGCATAAAAATTTTCCAGATGATCTTTCGTCAGAAACGCAATGGTTTCATCGTCTTCGGCATACAGAATTTTGAAGTTATGCATAGTGCTTTTTAGGAATTAAAATCGTTATCGTCAATCCGTGTTCTTTATTATTTTGAGCGCTTATCTTCCATTGGTGTTGGGTGCAAATCTTTTTGACATAAAACAATCCCAAACCAAATCCATTTACCTCATTGCTTTTTTGGTCTGCAACGCGATAAAATTTATCAAAGATCAAATTTAAATTTTTGGGCGCTACTCCAATTCCATTGTCTGTAAATTGCAACCGTAACCCATGGCGTTCCTCGTCAACTCGAATTTGAATACGTGGGGTAAGGTTGCAGTACTTGACCGAGTTGTCCAATAAATTGTAGATAATGTTTGAAAAATGAAACCGATCAGCTTCAAGGGTATACTCGCGTTCGGCTTCAATCGTTACAGTAACTTGTTCGTTTTTTAATTTAATGGTTTCAGCGGCCTCTTGCAACAAAGGGAGTAAGGCTAATTTTTCGGGTTGTAAGGCAAGCGGAGATTCATCGCTTTTGGCAATATTCAACACCTTTTCGATATGGTGATTTAGTTTTTTACTTTGATTGATAATGATTTCTGTGTAATCGAGTAATTTTTTTTGCTCGCGTATAACCTCTTGTTTGTTGAGGTAACTCGAAGCGAGTAGGATAGAGGAGAGGGGTGTTTTGAATTCATGGGTCATGTTGTTGATAAAGTCCCGTTGCAATTCGGAGTATTTTTTTTGTTGGATAATGGTGTAAATGGAGTACACATACACCAAAAGCACAATCATCAGCGCAAAGGACAACACAAACCAAAACCGAAGCGAGCTTAATAAGTACGAAGTTTCGTTGGGAAACCGCACGGCAAAATAATAGACGAGATTTTTGTGCTTCGGAAAATAGACATTGTGCGTACTGGGTTTTTTATCGCTCATCGCTACATAGTTGCCATACACCATTTCATCGCTATTGCAGTTATACATAGCATATTCAAAGTCGGTCGTGATGTTCATTTTGGCAAATTCCGTCTTCAGATAATATTCTAAAATATCGGGCTGAAAATCGTTTTCAACATTCACAATATAGTAGTCGTTGGCTACTTTCTCCACCGGATTGTTGGGTGGTAATTCACTGTCTTTCCCCTCATAGAGTTTTTTAACTACTTCCAAGAGGGCAATATGTGTTTTTTGGGTGAATTTTTTTTCCTCCAAGCTGAAGGCTTCCCGTGTCCAAAGCAATTGAGCAATGAGAATGCCTAAGGTAGCAATCATCCCAAGAACAATGACAATATTGAGTTTTTTGGTCTTCAAAAGTGATAAATTGAGTCTCAAAATTACTTAAAAAATAAGTGGATACCGACTGTTAACAAGTCATTAACAAAGATTCGAGAGCGGTTAACAACCCACTATCGAAATTGGATTTACCTTTGTCTCATAGAAATTAGAAAACTTACTTTAATTATAAAACCAAAAATTCATTTCGTATGAAAACAGTAAAAATTACTTTAGCGGCTTTTGCCTTCGGATTGATGTCTTTCACGACAGCAACCGTAATTGATCAACCTACTACCCTTTCTGCCAAAGAAGCTTCACCTGTAGTATGGAAATCAGAAACTGTAGATGTAGGTGAAATTCCACAAGGAACTCCAAAGACCATCGAGTTTTCGTTTAAAAACACAGGGACTAAGTCGGTATTGATTACCAATGTAAAACCTTCTTGTGGATGTACAGCAGCCGATTATACTAAAGAAGCCGTAGCGCCTGGAAAAACAGGATATGTAAAAGCGACTTACAATGCCGCAGCAGCTGGAGCGTTTGCCAAAACTATCACGGTAACCACCAATGCTGAAGAAACGCCAAAAGTGTTGACTTTTAAAGGAACTGTGGTTGCAAAATCATAAGTTTTCGATATAAAGATGATTAAGAAGAACGAAAAACTCCTGAGGTGACTCAGGAGTTTTTTAATTTAAGAGCGGGTCTTCATAGCTTCCATCCTTTTTTGACGGTCCAATATGATTTCCTTAAACTTTTTCTTTTGTTCGTCATTCAGGAAGTTCATCACATTGCGTTCTGCAGTTTCATTAATGGCACTAATTTCGCTCAACTTTTCATCTTGTGCCATGTTTTCTTTTTTCATGATGGCATTGATTTTTTTGGAGCTGGCATCAAATTCTTTTTGCACAATAATCACTTGTAATTCGTCCAGTTTTAAATCGGTTTTCAGTTTATCTACCGTTTTTTGTACCGATTCAACGCGTTCTTTTTCAAGTTGCTCAGGTGTTTTCTCTCGAGCCATTGGCGGTTGCATACCCATACCAGAACGCCCCATGCCCCCCATACCGTTATTCATCATGCCCATTTGTGCCCAACCAGTGAGCGTTACAGTGCAACAAAATAACAAAGCGATTTTTTTCATAATAACTTCATTTTCGTAAAGATACAAATTATATCGGTTCTCCGTAAAGGTCAAATTCACTCGCATCAAAAATTCGAATCATAGCAAATTCTCCTGTTTTTAAATAGTGTTGAGAAGCGTCAATCAAAACTTCATTATCAACATCGGGACTATCAAATTCGGTACGTCCAACAAAATAGTTCCCTTCTTTTCGATCGATGACACAACGAAAGGTTTGACCGATTTTTTCTTGATTTAATTCAAAAGATACTTGCGATTGAATATCCATGATTTCTTGTTGACGCGCCAATTTTGTGGCTTCAGGGACATCATCCTCAAGCGCAAACGCGCCCGTATTTTCTTCGTGGGAATAGGTAAAACAACCCAAACGTTCGAAGCGCATATCGCGAACCCAGTCTTTCAATATTTGGAAATCTTCCTCCGTTTCGCCGGGATACCCCACAATTAAAGTGGTACGAATAGCGATGCCTGGAACCGCTTCCCGAAATTCATTTAACAGTCGGGTCGTTTTTTCCTGGGTAGTTCCGCGTTTCATCGATTTTAAAATGGCATCGGATATGTGCTGCAAAGGAATATCGATATAATTGCAAATCTTCGGTTCCCGTCGCATGACATCCAATACATCCATAGGAAATCCTGAAGGAAAGGCATAATGCAAACGAATCCACTCAATACCTTCAACCTTTACTAAGGCTTCCAAAAGTTCGGCTAAGTTTCTTTTCTTGTATAAATCCAATCCGTAATAGGTGAGATCTTGTGCAATTAAAATCAATTCTTTTACGCCATTTTTGGCCAATCCCTCGGCCTCTTTTACCAATTTTTCAATTGGTTGTGATACGTGTTTTCCGCGCATCAATGGAATGGCACAAAAACTACAAGGACGGTCACATCCTTCGGCGATTTTTAAATAAGCATAATTTTTAGGCGTCGTAGTGAGTCGTTCTCCTAAGAGTTCGTGCTTATAATCGGCACCTAAAGCCTTTAGCAAAAGCGGTAATTCTGTGGTTCCAAAGTACTGGTCGATGTTTGGAATCTCTTTCTCCAAATCGGGTCGGTATCTTTCAGAAAGACAACCGGTGACAAATACTTTGTCTACCACGCCACGTTCTTTTTTGTCGGCGTATTCCAAAATGGTATTTACTGATTCTTCTTTGGCATTATCAATAAATCCGCAGGTGTTGATGACCACAATATTGCCTTCTTGTTCATGCACAACTTCTTTTCCGTTGGCGCGCAATTGTCCCATTAAGACTTCACTATCGTACGTGTTTTTGGAACACCCTAAAGTGATTACATTGATCTTGTTTTTTTTGACCGATTTGGTTCTCATAGTTTTTGAAAAATGGACTGCAAAATTAGGCTATTTATTTCAGTCTCAAAAAGGAAACCGCATAAAAAAAGCCATCGATAACCGACGGCTTTTATAAGGTATAGTGGAATTATAATTCAAAAAGAAGAGTCACCGAAATGTTGTCAAACACGGCACGACTACGCGCTGTATCGGTCAATCCGCGGTTGAACATTTGTTGGTTGAAATTGCGCCATCCGTGACTGTACGATACATCTAGACGCGTATCCCCAAAATTGTACCCCAATCCACCCGAATAGGTTGTCAAATTACCCATTGTATAGTGGTTTTTGTAGGGACTTTCAGACCAACGATATCCTCCGCGAAGACTCCATTGATTGTATTTGTATTCCGTTCCTAAGCGAATTTCTGTAGCCGCCTGTAATTGATTATCTATAGTTGCATTTTCGGCACTAAAATCGCGTTGCGGCGTAAAGGTGTTGCCTTGGTAAAACTGCTGCGAGATATCAGCACTGATTAAACCGCGTTTGCCAAACAAAAAGACACCCGATGCCGTAACTCTATCGGCTGTACGCAAACGATAGGGTTCGAAAATCATGGTCACATTCGGATCCACGACCACCGAATTATACTGCGTATTATTGGCATCTGCATTCAAACCAAATCCCGACGTAGCGATGTATTGACGTAACTCATCGTTCAAGCGAAACCAAGTCGGGGATTGATAAGCAAGTCCCAAACGCGCATTTTTGTGTACTTTAAAAATAGCCCCCAATTGAACAGAGAATCCGTTGCCATAGGTGTACAAATCATTGTTAAAACGCACCCGATCTACCGTAGAGCCGGTGGGATAGCGGGGATTTGAATTGGCTTCAAAAAATGAAGTGCTTTGTCGGTAATCGACAAAATGAAAGTTCAAATTGATTCCGAGCATCAACCAATCTTGGTATTGTGCTGATCCATTCACCGATAATTTACTGGAATAACCCGAGGAGTTCAATAAAAAGCTTTGCGCATAATTTCCACCAGGGGCAATATTCGTAAAGTAGGAAGTATTGTTCGGATTATTACTAACCGGGTCGATAATATAGGAATTGTATCCTAAATAGGCTTGTTGTTCGTTAAAAAACAATTCATCGTAAAAGAAATCGTTTAGCACTCCAAAAGGAACTGCTTCAGAGGGATTTCTACCGTTGGCAAAACTAAGGAAGTATTGGTCAATGGAGTTGTTGGGATTGACGCCGCTTAGAAAAACAGAATTATTCAGGTTTTGCGTGTTCTCGTAATTCAAGGCTACCGCAAATTTATTCCAATCAGATTTTTTTAGAGGGTCTACAAAAACCAACACACCTCCCGCTTGATTGATGTCAAAGTGATTGTTGTTTTCTCGTTGTTGGGTTCCAAAATAATTGGTGCGATTGGTGGTGTTAAAATTGGTAAGCGTAGCACCTGCTTGATTGTTACTGAAAATCACAGAACCTGCTGGATTGACAGAAATGGCACTTAAATCACCCCCTACAGCACCAAAGGCACCTCCCATAGCGCGAAATCGAGCCGTTCCATTAAGGTCTTGCACCGAATACCTTAAGGCATCCTGTATATCTTGGCTCCAACCGGAGGTCATAACCAATCCTGTGAAGCATAAGGCAAATATCTTTTTCATAGTAAACTAGTCTTAGTGAGTAAATGGAACAAATTAACGACGACCACCGCCACCGCCTCCTGAACGGCCGCCACCGCCAAAACCGCCACCGCCGCCGTAGCTTCCGCCACCTCCATAATTTGAACGCGATGGGCTGTAGCTTCGGGTGTTGGACTCACTGCGTGAAGGGCTACTACTCGGAGTAGGGTTATTACGCACGGCTCCTGTGTTAGGCGCATTATTGGGTCGTGTATTATTGGTAGGATAGTTTTGACGCACGCCGCTATTGCCACGCGTAATATTTACTGGACGCACCCCATTGGTATAATCTGCACGCCCGTTACGAACAGTATTGCCTCGGGTAAAATTATTGCTTCGGGTGAAACCATTATTAGCGCGTCCGATACCGCTGTTACGTCCGTTAAGTGCTGTTGGATTTCGGTAAATGGTGTTACGACGTCCTCCGTTGTAAGCGAAGTTGTTATACCAACCGCCACCCCAGCCCCAGCCCCAACCGGGTCCGTACCAAGAGTTCCAACCCCAGCCCCAACCAGGA
Source organism: Flavobacterium sp. (assembly GCF_040379285.1). Lineage (GTDB taxonomy): Bacteria > Bacteroidota > Bacteroidia > Flavobacteriales > Flavobacteriaceae > Flavobacterium. Next base: position 14,582 of record NZ_JBEILJ010000025.1, on the reverse strand, counting down.
CCATACCAGTTGTTCCAACCCCAGCCGCCCCAGCCGCCCCAGCCCCAGCCGGCATTCCAACCGAGACCCCAGCCGCCGTTCCAACCCCAGTTGTTCCAGCCCCAGCCGCCCCAGCCAGCATTCCAACCAAGACCCCAGCCGCCATTCCAACCCCAGCCGTCATTCCAAGAATCATAATAGTTGACGGTGACATTGGTAGCATTATTCCCCCATCCATTGTAGTTGGAAGAAGCCGTGTGTGCCGCAGTGTTTTGGGTGCTGTCTTGTGGTGTAGTATAATTTTCAACATCTGTAATTAATTCTTGACTCACCTCGTTTAAGGAGCTGAAATAATTACGGTAATATTCGCTGTTGCTATTGTCCTGTCTAGGAGCACTAGCTCGAGTGGTTCCAGTGCTGCCATATACGCCATCATTATCGTAATAGGAAGAATTTTGATAGGAGCCGCAAGAAGTGACCAAAATTCCCAAAGTGACTAGGGTGAGCCAACGGAAATTACGGATTTGGGAAAGGAAATTTGTTTTCATATCTATAGCATTTTTATTGTTGGTCATTACAAAAATAGTTAGTTTTGCCAGACTAATTAGTTAAAATTTGATTAAACAATTTTTGTGCCAAACTGTTCATTATGAGTAAGAACTTAACAAAGCGAGAAGAGGATTATTCCAAATGGTATAACGAGCTGGTGGTTAAAGCCGATTTGGCTGAAAACTCTGGGGTGCGTGGCTGTATGGTGATCAAACCTTATGGATATGCCATTTGGGAAAAAATGCAGGCCGAGTTGGATCGGATGTTCAAAGAAACCGGTCACAGCAATGCGTATTTTCCTTTGTTTGTTCCCAAAAGTATGTTTGAAGCAGAAGAGAAAAATGCGGAAGGATTTGCGAAAGAATGCGCCGTAGTGACGCATTACCGTTTAAAAGCGGATGAAACCCAAAAAGGGAAACTTATCGTTGATCCACAAGCCAAACTGGAGGAAGAATTAGTCGTTCGACCTACCAGTGAAGCGATTATTTGGTCTACGTATAAGAATTGGATTCAATCCTACCGTGATTTGCCCTTGCTTATTAATCAATGGGCGAATGTAGTGCGCTGGGAAATGCGTACCCGTTTGTTTCTTCGTACCGCTGAGTTTTTGTGGCAGGAGGGGCATACCGCGCATGCTACCCGTGAAGAAGCCATAGCTGAGACCGAACAAATGATGCAAGTATATGCTGATTTTGTCGAAAATTTCATGGCTATTCCCGTTATCAAAGGTGTGAAAACAGCCAATGAACGTTTTGCCGGAGCGGAAGAAACCTATTGCATTGAAGCTTTGATGCAAGACGGAAAAGCCTTGCAGGCTGGGACATCACACTTTTTAGGGCAAAATTTTGCACAAGCCTTTGAGGTGAAGTTTGCCAACAAAGAAGGGAAACAAGATTATGTGTGGGGCACCTCTTGGGGGGTTTCAACACGCTTGATGGGTGCTTTGGTCATGACGCATTCCGATGATAATGGGTTGGTTTTACCACCTAATTTAGCTCCGATTCAAGTAGTTATTGTACCAATTTACAAGAGTGAAGAAGAACTGGCGGCTATCAGTACAGTGGCTCATGAAATCACAGCGGCTTTACGTAAGTTACACATTTCGGTTAAGTTTGACGATCGGACGACACAAAAGCCAGGATTTAAATTTGCCGAATGGGAACTCAAAGGCGTGCCCGTACGCATGGCGATTGGTCCCAAAGATTTAGAACAAGGAACGGTGGAGCTAGCCCGAAGAGATACGTTAACCAAAGAGGTGGTTCGTCGCGAGGGCGTAGAAGCCTACCTTGTTGATTTAATGGAAACGATTCAGCAGAGTTTATATCAAAAAGCATTTTCGTACCGCGACAGTCATATTACTAAAGTGGATAATTTTGATGAATTCAAAACGATTTTGGAAACAAAAGGAGGATTTTTAGCTGCCCATTGGGATGGAACACAAAAAACGGAAGAAAAGATTAAAGAATTGACTAAGGCAACCATTCGTTGCATTCCTTTGGACCAAGAAAAAGAAGAGGGAAAATGTGTGTTTTCAGGGGCTCCATCCACCGGACGTGTCTTGTTTGCTAAGGCCTATTAAAAAAAATAAAAAAGTTTAAAAGCGGACTTGCACGTGTAAAAAATAGTTGTATTTTTGCATCCGCATTTGAGCAGTAGGCCCGTTCGTCTATCGGTTAGGACTCAAGATTTTCATTCTTGCAAGAGGGGTTCGATTCCCCTACGGGCTACAAAATAAAGGCAATTTAAGTGTGACATTTCATGTTACTGTTACTCAAATGGCCCGTTCGTCTATCGGTTAGGACTCAAGATTTTCATTCTTGCAAGAGGGGTTCGATTCCCCTACGGGCTACAAATTAGTTGTAAATTAGTTTTGTAAAACAAAGGTTTTGTGTCTCAAATCGTTGTTTTATTAGTTAAAACCAAAGTGATTACCGAGTAATTGTGGGAGGTTTTTCTTTTTTAACTAATAGTTATAAATAATTATTACAATTAAATTACAAAACAATGGCAAATCACAAGTCAGCGCTAAAGAGAATTAGAAGTAACGAGAAACGAAGAGTTTTAAACCGTTATCAACACAAAACAACACGTAATGCCGTGAAAGCGTTGCGTATGTCTACGGATAAAGCAGATGCAGCAGCCAAATTGGCAAGCGTTATTTCTATGATTGACAAGTTAGCGAAGAAAAACATCATTCATGATAACAAGGCTTCCAACTTGAAGTCGAAGTTAACGAAACACGTCAACAAACTGTAATCTATTTTATAGTATAGTATGCAAAAGCCTCCAATTCGGAGGCTTTTTTTATGCGTTGTTATTCTTTAACTCTTCAAGCATCTCTCTAGTTATCGGTTTCGATAAAAAGTCCAATACCATAGGATACGATTTTGATTTTTCGATGTCCTTTGGGTCTATAGTTGAGGAGAGCACAATTACTTTTAGCTGTGGAAAAATTTCGTTGTAACGTCGTTCAGTAATGATATCCAGAAATTCCCAGCCCCCCATTACGGGCATATTCAAATCCAAAAAAAGAAGTTCGGGTAAATCGGTTGTCGGTGTAATTCCATCTTGAGAAAACGACTCTAAATAGGCTAACGCATCTTCACCATTGTTGGCAATCTCAATGGTTTCGGAAAACTCACACTTTTGAATGACTTTTTTACATAGCATTAATGTAATGGGGTCATCGTCTACACAGAGTATTTTTTTGTACATTTTAATTGTTTTTAAAGGTAATCGTGAATGTTGTTCCTACGCCTACCTCACTATCTATTGTGATGCTTCCTCCCATGGACTCAACTTGCGATTTGACTAAATATAAGCCCAAACCTTTACTGTCCGGATTGTCATGAAAACGTTGGTATAATCCAAATACTTTATCTCGATGGCGTTTGAGGTCTATACCCAAGCCGTTGTCTTTGAAGGTAATTTGTGTTTCGGTGCCTAAATTTTTAGCAGCGACTAAAATTTTCAATTGACGGGAAGGATCGCTGTAGCGGAGTGCATTGGTAGTCAAATTTAGTAAAATACTTTCAAAATATGAACAATTTAATAATAAAGTATCTACTTTGTCGACATCCAGTTTTATAATTGGGTTTAAGTTACTGATTAAAAAACTAAGTTGGTTAAAGATGTTTTCAAACACATCACGAATCACAATCGGCTCTTTATCAATAGCTAAACTGTCTTTGATAATAATGATATTCACCAAATCATTGACTGTGTCGTTTAGTTGTTGGGTTGATTTGCTAAATCCTTGAAGAATTTCTTTCAATTCATAATCCTCAATTTCAATATCATCCAACAAATTCAATAACCCGGTCAAATTAGAAAGAGGAGCTCGTAAGTTGTGCGAAGTGATGTAGGAGAATTGCTTTAAGTCGGAGTTGTTTTGTGTCAATTCTTTAATCAACTGTTCGCGTTCTTTTTCTTGCTCTTTTTCCTCGGTTATGTCACGCTGAATGGAAATCCAATGTGTATGTTGATTTTCATGGTTGGTAATGGGAATCAAACTTAGATTCACCCAATAGTTAGTGTTGTCCTTACGTTTGGTCAGGGTTTCCAAGGTAAAAGCCTCTTTCTTTTTTAAGGCATCTGCAATTTTTTTGACATCCCTTTTATTTCGGATACGTTTGAAAAAGAAGGTAGCAGATTGGTGTAAAACTTTCGCTTGGTCGTATCCTGTCATTTTCTCGAAAGCAGGATTGACATATACGATTTGATCTTCGGCATTTTCAGAGGCTCCAACAGCGGTAATCAAAACGGTATCGCGGTTTTGGATAATCACGGTTTCCAATAAACGCAATCGTTGTTCTTCTTCTTTTTGTCGGGTGACATCCTGCATTGCACCAATCATTCGCACCACATTGCCTTCCTCATCTTTTACCAGAAAACCACGGTCATACACATAGCGGTATTGTCCATTGGCGTCCATAAATCGGTATTCATCTTGCCATTTATCCGAGCGTTGGGCGATATACGAATATAGTTTTACGGAAATCTTCAAACTGTCTTCAGGGTGAATTTTATCAAACCACCACTGTAAATGAGGTCCAACCTGTTCTTTTTTATAACCAAAAACGCCTTGAATTCCTTTGTTCCAAATAAAGCTGTTGGTTTTAACATCCCAGTCCCAAATCGTATCGCTCGTTGCTTTGGAAACAATTTCAAAACGTTCGTTGGAAACAGATAATTCTGAGAATTCCGATTCAAATTGCGCCATATAGCGCTCTGTAGTTAAAATCTTTTGTGCTACAAAGTACGTCGTAAAAAGAGCAATTCCCAACGATAAACCCAATCCGATTCCCAGTTGCCATGTTGGATTGTTCCATTGGGTGACCACGACCATCCCTGTAAATATCAGGGCAAATAAGATGAGGAATGCCGGAAGAAAAAAACGTAGGTTGGTGTGTTTCATTATTCCAAAAATAACAAAAAAACAAGATAAAAAACATGTTGTAGTATTAATTCACTTTTACTTATCTTAAAACTATTGCCTTGAGGATGCCTGAATTCAGAAAATAAAAACTACCTTTGCGCCTTCAAAAAAATCACATGGAATCAATACGAAATATTGCCATTATTGCCCACGTTGACCACGGAAAAACAACCTTGGTTGACAAGATTATGTTCCACTGTCAGCTGTTTCGCGAAAACGAAAATACCGGCGATTTAATTTTGGATAATAATGATTTAGAACGCGAACGCGGCATTACCATTACCTCCAAAAACGTTTCGGTTGTATACAAAGGAACCAAAATTAACATTATCGATACGCCAGGCCACGCCGACTTTGGTGGGGAAGTAGAACGGGTATTGAATATGGCAGATGGCGTTTGTTTGTTGGTCGATGCCTTTGAAGGTCCAATGCCCCAAACACGTTTCGTATTGCAAAAAGCCATTGACTTAGGGTTGAAACCTTGTGTGGTGATCAACAAAGTGGATAAAGAAAACTGTACTCCTGAAGAAGTGCATGAAAAAGTATTCGACCTCATGTTTGAATTGGGTGCCGAGGAATGGCAGTTGGACTTCCCAACCGTTTATGGTTCGGCCAAAAACAACTGGATGTCCGAAGACTGGCAAAACGTTACAACATCTATCGAACCTTTGTTGGATATGGTGGTGAATCATGTTCCCGCTCCTAAAGTGTCAGAAGGAACACCTCAAATGTTGGTTACTTCGTTGGACTTTTCATCGTTTACGGGTCGAATCGCTATCGGACGTTTAGAGCGCGGAACGCTACGTGAAAATATGCCTGTTTCTCTAGTGAAAAGAGACGGTTCCATCACCAAATCCAAAATCAAAGAATTACACACTTTTGAAGGTTTGGGCCGTAAAAAAGTAGCCGAAGTACACGCCGGTGACATTTGTGCCTTGGTGGGTATTGAAGGGTTTGAAATTGGGGATACCATCGCTGATTTTGAAAATCCAGAAGCCTTAAAAAGTATTGCGATTGATGAACCAACAATGAGTATGTTGTTTACCATCAATGACTCTCCTTTCTTTGGTAAAGAAGGAAAATTCGTTACTTCGCGCCATATCAAAGATCGTTTGACCAAAGAACTAGAGAAAAACTTGGCCTTACGCGTAAGCGAAACCGATTCGGCCGATAAATTTATGGTGTTTGGTCGTGGGGTATTGCACTTGTCTGTTTTAATTGAAACCATGCGTCGCGAGGGTTATGAATTGCAAATCGGTCAACCCCAAGTTATTATCAAAGAAATTGATGGGCAAAAATGTGAGCCTATTGAAGAATTAACCATCGACTTACCTGAAAATGTTTCGGGTAAAGCGGTCGAATTCGTTACCGTTCGTAAAGGGGAAATGCTAAGCATGGAACCCCGTGGCGAGCGTATGATTATCAAATTTAACATTCCTTCTCGTGGAATCATCGGATTGCGTAATCAATTGTTGACGGCTACTGCGGGAGAAGCTATTATGGCGCATCGTTTCATTGGGTATGAGCCTTTAAAAGGAGATATTTCGGGTCGTATTAACGGTTCGTTGATTTCTATGGAAAATGGAAAAGCCATTCCGTATTCAATCAATAAATTGCAAGACCGTGGTAAGTTTTTTGTCGATCCCAACGAAGATATTTACGAAGGACAAGTGGTCGGTGAAAACTCTCGTGCGGATGATTTGGTGATAAACATTACCAAAACCAAACAATTGACTAACTTCCGTTCCGCGGGCGCTGATGATAAAACGCGTATCGTTCCGGCGATCAAGTTTACCCTTGAAGAAGCTTTAGAATATATTCAAAAAGATGAGTATGTGGAAGTGACACCCAAGTCAATTCGTTTGCGTAAAATTTTGTTGAGCGAAAATGACCGTAAGCGTTTCAAAAATGCTATGGTGTAACACCTCCATTCTAACAATAAAAAAAAGCCATCAATCCTTTCGTTGATGGCTTTTTTAGTATATGCTTTTTAGCATTCGAGGCTAACGCTTCAAGGCAAAATTTCCTTTAACAATACGCCCGTCTTCAAGTTGAATGACATACCAGTAATCATCGCCTGGCAGTAAAGCTCCATTATAAGTACCGTCCCAACCCGGGCCCAACGCCCCGATTTGTTTCAATAACTTCCCATAACGGTCGTAAATAAAGATTTGCGTATTGGGATAAAAAGTGTTCGTAACGCCACGAATATTCCAAGTATCATTAAATCCATCGCCATTGGGTGTAAAATAGGCTGGAATGCCCAACACAGTGACCAAATAGGAAGCTATTCCACATCCATTTAAGTCTTTTACATAGACCGTATGCACGCCCATGGGGACTTGTGTAAATACATTTGAACTTTGATACGGTCCATACGATTCATCAATACTGTACACATAATCACCATTGCCAGAAACGTTTACCGTGATGGTGTTATTATCGACCAAATCCACAACGGTTACCGAATCTATCGTCGCAATAACAGAGGTGTTCACTTCAACTACGCGTAGGGCAGTACACCCTTGAGTATTGGTAACTTCAACGCTATACGTCCCTTCTTGATTGACCGTGAGGCTGTATTGGGTTGCCCCCGGAATGAGGGTTCCCTCAAAATACCATTGGTACGTGTAGGTGGGAATCAAGTTGTCTTGCGCCACATCGGCTGTAAGTGTTGCTGTGAAAAAAGGTAAATTAGAACAAATCAAGGTATCATCCCACCCTTGGGCATTGATATCGACTAAAGGTCTTGGATGCACCACAAAGGATAGCGGATAGGTTGCCGAACAGTTCGTATTAATTGGATTGGTCAAGTTGACCAAAACCGTTTGTGTTCCACTGATAAACGGATTTGGTAGTTGATTTGCGTAAACCGTACCGTTGGCCAAGGTGTAGGTTAACGTAAATCCAGTTTGCCCTTGAATTAAATCTTGCGTGAGCGTTGTGGTGTCAAAAGCCACCGTGCCGTTCTGTAGCGCGGGATCGGTTTCATCATCACAAACCTCAAATCGATTGGGAGCTACCGCAAACAATTCGGGTAAATCATCAACAATAAAGGTTACCGTAGTGGTCCGGAAACATGGTCCATCCACAGGAATGTTGTTGGCATTAGCTACCCTAACCTGAATCGTTTCGGTACCGGTTACCGTATACGTTGGGGGAAACGGTGCAGGAATTGGCGATCCATTTCCAGCAATATATTCAATAACAACACCCGTTTGCCCTTGTAGAAGGCTACTTTGTAACGTAGCCGTATTGAAGGTAAAACTACCATCTTGGTCATCATCACAAGAGCGAATAACATTGCCATTGCCCAACGGGAAAATAGTGGGTAAGGCTTGTACGGTTAAGGTAATGTAGGGGCCCAATCCAAAACAGGCATTGTCTACGTTACTGTCAACGCGAACCCAAATCTGTTGCGCGTTGGGGTACCCGATATTGGCATAATTGGCGGGATTGGCGATCGCTAAGGAATTTCCATTGCTATCATTTTCGGCCAAAGCATCGGCTTCGTTTCTATAATACGAAATCGTATACGTTGCGGTATTGGGTAATAATGCTTGAATCTGCCCGGTAACACTACTGAAATTAAAAGTTGCAATGCCATCGGTGTCGGTGTCTAGGGGATTTACGTAAAAATCACATTGGGTAAATTGCCAACTCGTTCCAGCGGGGATTTGGGTGGCTGAAACAATGAGATTCAAACGGGCTACGCGGAAACATTGATTGGCATTTTCGACGCGAACCCAAACCGAAGTATTGGTGGTTGTATAAGCGGTAAAGTTTGAAATTTGTTGCGATACATTATTGGTTTCGGCTCCAATTTGCGAGGTGAAATAGGTAAATGTTTCGGTGGTGGCATTGGCCGAAATCTGATTGTTTTTTTGCGTTAGGTTGAAACTCGAAATACCGTCCGTGTCGTTGTCACATTGGACCAACGTAAGCGGTGTAGTCACGACAGGTAGTGCATAGGTTGTCAATACCGCACTCAACGAATTAAGGCCACAGCTGTTACCATTTCGGTTGAGTACCACACGATAGCGATAGCCTACCATAGCCGGCGTTACGGCAAGAGCTGTCAATGTATTGGAGGTCACTCCGGTGTAATTGGGGCCGTTGGCTAACGTTGTCCATGTCGTGCCGTTATTTGTTGAAAATTGCCACTGATAGCTATCGACTGGCGTTGCAGGAACAACAGTAAAGACGGCGTTTTGCAATTCACACACCGTAACATCTTGGGGCGCTGTAGTGATACTGATAGGAGCACTGATACTGTAATTAGGATTTGGTGGCGTATATCCTCCAGCGCCAGTCACCACTCCATTGGCATTCACGGTGACACTGCCTGTTCCCAAAACACCATTGGCATCTGGATCAGCAAAACCTGCTTCAATCACATCGGCACATGAATCGTTGTCCGCGTCCAAAGCAACATAATTAAAAATACCATCGCCATCAGAATCGGCTAAAGTGTAATTCAACGTTCCTGAATCAAGAGGGTTTTCTAATCCGTTGTGCAACCCGTTGGTTCCAACCTGAATCGCATCAATAATCCCATCTAAATTGGCATCCAAGGTACCACTTTGGGCTTCCGTTACATCGTAAATTCCGTCATTATCTGAATCTAAATCCAAATAATTGGGAACGCCATCACCGTCAAAGTCGTTGGGAACATATGAAGGACCAAAAATATCATCCAAACCGTCATTGTTGGCGTCATTTCCAGAAAGTGCCACAAACGTAGGCCCTTGTGACTCTACTAAATCTAAAATTCCATCATTATCTGAATCGATGTCCAACGCATCGGCGACACCATCGGCATCACTGTCTTTGGGGACACATACCGCATAAAAGCGAAACGTGGCACGATTGGGCGCATCATCAACCAAATTTTTATGCTGGATTGCCAATGAAGTCGTCAGGTAGGTTTGGAATTTAAACGTGCCACTCCCTGCGGCCAAAGGAACAGCACTATTCAATCGAAAACGAATTTCAAAAGAGGAAAATCGCGTCACGCCGCTCTCAAAGAAACCGTCGTAATTCGTATCAATTAACAACTGATTATCTGGATTGTCTACCGTAATGGTTTGGTTTATTGGGCAGGTGATAATATATTCCCCTTTGTCGTTGATTAAATCAGTGGTATTGGCCACAGCAGCATATTCTAATCCCAAACTGATGGGCTGTGTGAAGTTGACTTGGTATTTTACCCAGTTCGTTTTTCCGGGAGGAACATCCGTGACGATAGTGCCATCATTCGTCGATGTAAACGGAAGCGTACTAGCCGTTGTAGACGTACTTACAGTCCCAGTAAAAGGTCGGCTAAAGGCCCCTACCGTCAGTGTTCCTGTGCTGGGATTTTGTAAATTCAAGTATTGGTTCCCATACGATTCCGTACAATTGGCAATCCCGTCGTTGTCCATATCCACATCAATGTTGTCATTGACCAAATCCCCATCCAAATCGTTGGGACAGGTACTGACTGGAAATTCATCCGATAAAATTTCAATCCCACAAGCAGCCAAAGCAGCATTTACTTTGTAGTATCCGGGTTGTGTCGGGGTATAACTATTGGTCGTTGCGCCGGGAATCGGCACATTGTTGAAATACCATTGGTAGGTATCAAATCCACTCTGCGCATTGACATTCAACGACACATTGGGAATACAGTTGGTGAGGTTAACATCAACTTCTTGAAAAACTACCTCAGGTTTGAACACAAATCCCGAATAATAGCCTCCAAACGTAGCGGCTCCATTGTTTCCATAAGCGGCCAAATAGAGTTCGGTGGTAGAAAAAACGGAAACATTTCCTGTCAAACCTGTAATGATATAACATTCATAATTTGGATTTCCTACTACTGCTAAAGGACCACTTACGCCAAAAGCCCCTGCCAATCCCGCTAGCGTGTAGGGGACTCCATCGATGATAAAGTTAAGGGTTGATCCGGTTTTGGTGGTAATAGTAACGCGCCCACTGAAATTTCGATTCCCAACTCTTTCAATAAACGGAATGTTATCGAGGGATTTTGGAGTTTGACAGCTTAGAGGCGGAACAAAAAACATTTCTTGATTCGCTTGATTGTTCTGAGAACCGTCACCGACCGCTTGGTACGCAAAAATATTTTTATCCGAACGAACATATAAATTGCCATTCACATTGTAATCGGCTCCGGTAAGTTGCACATAGTCCCCCGCATTCAATTGATAGCTCGGCGTAGTATTCCCATTCAGAAAGATGGAGGTGTTGTTTTCGTGGGCAATCAACAATACGCGCTCCACATTGTCCATTCCCGTACTTTTGATAAAAATATAGTCTTTCCCGGTTCGCTCTACCGATACAATTTGGTCAAAGCCTGTATCGATATTCGACATTTGGCCATTGGTTCCACCAACCGATCCACAATTCACAGCAATAGGTTTGTCCGCGGTTACCAGTGATCCAATGAGGGCATCGCGATTGGCCGCCAACGGACCCTGAACGGCTATGACAAAGGTTTCGCCACTGTTGAGTAAAACAGGAGGTGGTGTGTTTCCCGTGGTATTGACAAGTTGGGCACCAGGGCCGATGTCGCTAAAAGTAACCGTAGTGTTATTCTCGGTTGCCATAACACTTACAAAAGTGTAATGCAATTCAAAGTAGTTGTTGACCAGCAAATTGGTCATCCCGCCAATGCGAAATTGGGTGCCCAATGCCGCCATCCCTTTCGAAACAACACAACCCGCTTGGTTACCGGAGACATCGACAATACGACCCGAAACCGAGATTAAATCCTCGGCTTCAATGATATAGCCCGCATCTTGTAAAATGGTATTTGCTGCCGATTGGTCAACGACAAACTGAAACGGACTCCCACTGCTATCCATATCAAATACGTAAGGGATATCACGCGAAACCGTTCCGGTGATGTTAACACTCCCCGATTGTTTGATGGTAAATTGAATGGGCGTGATACTCGGGGTTGAAATATATAAAAACTTCGATCCAATAGGCATATTTTGCGAATTGGAGATCGGAGGGATATAATGCGTTTTACTAAATTGAGCGAAACAAATCGCTGAAAATAATAGCGTTAATAGGTTCGATAAAAATTTTGCATTCATAGCCCAAAAATAGACAATACCCCGCTATTAGGCGTGCGTACTTTTTATTTTTTGACGATTTTAACACTCGTAGATTACAAATCTCTTTTTTGAATCAACGCATACGAGCCCCATATAAAAAGGCAGGTCCAAACCAAGACAACCGCTACCAGACCGTAATCCACAGCATAGTCTTTGATTTCAAGCACACCTACCTGATTTCCAACGGCTTGAATAATATCCAATTTGGTGAAGGGTTCAATCAATACCCCCGACATCGCTTCCAAAGGCATGTATCGGAAAATACTACGCGCCAATTCAAAGTCGTTGACAATCAATTTTCCAAAAATCAAGAAACCAATATTTTCAATCAAATACCAAACAAACAAAAATCCAATCGCAAAAGCCGACCGTTTGATCAATACGCCCAAGAACAAACAAAAACTAAAGAACCCGGTTAACTTGACAAAAAAGGCCAATAAATAATCCATTTCCGAGAAAATAATGCCTACCTCGTCATAGGTCGAATACATCAATCCCAAAAGCAAGGAAATCACAAAAATAAAAACCGTCGACAAGCCCGAAAATACCAAGACCGTCAAGAACTTAGAGAAGACAAATTCTTTCTTACTCATTCCGTCAATCAAGTTCTGTTTTAAGGTGCCGTAAGTGTATTCATTAGCCATCATCGAAACAATCACCAAAGCCAAAAAAATCTTCGGCAACGCCCCAATGTAGCTGTTCAAATGCCAAATGTAGGGGAAGTTAAAAATACCCTGCTCGGAAGCATCAAAGTGAAAAGGACCCAAGTCAAACTCAATTGAAGCAATCAGCGCAATTAAACTCAAAATTCCAAAATAGGTCAGGGTCAAGATGCGACTCGCGCGATTCAACCAAATTTTCTGTAATTCTATGGCTAATAAACGTTTCATGTCTTAGGATTTTGTTTCGGTTAGGGTTAAAAATTGCTGTTCCAACGAGCGTTTGCGTTCCATCAAGTGATGCACATAAATCCCGTGCTCACTCAAAAATTTGTTCAACAAACCGGCATCCAAGCCGCTTTTCGCCTGAACCACAACGGTGTCTTGTTCAAGGGTAATCGAACTCAAATCGGGATACTGTGCCAAGGCCGTTTGCAGTGCTTCCAGCGATGCTGACCGTAATTCCCAATAACTTTGTTGCGTTCCCATGCCCGCAACCGTACCCGAATACAATACTTTTCCATATTGCAAAACCAAAACATGCGAACACACTTTTTCCACTTCGTCGAGCAAGTGCGAAGCCAATAATATCGTCGTTCCTTGCGAAGCAATCAACTGAATAATGTCGCGAATCTGTCGTATCCCTTGCGGATCCAAGCCGTTGGTGGGTTCGTCCAAAATCAAAATCTCCGGGTCGTTCAACAAGGCCGAAGCAATCGCCAACCGTTGTTTCATCCCCAACGAAAAGGTGCGAAACTTACTGTCTTTGCGCTCCCATAAACCCACAAGTTCCAATTTCTCCTGCACTTTGTGGTACCCGATGCCTTTGATTTTGCACACCAGCTCCAAGTTTTGCTGTGCCGACATATAGGGATAAAAATTGGGACGTTCAATGATGGCCCCCACTTTCTTCAAAGCTTCGTGGGTAGGCAATTTTCCATCAAACCAAGCATAGTCGCCCGAAGTGCGGTTGACCACATTCAACACGATACCCAGCGTAGTAGATTTTCCCGATCCATTCGGACCCAATATCCCGTAAACGTTGCCTTTTTGAATGTCCAACGACAAATCATTCACCGCATGCACGCGGCCATACCGTTTGTTTAAATTCCGAATCGATAGTATTGTTTCCAAGCGTATAAAAAGTTAGGTTTATGTTTTAGACGATACAACAAACGGTTTGTTACTTGGTTGTTCATTTTTTTGGGCACTCCCCCGAATCCCGCCCACGTTTCCAAAGCACTTTTCCGGTCGGGGTCCGGCTTTCGGCCGTCGCTGGTCTTGGGCTCTCGCCCCGCCCGAGCTCCCCAAGGCCTCTATCCGTAGTGCAAAAAAACACCCGACATAAATCGGGAGTGGAATTTATAGGTATTTCAAAGGCTTAGAAGCTCAGGGGTTCAGCGGCTTTCTTTACCCTGAACTTGAAACTTAAAACCTTAAACCTAAAAAATTGCAACATCGGGTGACAGTTGCTGAGGCGGGCTTTGTTTTTACCACTTGAAAGGATTGACTTCGTCGAATTTTATTTCACGCAGGAGCAGGGGAGTTGGAATGTTCAATTAACTACATCACCCGCCATTTAGCCAAATGCTTTTTACAGGTTGGCGTTCTTGTCGTCCTTATCTTGCAGCCTTTGTCAGTATTAAGTTTTGCAATCAACTTTTCGAATGTTTTTGTTTCGGTTTGTGTGTTGACGTTTTTAAAATTTTTAGAAGGGAAGGAGGTTTTTAATTTTTTTTCAGCGTGGGACAGGCATACGCTGGTGATAAGCTTTGGTTTGGTGGGGGTAGGGTTCCCGTTCAAAACTGGCAATTAATTCTAAATTGTTGAAAG
>NZ_JBEILJ010000024.1:0-34475 GCF_040379285.1 Flavobacterium sp. | reverse complement strand
GGCGTTGGGCGTGGTTGACGAGATCTTCACTAATACTTCCGTTAAAGAAGTGCGCCAATCCTTTTCGGCCGTGTGTGCTCATTCCGATAAGATCAGCATCAATGCTATTGGCAAAGTTCAAAATTCCTTTTTCCACATTGGTTTCGTTGTAGATGTGAGTAACGTAATTGTTGATTTGGAAATTACGGACAAACCCATCAATGATACCTTGTGCGGTGGAAGTTGACTTAAAGTTGTTGGGCGTATTGATCATTACCAAGTGGAGTGTGGCGCCAAACTTGTTGGCAAACTCTACGGCTTTGGTAAAAGGTTGACGGGTTTCTTCAGAGAAGTCTGAGGCGAAAACGAACTTGTCAACATTGAATTCTCCCATATCCTTTTTAATAATCAACACGGGTACTTCGGCATTGCGCACCACTTTTTCCGCATTGGAACCGATAAACATTTCTTTGTAGCCGCTCGCGCCATGGGAACCCATTACAATTAAGTCTACATTGTTTAAACGGCTGATATTTAAAATGCCTTCAAAAGCCAATTCAAACTGGATTACTTCCGAAACATTGATTCCGTCCAAATAGGGAGAGTCCATGATTTCTTCAAGCTTGTTAATTGCGGCATTTTTGAAAAACATTAATTCGGGAATGTCGTGACCTTTGCTAATTGCATCGCTTCCTTCGTGTGGCAATTCCAACATGTGTAATAAAATGATTTCACCATTGTTTTTGCGGGCGATTTGAGCAGCAACTTTTAAGGCGTATTCGGCGTGTTCAGAAAAATCCGTTGGGATAAGAATTTTTTTCATTGTTAGGTAATATTATGGTTTTTGTTTATTTATTTGCTTGTATAAAAGTACAAAAAAAATATCAACCCTTGCTGTTTTTTTAAAATAAAAAAAACCTATATTTGCACCGTTGTTTAAAGAATGATGCGTAATGAGGGAAGCACTGCTTCCCTCTTTTTATAACAAAAGATGACCTTCAAAGAAAAAGTAATGCAGTTGTTGGAGCAAGGGCTGGCCGAGAAGCCACACTTGTTTTTAATAGATGTTTCGATTTCAGATAGTTACAAAATTAGTGTAACTTTGGACGGGGATAATGGAGTGACCTTACAAGACTGTATGGATATCAGTCGCGCCATTGAACATCATTTGGATCGGGAAGAAGTCGACTTTTCATTGGATGTTGCGTCGGCCGGTGTGGGATCGCCATTAAAGTTGGTGCGTCAATACCAAAACAACGTGGGACGCTGGTTGATTGTAAAAACAACGGAAGGCACAGTGATTGAAGCGGTTTTAGCGGCGGCAGATGAAGAGAAAATTACACTTTCCTGGGAAGCCCGTGAGCCGAAAAAAATTGGAAAAGGGAAGGAAACAGTCCAAAAAGTAATGGAGATTTCCTACGCCCAAATCAAAGAAGCAGTGGTTACAATAAAATTCTAATAAATCATTATATAATGGAAAATCTTGCATTAATAGAATCATTTTCTGAGTTTAAAGATGACAAATTAATCGATCGTGTTACCTTAATGGCCATCCTTGAGGATGTTTTTCGTAACGCTTTGAAAAAGAAATATGGTTCTGATGACAATTTTGACATCATTATCAACCCCGACAAAGGGGATATGGAAATCTGGAGAAATCGCGTAGTTGTTGCCGATGGCGATGTTGAAGATTCTAACTCACAGATTTCTCTTTCGGAAGCCCGCAAGATTGAACCCGATTTTGAAGTCGGTGAAGACGTTTCGGAAGAAGTGAAGTTGATTGACTTAGGCCGTCGTGCGATTTTGGCATTACGTCAAAATTTAATTTCAAAAATCCACGAGCACGATAATACCAACTTGTACAAGCAGTTTAAAGATATTATCGGTGAAATTTATACGGCTGAGGTACACCATGTGCGTCCCAAAGTGGTTATTTTGGTGGATGATGATGGTAACGAAATTGTATTGCCTAAAGAAAAACAAATTCCTTCCGACTTTTTCCGCAAAGGCGATAATGTAAAAGGAATTATCGAAAGTGTGGAGCTGAAAGGCAATAAGCCACAAATTGTAATGTCGCGTACTTCTGAAAAGTTTTTGGAAAAATTGTTTGAACAAGAAATTCCAGAGGTGTTCGATGGCTTGATTATGATTAAAAAAGTGGTGCGTATCCCTGGAGAGAAAGCCAAAGTAGCGGTTGATTCCTACGATGATCGCATTGACCCAGTAGGAGCTTGTGTAGGGATGAAAGGGTCTCGTATACACGGTATTGTTCGTGAGTTAGGCAACGAAAATATTGACGTAATTAACTTTACAGCCAACCCTTCTTTGCTGATTTCAAGAGCGTTGAGTCCTGCCAAAGTGTCTTCCATAAAGTTGGACGAAGCACGTAAGTCGGCAGAAGTTTTCTTAAAATTAGAAGAAGTTTCCAAAGCGATCGGTCGTGGAGGACAAAATATTAAATTGGCTAGTTTGTTGACAGGTTTTGAATTGGATGTCATTCGCGAAGGAAGCGCAACCGAAGATGATGATGTTGAATTAACCGAATTTTCAGATGAAATCGATGGGTGGATTATCGATGAGTTTGCCAAAATCGGATTGGATACGGCCAAAAGCATACTCAAACAAGATGTAGCCGATTTAGCCCGAAGAACCGATCTAGAAGAAGAAACCATCCTTGAAGTGATGCGTATTCTGAAAGAAGAGTTTGAAGACTAAATAATGCCTACATTTACAAAAGAATACAGAACTTAATCACACTATATGTCTGACGAAAGAAATATACGAATTAACAAAGTTTTACGGGAATTAAATATTTCTCTGGACCGTGCCGTGGACTTCCTTAAAGAAAAAGGAATCTCCATTGATTCGAATCCAAATGCCAAAATTTCTGCAGATGAATTTGATATTCTTCAAAATCAATTTGCAGGGGATCGTGGAAACAAAGAAGCATCCAAAGGCGTTAGCGAAGAAATTCGCAAAGAAAAAGAAGCGCTGCGTTTAGAACGTGAGCGTGAATTGGAAGAGAAAAAACGCCAAGAAGAAGAACGTCAGCGACAAGAAGTAATTAAGGCTAAAGCTCTAGTCACAGGGCCAAAACCCGTAGGAAAAATTGATTTAGATCAAAAAACGCTACCAGACTCTGAACTCGCATCAACTCCGATACCAGTGTCCGTTTCAGTTTCTAAAGAGCTTGAAAATACGACTGAGGTTGCCCCCGAAGTAAAGGAACAGCCTAACTTGGGTAAACCAAAGGAAACAGCGCAAGCGCCAATATCAGTTGAAGGTCAAGACGATACGTATAAAACTATTTACACGAAATTGACAGGCCCTGTTGTAGCAGGTGAGAAAATAGACTTGACCAAATTTGAAAAGCCCAAAAAGAAGAAAGAAGAGGGTGCCAAAGAAGGGGAAGGCAAAAACAAACGCAAACGTATTCAAGCCAAACCTGACGCTCGTCCTGGAGGAGGAAATCCCAATGCGGGAGGGAATGCTAATAAAGGAGGTAATTCGAAGTTTGGTAACAAACCTGGGTTCCAAAAAGGAGGCAATCGACCTGCCGTTGTTCAAAAAGTAGAACCTACGGAGGAAGAAGTTAAAAATCAAATTAAAGAAACCTTGGAGCGTCTTCAAGGTAAAGGTAATAAATCAAAAGCAGCGAAATACCGGCGTGAAAAACGCGACACCCACCGTCAACGAAATGAAGACGAATTACAAGCGTTGGAGGAAGGAAGTAAAATCCTTAAAGTAACCGAGTTTGTAACGGTAGGCGAGATTGCTAGTATGATGGATGTGCCGATTACAAAAGTAATTGGAACCTGTATGTCTTTGGGAATCATGGTGACCATGAACCAACGTCTTGATGCAGAAACGTTGACTATTGTGGCGGATGAATTCGGATTTGAAGTGGAATTTATCTCTACCGAAATTGAAGAAACGATCAAAGTGGTAGAGGACCGCGAAGAAGATTTGAAATCCCGAGCCCCTATAGTTACGGTGATGGGTCACGTTGATCACGGGAAAACTTCGTTGTTGGATAATATTCGTAAAACCAATGTTATTGCAGGAGAATCCGGAGGAATTACCCAACATATTGGGGCTTATTCGGTAACCTTAGAAAATGGAAAACGAATTACATTTTTAGATACACCCGGTCACGAGGCCTTTACCGCTATGCGTGCCCGAGGAGCTCAAGTCACCGACGTCGCCATTATTGTGTGTGCTGCCGATGACGATATCATGCCCCAAACGAAGGAGGCAATCAGTCACGCCCAAGCAGCGGGGGTTCCCATGATTTTTGCCATAAATAAGGTAGATAAGCCTGCTGCCAATCCCGAACGCATTAAAGAACAATTGGCGCAAATGAACTTGTTGGTAGAAGATTGGGGTGGGAAATACCAATCCCATGAAATTTCAGCAAAATTTGGTCAAGGGGTTAATGAATTGTTGGAAAAAGTGCTTTTAGAAGCTGAAATTTTAGATTTAAAAGCCAATCCCAACAAACCAGCAATTGGTACCGTTGTGGAAGCCCAATTAGATAAAGGTCGTGGATATGTAACAACCATTTTGGTACAAGCAGGAACCTTAAGTGTTGGCGATTATGTATTAGCCGGTAAAAACCATGGAAAAGTAAAAGCGATGTACGATGAGCGCGGTCACAGTATTAAAGTGGCAGGTCCATCCACACCTGTTTCTATTTTAGGTTTGGATGGTGCTCCTACCGCGGGAGATAAATTCAATGTATTTGAAGATGAACGCGAAGCGAAGCAAATTGCAGCCAAGAGAACCCAACTTTTACGCGAACAATCGGTTCGTACGCAAAAGCATATTACGTTGGCCGAAATCGGACGCCGTATTGCATTAGGTCAGTTTAAAGAATTAAACGTGATTTTGAAAGGAGACGTGGATGGTTCAGTAGAAGCATTATCCGATTCGTTCTCAAAATTATCAACAGAGGAAATTCAAATCAATATCATACACAAAGGAGTAGGAGCGATCACAGAATCGGATGTTATGTTAGCCTCAGCTTCTGATGCGATCATCATCGGATTTAATGTCCGTCCCGCTGGAGCTGCCAAACAGTTGGCGGAAAAAGAAGAGATTGATATCCGTAATTATTCGATTATTTACGATGCAATCGATGATTTGAAAGATGCGATGGAAGGTATGTTATCGCCTGAGATGAAAGAAGAAGTCACGGGGAATGCAGAAATTCGCGAAACGTTCAAAATATCGAAAGTGGGGACTATTGCAGGATGTATGGTCACTGATGGTAAAATATTCCGCAACTCCCGTATTCGTTTAATTCGCGAGGGGGTCGTAATATTTACAGGCGAACTTACTGCATTAAAACGATTTAAAGATGACGTAAAAGAAGTGTCCAAAGGGTACGATTGTGGTATTCAAATCAAGAACTATAACGACATACAAATCAATGATATCATCGAAGCCTACCATGAAGTTGAGGTCCGTAAAAAATTGAAATAAAAGGCAATTAGATAAAAAAAGCGGTTCATTTGAACCGCTTTTTTATGCTCTATTGGGTTTTACGACTAAGGCGTTGGGATATTTTTTTTTAAGTAGAATGAGATTTCTTTCCGCTTCAATTCGGCTTTTAAAATTTCCTACCCAAACCTTATAAATGGGGGTGCTAAAAACGATGGTAGCATCGTATTGTTTGTTGTCTTTGCGAAACAAGGCCAACATTTTTTTTGCATCTTCACTGGCGCCACTAAACAGTTGAATTTTATAGCGATTATTCACCGTAATCGCTGCGTTTATTTTTCTTTTTTCAGCCAGTAATTGTTCAAATTTAGGGTCTTGCTCAACGGTAACTTGTTGGCTAAAAAGGATGTTAAAATTTAAAAAAAACAATCCCAAAAAAAGCCGCTTTTTCTCAGGTTTTTGAAGTCTTATTTTCATAATCTTTTGATTTATATACAAATGTAAGAGTATCCTTTTATTTATGCTAAAATTTTACTATTTAGAATTGTTATAAATTGTTGTTTTACATTCTTTTTGGGTTTTGATAATAGTGCATAAATCGTATTTTTGCTCAAGTTTTTAAAAAAATGTGTAGTTTCCTCTTGAAATACCTTCAAAAAACTATGCCAAAACGTCGATAATCATTAATAATATGAAAAAAGTGGGTAACCATAATTCGATTTCAAAAATGTATTCTTTCGGGTTAGCATTACTGCTAACGTTTTCACTCTCTACTTTCGCTCAAGATCCAGCTACAGCGGCTCCACCAGCAGCCCCCGCTGCGGCAGCGGCTCCAGTAGCTCCAGCAGCTTCAGCAGGTGGTGATGTGGCCAAAGGGAAGGAATTATTTAACACCAATTGTGCTGCTTGTCACAATTTAGATAAGCCAATGACGGGTCCTGCACTTCGTGGGGTAGCTAACAAGTACGATAAAGCATGGTTGTACAAGTGGATCAAAAACAGTTCAGCTTTGATTGCTTCTGGCGATGCTAAAGCTGTGAAGGTTTTTGAAGAAAACGGCAAAAAAGTAATGACCCCTTTCCCACAATTGACCGATGCTGACATAGACAATATTTTAGCTTATACCTCTGAACCAAAACCAGAAGCTCCAGCAGCGGGTGCTGTAGGTCCAGCAGGCCAAGGAGGCGGTGGTGCAGAAGGAGGTATATCGAATGAATTGATTTTAGGTGCTTTGGCTTTAGTGATGTTGATGTTGGTCGTTATGTTGTTGTTGGTCAATAATGTTTTAACCAAAATTGCAAAATCTAACGGCGTTGAAATTCCCGTAAGAACTACAAATCCCCTTTCTATTTGGAAAGCTTTTGCACAAAACCAATTCTTAGTTTTGGTTACTTCGATATTTTTATTGTTAGCCAGTGGTTACTTTGCATACGGATATTTAATGCAAATTGGTGTAGACCAAGACTATGCTCCAATTCAACCGATTCACTATTCGCACCGTATTCACGCGGGAAGCAATGGAATCGATTGTAAATATTGTCACTCGGCAGCCCGTGTAAGTAAAAACGGAGGTATTCCTTCATTAAATATTTGTATGAACTGCCACAAGAATATTTCTGAAGTATCAGACACTACTGCTACTGCAGAATATTCTAAAGCATTCTATGATGCTCAAATTCAAAAATTATATGATGCTGTGGGTTGGGATAAATCGACCCAATCGTACACTGGGAAAACGAAACCTGTAAAATGGGTTCGTATCCACAATTTACCTGACTTTGCTTATTTCAATCACTCACAGCACGTTACTGTAGCGGGGATCGAATGTCAAAAATGTCACGGTCCTGTAGAAACTTACGAGATTCAGAAGCAATTTGCGCCATTGACCATGGGCTGGTGTATCAACTGTCACCGTGAGACTGAGGTGAAAATGGAAGGCAACGCTTACTATGAGAAAATCCATGCTGAACTTTCCAAAAAATATGGAAAAGAGAAGCTAACTATCGCTGATATGGGTGGTTTGGAATGTGGTAAGTGTCACTATTAATCAATTATTAAGAAGCTAATATTTATATACGATGTCATCTAACAAAAAATACTGGAAAAGTGTTGAAGAACTAAACGAAAATAGTTCTATTGTTGAGACGCTTAGAAATAATGAATTCGTGGAAGAAATTCCAACCGATGCTTTTTTAGCCGACGAATCTTTATCTTCTTCATCAACTTCCCGTCGTGATTTCTTAAAATATGTTGGTTTTTCCACCGCTGCAGCTACTTTAGCAGCGTGTGAAGGGCCTGTGCATAAATCAATTCCTTATGTAGTTCAGCCAGAGACAATCATTCCTGGTGTAGCGGATTACTATGCTACGACTATGTTTGATGGTTTTGATTTTGCCAACCTATTGATCAAAACACGTGAGGGTCGACCTATTAAAGTTGAAAACAACCGTTTGACAGGAGCCAAGTTTGCTGCCAACGCTCGAGCGCATGCCTCTGTATTGTCTTTGTACGATAGTTTGCGTTTGCAAAATCCGAAAATAGAAGGGAAGAATGCTTCTTGGTCGGATGTGAATGCACGCGTTAAAGCCTCTTTGGCGGAAGCAAAAGCCTCTGGAAAACAAGTTGTATTGTTGACATCTACTTTAGCAAGTCCGTCTACAGAGCGTTTGATTGCCGATTTTATAGCGAAAAATCCAACGGCTAAGCATGTAGTGTATGACGCTATTTCTGAGTCTGCAGCTTTGGATGCTTTCGAAACCGTATATGGAGAGCGTGGACTTGCAGATTATGACTTTTCAAAAGCGGCCATGATTGTATCAATTGGTGCTGACTTCCTTGGCGATTGGCAAGGTGGCGGACACGATAGTAGCTATGCACAAGGACGTGTGCCTCAAAATGGTAAGATGTCTAAACATTTCCAATTTGAAGCCAACATGACATTGTCGGGAGCAGCTGCCGACAAGCGTGTTCCTATGACAATCGCTGATCAAAAATTAGCTTTAGTAAAAATTTATAATGCTATAACTGGTTCTTCTATAGGAACGGCAAAAACAGCCCACGATGCTGTCATTGCTAAAGCTGCTGAGCAATTGAAACAAGCAGGTTCCAAAGGACTTTTAGTTTCTGGTATTCATGATAAAAATGCACAACTTTTAGTATTTGCGATTAACCAAGTATTAAAAAGTGAAGCGTTGGCTCAAGCAGGAGTTCGTTACGTTCGCAAAGGAAATAACGCACAAGTGGCCCAATTGCTAAAAGATATGGCTGCTGGAGCTGTTCACACCTTAATCATGAGTGGTGTGAATCCAGTATATACTCTTGCTGATGGTGAAGCTTTTGCTAATGCTTTAGGTAAAGTAAAACTTTCTGTAAGTTTCACTCAACGAGAGGACGAAACGGCTTTAAAATCAACTATTGCTGCGGCGGCTCCTCACTATTTAGAATCATGGAATGATCACGTGTTGACAAAAGGTTCCTATTCTTTAACCCAGCCTACGATTCGTCCTTTATTCAATACGAAACAATTCCAAGAAGCTTTAATGACTTGGAACGGTGTTGCGGGTACCTACTACGATTATATCAAAGCAGGTGCTGCTGGATTCTTAGGAAGTTCAACTTGGAACCAAGCCCTACACGATGGTCTTACGGTTTATGGTGGAGGTGTTTTAGCTGGTGGAACCGCTGATTATGCTGCTGCTGCATCTGCTTTGGCCGCATCAAAAGGCGCTAAATTCGAGTTGGTGTTGTATTCAAAAACAGGTATGGGTGACGGTCAACAAGCCAATAACCCATGGTTGCAAGAGTTTCCTGATCCTATAACACGAGTATCTTGGGATAACTATCTAACGCTTTCGCAAGCCGATGCTGACGCATTTAAAGTAGGTAACAATATTGTTGCCAACGGAGGGTTAAATGGTAG
This sequence comes from Flavobacterium sp., assembly GCF_040379285.1. Lineage (GTDB taxonomy): Bacteria > Bacteroidota > Bacteroidia > Flavobacteriales > Flavobacteriaceae > Flavobacterium. The sequence goes on along the minus strand of NZ_JBEILJ010000024.1, from coordinate 25,135 downwards.
TTATGTGACGTTAACCGTAAATGGAACAACACTCAAAAATGTTCCAGTTATCGTACAACCCGGTCAAGCCAAGGGAACAGTAGGTTTGGCGTTTGGTTACGGACGTAAAGCTGCTTTAAAAGAAGAAATGCAAGTAGGGGTTAACGCCTATACTTTATACAAAAACTTTAATGATGTTCAGTCTGTAGAAATTACTCCTGAATCAGGGGAACATGAATTTGCTTGTGTTCAGTCGCACAAAACCTTAATGGGTCGCGGTGATATCGTTAAAGAAACAACTTTAGAGATTTTCAATACGAAAGATGCTGAAATTTGGAATCCTGTTCCAGTGGTTTCGTTGGATCACAAAGAAGTTGAAGCTACAAAAGTAGATTTATGGGAATCCTTCGACCGTTCAATTGGTCACCACTTCAATTTATCGATTGACTTAAACAGCTGTACAGGTTGCGGAGCGTGTGTAATTGCATGTCATGCTGAAAATAATGTTCCAGTTGTTGGTAAGTCAGAGGTAAGAAGAAGCCGTGATATGCACTGGTTGCGTATTGACCGCTACTATTCGTCAGAAGAAACCTTTGCTGATGATGTGGCGAAGAAAAAAGATTTTGATGGATTATTCGGAGACAAAGGTTCGTTGGGTGGATTTGGTCAAATGGAAAATCCCGCAGAGAATCCTCAAGTAGTATTCCAACCCATTATGTGTCAACACTGTAACCACGCGCCTTGTGAAACTGTTTGTCCAGTAGCTGCTACTTCTCACGGTCTTCAAGGTCAAAACCAAATGGCATACAACCGTTGTGTAGGTACCCGTTATTGTGCCAACAACTGTCCTTATAAAGTGCGTCGTTTCAACTGGTTCCTATATAACCATAACGATGAATTTAATTTCCACATGAATGATGATTTAGGCCGTATGGTGGTGAATCCAGATGTGAATGTTCGTTCACGTGGGGTTATGGAAAAATGTTCGATGTGTATTCAGAAAACACAGTTGACCATTTTAACGGCAAAACGTGAAGGAAGACCTGTGGAGGCTAACGAATTTGAGACTGCTTGTTCGGCAGCTTGTAGCACTGGTGCTATGGTGTTTGGTGATGTTAACAACAAGGAAAGCGAAGTAGCTCAATTGGCAGAAAGCAACCGTATGTACCACTTGTTGGAGCATGTGGGTACGAAACCTAATGTATTCTACCACGTAAAAGTTAGAAATACTTAATTAATAAATTAATAAGAAACACTATATAGGATTATGTCGTCTCATTACGAAGCACCCATTAGAAAGCCATTAGTTATAGGTGATAAAACTTATCACGATGTAACTGTTGATGTTGCTGCTCCTGTAGAAGGAAGAGCCAACAAACAATGGTGGACCGTTTTTTCAATCGCTTTGGCCGCTTTCCTTTGGGGAATAGGCTGTATCATCTATACCATCTCTACTGGTATCGGAACCTGGGGTCTCAACAAAACAGTAGGTTGGGCTTGGGATATTACCAACTTCGTTTGGTGGGTAGGTATTGGTCACGCAGGAACCTTAATTTCCGCTGTACTTTTACTTTTCCGTCAACGTTGGAGAATGGCGATTAACCGTTCTGCAGAAGCAATGACCATTTTCTCAGTAGTTCAAGCAGGTTTATTCCCAATTATTCACATGGGTAGACCTTGGTTAGCTTACTGGGTATTGCCTATACCTAACCAATTTGGTTCTTTGTGGGTGAATTTCAACTCCCCACTTTTATGGGACGTATTTGCGATTTCAACCTATCTTTCCGTTTCTTTGGTGTTTTGGTGGACAGGTTTATTGCCTGACTTTGCGATGCTTCGTGACCGTGCAGTAACTCCTTTTTCAAAACGTGTATATTCTATTTTGAGTTTTGGTTGGAGTGGTCGCGCTAAAGATTGGCAACGTTTTGAAGAAGTTTCTTTAGTACTAGCCGGTTTAGCAACTCCTTTGGTACTTTCAGTACATACCATCGTATCGTTTGACTTTGCTACCTCTGTTGTTCCTGGATGGCATACCACAATTTTCCCTCCGTACTTCGTTGCAGGTGCGGTATTCTCAGGATTTGCGATGGTAAACACGCTTTTGATTGTAATGCGTAAAGTGTCTAATTTAGAAGCTTACATTACCTTACAACACATTGAATTGATGAACATCATTATCATGATTACGGGTTCAATTGTAGGGGTAGCCTACATTACCGAGTTATTTGTAGCTTGGTATTCAGGGGTTGAGTATGAGCAATATGCTTTCCTAAACCGTGCAACCGGTCCTTATGCTTGGTCGTATTGGTTGATGATGACGTGTAACGTATTTTCACCTCAGTTCATGTGGTTTAAAAAATTACGTACAAGCATCATGTTCTCTTTCATTATTTCAATTGTCGTAAATATTGGGATGTGGTTTGAGCGTTTCGTAATTATTGTAACTTCATTACACCGCGACTACTTACCTTCTTCTTGGACGAAATTTTCACCGACTTTTGTTGATATCGGTATATATATTGGAACTATCGGATTCTTCTTTGTATTGTTCTTATTGTATGCTCGTTCTTTCCCTGTGATTGCCCAAGCAGAGGTGAAAACAATTTTGAAGTCTTCCGGTGACAATTACAAGAGAGCCCGTGAAAAAGAAGGACATAATCATCATTCAGATAATCATTAATAAACGTCATGAGCAGTACAAAAGTTATTCACGCACTATATAACGATGACGATGTATTGATGGATGCTGTAAAGCAAACCCGTAAAGCACATCATCATATTGAAGAAGTATTTACTCCATTTCCGGTGCACGGTTTGGATAAAGCGATGGGATTAGCGCCCACACGTTTAGCGATTTGCGCTTTCATTTATGGATGTATTGGTATTTCAGTAGCCACTTGGATGATGTGGAATATCATGATTAATGATTGGCCCCAAGATATCGGTGGAAAACCAAGTTTCACTTACCTTCAAAACATGCCGGCTTTTGTTCCTGTAATGTTTGAAATGACGGTATTTTTTGCCGCTCACTTGATGGTAATTACTTTTTATATGAGAAGTCGTTTATGGCCTTTCAAAAAAGCAGAAAATCCAGATGTACGTACTACAGACGATCACTTTTTAATGGAAGTTTCGGTTTCTGGTGATGAAGAAGCAATGGTGGCTTTCTTCAAAAATACAGGTGCTGTAGAAGTTAAAGTTATTGAAAGCATTAAGACCATGAAGAATAGTTTAAAAATAGCCATGATGTTTGGAGCTGTAGCTTTATTCACAGCTTGTAAAGACGATAAATCACCGAACTACCAATACATGCCCAACATGTACGAATCGGTGGCTTATGAAACTTATGCTGAGTCGGATGCTTTCAATTCAGTAAATGCGAAAAGTGAAAACGGAAAAGAAGGACAGATTCCACCCGATGGTACCATCAAAAGAGGTCATGTTCCTTATGAATTACCGAATTCAACGCAAGGGTACGAAGCTTCTAAAGCAGTAGTTAACCCTTTTCCAGCAGACAAAATCGACATGAAAAAAGCAGAAGAATTGTATGTAATTTACTGCGCTATTTGTCATGGAACTGCTGGGGACGGTAAAGGAAAATTGGTTACGCAAGGGAAATACCTAGGGGTACCTAATTACAAGGATCGCCAAGTCACAGAAGGAAGCGTGAATCACGTTTTGATGTACGGTTTGAACTCCATGGGATCGTATGCCAATCAGTTGAACCGTGAAGAACGTTGGATGGTATCGCATTATGTGATGCAATTGAAGAGCAAATTATAATTGTAGAATTATCAGATTAATATAGATATGTACACATTTTCACAAAGATTAAAAACCTCGGCCTTCATTCTAATTGCATTAGGATTGGTAGGTATCGTATATGGGTTTTTATCTACTCCGAAAACTATAGAAGATGTTGAGAAAATTGTTGCTGCGGCTCATCATGAGGGTCATGGCGAACACGGTGGTCATGCCACTGCTACTTCTCACGATACCCATGCAACCCCTACCCATGAGGCTCACGCAGCAAAAACAGATGCGCATCATGAAGCAACTCACAAAACAGAGGATGCTCATGCCGTTTCAAAAGATACAACGCATGTAGCGGCAACAGATTCTATCGCGCAGCCTGTAGCTCCTGAAACTGCTAAAAAAACGCTATCCGTAGTGCCTAAGAAAGAGAAACATATCGACCCGGCGGTAGCCCACAAAGAACATATCGAGCATGTGATGCATCAATTACAAAATAAGCCTTGGGCTGCCTTATATGTAGCATGTATCTTTTTCTTATTAGTGACTATGGGAGCCTTAGCTTTCTACGCTATTCAACAAGTAGCGCAAGCAGGTTGGTCTCCCGTATTGTTCCGTGTGATGCAAGGTATAACTGCTTATTTACCCGTAGGATCCATCATTTTCTTCGGATTATTATTAGCTTCAGGTTTACACATGAACCATTTGTTCACTTGGATGGAGGATGGTGTAACCAAACCAGGTTCACCAAACTATGATGCCTTAATTGCAGGGAAGTCTGGCTATTTGAATTTCGGTTTTTGGATTATCCGCGCTGCTGTTTTCTTGTTGGGTTGGAACCTATACCGTTATTTCTCACGTAAAAACTGTTTGGCTCAAGATGAAGCTTCTGATGACGCTTACTACAAGAAAAATTTCAAGCTTTCTGCTACATTCTTAGTGTTCTTTATTGTGTCCGAGTCGATTATGGCTTGGGACTGGATTATGTCCTTAGATCCACATTGGTTTAGTACTTTGTTTGGTTGGTATGTATTTGCGAGTTTCTTTGTAAGTGGAATTACTACGATTTCAATGGTTACATTGTATTTAAAATCAAAAGGATATTTAGAATATGTAAATTCAAGTCATATTCACGACTTATCTAAGTTTATGTTCGGGATTAGCGTATTTTGGACGTACTTATGGTTCTCACAATTCATGTTAATTTGGTATGCCAATATTCCTGAAGAGGTTACTTATTTCATAACACGTATCAACGATTACACCTTACCATTCTGGGGCGCTGTCGGATTAAATTTCGTATTCCCGTTCTTGACATTAATCAATACTGATTTCAAACGTGTAGCTCCAATAGTAGTTACAGCTGGTGTTGTCATTTTATTCGGTCATTATATTGATTTCTTCAATATGATTATGCCCGCTACAGTAGGTGACCAATGGTTTATCGGTGTATCCGAAATCAGTTCTGTATTGTTCTTCTTAGGCTTATTTATTTTGGTTGTGTTTAACGCTTTAACCAAGGCACCACTTACGCCAAAACGTAATCCATTCATGGAAGAAAGTAAACATTTTCATTATTAATATTTAAAGAAAAGAACAAATGACAGCTTTATTAGTAGTTCTTGTTTTAGTTTTATTATCCGTAGCCTTGTGGCAGTTAAGCAAGATTTTTGCCTTAACGCAAATTGGTAAAAAGTCCACTGATGAATCCTCACAAGTTGCGGGTGATAACGACAATAGAGTCAATGGTTACTTAATGTTCGGATTTTTGGCCTTCATTTATTTGATTACCATTATCTGTATCGTAAAATATGGTTCCTATCCATTAATGAGTAATTCTGCATCTGAACATGGTGTAGAGGTTGATCAATTGATGTGGATTTCCATGCTTTTGATTTTCTTCGTGCAAACAGTGACGCAAGCTTTGCTTCATTATTATGCCTACAAGTATTCTGGTAAAAAAGGACAGGTAGCAGCTTATATCTCTGACAATAATAAGTTAGAATTTATTTGGAGTGCTATTCCAGCTATCGTATTGGCAGTATTGATTTTCTTTGGTTTGTATGCATGGACAGACATCATGTTTATCAATGAAAAAGAGGAAAAACCTATTGTAATTGAAGTCTATGCACAGCAATTTAAATGGACTGCCCGTTATGCTGGTGAAGATAATGTATTAGGAAAAGCTAACGTTCGTTTAATCGAAGGGATAAATACGCTAGGAGTAGATTTAGCTGATCCCAATGCGCAAGATGATATCGTCACAGAAGAATTACACATCCCTAAAGGAAAAAAAGTAATCTTTAAGATTCGTTCGCAAGATGTATTACATTCCATGTACATGCCTCACTTCCGTGCACAAATGAACTGTGTGCCCGGTATGGTTACGCAATTTGCCTTTATACCAATCATGACGACACAAGAAATGCGTGATACGCCCGAAATGATTGAAAAAGTGGATAACATTAATGCAATCCGTACCAAAAAAAGTAAAGAATTAGAAGCGCAAGGGAAAACAGGTTTAGATCCTTATACTTTTGACTATTTACTTCTATGTAACAAAATTTGTGGTTCTTCACACTACAACATGCAAATGAAAGTGGTAGTAGACGAACCTCAAGAGTACCAAAAGTGGTTGAAAGAAAAAACAACTTTGGTTCAAGCTGTCAAAAATGCCGCTAAAGCAGATGCTGCCGCTGCTGCTGGGACAACACCATCAGATACAACCGCTACCAAACCTGATACTACGGTAGTAGCGCAAGCAAAATAAGTAAAAAGATAAAATTATATTACTAGGATATGAGTCACGCACACGACCTTCACATTGATGATCATGCACATGATCACCACCACAAGGATACTTTCATTACAAAGTATATCTTCAGTATTGACCATAAAATGATTTCCAAGCAATACCTACTTACAGGTATTATCATGGGGATTATCGGGGTGGGTATGTCTCTTTTGTTCCGTATGCAATTAGCATGGCCGGAGGAGTCCTTCAAAGTATTCAAGTTTTTCCTTGGTGAGCGTATGGCTCCCGATGGAGTAATGACCAACGAAGCGTACTTAGCATTAATTACCATTCACGGTACAATCATGGTATTCTTCGTATTAACGGCCGCTTTGAGTGGTACGTTCAGTAATTTATTAATTCCATTGCAGTTGGGTGCGCGTGACATGGCCTCAGGTTTCCTGAATATGGTTTCCTATTGGTTGTTCTTCCTTTCCAGCGTGATCATGGTCGTTTCTTTGTTTGTGGAGTCAGGACCTGCTTCAGCGGGATGGACCATCTATCCACCGTTGAGTGCCTTACCGCAAGCCATTCCGGGTTCAGGACTAGGGATGACGCTTTGGTTAGTTTCTATGGCTATTTTCATTGCTTCCTCTTTGTTGGGTTCTCTTAACTATATTGTAACGGTGTTAAACCTACGTACCAAAGGGATGAGTATGACGCGTATGCCGTTAACTATTTGGGCTTTCTTCATTACAGCGGTAATTGGGGTTATTTCTTTCCCTGTACTTTTATCGGCTGCTTTGTTGTTGATCATGGACCGTAGTTTCGGGACTTCTTTCTTCCTATCCGATATTTACCTTGCTGGTGAAGTATTAGATTATCAAGGGGGGTCACCTGTATTGTTCGAACACTTGTTCTGGTTCTTAGGTCACCCTGAAGTATATATCATTTTATTACCTGCTTTAGGAATTACTTCTGAAGTAATTGCTACCAATGCGCGTAAACCAATCTTCGGATACCGTGCGATGATTATGTCCATCTTAGCGATAGCATTCTTATCCACTATCGTTTGGGGTCATCACATGTTTATTTCTGGAATGAACCCCTTCCTTGGTTCCGTATTTACTTTTACCACTTTGTTGATTGCAATTCCATCTGCGGTAAAAGCATTTAACTACATTACCACCATTTGGAAAGGTAATTTACAAATGAACCCTGCGATGTTGTTCTCCATCGGATTAGTATCTACGTTCATCACAGGTGGTTTGACGGGTATCATCTTAGGAGACAGTACGCTTGACATCAACGTTCACGATACCTATTTCGTAGTAGCGCACTTCCACTTGGTAATGGGTATCTCGGCATTGTACGGTATGTTCGCTGGAATCTACCACTGGTTCCCTAAAATGTACGGTCGAATGTTGAATAAAAACTTAGGGTATGTTCACTTCTGGGTAACTGCAATCTGTGCCTACGGAGTATTTTTCCCTATGCACTTTATCGGGATGGCCGGATTACCACGCCGTTACTATACTAACACCAACTTCCCTATCTTCGATGATATGCAAGATGTAAACGTGGTGATCACGATGTTTGCCTTAATCGGAGGAGCTTTCCAGTTGGTATTTATCTATAACTTCTTTAGCTCTATTTTCTTTGGTGAAAAAGCACCACAGAATCCATGGCGTTCTAACACGTTAGAGTGGACAGCGCCTGTAGAACATATGCACGGTAACTGGCCAGGTGAGATTCCAGAAGTACACCGTTGGCCTTATGACTACAGCAAGCCTGGGCATGACGAAGATTTCGTACCTCAAAATGTACCGATGAAACCCGGAGAAGAGGTTCTTCATCACTAAAATATCTCAAAAGCCTTTCTTCGGAAAGGCTTTTTTTATTCCTCCAAACTTGTGCTATATTTGTGCTATGAACGAAAACTTAGATCCCACCAATAAGGGCTACAACCCCGAAGAAATTGACCTCGAAAAGAAGCTAAGACCCTTGTCGTTTGACGATTTTACTGGTCAAGACCAAGTACTCGAGAATTTAAAAGTTTTCGTTAAAGCCGCCAATCTTCGCGACGAAGCCCTCGATCATACCCTTTTTCACGGCCCCCCAGGATTGGGAAAAACCACCTTAGCCAATATACTTGCCAATGAATTGGGTGTTGGGATAAAAATTACATCAGGCCCCGTTCTCGATAAACCCGGAGATCTCGCGGGGCTCCTCACAAATCTTGAAGAACGCGATGTGCTTTTTATCGACGAAATTCACCGGCTCAGTCCCGTAGTGGAAGAGTATTTGTATTCGGCCATGGAAGATTTTAAAATCGATATCATGATCGAAACAGGACCCAATGCACGTTCCTTACAAATCAATCTCAACCCTTTTACCCTTGTAGGTGCAACCACACGGAGCGGACTACTCACTGCACCCATGCGGGCGCGTTTCGGAATCCAATCGCGCTTACAATACTATAATACCGAACTCCTAACAACCATTGTGCAGCGAAGTGCCATCATTCTCGGCGTACCAATTTCCATGGAAGCGGCTATCGAAATTGCAGGACGAAGCCGAGGAACACCCCGTATCGCCAATGCACTCTTACGCCGTGTTCGCGATTTTGCTCAGATAAAAGGAAATGGTAAAATCGATATTGAAATCGCCCAATACTCCCTTCAAGCCTTGCATGTCGATGCGCACGGTCTGGATGAAATGGACAATAAGATTCTCACCACGATTATAGATAAATTCAAAGGCGGTCCCGTGGGACTCTCCACATTGGCCACCGCCGTTTCTGAAAACGGTGAAACCATCGAAGAAGTTTACGAACCTTTTTTAATTCAAGAAGGGTTCATCATTCGCACACCACGTGGTCGCGAAGTAACCGAAAAGGCCTATCGCCACTTAGGTAAAATTAAAGGAACGTCTCAGGGTGAATTGTTTTAGGGCATTCCCCCGAATTCATTTCCCTGCGTCTATTCTCGTTTTCTCTCGGGGTCGGGCTTTCCGCAGTACGCGCCCTCCTCACGTCGGGCGGGTACTTCGCTGCAATCCCTAATGCACATGAACAACCAAAAACAACACTACAGTCAGTTTATAAAAGCCGAAGCCAAACGCCTTGGGTTTCTCTCTTGCGGTATTGCCAAAGCCGGTTTTCTAGAAGCCGAAGCCCCCCGTTTGGAAAGCTGGCTCCATAAAGGCTTTCACGGTGAAATGCAGTATATGGAAAACCATTTTGATAAACGCCTAGATCCTAGGTTGCTTGTCGAGGATGCCAAAAGTGTCATTTCAGTGCTTCTCAATTATTTTCCCTCCGAAACTCAACAAGAGGATACGTACAAGATTTCAAAATATGCCTACGGTAAAGACTATCATTACGTCATCAAAGACAAACTAAAAGCGCTTTTGCACAGTATACAAACCGAAATCGGAGCCGTTAACGGACGTGCATTTGTCGATTCTGCCCCAGTCTTGGACAAAGCTTGGGCTGCCAAAAGTGGACTAGGATGGATCGGTAAAAATGCCAATCTCATTACCCAAAAAACGGGTTCTTATTATTTTGTAGCCGAACTCATCGTCGATCTTGAATTGGACTATGATCCGCCCACTACCGATCATTGTGGAACTTGCACCGCTTGTATTGACGCTTGTCCCACCCAAGCTATCGTGGCTCCTTATGTGGTCGACGGCAGCAAGTGCATTTCGTATTTTACTATCGAACTCAAAAATCAATTGCCCGAAACCATGAAAGGCGCTTGGAATGACTGGGTCTTCGGTTGTGATGTGTGTCAAGAAGTGTGTCCTTGGAACCGTTTTGCAACGCCACATCAAGAGCCCCAATTTAATCCGCATCCCGATTTGCTCTCTTTTTCCAAAAAGGATTGGGAGGAAATTACAGAAGATATTTTCAAAGAAGTTTTTCGGGATTCGGCGGTGAAACGAACCCAATACCAAGGCCTAAAACGCAATATTGACTTCCTCAAATAAATCCTTCATTTGTTTCGCGATTCCGCGGATACTTTTACCTTTGTCAAGATGCAAATTGTGAAAAATGGATAATCAATCGAGTAAACGCCGTGCGGCACTTTTATACCATGCCAAACCCACCCCAGGCAAAATAAAAATTGTTCCTACCAAAAAATATGCAACTCAAAGAGATTTGTCCTTGGCCTATTCTCCGGGTGTTGCTGAACCCTGTTTGGAAATCGCCAAAGACATTAATAACGTATACAAATACACGTCCAAAGGAAACCTAGTAGCGGTAATCTCCAACGGAACGGCAGTCTTAGGTTTGGGCGATATCGGTCCCGAAGCTTCTAAACCCGTGATGGAAGGAAAAGCCTTATTGTTTAAAATTTTCGCAGACATCGATGTTTTTGATATTGAAGTTGATACCAAAAATGTCGAAGCTTTTATCGAAACGGTAAAAAATATTGCCCCCACCTTTGGAGGAATCAACTTAGAAGATATCAAAGCCCCCGAATCGTTTGAAATCGAACGCCGATTGGTAGAAGATCTGAACATTCCCGTAATGCATGACGACCAACACGGTACCGCCATAATTTCCTCGGCGGCTTTGTTGAATGCACTAGAGTTGGCAGGTAAAAAAGTCAATAAAGTAAGAATTGTCGTTTCAGGAGCGGGTTCAGCCGCCTTAGCTTGTGCCAATTTGTACGTACTTTTGGGCGTAAAACCCGAAAACATCATCATGTTTGATAAAGAGGGGGTGCTGCATAAAGAACGCACCGATTTATCCGACCTACAGCGACGCTATACCACCGCCAAACCCGCAACAACCATGGCGCAAGCCCTCAAAAATGCGGATGTGTTTTTGGGTCTTTCAGCAGGTAATGTATTGACCCCCGAAATGCTTCTAGCCATGGCCAAGAATCCAATCGTTTTTGCGATGGCCAACCCTGTGCCCGAAATCGATTATAATCTAGCCATTGCCACCCGAAAAGATATTATTATGGCCACGGGTCGCTCGGATCATCCTAACCAAGTGAATAATGTTTTGGGATTTCCTTATATTTTCCGAGGAGCCCTAGATGTTCGTGCCACCAAAATTAACGAAGCCATGAAAATGGCCGCCGTGAAAGCCTTGGCCAGCTTGGCCAAAGAATTAGTGCCCGAGCAGGTGAATATTGCTTATGGGGAAACTAAATTGGCTTTCGGACGCGATTATATTATTCCAAAGCCTTTTGACCCGCGCCTAATTTCGCGAGTTGCCCCCGCCGTAGCCAAAGCCGCGATGGAATCGGGAGTAGCACAACAACCGATTACCGACTGGGAACGCTATGAAGAGGAGTTGATGGAACGCATGGGTTCGGATAATAAAATGGTGCGTTTGCTTATCAACCGCGCAAAAACCGACCCCAAACGTATTGTTTTTGCAGAAGCCGATCAATTGGATGTACTCAAAGCCGCCCAAATTGTCTATGAGGAAGGTATTGGAAAACCTATTTTACTGGGACGGAAAGAAGATATATTAGAGTTGAAAGAGGAAATCGGTTTTGACGCCGATATTCCTATTTTTGACCCGAAAACAAAAGAGGAAGACGAACGTCGTATGCGCTATGCTGAAATCTTTTGGAAAGAACGTCAACGCCGAGGCATCTCATTGTTGGATGCGCAAAAATGGATGCGCGAACGCAACTATTTTGCCGCCATGATGGTCAATGAAGGCGATGCTGATGCGATGGTTTCAGGCTACTCTCGAAGTTATCCCTCTGTGGTACGACCCTTGATGCAATTGATTGGAAAGGCTCCCGGCATTTCGTTGATTGCTACCACCAATATGATGATGACCAATCGCGGTCCCATGTTTTTATCCGATACGGCCATCAATCCCAATCCTTCCCCCGATGATTTGGCCAAGATTGCTTTAATGACCGCCAAAACGGTTCGTATGTTTGGGATGGAACCCGTGATTGCCATGGTTTCGTTTTCCAATTTCGGCTCGTCCACCCATGAAAGTGCCCAAAAAGTGCGCGATGCCGTAGCCTATTTGCATAAATATTATCCTGATTTGATTGTCGATGGGGAGATTCAAACCGATTTTGCGTTGAATCCCGATATGTTGAAAGCGAAATTTCCCTTTTCAAAATTGGCAGGAAAAAAAGTCAATACCATGATTTTCCCCAATCTAGAGTCGGCCAATATTACGTATAAACTACTGAAAGAACTGTACAAGGTAGACTCAGTAGGTCCAATTATGTTGGGAATGGACAAACCAGCGCATATTTTTCAATTAGGCGCCAGCGTGGAGGAAATGGTGAATATGGCAGCCGTCGCGGTAGTAGATGCGCAAGAGAAGCACAAACGGCTCCGCGATATGGTGATAAAAAAGTAAGGTTCTTGTTTAGAAAAGTCCCTAATTGTTAATTTTTTCTATATTTGAACATACGATTTAAAGATGATAGCACACATACACGGAAAATTAGTTGAAAAAAACCCTACCGATGTGGTGATTGATAGCCAAGGCGTAGGCTATCATATCCATATTTCGTTACACACCTATGCTTTATTACCGCAGTCGGAGTCGGTGAAATTGTTTACCTACTTGCTCATCAAAGAAGATGCCCATCAACTGTATGGGTTTATGGAAAAATCAGAGCGTGAGTTGTTTAAATTATTGCTTTCCGTATCGGGTATCGGTGCTGGAATTGCCCGAACCATGCTTTCTTCTTTAGATCCCAAACAAATTATCGCAGCCATTGGCAACGGTGATGTGGGAACCATTCAATCCATCAAAGGCATTGGGGCTAAAACGGCCCAACGTGTTATCCTTGATTTGCGGGATAAAGTGTTAAAAATCCATGATATTGGGGAAGTTTCACCAATTTCATACAATACAAATCGGGATGAAGCGTTATCTGCTTTGGAGATTTTGGGCTTTGTTCGTAAGAATGCCGAAAAAGTAGTCGATAAAATCATGAAAGATCAAACCGATGCCAACCTAGAAACCATAATCAAACAAGCATTAAAAAACCTATAACTGTTGAAAACAAACAGACGGAATAAATCATTATTACGAATACTTTGTTTTCTTTTTGTGTTTTTTGCCTTTTCAACACAGGCCCAAACAACAGAAGAAGAAGACGACGAAAAAGCGAGAGATACCATAAAAGGATACAACACCGGAGCCATTAAATTAAATGACCCGAAAAGTGTTGTAGAGGCCTATACCTATGACCCTACAATAGATCGATACGTATTGACCAAAACCTTTGAAGGATTTAACATCAATTATCCGATGTTTTTAACCCCCAAAGAGTATGATGCCTTAGTTTTACGGGAATCGATGCGTGCCTATTTTCAAAAGAAGTCCAATGCTGCTGATGGAAAAGGTACCGAACAAGACAAGAAAGACTTACTACCCCGGTATTACGTAAATTCCAGTTTTTTTGAAACCCTTTTTGGGAGTAACACCATCGATATCAAGCCTACAGGGTCGGTGGAAGTTGATTTAGGGGTGCGGCATACCAAACAAGACAATCCTGCTTTTTCACCGCGTAACCGTGCGACAACCACGTTTGATTTCAATCAACGCATCAGTATGAGTTTGATGGGAAAAGTAGGGACGCGTTTAAATGTAAATGCCAATTATGACACCCAATCCACCTTTAACTTCCAGAATTTAATCAAGTTGGAATACACTCCAACCGAAGATGATATCATTCAGAAAATTGAAGTAGGTAACGTAAGTATGCCTCTGAACAATACTTTGATTCGAGGCGCGCAAAGTTTGTTTGGGGTTCGAGCTCAATTACAATTCGGTAGAACAACCGTCACAGGGGTATTTTCCGAGCAAAAGTCGCAAACCCGAACGGTAACTTCGCAAGGAGGCGGGACGATTCAAAATTTTGAACTTTTCGCACAAGAATACGATAACGATCGCCACTTTTTCTTGTCCCAATACTTCAAAAACCGCTACGATTTTGCTCTACGCAATTATCCCTTTATTGACAGCCGAGTGCAAATTACCCGTATTGAAGTTTGGGTAACCAATCGTCAAAACCGAATCAATGCCACCAACAATAACCAACGGAACTTAATTGCTTTACAAGATTTAGGGGAATCCCGATTGACGGATACGTATAGCAATACTCTACTTAATGACAACCAAGTGGTAGCAATCAACCCAGTTGAAATTACCAATGGATTTTTCCTAACCCCGATTGATAGTCCAGCCGATAACTCCAACAACCGCTATGATCCCGCCTTAATCGGAACAACGGGATTACTCAATCAAGGTATTCGTGAAATTTTTACAGCAGGAAATGGATTCAACAACGTTAATCCTGTTAACGAGGGAACCGATTATGCCAAATTGGAAAATGCTCGAAAACTAAATCCTTCGGAGTATACGTTTCACCCCCAATTAGGTTATGTCTCCTTACAACAACGCTTGGCCAATGACGAAGTATTAGCCGTTGCTTTCCAATATACCATCGGGGGACAAGTATATCAAGTAGGGGAGTTTGGAACCGATGGGGTAGAAGCCACACAAGTCGATACAGGAGGCGTTCCTGCGACGCAATCGTTAATCGTAAAGATGTTGAAAAGTACCCTCACGTTTGTCGACAAACCGATTTGGGGTTTGATGATGAAAAATATTTATCAAATTCCTGGAGGCTTCCAATTGCAAAAAGAAGATTTCAAATTCAACATTCTCTACACCGATCCATCGCCTTTAAACTATATCGTAGAGGCCAGTCCTACCAGTCCACTACCCAACGACGTTCGCGAAACACCTTTGCTTCGCGTTTTTTCTATGGACCAATTGAATTTTGCCAACGACCCGCAAACGGGGGGGGATGGTTTTTTTGACTTTGTTCCCGGACTTACCATTGACCAGCAAAACGGACGTATTATTTTTACTAAAATCGAACCTTTTGGTCGTTATTTGTTTGAAAAATTACGAACTGCTCCTGGGTCATCAGAGAATTATCTAGGGGATCCCACCTCTTTGGCGGATTTTAACCCCAACCAAGCGAAATACGTATTCCGCACATTATATACGAGTACGCAAGCCGCAGCGTTGCAAGACAGTGAGAAGAATAAATTCCAATTACGAGGTCGATTTAAATCTTCAGGGGGAGAAGGGATTCCAATCGGAGCCTTTAATGTACCCCAAGGATCTGTAATCGTTACTGCCGGAGGAAGACGTTTGGTTGAAGGAGTAGATTTTACTGTGAACTACCAAGCTGGACGGGTTCAAATTTTAGATCCTTCCCTACAAGCTTCCAATACGCCAATTGAAGTTTCGGTTGAAAACAATTCTGTTTTTGGTCAGCAAACGCGCCGCTTTATGGGAATTAATGTCGAGCATAAATTTTCACCCAAAGCCTTAGTGGGAGCTACGTTTTTGAAAATGACGGAGCGTCCTTTTACGCAAAAATCGAATTACGGTCAGGAATCCGTAAACAACAGCATGTTTGGTTTAAATACCAGTTTGTCGTCGGAAGTTCCTTTCTTGACCCGTTTAGTGAATAAATTGCCAAATGTAGACACCGATGTTCCTTCCAATGTATCGTTCCGTGGGGAAGTGGCTTTCTTGAAGCCCGATGCGCCTATTGGTGACCGTTTTAACGGAGAATCTACCTTGTATGTAGACGATTTTGAAGGGTCGCAAACCAATATTGATTTACGCTCTCCTTTATCATGGTTCATCGCCTCTACTCCGGAACGTCCAGCGACTGGAAATGTGGATTATCCCGACTTTAACGGTACGCAAAATTCGATTGATTACGGATTTAAACGCGCCAAAATTGCTTGGTATACTATTGACCCTGTGTTTTATACGCAACGTCCTTCTGGCGTTTCTCAAGATGATTTATCACTCAACAGTACGCGTCGTATTTTTAGTTCAGAATTGTATCCTCAAACCGTTATTGCCCAAGGACAATCGCAAGTGGTTAATACTTTAGATCTAACCTATTTCCCTCAAGAACGCGGTCCGTATAACTTCAATCTTGCGACGCAAGCTGATGGTTCATTACCCAATCCCGACACTAATTTTGGGGGAATCATGCGCGCGTTGAATTCGACCAATTTTGAACAAACCAACGTAGAGTATATCCAGTTTTGGATGATGGATCCCTATTTTGATCCAACCAATCCCGGGGCTGCTTCCGATCCCTCCAATGTGGGTCAAGTTTATTTTAACCTAGGTGAAATTTCAGAAGATATCCTCAAAGACGGTCGTAAGTTTTACGAGAACGGATTAGGTCCTGGTCAAATCACCACCAGCAATTACTGGGGAAATATTCCTGCCTCACAGTCCTTGATTTATGCTTTCGACACCGATACGGCCAACCGAAATGTACAAGACGTTGGATTGGACGGACTTAACGATAATGAAGAAGCGGCCAAGTTCCCTGGATTTGCATCGTTCCCCGACCCAGCAGCAGATAACTACAATTTTTATTTAAATGCCAGTGGAGGTGTTTTGGATCGGTATAAGAATTACAACAACGTTCAAGCCAACTCTCCCGTAGATGTTACCGACACCAATCGCGGTTCGACTACCATTCCCGATGTGGAAGACATCAATCGGGATAATACCATGAATACAATTAATGCGTATTTTGAGTATAAAATTAATATCAGTCCAAGTGCACTTTCAAATGTAGGGGCCAACTTTATTACAGATATTCGTGAAACACAGGTGACTGCCGCCAACGGAAATACAGTGCAAGCCCGTTGGATTCAGTTTAAAATTCCCGTTACCGCACCTGCCAACACCATTGGTAGTATTTCTGATTTCCGTTCCATTCGTTTCATGCGAATTTTCATGACCAAATTTAACCAACCTGTCACCATTCGTTTTGGGTCTCTGGATTTGGTTCGTGGAGAATGGCGACGATATGAAAACACACTTGATCCTGTTGATACCGACGTCACTGATGATGGGACAAATTTTGAAGTTCAAGCCCTTAACGTGCAAGAGAATGGTTCTCGTAACCCCATTAATTACGTAACGCCTCCTGGTGTTCAGCTAGAACAATTGCTGCAAAATAATACGTTGATTCCTCAAAACGAACAGTCGTTGGCGTTACGCGCTAGTGGCTTAGGTTTGGAACCTGGCGATTCACGCGGGGTTTTCAAAAACGTAAGTGTCGACATGCGTCAGTTCAAAAAAATTAAAATGTTTTTACACGCTGAAGCCCTTCCTGATGAGCCGAGTTCTATAGAAGATAATGAGCTAGTTGGTTTCATTCGCTTTGGAAACGATGCTTCTGAAAACTTTTATCAGATTGAACTTCCGTTGAAAAAATCACAATTCAACGTTAATAATCCCGATGCAGTTTGGCCCGAAGCCAACCAAATTGACGTTTCGCTGAAGTTGTTGACCCAATTAAAAGTATTGGCCTTGAGTCATATATACACTTCACCCGGAGAAATCTATTTTAAAAATGAAGACGAGCTCGACAATTCCTTGGTTGGAAAAGTGAATAAGGCCCGTTTGGGTATTCGAGGGAATCCTAACTTCGGGTTGATTCGAGTCTTAATGGTCGGAATCAAAAACAATACCCACATCCTGAACACTGTTGAACACCCACTCAATCCGAGAAGGATTAAAGGAGAGGCATGGTTCAATGAGTTGCGTATTGCCGATATGGACAACAAAGGCGGTATGGCTGCGGTAGCGAATTTGGATGCGAATTTAGCCGATTTTGCTAATATCTCGGCAACAGGTCGTATGAGTACTATAGGCTTTGGTTCGATTGATCAAGGTCCCAATGAACGTAGTCGAGAAGAGATATTGCAGTACAATATTGTGACCAATATGAGTTTGGGGAAATTATTGCCCAAAAAATGGAACATGAATGTACCTTTTAATTATTCCGTTGGCGAAGAGATTATTACCCCAAAATACGATCCGTTTTTCCAGGATATCGAGTTACAACAATTGATTGACAACACACAGGATGAGGCGCAAAAACGCAATTTCCGTAACCGAGCGATTGACTATACCAAGCGAAAAAGCATCAATTTTATTGGGGTGAAAAAAGACCGTGGCGAGAAGCAAAAACCGCGTTTTTATGACATCGAAAATGTGACGGTTTCCTACTCGTATAATCAGGTGGATCGCAACAATTACGAGTTGGAAAACTTCCAAGATCAACAAGTCAATACCGCAGTGGATTACACGTTTGCTTTTCAAAACAAACCTGTGGAGCCTTTCAAAAAAGTAAAGGCTTTCCAAAAAAGTAGTTATTGGAAATTGTTGAGTGATTTTAACTTCAACTTTTTACCTTCCAATATTTCGTTTAGCACCAACATCAACCGTCAGTTAAACCGCCAGCAATTCCGTTTGGTTGATGTAGAAGGGGTAGGGTTGCAAACCTTATATCAAAGAAATTATTTGTTCAATTACCAGTACGGTTTCAATTACAATTTAACCAAGTCATTAAAATTAAACTTTAATGCAACGAGCAATAATTTGGTCCGTAATTTTATGGATGAAAACAACGTGCCCGACAATACATATACGCTTTGGACGGACTTCTGGAATCCTGGATTGCCCAATACTCATAATCAACAGTTAACCATCAACTACGAAGTGCCGTTGAATAAAATTCCGTTCTTGGCCTTTATCAAACCTACCTATACCTACAATGGTACGTTTACATGGCAACGTTCTTCCATTGCATTATCATCGTATACCGATGCCAACGGAGACGTGTTTAATTTAGGGAATACCATTCAAAATTCAGGCTCGCACAAGCTGAATACCGCGTTCAATATGGATGCATTGTATAAATATATTGGGTTAACCAAGACTAAAAAAAATACCAAAACTAAGCAAACAGCCCCCCCAAAACCAGGGCAAAAAATTACAAACACTGCAGTAGCTCCACAATCGGAACGTAGTCCTTTTGTAGAAGGCTTGATCGGTATTTTAACCAGTGTAAAAAATATTCAAATTAATTATACTGAAAACCAAAGTACCGCTTTACCGGGATATACTCCAGGTCTCGGATTCTTCGGTTCGGCTAAACCCTCTATGGCCTTTGTCTTCGGGTTGCAAGACGATGTTCGTTTTGAAGCAGCCAAACGTGGTTGGTTGACCAACTTCCAAGATTTTAACCAAAATTATACCGAGGTCATCAACCGTACTTTGGACATGACTGCGAATATCGATTTATTCCCTGATTTTAAAATTGACTTGGCGGCCAATCGCACATACGCTACGAACTATACAGAGCAATATGATGTAAGTCCTGATGGTACCTACAATTCAAGGTCGCCGTACAATACTGGGAACTTTGCGATTTCGACCAACATGATTACCACCTCGTTTATGCCAAGTGACGAATTTGGTTCGGAAGCATTTAATCGATTCCGCGAAAACCGCTTTGTCATTGCCCACCGTTTAGCCCAAGATTATTATGGGAATACCACTTACCCTCTCGATGCCGAAGGGTACCCTCAAGGGTTTGGGAAAAACAGTCAGGATGTCTTATTACCTGCTTTCTTAGCAGCCTACACGGGTCGCGATGTCAATAAAGTGTCGACTGGAATCTTCAGAGATATTCCAATTCCAGGGTGGAACATCAAGTACAATGGATTAATGCGCTATAAGTTTTTTAAAGATCGCTTCAAACGCTTCTCCATTCAGCATAACTACAAAGCATCGTATACCATTAATGCTTTCCGTTCAAATCTAGACTATGTAGAAGGCGCCATAAACCCTGCCAATAACAATTTCTTCCAGCAAACGATTGTTGGAAATGTCAACTTGGTGGAACAATTTAGTCCGCTTTTCCGAATTGATTTTGAAACAAAAAGTTCGTTCAAATTGTTGCTTGAAATGAAAAAAGACCGCGCCTTGTCATTCAGTTTTGACAACAACTTATTGACCGAGCAACAAGGCGTTGAGTATATTGTAGGAACAGGATTCCGTTTCAAAGATGTGATCATTTCCTCGCGTTTGGCTGATAATCCAACAGGGGTCATCAAGAGTGATTTGAATGTCAAAATAGATTTCTCCTACCGAAACAACAAAACCATTGTTCGTTATTTGGATTACAACAACAACCAGTTGGGAGGTGGTCAAGACTTATGGTCAGCCCGTGTTACTGCGGATTATTCGTTCAGTAAAAATTTAACGGCCATTTTCTTTTACGATCATTCATTCTCCCAAGCTGTTATTTCAACTTCATTCCCGATAACCAACATTCGAACTGGATTTACGTTGCGCTATAACTTCGGAAATTAAACCGTTTGAAATGCAAAAAATCATTTTTCAATATCGGAATTAAGTGTACCTTTGAACGTGTATTTTTAAACCAACAAACGAATGAATATTCCTTCTAATTTGAAGTATACCAAAGACCACGAGTGGGTTTCTTTGGACGGCGATTTAGCCACTGTGGGTATTACCGATTTTGCACAACGTGAATTGGGTGATATTGTTTATGTAGAAGTTGAAACATTAGATCAAACACTTGCTAAAGATGAAGTTTTTGGTACCGTTGAAGCCGTGAAAACCGTTTCAGATTTATTTCTTCCATTGTCGGGTGAAATCATTGAATTTAACGATGCTTTAGAGAGTACGCCAGAAACAGTTAATTCAGATCCTTATGGCGAGGGTTGGATGGTAAAGGTTAAAATTTCTGATGCCACTGAGTGGGATCAATTGATGGATGCCGATGCCTACAAAGCTTTGATTGGAGCCTAAGAAAACATATAATTTATTGCTTGCACTTTCCTGGACCGCCCTCATAACCTGGTTAAGTTTGGGTTCAACAGGAAGTTTAGGACAAAGTATTTCAGTGCCTCACAAAGACAAAGTGGTCCATTTTTGTTTCTACTTTGGATTTGTTTTTTGGTGGGGTAGCTATCTGCGAAAAAAGACAAAACGAACCTTAATTGGGTTATGGCTTGCCGCAGTAGGATATGGAATTATGATGGAAGTTTGTCAATTAGCCTTCACACAAAATCGCTCAGCCGATCTTTGGGATGTGCTCGCCAACACCATTGGGGCAAGCCTAGGGTTATGGGTCTTTTCTATAAAAAAATAGTAAGCCACTCTTCGCGAGTGGTTTTTTTATGGAAATCAATGAAGCTGGCTTCATAATTTGTATTTTTGACCCTTATTGGTTATCGCTATGCACATTCGACACTATTTAGATACTACTTACCTCAAATTGCCTGAGCAAGCTGGACTTTCTATAGCCGACCATGAAAAAGTGGTAAAAGCTTGTATTCAAGAAGCGATTGAGGAAGGGTTTAAGTTGGTGATGATTCGTCCCGACAAGGTAGCGATGGCGCGAACGATGATTGATGACGCAAAATCTTCAGTATTGGTAGGAACCGTTATTGGATTTCCCGAGGGAACGGCCGATTTGGAAGCCAAATTGCAAGAAGCACAACAGGCGATTGATGATGGAGCCGATGAGTTGGATTTTGTATGTAATTATAGGGCCTTCCAATCGGGAGATGTAGCTTTAGTGCGCAAAGAGATTGTGGCTGGAACACAGTTGGCTTGGTCGCACCATAAAACGGTTAAATGGATTATTGAAGTGGCTGCATTGACGGATACCGAAATCATTCAGTTGTCGGCGTGCATTAAAAATACAATTATAGCCCATTTTAAAGAAGACGTCTTTGCACATGTTTTTGTAAAATCATCGACGGGTTTTTATGAAACAAAAGACGGAAAGCCCAATGGCGCAACACGTGCGTCTATACTGATGATGCTTGAAAATTGCGCACCACTTCCTGTTAAAGCAGCAGGAGGTGTGCGAACGTATGAGGAGGCAGTTGAAATGATAAAATTAGGTGTAAAACGAATCGGAACGTCGGCGGCAAAAACTATTGCGCACGGCGGGACGTCTGAATCTGTATATTAAGTATGAAACGATTACTTGTTTTTGTGTTTTTTTGGAGTGGGTTGCTAACCATTTGTGCGCAGGGGTTGCAACAAACACCCCCTGTTTTTTCTAATTGTAAGTCGGTCAATGAGACGGAAGCACAAGTCTGTTTTGATCAAGAATTACAGCGGTTTGTTTACCGTGAGTTTAAAGCCAAAACCAATTATCAGGGTACAGTAATTGTCGTATTTGAAGTCGATCAATCGGGGAAATTCAAACCCTTGTACATTGATGCTGGCGATGCCGATGTCACTGCCGAATGCCGCCGTGTATTTGAAAAGTTACCCGTAATTCAACCCGCTGTCTATGGAGGAAAAGCTACGTATTCGAAATACACCATCCGATTTAACGTACCGTTACAAAATCCAGATGACGCTCCCAAAGGTATAGCCAAACAGCAGCAAGCTCCCGTTGTTCCTACAACTTTTCAAAAGGAAACGCGTGTAATGGAATTAGATACAATGCAGTATCAAACGTTTACAAAGCCCCAATACGACAGTAAACTTGCCATTCCTTTTTCCAATCGACTTTATGCTTCTTTTGATTGGGCGATGAATCAAGTGGGGGCCAATGCGCATACTACTTCAAAGCCTTTTACGTTCAACGAAGTTTCGAAATACTATAATTTGCGAGAAGCCCATCAACAACTCATGAAGCCTAAATCTTCGTGGTGGGGTAAAAAAATATGGAACGATGACTTGGTTGCCATCCAAGGGGATGATTATTGGTTTACGTTAAATCCTGTTTTTGATTTTCAACTCGGAAGAGAAACTTCGGGCGCTACCGATTATACATTTGTCAATACACGCGGGGTACAAATCCGAGGAGGTTTAGGCAAAGAAGTGAATTTTTCGGCTACCATATATGAAAGTCAGGGCCGATTTGCCGATTATTTCAATCAATATGCTATTTCCTTGCGCCCTTCGGGAGGAAATCCTGCCACCATTCCAGGAATAGGGATTGCTAAAGAATTTAAAACCGATGCTTTTGATTTTCCAATGGCAGAGGCCTATATCAATTATGCTCCCGGAAAGTTTGTAGAAATGCAATTGGGGCATGGTCGTAATTTTATAGGTGACGGATACCGCTCGTTATTGTTAACCGATGGGGTGAGTCCCTATCCCTATTTCAAAATCAATACGACCTTTTGGAAAATTAAATACACCAACCTCTACATGTGGATGAAAGACACCCGTCCGGAGGTAACGGTTGATGGAACTTACGCCACGAAGTTTGTTGCTAGTCATTACTTGAGTTGGAACGTAAACCGACGGTTGAACATTGGTTTTTTTGAGTCGGTGGTATGGGCCAATCAAAATGACCGTGGTTTTGACATGAATTTTGTGAATCCTATAATATTTTACAGAGCCGTTGAGTTTTCGTCTTCTTCACGAAGTGGGAATGCTCTTTTGGGTCTCACGGGGAAATATAAATTGAGCAATAGTGTTAATGCTTACGGGCAATTTTTGTTGGATGAATTTTCCTTGGGTGAAATTCGCGCTCAAAATCAAAGTTGGAAAAATAAATACGCCTACCAATTGGGTTTAAAATATTACAATGCGTTTAACGTAGACAACCTCATGTTGCAGTTGGAATACAACTTTGTTCGTCCCTATGTCTATTCACATAGTAATGTACTTACCAATTATGGTAATAGCAACCAAAGTTTAGGGCATCAATGGGGTGGAAATATTAAAGAGTTAATTGCCATCGGGCGTTATACGCATGGGCGCTACTATGCTTCGGCCAAGTTGCATTATGGAATTCGTGGTTTGGATATAAATGGCTTAAATTACGGAGGAAATATTTATCTAAGTTATAATGATTTCCGACCCACAGACACGGGAGTAGTGGTAGGACAAGGTAACGAAACGATGGTGTTTATTGCCGATTTGCAAGCGGGTTATGTGATCAATCCAACGACCAATTTAAAGTTGTTTGCCAATGTAATTTTTAGAAATTTTGATCCCACTACGGTAACCGATACGGTCAAGTCATCCAATACGACATGGTTTTCGATTGGTGTTCGTACAGACATCTTTAATTGGTATTTTGATTACTAAAATCTTCAAGAATATTTATGCTTTGTTTTTTGTCATTTCTTTTGGGATAGACTACTTTTGCACGACTTAATTGACATTTGAAAACAAAGTATCGTTGGACACGCATTCCACATCGTTGCATCCTTTAAAATTGTTTCGAGATTTTAAAGAAATCACCAAAGCGGGCTTGGCCGTGAGTGTAGTGTTTTCCTCCATTGCAGGTTATTTACTAGGTATCAGTGAGGCCAATCCATTCAATTGGATGACCTTGTTGATTTTAGCGGTTGGAGGGTATTGCATGGTTGGTGCTTCCAATGCATTCAATCAAGTGATTGAAAAAGACTTGGATGCCTTGATGGATCGTACCAAAAACCGTCCCGTCGCATCGGGTCGTATGGCGCCCAATACCGCTTTATTTGTAGCGAGTTCGCTTACCATCACGGGTTTGGTTTTATTGTATACGATCAATCCCAAATCGGCCATGTTTGGTGCGGTGTCCATTTTTTTATACACCAGTGTCTACACCCCTTTGAAAGCCGTTACTCCCCTAGCCGTATTTGTTGGTGCATTTCCAGGCGCGATTCCATTTATGTTGGGATGGGTCGCTGCTACCAATCATTTTGGTATTGAAGCGGGGACCTTATTTTTAATCCAATTTTTTTGGCAATTTCCTCACTTTTGGGCTATTGGATGGTTTTTATTTGAAGATTACAAGAAAGCGGGTTTCTTTATGT
>NZ_JBEILJ010000023.1:0-38505 GCF_040379285.1 Flavobacterium sp. | reverse complement strand
TGTTTTCCTTTGCGAATCATAAACGGCCCGTCGATGATGGTATCACAAGGCGACATGCCCAACTGTTCGATGGCTGTAGCATAGACAAAGGGCTTGAAGGTCGAACCCACTTGGCGGGCGCCTTGCCCTACGTGGTCGTATTGAAAATATTTGTAATTGATACCGCCCACCCAAGCTTTGATGTGCCCCGTTTGGGGTTCCATCGCCATCATACCGGCTTGCAAGAAATGTTTGTAATACCGAATAGAATCCAAAGGTGTCATTAGGGTATCACGCTCTCCCTGCCAGGTAAAGATGGTCATTTTGGTTTTTTTCTTGAACGAAGCTATAATTTCCTCATCCGTTTTTTCATCAGCTTTCAGGATACGCCAACGTTCGGAATTACGCATGGCTTGGTTGATGATTTTGTCGGTTTCGGCGGGAGTGATGTTGACAAATGGCGCATTTTTGTTTTCTTTTTGTTGTAAAAAGAATTCCTCTTGTAAATTTTTCATGTGCTCCCGAACTGCCTCTTCGGCGTGTTCCTGCATTTTGGAATCGAGCGTGGTGTAGATTTTTAACCCATCGCCGTAAATGTCATATTCTTCATCGTCGGCTCGTTTGTGTTCTTTCACCCAATTTTTCATATAATCCCGAAGGTATTCACGAAAATAGGTAGCTAAGCCTTCATAGTGACTTTCGGGACGAAAATCGAGTTTGATGGGCTGTTTTTCCAATAGATTTTTCCCCGCAGGATCGAGTTTTTTATTGCGTACCATTTGCCCCAACACCACATTTCTTCGTTTTAATGAGCGTTCAGGAAAACGTTTTGGGTTGAATCGCGACGGATTGGTAAGCATACCAACTAACGTAGCACTTTCGTTGACGGTAAGGTCTTTGGGCTCTTTGTTAAAATATACTTTTGCAGCCGAACGAATACCTACGGCACCGTTCACAAAATCCACTTGATTAAAGTACAAAGCGATGATTTCATCTTTGGTATACTGACGCTCTAAACGCACGGCAATAATCCATTCTTTGGCTTTTTGAACCACACGAAATGGTAAAAATTTAGACCCTTCACCATGAAACAACAACTTGGCCAACTGTTGGGTAATCGTACTGGCTCCTCCGTTGGCTCCCAATCGTGCAGCTGCCCCAAAAGTTCGCTTGGCATCGATACCCGAATGTTCATAAAAACGTTCATCTTCTGTGGATACCAAGGCATCTACTAAATGTTTTGGGAGGTCTTTGTATTTTACGGCCGTTCGGTTTTCATTGTAAAATTTTCCCAACACCACTCCATCGCTTGAAATGATTTCAGTGGCTAAGTTGGAGTTAGGATTCTCCAAGTCTTCAAAAGAAGGCATGGCACCAAAAAGGCCCCACGAGGCAAAAAGAAAAAACAAGAATACACTCCCTAGCGTGTAAAAAAACAAACGCCAAAACTTTTTTTGGTAGTACTTGATGTCTTTTGTGACAGGCTGGGGTTTCGGGGATTGATTTGCCATAATTATTCGGTCGTTTCTATTCTAAATCCAACTTCCGTAATGCCGTTTAAACGCTCAACGCCGGGGACTTTTCCCGTTTCTCGTAAGGCATGTTGAATATGTACTTTATAGTTCCCTTTTTGATCAAAGGTGAACTTCTCTTTGTAAAAAAGCTTGTTTTCTTTGACATCGCTAAAACCATCGCCCATCAAACTTCCATCGGGATGCGCCATTTTGTATTCTAGGGTGTCTACTAACACTTTTCGATTCGGTTGTTCGAGTGAAACAATCACAAAAAGATTGTCAAACGGATAGTCTTTATTGTCGCGGATATTCAAAAACAAGTTGTATTTTTTATCAGCCTCCAACTTCGGTAAGTTGAAATGCACAATGCTGTCTTTGTGCCACGCATTGCCAACCGATTTGTATTCGTCAAATACACCGTTTTTGTCGCACGACGCGCAACATATCAATAGCCCTAAAAAGAGTAAACTAGTTCGTACCTTCATTGTTTTTGCTCTCATTCGAATTGCCACGATTTCTGTTTCCGGGACGTTTTTTGTTCCGTTTGTTCCGATTGTTTGTGCGTTGTTCGCCTGTATTGGGCTGCCCTTGTGCTTGAGGCGCTGAACTGTCTTTAGGCTGGGCCTGTTGTTGCGCCGGACGGTTTTGCGGGTTGCGTTGCGGCTGCTGGTTGCGTTGCCCCGCGTTTTTATCCGGAGTCACCGCACGAGGTTGGCCCTCTATAGCGACACCTTCTCGGCCTTTTCCTTTATTTCGATTTTTGCTCTTGCTACGATTTTTCTTTTTGGGCTGGTCAAATCGGGTGATGCTTTCTTGACCGACCACATTATTGTAAGTTTTTTCAACTTCTTGCTCCACTTCAACCGTGTAATCTTCTAAGGATGTAGCGAGCCCTCCCTCTTTATTCAAGGCTATAATTTCTTTCACTTGTTCGGTACTCAACACATGCCAAGCCGCAAAATTATCGGTATACGCATACCACATCAACCCTTTGAAGATATCTTGTTTTTGACAAACCGCATCGCCTTTTTCCGTTTTCAACTTGGTTTCGTAATCAGGGAAGTCACGCAAAGCATCCATGTAGGTGTCCAATTCAAAATTGAGACAACACTTCAATTTACCACATTGTCCCGCCAATTTCTGCGGGTTCAAGGACAATTGTTGGTAGCGTGCCGCCGAAGTATTGACACTGCGAAAATCCGTCAACCAGGTCGAACAACACAATTCGCGACCACAGGATCCAATGCCCCCCAAGCGCGAAGCCTCTTGACGAAAACCGACTTGCTTCATTTCGATTCGGATTTTAAACTCCGAAGCGTAATCCTTGATCAACTGACGGAAATCCACGCGATCATTTGCGGTGTAGTAAAATGTAGCTTTGGAACCGTCGCCTTGGAATTCAATATCCGAAATTTTCATTTCCAAATTCAATCGAATCGCCAATTCGCGCGCGCGAACCTTCATCGGCTCCTCGCGATCGCGGGCGGCACTCCAAATATCAATGTCTTTTTGGGACGCTTTTCGGTACACTTTTAGCACCTCTGCCGAATGGTGATCGACGCCCTTTTTTTTCATTTGAATTTTAACCAACTCCCCCGTCAAGGTCACAATGCCTACATCATGCCCTGGAGACGCCTCCGTAGCTACAATGTCGCCGATGCTTAACGTTAGTTTTTCTGTGTTGCGATAAAATTCTTTACGCCCGTTTTTGAAACGAACTTCCACACAGTCAAACGGAGCTTCCCCTGAAGGCAAACTCATGTTGGCTAACCAATCAAATACTGTAAGTTTGTTGCAGCTATTGGCGCCGCAAGTGCCATTATTTCCACATCCTTTAGCTCCGTCACTTTTTGACGAACCACAGGAACAGTTTGTACATGCCATAAGAAAATATATATTGATCGTCGACAGTAATCCATCGACTACGTTTAACCTAAACGATTCGTTTGTAAAGATAGTATTTTTTCAATTATGGAAAATGCAAAAAAGGGGGAAGCTGTTGAAAACAAAAACGCCTGACTTCCAGCGAAATAAGGCGAAAAAGCACCCAGTTTTTTTTTAGTTTAAAATCAAATATACTTTGTCGGATAAGCGTACCCGTGACGGAACAGCAAACGTGACTTTGTCGCCCGCCTGCGCTTTGTCACCCAGTACACCATTGACGTGAAGGGTTTCCAGCGTGAGTTCCATCTCGTCGGTGGTCGGACCCACAATGAGGATGCGATCACCCTTTTGCAGTGCGCCATTTTGCATTTCTACCAAACCGATACCGGCTTTTACGTAGTAATGCGCAACTTTGCCCAAAAGTGTTTTTTTCACCCGACGTTTCGGACTAATTTTTTGGCGAATGTCCGTTGTCGCTTTAGCGAGCGGTACTTCCGGTAATTCCCCCGAATGCTTGAATTTTAGTTTTTCCGATTTTCCTTTGCGGAAGACTTTGTTGCCCACTTGGATTCCTTTGCGCAATTTTACTTGCTCTGCCAAAGGAAGATGAATGGTGTCCAGGCATTCTTGCGAACAACAATTTTCCATCGCGGCCTTGCATTCGTCACATTGAATAAATAACAAATGACAGCCGTCGTTCACGCAATTGGTATGATCGTCACACGGTTTCCCGCATTGGTGACATTGTGCGATAATATCATCGGTGATGCGCTCGCCCAAACGGTGGTCAAACACAAAGTTCTTTCCGATGAATTTACTTTCCAGCCCTTCTTCTTTGATTTGTTTGGCGTAGTTAATAATACCGCCTTCCAACTGGAATACATTTTTAAAACCTTGATGTTTGTAGTACGCACTCGCTTTTTCACAACGAATACCGCCCGTGCAATACATCACGAGGTTTTTACTTTCTTTAAAATCTTTTAATTGCTCGTTGATAATTGGCAACGATTCGCGAAACGTCTCCACATCGGGCGTAATCGCACCTTTAAAATGACCCACTTCGCTTTCATAATGATTGCGGAAATCCACCACTATCGTATTCGGATCGTCCAAAATCGCATTAAATTCACGCGCATTCAAGTGCACGCCTTTGTTGGTTACATCAAAAGTGTCGTCGTTGAGTCCGTCGGCTACAATTTTGTGTCTCACTTTTATCGTCAACTTCAAAAACGAGAAATCATCTTGCTCTACCGCTACGTTCAACCGAATCCCACGCATAAAATCATAGGCTTCTAACGTTTCGCGAAAAGCCTCAAAATGTTCGGCAGGAACACTCATCTGGGCATTAATTCCTTCGTGGGCCACGTAAATACGACCGAGCGCATCGAGGGCATTCCAAGCTAAAAATAAATCGTCGCGAAATTGTTGAGGGTTTTCGATTTTGGCGTACGCATAGAAAGATAATGTCAACCGTTGTTGACCCGCTTCTTCAATTAATTGAGCTCTTTCCTCTGCGCTTAATGTGTTGTACAGTTGCATGCTATAAACGTATTAAGGGAGTTAAACGAATTCACAATGGCGGAATTCGAAGGCAAAGGTATCGTTTTATTTGAATTTTCCAACTTTGGGCGCATCCCTAAAGGGTCGGGCTATCCGCTACAATCTTTTGGGAAACCCAAAAGGATTTTCGCTGCTATCCCTTGCGCGAAGTGCTATAAAGATCGTTTATTGCAGAGCTAACGTTATTTTTTTACTACATATTTCGTTTTATTCATGGTACCTTCCGCAGTAAAAAGCTGTAAGGCTACCCCTTTTTTTAAATCCCGACTTGCCGTTGCTGTTGACAAATCTTTAAAAAGGTTCAGGTAATCTTTACGAGTAAATTCCTTTATCCCCAAACTTAAAAAGTGGTCCAATCGATCAATGTCTTTCAAAATGCGTTGGTTGTAATTTAATATCGCCCCCAAGGATTGATCAATTACATCGAGCATGTATTCGATAAATACGGTAGATTTTCCGGTATTATCGCTATCTTCCAATGCTTTGTAATAGAGCGATTGTGTTTTTTGAATCAAACTTTCAAAAGGAAGAAACTCAAATATGGGATAAGTCTCTTTTAAAATCATCGTTTGCCATAACCGTCCCATGCGTCCATTACCATCTAAAAAAGGATGGATGAATTCCAATTCATAATGAAAAACACAACTTTTTAATAGGGGCAATTCTTCGCTATCGTTTAGATAATCAAAAAGATCTTTCATCAAAAATGGGACATTTTCGTGAGGTGGTGCTAGATGATGAACGTTTTCCCCTTTTACAATACCCACGGCTTGTTTTCTGTATTTTCCGGGAGTATCAATAAGCCCCAACATCAAGTCGGCATGTGCTTGTAAAAAACTCGCTTCAGATTGGTAATCATAGTTATTTAAATCATCATATACTTTAATTGCATTGACAACTTCTTGAATGTCTTTTTTTGGACCCACGACATGTTTTTCCTCAATGATAGCGGTAATTTGGTCCTCTGTTAAGGTGTTCCCCTCAATTTTTAAGGAAGAATGTATGGTTTTAATACGATGCTGTTTCCGAAGTTGTGGTGTTTGTTTCACTAGAAAATTCGCATTAACCACCCCAATTTTCTCTGAAATGGAAGTCAGTAATTGCAAAATTTTGGGCGTAATATCATAGGGAGGCTTCATTGATAGTGTCATTTGATAGTATCAAAAGTACAAATAGTTTAGATATAGCTCCCTATTTTCCATAAAAAAACCCCCAACGGTGGACCATTGAGGGTTGTTTTTTAATTTTTTAGTCGCTTAGCAGAATTCGCTATAAGCATCCTTTAAGTTTTCAGCAATCATCTCAGCCGGACGACCTTCAATGTGGTGACGTTCCAACATGTGTACCAACTCTCCGTCTTTGAACAAAGCCATGCTTGGCGATGAGGGAGGAAACGGGAACATGTGTTGACGCGCGGTATCTACCGCTTCACGATCAACACCCGCAAAAACCGTAATCAAATGATCGGGTTTTTTGTCGCCATCCAAACTCATTTTTGCTCCGGGACGGGCATTACGTGCCGCACAGCCGCAAACAGAGTTCACCACCACCAACGTGGTTCCGTTTTGTTTAATTGCATTTTCTACCGCATCGGCAGTATATAAGTTTTGAAAACCAGCGTCTGTCAATTCAGCTCGCATGGGGTTTACCATTTCTTCTGGATACATAATCGTTGAATTTGAAATTAATGTAATTGGCTTTTCAGCGGTACAAAGATAAATCAAAATTTACAACACAAATGAAAAGGAAATCCTAAAGAATCAGTTCTTTATTTCGAAATTGATTCAAAAAAGGAACGAGTTTTTCCCAATCACCCTTTTGCGCTTGCAACTGCTTGATAAAGGCACTCCCCACTATGGCGCCCCGACTGTAGGTTGTGGCCAACTCAAAAGTTTCCCGATTGTGAACGCCAAATCCGGTCAAACAAGGATTTCGCAACTGCATCGCAGCAATTCGTTGAAAATAAGCCGTTTGCGAAGCTAAACTTGCTTCACTCCCCGTGATGCTATTGGAGGCTACTTGATACATAAATCCTTCACTCAGCCGATCAATCTCACGAATGCGCCCTTCAGCGGTTTCGGGTGTAATCAGGAAAATCGGAGCGATACCTAAGCGCTCGTAATGAATTTTCAAGTTTTTTTCAAAATAATCCAAGGGCAAATCAGGGAGCAATACGCCATCGACACCTACTTGGGCACACGCTTCCAAAAAAGCAATTTCTCCCATTTGCAACACCGGATTCAAATACCCCATCAACACCACGGGAATCGTTACTCGATCGCGCAAGTTTTTTAATTGCTCAAATAAAACGGAGTGTGTCATTCCATTTTCAATGGCTTGCGAGCTGCTCGCTTGAATTAAAGGGCCGTCCGCCAGGGGATCGGAAAACGGGAAGCCAATCTCGAGACTCTCCACGCCTTGTTGTTCCAAAAATTCGGCCAAAGAGATAGTCGCGTCAAGCGTTGGGAAGCCTGCCGTGTAATAAATGGAAAGTAAGGGTTTTGATCCCTTTTCCATTAGGGTTTGAAGTCTATTTTTCATAAGTTAGAAAGGGTATTAATGTCGCTAAATCTTTATCGCCGCGACCGGATAAATTCACGACTACAATTTCGTCAGGTTGTAATTGCATCTTCGGTAAGTAAGCCAAGGCATGCGCTGATTCAAGGGCTGGTAAAATACCATCCAACCGCGCCAATTGCAAGGCTGCTGCGACCGCTTCTTCGTCGGTGACAGAAACCACTTTGGCCAGTCCCGTGGCACTCAAATGCGCATGAACAGGACCAATCCCCGGATAATCCAATCCCGCCGAAATGGAATGGGGTTCGACAATTTGCCCATCATCGGTTTGAATTAAAAAGGTTTTACTCCCATGAATAATCCCTTTTTTCCCCAAGGCAATAGTAGCGGCTGTTTTTCCTGAGTCAACACCCAACCCGCCTGCTTCTACCGCAATCAATTGGGTCTTGGGATTTCCAATAAAATGATAAAAAGCACCAATGGCATTGCTTCCGCCGCCTAAACAGGCGATTAAATAATCGGGTGCTGCTTGACCGGTTTCTTGTTTCAATTGCACCTGAATTTCTTCACTAATCACCGATTGAAATCGAGCCACCATATCGGGATAGGGATGCGGTCCCACCGCCGAACCAATGACATAATAGGTGTCCACAGGATGGTTAATCCAAGCGCGAATGGCTTCGTTAGTGGCATCTTTGAGGGTCCGACTTCCACTGATTGCAGGGACGATTTTTGCTCCCATCAAACGCATACGTTCCACATTGGGCTGTTGCCGCTGGATGTCGATTTCGCCCATAAAAATTGTACATTCCATACCCAATAGTGCACAGGCTGTAGCCGTAGCAACACCGTGTTGTCCCGCACCGGTTTCGGCAATAATGCGTTTTTTTTGTAATCGTTTGGCCAACAATACTTGGCCAATAGCATTGTTGATTTTGTGCGCGCCTGTATGGTTCAAATCCTCCCGTTTCAGGTAAATTTTCCCTCCAAAGTGCGCCGATAAATTTTTGGAGAAAAACAGCGGCGTAGGACGACCTACATAGGATTTTAATAAGTCTTGAAATTCCCGCTGAAAGTCTGGATCATGCAAATGAAACAAATACTGATCTTGTAATTCCTTGACATTGGGATACAACATTTCAGGAACAAAAGCACCCCCAAATTCGCCATAATAACCCGCTGCATCGGGTTGGATACCCGAGTTTGTTTTTCGTGTTAATGCCAATACTTCAGCCACTAAATCCAAGTTTTTGTGGTGATTTTCATTTTCCAATTTACTATTACAATCCAGGATTTCTACCTTGGGAATTGGAGAATTTAAAAAGGTTTTTACTTCGGATACACCCAAACCGCCACTTAATATTAGAGGTGTGTCAAAGGGATAATCGTTGAGTATTTCCCATGGAAACGATTGTCCGCTTCCTCCATAGTTGGGCGTTGCCGTGTCAAACAAAAAGTAGTCACAATAAGGAAGATAATCGCTTAATTGAGAAAAATCAAATCCAGCATCTACACCAAACGCTTTGATGATTCGCATTCCTTTTGCTTTGAAAAAGGCACAATCTTCAGGGGTTTCCTCTCCATGCAACTGTATGTAGTCGAGGGCGAATTGGACATAGATTGATGCTATTTGGTCCCGATTTTCATTGACAAAAACCCCAACTTTTTGGGTCGATTTTGGGAGATTGGCAATTCCTTTAGGATCAAAATTCGTTCCGACATACCGTTTTGATTTGGGGTAAAAAATATATCCCACAAGGTCCGGTTGCTCTGAAACTACAGCAGCTATATTTGCAGGGTCAAACAGCCCACATATTTTAATTTTCATCGTAAGTTGTGTATAAATTGTTGGCAATATTCTCCAGGATTTTCCTGTTTCATAAACTGTTCCCCGATTAAAAAACCATGGAATCCGTGTTCTTGTAAATAGCGAAGGGTTTCTTCAGCATCAATCCCACTTTCTGCAATTTTGAGGCATTTTTCGGGGATTTTTTTTCCAAGAGCGATGCTGTGATGGAGGGCAACTTCAAACGAATTGAGATTGCGATTATTAATCCCCACCATATCGACCAACTCTGGATTGATTTTTTCAAGTTCTTCTTCCTGATGCAGTTCGAGCAATACTTCGAGACCCAATTGATGGGCCTCTGCTGTTAATCGTTCCAAGGCTTCTCCCGATAAAATTCGGGCAATTAACAGGATAGCATCGGCCCCCATGGCTTTGGATTCCCAAAGTTGGATTTCGTCCAAAATAAAATCTTTACGCAACAGCGGAATGGGGTTGTTGGCACGTGCTACAGCAAAATCGTTGGGCTGTGCTCCAAAAAAAGGCGCATCCGTCAACACGGAAATTCCTGCAACGAGTCCGGCTGTATAGCCTGTAGTGATCGTTTCCACATCGGCATGGGCATGGATGACACCTTTTGAGGGGGATTGGCGTTTAAATTCAGCAATAATCCCGCCGGTAACTGAGTTTTCAATGCTCTTTTTCAATGATCGCGTGGCACTATTGAACAACGGTTGTTCTTCAAAAAAACGGTTTGAAAAATGGGTTTTCAAATAGGCAATTTCTTGCTTTTTACTTTGTACAATGGTATCTAGTAGGTTCATGCGATTGATTTTAACTGGGTGAGTACATTGGCTGCTTTCAAATTCAGGAGGGATTCGTTTGCGATTTGATAAGCCGTTTCAAAAGTATATTCGGGATAATAGGTGAGTAAGGCCATCGCCGCATTGGAACAAACCACACGATTTTGTTCGGGAGTACCTTTGCCTTTCAAAATTTGGGTAAAAATATGGGCAGCTTCGGCGACTGTTTTTCCACCATCCAACGCGTCTAAAGCAACGGGTTCCAGGTGCAAGTTTTCAGCCGTAATAAAGGACTCGCCTTTTGGATGAATGACTTTCACCGTATCGGTTAAGGTAATTTCATCGCAACCGCTTAATCCATAAAGAATGCGATATTGCACGCCTTCTTCCTGTAAAATGTAATGGTACATTCGCGCCAATTCCAAATTAAAAACACCCGTCATTTGTACTTTGGGCTGCGCCGGATTAACCAAAGGGCCGAGTTTGTTAAATAAGGTTTTAAGGCCGAGTTCTTTTCGAATGGCGCCTACATTTTTTAAAGCTGGGTGAAATAAGGGCGCATGTAGAAAGGTTAAGTTGGTAGTAGCCAATTGCTCCTCAATGATTTTAGGATCCGTGGGGAAAGTCACACCCAATTCCTCCAAAACATTGGAAGATCCCGAGATGGAAGACACCCCATAGTTTCCATGTTTGGCCACGGGTACGCCAGCGCCAGCGACAACAAATGCAGTTAAGGTAGAAATATTAAAGGTGTTTTTGCCATCACCGCCTGTACCACAAACATCCATGGGGTGGTAGGCCGAAAGGTCAATGCGGTCACATTGGGAGATCAACGCTTCACGAAATCCAATGAGTTCGGGCAACGTAATCGCACGCATATTAAAAACAGTCATAAAGGCTGCAATTTGTGTCGGGTTGACCGTTCCTGAAGTAAGGGTAAGCATGGCTTCTTTAGCGGCTTCGCGACTTAGGGTTTGGTGCGTAAATAAATAATCCAATAACGTTTTCATAAGTTTAATTTTTAATCCAATTGGAAATAAGGGTTTTGCCGTGTTCGGTGAGAATGGATTCGGGATGAAATTGAACGCCCCGCCAAGGGAACCCTTTATGTTTGATTGCCATAATGTTGTGTTGTTCATCAAAAGCCAATACGTCAAGGGAATTGGGCACACTATCTTCAGCGACCACCCAAGAATGGTAATGGCCAATTTGGAATGTTTTAGGTGTAGTTTCAAAAAGGGAATCGGTTTGTGTTTGAACCAATGCTGAGCTAACGCCATGCAACGGAGCGGTTAATTGCTGGAGTCGCGCTCCCGAAAATTCAGCAATCGCCTGATGTCCTAAACAAACACCCAATACCGATGTGTGGGGGGCAACACGTTCCAAAACTTCCATCATTTTTCCCGCTTCGGAGGGAATACCTGGGCCTGGAGAAAGTAAAATATGACTGTACTGGTGCAACGTTTCCAAGTCGACCTGATCATTTTTGACTACCGTAAGGGGTGCTTTGGTCGTTTCGCGAATAAGCGCTACAAGGTTGTATACAAACGAATCGTAATTGTCGATGACTAATAGTTTCATAGGGCAAATTGGGTAGCTTTTTGAATGGCAGTACGCACCGCATTCAGTTTATGATTAACTTCTTGTAATTCCATTTGGGGATCGGAATGAATGACCACACCACAGCCCGCTTGATAGGTTAGCGTGTTGTTCCGACTCACGATGGATCGAATAAAAATGGCGTGATTTAAGGTACCCTCGAGTCCAAGTACACCTACCGTTCCGCCATAAAATCCACGGGAATTGGGTTCTAATTCGTCGATAAGTTCCATGGCACGGTGTTTGGGTGCTCCCGATAATGTTCCCGCAGGATAGGTGGCTCCCAAAACTGCTAAGGGTTGGTAATCGGGGGCTAATAGACCACTAACTTCTGAGGTCATGTGAATCACATGGGAATAGAATTCAATGGATTTATATCGGTCGACTTGTACGTTGGAACACTGTTTATGTAAATCGTTTCGCGCCAAATCGACCAGCATGGTATGTTCCGCATTTTCCTTTGGATCTTCCCGTAAGGCAGTTGCCAATTTTTCGTCTTCCTCAGGATTACCTGTTCGACGAAACGTTCCCGCAATAGGAAATACGGTTGCTTTTTGCTGTTGAATGGTCAATTGGGCTTCAGGTGAGGATCCCATTATTTTATATGAACCGTAATCAAAGTAGAACAAATACGGCGAGGGATTTACCGATCGTAATGCGCGGTAGACATTAAAATCATCGCCTTGAAACGCTTGTTCAAACTGGCGTGAAAGCACAATTTGAAAAACATCACCGCGGTAACAATGCGCTTTTCCTTTTTCGATAGTGGTTAAAAAGGCTTCGTCTGTTCCATTGGACTGTTCTTCGCCGACTGTTCGAAAGGGAAAAGTGGCCACCGTGGGATTAACCAATAGTTCTTGTAAAGCATCCAATTCGGAAGGGCTGTTTTCCAAACGATTTTCAACGAAATACAACACATTTTTGAAATGGTCAAAAACCAAAAGGAAACGGAACAGTTGGTAGTGAATAAGCGGAACATCCATCGGAGGATGTTGTAATTGTATGGGTTCAAAAAGAGGAATCGCATCATAGGAGGTGTAGCCAAATAACCCTTGGGTGGTAAATGCATAGGTATTTGGTTCTACGACAAATTGGGTGCAAAAATTATGTAACGCGTCACTTACCGACGTGTTTTGCGTGGTAAAACACTGTGTTGCGCCGTCGGGAAATTGGATGTTGATTTCGTTTAAATCCGCTTCAAATTGCGCCATGGGTTGCAAACACAAGTACGATAAACTGTTTTCACGACGTTGGTATTCCGAACTTTCCAGCAACAAACTGTTGGGAAAACGGTCACGTAATTTTAGGTATAAGGCTACCGGGGTGTGTAAATCACCCGGCGCCGTTCGGACTTCGGTGGTTAAATTATAAGCCATAAAAAAGGAAAAATTAGGGAATAAAAAAACCCGCCTGGAAAGGTGGGTTAAGCTGTTATTGAAGAAAATACACCAATAGCATTACCATCGCAATCCAGAAACGGAGTACGGGTTGTGCCACCAATTAGTATTTTGATTGTTGCAATTCATGTTGACAAAAGTATAAAAGTTGATTTTATTTTTCTCTTAAAAAAATTCAAAAAGTTATAATTTGTTGTTTTATTGTGCTTTAGATTGGTTTCTTTGGTATAAAACAGCCGTAATTTCTTTTAAAGTTACGTTTTGATGGTTCAATAAAAGCAGCAAATGAAAGAGCAAATCGGCCGTTTCTTCTTTGAAACGATCGGAATTGTTTTGCAACGCTTCAATTACGGTTTCAACTGCTTCTTCTCCTACTTTTTGTGCAACTTTTGCGGTTCCTTTTTGAGTCAATCGCCACACATATGAATCTTCATTAGCGGTAGTTAATCGTTCTTGAATTAGATTTTCTAAACGACCTAAAAAACCAAGTTCAGGGGCATTTTCAAAGCAAGAGGCAGCACCAGTGTGGCAAGTGGGGCCGTCGGGGATGACTTGAAATAAAAGGGCATCTTGATCACAATCGACGGAATAGGACGTCCAACGCAAATAATTGCCCGAAGTTACACCTTTCGTCCAGAGTTCATTTCGACTCCGACTAAAAAAGGTAATCGTTTGGGATTGTTTGGTCAACGTAAAAGCTTCTCGGTTCATGTAGCCAAGCATCAGCACTTTTCCCGTCAGCGCATTTTGAATAATGGCCGGAAGGAGTTGGGTATCATTTATAAATTGGGGTTCCATCGTACCGGTATTTTTTGAGTATATAATTCGTTTTTAATTGCTGCTATCGCCACTTTTTCCGCGTGAAAAATTCCGGCAGCTAAGGCTCCAGTGGCTTCGGTTTCTTTAAAAAGATGGGTAAAATCTTCCACCGTTCCAGCGCCCCCAGAACCTATTACGGGAATGGAAAGCGCCCGACTAATTTTCTGTGTGAGTGAAATTGCAAATCCAGTTTGCGCGCCATCTTGGTTCATGGAGGTGAGTAAAATTTCTCCCGCACCCAAGCGTTCCGCTTCCAAGGCCCAGTTGAGCGCTTCGTGATTTGTCACTTTTTTGCCTCCATGTGAAAAAACACAATCAACACCGTTTACCGTTTTCACATCAATGGCCACTACGACACATTGGTTGCCAAAGGCCACCGCCAAATCCGTGATTAATTCGGGGCGTTCCAATGCTGCCGAATTGATACTGATTTTATCAGCGCCCGATCGCAAGAGTTTTTTGGCATCATTTACCGAACGAATACCGCCACCAACAGTGAAGGGTATTTGAATTGTAGCGGCAATATTCCGAACTAACTCCGACAGTGTAGCGCGCTCTTCAAGCGTAGCACTAATGTCCAAAAAAACCAATTCATCAGCGCCTTCTGCATCATAGCGTTGTGCCAAGGCAATCGGGTCGCCCATGTCACGCAATCCTTCAAAACCAATACCTTTTACCACGCGACCGCCTTGGATATCTAAACAAGGGATAATTCGTTTTTTTAACATGATTGGAGCAGTTTATGTAAATCCATAAATCCTTCATATAACGCCTTTCCGATGATGGTTCCCGCACAACCGATTTCACGAAGCGTTTGCACTTCTTCATACGAACTCACCCCACCACTAGCAATGAGTTCGATGGGATATTCGGCCAAAATTTTTTGATACAACGCCACAGATGGCCCGCTAAGCATTCCGTCTTTGGCAATATCGGTCACCATAAATTGCCGAAAGCCACAAGCACTGTAGGATGCGATAAAATTGAATACCGAATGGTCGGTTTGGGTAAGCCATCCATGGGTGGCAATATATTCTCCTCGAACATCCGCGCCTAAAATAAATCGTTCGTAGCCATACCTTACCCCCCATTTTTGTACCCACTCGGGCTGGTTGACTGCAATACTTCCTAGAGTGACTTGTTGCGCACCGGCATCCAACACTTTTTTCAAATCGGTTTCGGTTTTAATACCTCCGCCAAAGTCAAGGATAAGCTGTGTGTGTTTCGCAATTTTTTCCAAAACATCAAGATGCACCACCGATTGCGACTTGGCACCATCCAAATCGACAAGATGCAAATGGGTAGCGCCACTACGTTCAAAAATGAGTGCTTGTTCTAGAGGGTCGGAAGCATAGACCTTTTTTTGGTGATAATCCCCTTGTGCTAACCGCACACAGCAACCTCCTTGTAGATCAATAGCGGGTATAATTTTCATAATGCTAAAAAGTTTTGAAGGAGCTGTTGCCCCCATTTTCCTGATTTTTCGGGGTGAAATTGTACCCCATAAAAGTTGTTTTTGGCCAAAGCCACACTAAACGATGCACCGTATTCACAAGTCGCCAACGAGCTTTCTCCCAAAGTAGCGGCATAGCTGTGTACAAAGTAGAAATCGGCTTCTTGGGGAATTCCTTCAAACAGCTTTGAGGGTTTATACTGTACACTATTCCAACCCATATGCGGAATTTTCAAATGTCCTCTAAGCTTTTTTACGCTCACTTCAAAAACACTTAAACCGCTTACCTGACCTTCTTCGGTGAATTCCGTTAATAGTTGCATCCCCAAACAAATGCCCAACACGGGACATGTAAGTTCGCATATTACCGTGTCCAATCCGTTTTCTTTGAGAAATGCCATCGCGGGAGCGGCATGTCCCACGCCCGGAATAATCACTTTTTCCGCTTGGCGTAACAGCTCGGGGTCGGCCGTACATTGTACCGTATAGCCCAATCGTTCAATCGCGTTTTGCAACGAATGCAAATTGCCTGCTTGGTAGTCGAGTATGGTAATCATAGGAGTCCTTTGGTACTTGGTAATTGATTTTGTGCGTTTTTTTGTACCGCACTTTTTAGCGATCGGGCAAACGATTTAAAAATGGATTCAATCTTGTGGTGTTCATTTTTGCCTTTGGCTTTCACATAAAGATTGCAACGGGCTCCATCACAAAAGGATTTGAAAAAGTGGTCAAACATCTCGGAGGGCATATCGCCTATGGTTTCCCGTTTGAATTTTGCATTCCAATTCAAAGCACTTCTTCCCCCAAAATCAATTGCAGTAACCGCAATGCAATCGTCCATGGGAAGCATAAAACCATAGCGTTCAATGCCGCGTTTGGTCCCCAAAGCCTTATCGATTGCAGTTCCTAGTACAATACCAACATCTTCAATGGTGTGGTGTTCATCGACGTCCAAATCACCCTGTACCGAAATCCGCAAATCGAGTCCGCCGTGGCGCGCAATTTGTTCGAGCATGTGGTCAAAAAATCGCAAGCCCGTCTGAATTTCCGCTTTTCCCGAACCTTCCAAGGTGAGTTCCACTTCAATTTGGGTTTCTTTGGTGGTTCGTTTTACAATCGTACTTCTTTTTTGTTGGGACAAGAAGGTATACAGCGTTTCCCAATTCGGCGCCGTGAACGTGGCCGCTTCATTGGGTTTCGTTTGAAGCAAAATGGACTGACAGCCGAGGTTTTGTGCCAAATGGACATCGGTCAATCGATCGCCAATCACCCATGAATTCAAAAGGTCAAATGGCCCATCGAGGTAGGATTTGAGCATTCCAATCCCGGGTTTTCGGGTGGGAGCATTGTCTTCAGGAGAGGAGCGGTCGATGCAAATTTCGCGAAAGCGGATGCCTTCATTTTCAAAAGCTTGTAGCATTTTGTTTTGGGCAGGCCAAAAGGTTTCTTCGGGAAAGGAAGCGGTTCCTAAACCGTCTTGATTGGTCACCAAAACCAATTCAAAATCCATTTCGCGAACAATTTTTTCTAAGTAGGTGAAAACACCCGGAAGAAACTCCAGTTTTTCCAAAGCATCCACTTGGAAATCGAGGGGAGGTTCTTGAATTAAGGTTCCATCACGGTCGATAAAGAGTATTTTTTTC
Organism: Flavobacterium sp.; assembly: GCF_040379285.1. Classification (GTDB taxonomy): domain Bacteria; phylum Bacteroidota; class Bacteroidia; order Flavobacteriales; family Flavobacteriaceae; genus Flavobacterium. Next base: position 21,551 of record NZ_JBEILJ010000023.1, on the reverse strand, counting down.
ATTGGAATTCGGCTAATGTTTTGAGTAGTAATTCATTTTCTTGTGGGGTTCCCACGGTAATTCGCAGGGTGTTTGGAACGTCCTTGCTTCGGTTGCGAACGATAAGGTTTCGGCGGGTTAAAAAAGCATAGATTCGGTCGGCTTCGGTCATTTCTACCAAAATAAAATTGGTCACCGAAGGAAAAATGCGACGAACCGATGGATTGTTTTTTAAGCCTTCTACCAACTTTTCACGTTCTTTAACTAGGGTTTCAAGAGATGTTGCATCCCAATTTTGAAGGGCTTGAAGTGCGAGTTCTTGGTTGGCTTGACTTATATTGTATGGGGGTTTGATTTTTTTTAAAACCGCGATAATTTCAGGATGCGCGATACCCATTCCCATTCGTAAACCCGCAAGACCTTTGGCTTTGCTTAAGGTTTGGGCGATGATGAGGTTGGGGTAGTTTTGGAGCAGTTCAATTTTGGAGTTGCTGGGACTAAAATCAATATAAGCTTCGTCCAAAAACACAATTCCTTGAAAATTTTGAAGAAGGATTTTGATGTTTTCCAATTCATTTCCTGTTGGATTGTTGGGCGAACACAAATACAAAATTTTCGCTTTTTGGGCTAAAATTTTGGGTATATCCAATTGAAATTCCCCGGTCAACGGAATGCGAATACATTCCAGATTATTGATGTTGGCGTACACCTCGTACATGCCGTAAGTGGGCGGACAAACGATAATGCTATCGGTTCCAGGGATTCCAAAAGCGCGTTGTACCAAATCAATAATTTCATCGCTGCCGTTCCCAAGAATCAGTTGATTTGCAGCACAACCAATTTGCGCGGCAAGAATTGATTGCACTGCTTTTGCCTCAGGGTCGGGATAACGGTTGTACTTTCCTACTGGAAATTCATTGGCATCCAAGAAAATTCCTGTGGTTCCCGTATATTCTTCACGTGCACTGGAATACGGGATGAGTTGGGCGATATTGGGACGAATAAGGGCTAATGGATTCATGGGTTGTTCTTTTTAATTCGGAGTGAAACGGCATTTTTGTGGGCGAAAAGTCCTTCTGCTTCGGCTAGTATTTCGAGGGTAGGACCCAAATCTTGTAGCCCTTCTTCTGTGATTTCTTGAAAGGTTATTTTTTTGATAAAACTATCCAAGGACACACCACTGTAGGCTTTGGCATAGCCGCTGGTTGGCAAAGTGTGATTGGTGCCGCTGGCGTAATCACCTGCGGTTTCACAACTGTAGGTTCCTAAAAATACCGATCCCGCAGCGGTGATTTTTGACGACCAATCTGAGGCATTTTCCAAGGCTACAATCAAGTGTTCGGGCGCATAAGCATTGCTGAAGGCAAAACAATCGTCCAAACTATGAAGTGCGATAGCATAACTGTTTTGCAAGGCTTGTTGCACGATTTTTTTTCGTGGTAATTCGTCCAACTGACGCTCAACTGCCGCTAGGATGAACTGGAGTTGTTCAGGGGCATTGCTCAGCACGATGACTTGACTGTCCGCATCGTGTTCGGCTTGCGCCAATAAATCGGCTGCGACAAATTCGGGATTACTATTTGCATCAGCGATAATCAATACCTCGCTGGGTCCGGCAGGTAAATCAATGGCCACTTGAAGTTGCTGTGCATAGGCTTTGGCGGCCGTTACATATTTGTTTCCAGGACCGAAAATTTTATCCACTTTAGGGAGTGTTTGGGTGCCAAAAGTCAACCCTGCAATGGCTTGAATGCCACCCACTTTGTACAATTCCTTAATACCAGCGACTTGGGCAGCATACCTAATGGCAGGATTAATCTCCCCTTGTGCATTTGGGGGCGTACAGAGAATGCGATTGGGGCAACCCGCAATTTGAGCCGGAACTCCCAACATCAATACGGTAGAAAACAGGGGCGCGGTTCCACCCGGAATGTACAAACCCACGGTTTCTATCGGGCGACTTTCTCTCCAGCACGTAACTCCGGGCGAGGTGGTGATGCGTTGGATGGGTTCCTGCTGACTCTCATGAAAACGGCGAATTTGATTGGCCGCACGATCAATGGCTTGTTTTAGTTCAGGGGCGATTTGCGAAGCTGCTTTTTGGATTTCTTCAGCAGAAACACGAAGATTTTCTCCCTGAAAACCATCAAAAAGTTGGGTATATTTTATAATGGCTTGGTCGCCTTTTTTTTGAACATCATTAAAAATGGTACGAACGGATTCTTCCAGATTCAAACCCGTTGGAACCTGACGCGCGGTGATTTTTTGTTGCTCGTCGATATTTGGAAAAAGTAAATATTTCATAGTTGTAAGTTTTAAGCGACCATTTGATCCATCGGAATTACTAGAATTCCCTCAGCTCCGGCCTTTTTTAATTGTTCAATAATGCTCCATGATTCTTTTTCAGAAAGTACGGCATGAATGCTACTCCAACCCGATAACGCAAGTGGCATTACGGTTGGCGATTTGATCCCGGGTAAAAGTTGAATGATGGTTTCGAGCTGTTCGTTGGGCGCATTTAAAAGAATGTACTTGTTCGCTTTGGCTTGTTGGCAGGCGTCGATTCTAAAGAGTAAATTGTCAACTAATTCCTGTTGTTCTGCGCACAAATTGGAATTGGCAATGAGTACAGCTTGGCTGGAGCAAACGGTAGCGACTTCTTTCAACCCGTTCATCAACAAAGTACTTCCCGTGCTTACAATATCAAAAACGGCATCTGCTAGACCAATTCCGGGAGCAATTTCGACGCTTCCACTAATGGGTTCGAGAATTATTGGAATATTTTTTTCAGCAAAAAAACGACTTAGCACACCGGGGTAAGTGGTTGCAATTTTTTTGGAAGCGAAATAGGATAAGTCCGTGTAGTTTTCTTCTTTAGGAATGGCAAGCGCCATACGGCATTTGGCAAAACCTAGTGGCTTGAGAATGGTGATATTTTTATTTTGTTCCCAGACTTCATTTTCCCCTAAAATTCCCAAATCGGCAACGCCTTGTTCTACATATTGCGGAATATCATCATCGCGCAAGAAGAGGATTTCGATGGGATAATTGGAAGCTACCGCTTTTAATTTACGTTCTCCGTTACTGAGTTGAATCCCGCAAGATTCGAGTAATTGAATGGACTTCTCACTGAGGCGTCCTGATTTTTGAAGTGCAATTTTGATACTTTTCATTTTGATTAAAAAATGACTGAGTATACCGGGAGGAAGGGAAATAAAAAAACCGCCTGATATACTCAGACGGTTAGACATATTTTTGTTTTTACAACATACAACATCAGCTCGCCTGAGGGCCAGAATGTGTATGATGATGTAATGATGTAAATAAAGTTTTCATGCGATAATTTTGTGAGACAAAGGTAGAGACAGATTTTGGAAAAAAAGCGCCTTTTTAATAATTTAACATTCGTTGGAAGTTGTTTTTAGAAGATTCTTCGAAATAAAGCCTTAATGAACAACATCTTAGGGCAACGTAAAATAATATTCAAATCTTCTAAAAACGTCGTTTCTTCATCCAAAAATTTAAAGATGGTAGCCACTTTTCCTTGGCGAAACATACTTGCGAAGATCGAACTTCCGACTTCATTTTGGTGAAATAATATATCAATCAGGAGTAAATCGTAGAACCAAAAACGATTAATGGTTTGAAATTTCCGTAGGTCATTATTTTGGGGTAAAAAATCAACCAAAGCTTTGGATTTTTTGAGGGCATTTTTAAAGGTATAGCCTGTACTCGCTTTGGTCCAACCGCCCGCCGAACCGATGTGTAAGATGCGTTCCGAATTGTGTTTCCAAAAGGGATAACACGTCATCGGGATATTTCCTTGTTCGGTTTCGGTTATAGTATAGGCCGTTACACCGAGACGCTCTAAATAGGCTTTGATTTCCCATTCGTATTCCTCGCGTTGCAATAGGTTGGCCGAAAATAGCGTATACTCCAATAAAGCCTCTTTTTCACTGGTGGGAAGTACGTACATGAACCGGGTGTTGCTCTTTTGAGGCACCGAAAAATCCATAAAAGTAGCACAATCAGGGGTAAAAATAGGAGTTTCCGTTTGCACAAACCAACCTACAAAATGTTGGTGTACCAAGGGAAACTTTTTTTGCGCCATCAACGGTTTGGGATTGAAAATGGAGTTGAAAATGTAATTGCTGGTAAAGCTTTGGTTTTCGGTTTTAACCAAGCAATGATTTCCCATTTCTTGAAAATCAACTACTTTTTCTTGGACTATCGTGATATTCGGATGGTTTTCAAGCTCTTGGAAAATCGATTGATAAAAATCCAATCCGCGGATCATGCGGTAGGTGTAGGTCGCCATCCCAAAACGGCGTTCAAAACCTGTATCGGCAAATACGGCTGCCTCCCACGCTTTGTGTTGAATGTTTTCAAATTGCTTTTTTTCATCCCAAAAACACCAAGTGCGATCGTTGGTTTTTTTGGCGTCTGCATCGAGTAAGAGTATTTTTTTGTCTTGGTAAAAAGGATGCTGCACCATTTCTCGTACGGTCAATAAGGCCGCGAGTCCGGTTCCGGTGAAGATGTAATGGTAATGTTGCACGATTCAAAGGTAACAAAAACCGTTGCCCTTTTGCCCAAACATTTGTTAATCCCAATGAAAGCGAATCCCAATAAAACCGCGAATCCCTTGATTAGGGCCGTAGGCATACGTAGGGTCAAAGGTTAGACCAAACGGGTTGTCGGGCGTGGGCAAAGCCATACCATTACTATCAAATTGCACGTTTTGGTCAAATGGATCGTTGGCACGTGCAATCAAAAATGGATTTCCGCGATTAGGCGTCCAGTTGAGTAGGTTTTTTACCCCGCCATAGATTTCAAAATGATGCCCACCTTTGTACGTCAATTGAATGTTTTGGATACTGAACGGCAAGGAGTATTCCCGACGCGGGTCTAAGGGTCCTAATAACGGCAAGCGCATCGGTCCAGTGAGGTTTCCAGTGTAATCGAGGGTCCACTTGCTGTTTCTCGGGGTAAAGGCAATCGACCAATTGGCCCCATAACGTTCGGCAAATAACGGTTGAAATTCACGTCCTTCTTGCCGAACCGTTGGGCGATAGAGGTTAAATCCAAGCGAGGCTGTAATTCCAAACGGACTGATCCAATCGCCTTGCAATCCACTGCCCCACATTCGCATGTCGCCGTCCAAATTTTTATAAATAATAGCATTGGGGTTGGTGTCATAATCGGGTAAAATGCGGTTGGTGAAATAGGTTAGCCACGTAGAAGCCTCGATCACAAAGGTTCCGGCCTGGGTTGTCGACCATTTGTGAAGGTAGTTCCAGTTGGCATTGTATGAAGTTTCAGGCCGTAAAGATTCGGCCAAAATTACGTCACGAGCTCCCGACAAGGCTTGATGGTCTTCGGTATAAAGATTCACTACACGAAATCCGGTACCCAAATTAAATCGCATCACGGCGTTTGAAGCGGGCTTCCATTTGAATGCGATACGTGGCGTAAGGATGGAACCGTGTGCCGAATTGTAATCATAACGCATACCGAGAAGTGCTCCTGTTTTGGCACTCCATGTCCAATCATCTTGCACGAAAAAACTTCCAATATGCATGTGATTGGATTGTGCGGTGGCAGGCGTGTTGTCGTTGTAGAATTGATAACGGTAGGCCGATCCGGTTAAGAGGGAGTGGTTTCCTATTTGTTTGTCCCAAAGGGCTTGAACAAATCCAATGTTTTGTTGCGCGATGTATACCGAATTTCCGTATACCGAATTTTGGTTGTGGCCGATCCACGAGTATTGCAGTTTGATTTTTTCTGTGGTGGGCAGTTCATACAAACCGAGGAATTCATACCGTGAGGTGTAAATGCTTTCGCCATAGACTTGGTCACCTCCGCGAAAGGAAGAGTTCCATTGCATTTGACCACCCCATCTATCTTCATACAAATAACGCGAAACCCATTGAAAAGCTTTTCCGCTTTTCCGCTTAAAGTTCCATTTCCCAAAAAGAGCAATCCGGTCTTGGAGTGCCACATCGGTAAAATTATCACGGTTTTCATCAACTCGATTTTGAGCATGCACGTAATTCACGCCGAGCAGTCCGTTGCCCGATTTTTTTGACCCCAAGCGGTAGCCCAAATCGACATTATGTTCCCACCAAGAAGTGGTAAAAAAATTTCCCGTAAAACGTTTATGGTTTTCCGGTTTTTTGGTGATAATGTTGAGCAAACCCGCTACGGCCTCACTGCCATACAAAGAAGAAGCGGGCCCTTTAACTACTTCGATACGTTCAATCATGGAGGTGGGAATTCCTGAGAGTCCGTATACAGTTCCTAGTGCACTCACGATGGGCATTCCGTCAATGGTAACCATGGTGTAGGCGCCTTCCATTCCATTGATGCGAATGTCAAAGGTGTTGCAAACATTGCAATTGTTTTGCGGACGTAATCCGTTGGCGTTTTGCAAGGCGTCTACTAAATTGGAGGTTGGATTTTGTTTCAAAAAAGTCGATGTAATGATTTCTACAGGCACCGCATTTTCGAGCCGTTTCACAGGTTTTAAGGTTCCAGAGACTACAATTTCATCCAATTGTGTCGTTCCTTTGGAAAGGCTATCCTGAGGGGTTTGACTGTGTAAAGTCAGCCCAAGAAATACGATAAAAACCGCAATTTTGTATTTCATAAAAAAATATTTAGACAAAACTAAAAAATATTTTTATTAAATAAAAACCGGTCAGAAAATAATCACTGCCGGTTTTTACCATTATAACCAAAAAAGCAAAACGTTAATCATAGAAAACACCGGTTGTTTCTAAGTTTGGATTGTATTGTTTAGGGATTGGAAAAGGGTCTTTTACAAGAAAATCTCCTTGGACCATCTGCTTTATTTCTTCTGAAGTACACAAACATTGCTCTAGTTCGGCGCGCAGTTGTTGTTCGTCCATTTGTATGCCAATAAATACCAATTCATTCAAACGATCTCCAAATTGAGGTGTCCATCGTTCTTCGATGAGTTCTTGGTTCAAGACAAAGTTTTCAAAGTTTAAGCGTTCTTGGAACGGCATGCTTGCCCACCATACGCCAGCGCCCTCTGATTTTATCGATCCGCCCGCTTGAGACCAGTTTAAAGCTTGGTCTGGACGTGAAGCCAACCAATACAACCCTTTGCTTCGCAGAACGGTTTGCGGAAACTCTTGCATCCACGTCCAAAATCGTTCCGGGTGAAAAGGTCTTGGGTCACGGAAAACCCAAGAGCGAATACCATAGGTTTCAGACTCAGGTGTATGCAACCCTTCTAATTCGCGAATCCAGCCCGCTGAGGTTTCCGCTTTTTCGTAATCAAAAAGTCGGGTATTTATGATTTTTTCAGGGGCAATTTTTCCCATTTCGGTGGGATAAATCAACGCTTCTGGATTCAATTGATGGAGAATGGCTTCTAATTTTTGGTAGTGATCGGCAGTAATTAAATCGGTTTTATTAATTAAAATAACATTGGCAAATTCGATTTGGTCCACCAACAAATTGACCAAACTTCGGTCGTCATTTTCGATAGAGGAAACTTTTCGTTCCACCAAGGTGTCTGCACTGCCAAAGTCTTTTAAAAATTGAAAGCCATCGACTACAGTAACCATGGTGTCGATATAGCTAAATCGCGATAAGTCAACGGTTTGGTCTTCGCTAATAAACGAGAAAGTTTGTGCTACAGGAATGGGTTCGCTTATTCCTGTACTTTCAATTAGCAAGTAATCAAAACGATTTTCTCGGGCTAATTTTTCAACTTCAACCATTAAATCTTCACGTAACGTACAACAAATACAGCCGTTGCTCATTTCGACCAATTTCTCTTCTGTTCGAGATAATGTCATTTCCCGCGAAACAAGCTGTGCATCAATGTTGATTTCGCTCATGTCATTGACAATAACGGCAACTTTTAGCCCTTCTTTTTGGTGTAAAATATGATTTAATAAGGTGGTTTTTCCTGCGCCTAAAAACCCTGATAATACGGTTACGGGTAACTTTTTCATTCGTGTTTGTGCGTTTTAAAATGAATACAATGGGCAATAATAAGTCCGCCGCCACCCCAAAGCAATCCTTGAGCGTGATGTAGCGTAATCCTTTCGATAATTAGTCCAAAAAGCAACATGAGTATTGATACCAAAAACAACAGCCGTACACTGACCAAAGTCGTTTTTTTCATAGCCTTGATGGCGAGCCCAATACTTAGGCCACCCAACATTGCATCTACCCAGAAATTGTGCGTTTTCTCAAGGGGAAGTAAGGTGAATAAGGGAAACACTAAACAGTGAATCATACACATTCCCGCCGAGAAGACACCCAATGCATCCGTAGAAGTAAGGGATTTCCATTTCATTTTTGTAAATTTGTTAATGCAATAGTGTTGCAAATATAAAGAATAAATCAATTAACGCAACAATGTTGCAATTAATATGAAAAAGTCCCGTAATACTCCAGCCAAATCGGCTATTTTGAAGGTGCTTTCCGATTCACATCAAGCCTTATCGCATGCCGAAATTTTGGAAAGTACACAACAAATATGCGATCGCGTTACCGTTTACCGTGTTTTAGATCGGCTTTTGGCATCGGATATTATTCACAAAACGGTGACAGCCGAGGGTGTGGTCAAGTATGCTTTTTGTCGTCATGAGGCACATCACGACCACAATCATGTGCATTTTAATTGCACCCGTTGCCATAAAACCGAGTGTTTATCACTACCTATACCTGAATTTGAACTCCCAAATGCCTACACTGTGCACGACATGAATTTTACATTGACAGGAGTTTGTCCTCAATGCCAGTCGATTTAGTTTTGTCTAAAAATTTTTTTTGTCAAAAAGAATAATTTATTTTTGAATCAAATTATTCATTTATGACCATTTCTGAAGAGAACTACATTAAAGTCATATACCATTTATCACAAGTGTCTCCCAAAGGGGTAACCACCAATGCTATCGCGGGAACTTTGGATACCAAAGCATCTTCTGTAACGGATATGCTTAAAAAATTGGCCGATAAAAATTGGGTTTCCTACCAAAAATACCAAGGCGTTACGTTGACCGAATCGGGGTTGCTAAAAGCTAAGATGGTGGTGCGCAAACACCGCTTGTGGGAGGTTTTTTTGGTCGAAAAATTGGGCTTTGCCTGGGATGAGGTACATGATATTGCCGAAGAGTTGGAACACATTCAATCGGAAGCATTGATCGGACGCCTCGATGAGTTTTTGGGCTACCCTTCCTTTGATCCGCACGGTGATCCTATTCCGAATGCCAAAGGCGAAATGGTCAAAGAGGAACGGATTCTCCTTTCGGAAGCCCAACGCAATCATACCTATCGCTTTATTGGAGTAAAAGATTCGTCTCCGGGATTTCTTCAATATTTGGATAAACAAAAAATAGCCTTGGGCGCTCCCATTGAATTGCTGGAAATCGAACCATTTGATCATTCGATACGTATTCGTATCAACGAACAAGAATTAGTGCTTTCACAAAAAATAGCAGATAACCTTTATGTCTTAAAACATGCTTGATTCAGTACTCCATTTTTTTGAACAAATTGACCCCGTAGTGGCCGCTTTACTGGCGACTTTATTTACCTGGGGTTTGACCGCTTTGGGCGCTTCTTTTGTATTTTTCTTTAAAACGATGAACCGGGTTGTTCTCGATGGAATGCTCGGTTTTACAGGCGGTGTTATGGTGGCTGCCAGTTTTTGGAGTTTGTTAGCACCGGCCATCGAAATGAGTGAAGGCGACGGGTTTGTTAAAGTAATTCCCGCCGCACTTGGGTTTTTACTTGGAGCCTTTTTCATTTTCGGATTAGACAAAATTCTACCGCATTTGCATCTTAATTTCCAAGAAACCGAAGGCATGAAATCGCCCTGGCAACGTACGACTTTGTTGGTCTTGGCGATCACTTTGCACAACATCCCAGAAGGGTTGGCGGTGGGTGTTCTTTTTGGAGGCGTTGCAGCAGGTATTCCTGAAGCCTCGATTGCTGGAGCGGTGACTTTGGCGATAGGAATTGGAATTCAAAATTTCCCTGAGGGTATTGCTGTGTCAATGCCGCTTCGTCGAATGGGAATGAGCCGATGGAAGAGTTTTATGTACGGACAATCGTCGGCGTTGGTCGAACCCATAGCGGGGGTTTTGGGTGCGGTGGCGGTAACTTTTTTTACCCCTTTGTTGCCGTACGCCTTAGCATTTGCAGCAGGGGCAATGATATTTGTTGTGGTTGAAGAGGTGATTCCCGAAACGCAACAAGATAAAAATACGGATATCGCCACCTTGGGTTTCATCGGTGGCTTTATCGTCATGATGATGCTCGATGTCGCTTTGGGATAATAAAAAAGGCAGCGATGAAGCTGCCTTTTTTATGCATAGTTGGGATTAAAATTTAGCCCCAATCGAAACGTAAAAACTTTGTCCCTCTCCCGGTAACAACCCTGGTCCAGGATAGCCTCCCGCGCGTCGTGTCGCGTATTTCTCGTTCGTAAGGTTGTTGATTCCTCCACGAAGGTTGTAATTGCGGAATCGGTATTCCATTCCTAAGTCGATTACTTTGTACCCACCGATACGGCCGTTTACCCCGTTGGCTGTGGGTGTCACGGTATTTTGTGCATCGCTATATACTGCGCCGTTTTGACGTTGTTGTGCACTGATGGAGATTTTTTTGTATTCCCAACTAATACCAAAGTTGTGAATGAATTCGGGGGCGTTTTCAACGCGTTTTCCAGCCAAATTGGTGGTTGTAATGGTTACATTAGGAGCTGCACCGCTTACACTCGTTACCGCAAAATCATCGTAACGGGCACTGATGAAGGCACTGCTGGCAAAGGTTTTCAATTTCCCCCATGTTTTTGGGGCTCCAAATACATCAAACCAACTAATGTCTCCGTACAGTTCGGCTCCTTTGTGGATGCTTTTACCCAAGTTGGTTCGGAAGGCAAAAGCAGCCTGCGTTGGGTCGTCGTTGATAAAGCGGTTTAACGAACCAATGCGGTTGTTGTACACCATGTAAAAGTAGGAAACATCAAAATTAATCCAGTTTTTATACGTACCGCGGTATCCCAAATCGAGGGTGTATCCGTTGGCATCTTGTAAGTTAGGATCGATAACATCGGTCGTCGCTGGAGGTGTTTGATCGGAGAACAAAACCGGGCGATACGCTTGGGAAATATTTGCGTACACATTTGTCGTTCCGATATGGTATTCGGTACCTAAACCTAACAAGAGTTGGGTGCGGTTTAACTCTTGATTGGGCATCAACACATCGTTACCGCTCACACGGTTGAACAATCCTGAACCTACCGATTCAATGATTTCCAAACGCGCGCCTGGGGTTACGGTCCAAGCCGGGGTGATTTGGAACATGTTTTCGGCAAAAAGTGCGATGTTGCGCGTGGTAAAGTCTAAGTTTCTCGGGTAACGATCGCTAACGGTGAGGTCAAAATCGCTATCATTAGTTCCTGTACCACGCTGTCTGCGGTTAGTATCGGCTTGATACAAACGGAAACCAAAAGCCAAATGATGTTGTGTTTTCCCCAGAGCATAGTTCCAAAGTGAACGGTTTTCCAAGCCGAAGTTAACATAACGATCACGGTCTACTTGACGGTTGGCATAGGCTAATGTGGTGGGGTTTATGGCATCTACTACGTTGGGTGCCGCAGTGAATCCCACACTATTGCGCTCGCCATAGAGTCCGAATAATTTAAAATCCGTAGTAATTTTAGGACTCCAGCGTCCTGTAATGGTAATCGTAGCCAAGTTCCAAGGCGTACCCATCCAGTTGCGATCGCGTAACGATTGACGGTGATCGGCTGCAAATTGCGCATCGGTTAATCCTCCGGGTTGTTGCAATTCATAGTCCATGGTGGTGAATTCTACTTGTGCTTTCCAATGCGGTGCAAATTCGTAGCCCAAGTTGACAAAGGAATTGCGAATTTGATATCCTGTATTGTCGCGCCATCCATCGGCTCTACGGGCATGGTGGTAGGCGTAATACGTGAATTTTCCGTGTTTTCCCCCAATCGCATTGAAGCTGCTTACTAAGCCAAAACTTCCTACTGTATTTTGGGTTTCGTAACTAAATTTTTTCTCAGGTGCTTTTTTCAATACATAGTTGAGCATTCCTCCAAATTGGGGTCCAAATTGCAACGAAGCCCCACCACGGATGAATTCGATACGTTCAACCGCTTCCATCGGGGGATTGTAATAGGCTTCAGGGTATCCGAAAACGTCGGAGGAAATGTCGTAGCCGTTTTGACGCGTGTTGAGTTCCCAGCTGCGGTTGGGACTTAATCCACGGACGGCCACGTTGACTTGAATTCCGGAGCCGTCGTTTTCCCAAACCGAAACACCTGCCATACGCGAAAAGAGTTCACGGGCATTATTGGTGGTGCGGTTGGCATTGATTTCGTTGAGACGTAAAACATCATTTTTTTTACCCGAGTAGATGGTTTGTTGCTGTACAGCAGGCATACGATCGGGGGTTTGTTCTTTGATGAAAATGATTACTTGATCGAGGGTAACTGTAGCTGTATCTTTTTTCACTTCTTGGGCCTGTGATGCCGCTGCGGTAATTAAAAGTCCAGTCAGTATGGGGGCAATAATACGCATGTTTTTGAAAATTTCCGGCAAAGATACATCCTTATTCTTATTTAGACAAAGTTTAAATAAGAATAATATTAAATTTAATTCTTGTTTAAAGTCAGTGGAAAAAGCGGTATTTTACAATGTGTTTTTTCTGGCGAATAACAAGCTGATTTCGAGGCAGCTATTGCAATAGGGGGTGGAGTGGAAATCCCGTCCGCGGCGGAACAAAGCGGCGGTATTGCAACGGAAGACCCGACCCCGAGGTGCAGGAATGGGTTGGTTACGAAAGGCGCTAACTCGGGGGATTGCCCTAAAAATTAACAGCCACAATTTCCATCGCCGCAGTCTTTATCTTTTTTCTTGGGTCGTTTTTTAAAGCGCTCAAAGAGATAAGCGAGTGCGATGCCCAAGGCCAAGTAGACAAAAATTTCTTGTATACCCATAGCGAATTACTTTAAAAACTGATAGGCAACCAAGGCCGAAACGTAGGCGATACCGCTCATAAAAACCAATTGAATCATGGGCCATTTCCACGAATTGGTTTCTTTTTTTACGATGGCGAGCGTACTGATACACTGCATAGCGAAGGCATAAAATAGTAAGAGGGAGATGCCGCTTGCCAAATTAAACACCGGACTGCCGTCTTCGTGAATTTCGTGGCGCATTTGTTCTTTGATGGTGGTTTCTTCTTCGCTTTGATCGCCCACTTTGTAGATGGTGGCTAAGGTGCCCACAAAGACTTCCCGTGCGGCAAATGAGCTGACTACGGCAATGCCAATTTTCCAGTCGTAGCCCAGCGGTTCAATCACGGGTTCGATCATTTTCCCTGCGATACCCATGTAGGAGTGTTCCAATTTGTATTCGGCGGTCCAATTGGGAATCACGGAGGGATTGATTGGCACGGAGGAATTATAGACTTTTTGTTCAATGATTTTTTCGGCATTTTTAAATTCGTCACCGGGTCCGTGTGAGCCAAGGAACCAGAGGATGACCGATAATGCTAAAATAATTTTTCCTGCCCCAAAGACGAATGACTTAGTTTTTTCGACTACATTGATGCCCACGTTTTTGGCCATGGGAATTTTGTATCCGGGCATTTCCACCACAAAATAGGACTTCGTTTTCAGGTCCAAAACCTTATGCAAAATAAAGGCACACAACAGCGCGATACCGAAGCCCAACAGGTACAAGACCATCAGTGTAAGTCCTTGAAGGCTGATGAATCCCAAAACATGTTTCTCGGGAATAATGAGGGCAATCAGAATGGCATATACGGGCAATCGGGCGGAACAAGTGATAAATGGCGTGACCAAGATGGTAATTAAGCGTTCTTTCCAATTTTCAATATTGCGCGCTCCCATGATAGCGGGTATGGCACAAGCGGTCCCTGAAATTAACGGCACTACACTTTTCCCAGAGAGGCCGAAGCGCCGCATGATTTTGTCCATCAAAAACACCACGCGACTCATATAACCACTTTCTTCCAAGACAGAAATAAAGAAGAATAAAAAGGCGATTTGCGGAATAAAAATGAGAATTCCACCGATACCCGGGATAATTCCTTCGGTAATTAAATTGGTGAATTCGCCGGGTGGCAAATGGGTAGCAGTGTAGGTAGCGAGTTGAGCAAACTTTTCGTCGATAAAATTCATGGGGACACTTGACCAGTCGAAAATCGATTGGAAGATGCCAAAGAGAATCACAAAGAAAATGAGGTAGCCAAAGATTTTGTGGGTAAGTATGCGATCGAGGCGTGCGCTGATGTTGCCCGCTTTGGAACGGTCGATGGTTTGTCCTACTTTTAATGTATCATTGATGAACTGATACCGTTTGATGGTTTCTTTTTGCTGCAATCGTCGGAGTTCAGTATGCGATTTGGTGAAAGAGCTTTTCATTTCGTTCCGCTCCAAATTCAAGAAATTAACGTCCTGGGTAATCACCAACCACAGTTTGTACACCAATTGATTGGGGAAGGCTTTGCGCAATTTATCGAAGTATTCGGGGTCAATGGAGGAGGCATTCAAACACGGTTCGGTGGGTAAGGATTGATATTCGAGAATGCGTTGTTTGATGGCTTCGATTCCAATATTTTTTCGGGAACTCGTCAATGCGATTTTGGTTTTCAATTGGTTTTCCAAATACGGAATGTCCAATTCGATGCCTTTCAATTTCATTCGGTCGCTCATGTTGATGACCAAAATGGTAGGAATTTCTAGGTCTTTGATTTGGGTAAAAAGGAGTAGATTTCGCTTAAGGTTTTCAACTTCAGAAACCACGACCACGACATCGGGAAAATTCTCGTCTTTGCGGTTCAGTAAAAGTTCGATCACCACATTTTCGTCGATTGAACTCGCATTCAAACTGTAAGTACCGGGCAAATCGAGTATCGAAGCGCGGGTAGTTTCATTCAATCGGCAATACCCTATTTTCTTTTCTACGGTAATTCCGGGGTAGTTCCCCACTTGCTGTTTTAACCCTGTAAGTTGATTGAAAACCGATGTTTTACCGGTGTTGGGATTCCCAATTAAAGCTACTTTTATCGTTTTTTCCGCCATGGTAAGTCGTTAGAATGTCACTTCTATTTGCCGAGCCGTCTCGATACGAATGGCCACGTGCGAATCATTGATGGTAAAATAAAGCGGATCTCCCAAAGGAGCGATTTGCAACAATTCAACGCGATTGCCCGGAAGGCAACCCATTTCAAGTAATTTCAAGGGAATGGTATCGATGTTAAACTCGACGATGGTTGCTTGCTGCCCGATTTTCATATCGGCTAAGGTTTCGCTCACTTTATTTAGATTGAATTAAAATACAAAAATACGCAAATCGAACGGATAATGGGGCTTCCGCTAAAAAATTATGTTTTGTTTGACATTCATTCCTGGGGTTCGCATAAAAACTGAATATCTTCCCACAATTGCTGTACATTTTTTACCCCCGGTTCGGTAGGTCCGTCAAGGTTGGTGCCGTCATAAAAGCCGCGGATGCGTTGTTGGGTATCGACGAGTACAAAATTTTCGGTATGTACCATATCGTATAATTCCTTGGGATTGCCTGTTTTTACCGCCAAAAATGATTTGCGTGCCAAGTAGTAAATCGCTTTTTTATCGCCCGTTAGCAGGTTCCATTTGTGGTCTAGCACTCCTTTTTTTTGCGCATAGGCTTTCAAAACGGGAACGCTGTCGATATCGGGTGTCACCGAAAAAGAGATCAATTTTACTTTAGGGTTGTTTTTGATTTTTTCCTGTAACCAGACCATGTTATTGGTCATTTTGGGACAAATGGTTGGGCACGTGGTAAAGAAAAAGTCGGCAACATAAATTTTCCCTTCATAGTCTTTATCGGTAGTCGTTTTCCCGTTTTGATTGGTAAAGGCAAACGATCCGATGCGGTGTTCCAATGCCACATGTTGCACCGTCGTGTCGACTAACTCTGGATTAACATCGCTTGGGGTATAAATGGGGAGGT
This sequence comes from Flavobacterium sp., assembly GCF_040379285.1. Lineage (GTDB taxonomy): Bacteria > Bacteroidota > Bacteroidia > Flavobacteriales > Flavobacteriaceae > Flavobacterium. The sequence goes on along the minus strand of NZ_JBEILJ010000023.1, from coordinate 5,529 downwards.
TTTTTTTGGGTTTTAACACCGAATAAAAAGCACTCACAGTGATGATGGAGAACAACACAAAAAAGAGAATAAAAAAGCGATATTTTTTGAGAAAGGTACCCATGCCAAAAATTTTGTCAAAAGTACAAACCCCTGTCGAATTGAACCGATTTCTTTGGAGGATTATACTGAATTTAACAACTATTCAATCAATATTTTGATAGCTTTGTTGGGAAAAATAAACGAAACACGGTATGAAAAACCATAATATACTCACTTTTGCTGCTACCTTAGCCGCTTGTTTGGTTTTGGATACAGCGGTAGCACAAAATAAGCCAGGCCTTCATTTGGACTTGATGGACAAGTCGGTCAAACCCGGCGATGATTTCTTTCGCTATGTAAACGGTACTTGGTTTGACAAAACCGAGATTCCCGCCGACCGTACCCGTTGGGGAAGTTTTGATGAATTGCGTCAGAATACCGACAAAGACGCCCTGACCATTCTTAAACAAGCGGCCAACGACAAGAAGTTGGACCCTAAATCGGATCAAGCGAAAGCCGTTAACGTATACAAAACCTATATGGATACTTTGGCGCGCAACAAACGCGGAATTCAACCCTTGAAAGCGACCTTAGCGCAAATCGATGCGGTAAAAAATGTCAATGATTTAAATAAATTAATGATCGATCGTTTGCCGTTTGGCGGCGTTGGATTTTACAGCATGTTTGTGGGTGCGGATGCCAAAAATAGCAACAAAAATGTGTTGAGTATTGGACCCGGAAGTTTGGGATTGCCCGACCGAGATTACTACGTATCGGAAGATGCGGATTCAAAAGAAAAACGGCAAAAATATGTGGCCCACGTTGCCCGTATGTTGCAATACCTCGGTTTGTCAGAGGCCAAAGCGCAAGCCGATGCTGCCCGTATTTTGGCTTTGGAAACAGCCATGGCGCAACCGCGTTTTGACCGTGTTGAACGCCGCGACCGCAGAAAATCGTATAATCCCATGGATATTTTGCAATTGCAAAACCTCACACCATCGGTCAATTGGCGCAATTATATCATGGGTGCGGGCATCAAGCGTATCGACACTGTGATTGTATCGCAGCCCAAATACATGGCCGCTTTGGAAACCCTTTTTCAGGCCAATGAAGTCAATGCTTGGAAAGCGTATTTGCGTTGGACCCTTCTTAACCGTTACGCCGATCAATTGACGACCGATATCGAACGGGCCAACTGGGAGTTTTACAGTCAAACCCTGCAAGGAGCCAAAAAACAACGTCCCCGCGAGGAGCGCGCGCTTCAAGTAGTCAACAGTACGGTGGGGGAAGCCTTAGGCAAATTGTATGTAGCGCAAAAATTCCCAGCAGAAGCCAAAGAGAAAGCGGCTAAAATGATCAAATACGTCTTCCGTGCTTTTGAAAACCGCATCAATAACTTGCCTTGGATGGCTCCTGAAACCCGTGTGGGTGCCATTCAAAAGTTGCGCAAGTCGACGGTAAAAATTGGATACCCCGATCAATGGAAAGATTATTCCAAACTAGAAATCAAAGCCTTGGCCGACGGAGGTTCCTATTTTGAAAATATGGAGAATGTGTCCCGCTGGAATTTCCAAAACAACATCGACGATTTAAGCAAGCCCGTCGATAAAACCCGTTGGGGGATGACGCCTCAAACGGTGAATGCGTATTACAATCCGTCGTATAATGAAATAGTGTTCCCAGCGGCTATTTTACAACCGCCTTTTTACGATTATAAGGCCGATGCCGCGGTGAATTTTGGGGGTATTGGTGCTGTCATTGGGCATGAAATATCGCACGGATTCGACGATTCAGGGGCACGCTACAATGCCGACGGGAATTTGATCAATTGGTGGAAGGATGAGGATTTAAAACAGTTTACCGCATTGGGAACGGCTTTGGCCGATCAATACAGTGCGTTGCAACCCTTACCGGGAACTTTTGTGGATGGTAAATTTACCTTAGGGGAAAATATTGGCGATTTGGGCGGGGTGAACGCAGCCTACGACGGGTTACAATTGTATTTGAAAGACCATGGAAATCCGGGGTTGATTGATGGATTTACACCCGAACAGCGTTTCTTTATTTCGTGGGCTACGATTTGGCGCTCCAAAATGCGCGACGAAGCGATTAAGAATCAGGTGAAAACCGATCCACATTCCCCTGGAATGTACCGGGCTTATGTACCGTTGCTCAATGTTGATGCGTTTTACCAAGCGTTCAATATTAAGGAAAATGACAAATTGTACTTAGCTCCTGAAAAACGGGTAAAAATATGGTAATTCAACCGCACAATAATGTAAAAGGCCGTTCCTAAAGAGCGGCCTTTTGTAGGGATAGGGATTAGGTTTCTTAGCGGTTATCGAGAAGTTTTTGCACAATGCGATCGAGTTGAGCTTGATTTTTTCGAACGAAGGTAAGTCCGTCTTGAATGAGGTTTTGGATATTCTCAGGAGAAGTATCATCCATTTCGGAGGACGCTTTCAGGAGTTCGGGCATCAATCGGAAATAGTGCTGTGTGTTTTCATTCCCGAGGGATTCATACATTTTTTGCATTTGGTAATTGACCGTCTCCACGTTGGATGACAACAAGATGTCGATAAGCGGTGTGATCCATTCGACTTTTCCCGCATTTTTAAAATCGTCAAAGGCATAGGATTTCAACACCGTTCCTGTTCCCACCGAAACCACAATCATGTCATTGGCCGAGGGGTAATCGGGTTTATCGGGGTGGTTGAGCACTTTGGAGAAGGGAATTTTTCGCGCTTCAGCATAGGCACACAAAGCGGGATTGTTGGCATAGACTCCGCCATCGATAAGGGTAAACTGTTCGCCCGAGAGTGAAACCACTTGCGCCGGTTCAAAATAAGAGGGCGCCGCAGCGGTAGCGCGGCAGACGTCGGTTACGCGAAAGTTGCGAATAGGATTTTGGGCGTTGTGGCTTGTAAAAAAGGTTGCTTTTCGTGCGGTGATGTCGTAGGCGGTAATGAGACACGGCTTGATAAGGTGCCGCAGTTCGAGTGAACCAAACACACGCGTCAACTCTTGTTCTATAGGCGCATCGTCGATTTTTTCTTTGAGTAGCCCAAACGGGTTGAGGAGTTTGTCCCAAAACGATACGTCAAAAATGGAGGCTCCTTTTTCGGTATAAAGTTGTAGCGCTTCAGTCACCGAGAACTTGGCCTTTTGGTGCTCATCGGGGCAAAGCAGCAACGCCGTTATGAGTCCGCCGGTACTGGTTCCCGCGATAAGGTCAAAATAATCCCCGAGTTTGGCTTTTGGTTGATCGTGTTGTTGGAGTTGTTCTTCGATGTATTTCAGGATAATACAGGAGATAATGCCTCGAATTCCTCCGCCATCAAGGGAGAGTAGGGTGATTTTACGGGTCATAATTGTTTTTTTAAAGTACTACATAACCTTGTGCGTCGCGTTGGCGTTTGATCATTTGGCGCCAGTTGTTGAAGCCTTTCTTTTCAAAATGGGGGAAATCTTTAAAATTTTTCCAATTGCCGCCCCATTCCCAGCCGAATTTTGCAAAAATTTTCACGCATTCATACCAGTCGGCAACGGTGTCATTGTCCCAGTCTTTGGCGGTATCCCAGGAGGCCGTTTTTCCGTCGATGATGAGGCAAATATCTACGGCAAAGCCATAATTGTGCACCGATTGTCCGCCTTTGGCTTGGGTTACACGGTTGCCGAGCGGTTTTTTGGCGGTTTTTCCTTGGGGATTGACGCGGGTTCGCCCGAGCGCAAATAAATCATCTTGTTCTTTGAAGGTGCGCAATCCTTGCGTGATTCGTACTTTGGCCCGCCCGGTGAGCGCTTGATCACAGGCTTGAATGATTAGGGTAACTTCAGCGCGTACCGACGGATGGAGTTGGGCAATGCGGTTTTGGGTGGGAGTGTCCATGGTGTTGATTATTTACAATTAAAATTACTTTGGGGATAATCAAAAATGTAATGTAAATTCATATTTTCTAATGAAAAATCATTATCAGTTGTGTCAATACAATAACTTAACTCATAATTATGATTTAAAATTTCTTTTGAAATAATTGTCCATTTTTTATTTTCGTATATCAAATTAATGCTTTTTAAATCTAAATTATCATTATTGACCTCCATAATCCTTAAAAAATTAGAAACAGTTACTTTTTTATTTTTACCGGTTAAAGCATTTGAATTCATATTACTAAACTCGCCTTGCTTTAAAATTGGATATGTAATGTCTCGCCCATCATAAATTACACTTGCAAATTCAATAAATTTTTTATTTTCATATAGATAAATGCTGTACTTGAGATTAGGGCATTCCATTTCAGGATATTTATTTTTCATATAATTCCAAGCTCTTTTCCAATTTTCATTATTATTTAAGCCTCCAAATGATGAGTCAGCAACAGTAATGCTTTTTGTTATTAAAAATAGTTCTTCAACACCATTTTCATCCCAAACAACGTCTATGTTATAGTAAATAGAATCAGGATTATAGTTATTTCTAATTATAGTATAGTTTTGGTTTTTATCGCCTGTTTTTTTATTTTCAATGTCTCTTTTTTTATTACAGGAAATTAGTGTAATGAAAAGTAGCATAATGATACTATTTACAATTTTCATAGTCAAAAATTTGTTTTAAATATTCAAAATTCATTTTTCTTTCTTTTAGATCATTAATACCTGTACCTGAAGCACTATCTGATGCGGATGGATTATTTACTTTTGCCGAAACAACAATATTTCTATTCTCCATAAATGAATTGATGAGTTTATTTTAAAAGCATTTTGGGTCTTGAAGTTCAAAAAGCATTGCGCTCGTTATGAATATATTTTCATTGTCTTTAATTACACTTTCACAATTGTTAAATATAGTGTCATAGCAATAACCGATTTTATCCTTGTTAGGGTCTTTAATCATGGTATTTATTCTTTCTCTTTTTAACAATTTCCAAGTATTTCCTGTGCGAGCAAAATTTAAGATGTTTTGCTTGAAACCTCCTTCAGAACCGGGTTCATCAAATATTATTTTTAGACAGCAGTATCTAATTTCATCTTTATCTCTTACGCATCCAGTGTCTAATTTAATCTTACCTTCTCTGATTGCATAAGAATCTTCTTCTTGATTGTTTGAAGCATAAACAATTGAAATCCCATCCTCCCATATAAAAGCTTCTTTAAAGGTATCATTATTAGTTTTGATACTTATAGTTGTTCTTAACCGAACGCCATTATTAACGTCAATTTTGTGTTTGTTTGTTTTACAATAATCGATTACTTTATCCATTTGTTTTGTTCCATCTTGATAAAATTTACCATTTATATATATACTTTTTGATACTAAAACTTCACATTTGTTATCGTTATCGGTTTTATATAATGAATCGGAAAGATTATCAAGTATTTCTAATTTATAGATTAATTTATCGGTATTGAAATCGACTTCAGAGATAGCAGTTGTTTTATCAGTACACGAAATAAAAAACACACCCAAAAGCATGTAAAAAAGTTTATTTACAGTTTTCATAATCAAAG
>NZ_JBEILJ010000022.1:0-38687 GCF_040379285.1 Flavobacterium sp. | reverse complement strand
GATTCTTCATTTAATTTTCGTTCAATGTCCTGCACCAACTGCAACAAATCGGCTAACAAAAGCAAAGCCTCATTTGCTTGCAACAATCCCGATTCGTAGTAATAATCAATTTGAAAAAGAGTGCTATTCAACGTAGAGTCATTCCACAATTCATGTACAGTAGCTTTGGCATAAATTTGTTGCAAATGCTGCGCTTGTTCGGCAATAGATGCAGTAAGGTAAAATTGATGAAATGCTTTGTTCTCCTCTGGTTTTGCCAATAAATTCAGCCAAACATACCATTTGAATTTGGTCAAAAGATTACCCCCAAGCGTATAAAATAAGGGGATGTCTTTGGCCGAATAGTAAAATGTACCTTGCGGATGAAACGCCTGTAAATCGGATACCGCTTGTTGAATATACGAGGCTAACTCTGTTTGCGAAGTGACACTTACCGATTTTTTACAGTGCAAAAGTCCCGAGTTCGAGTGGAGATGGTCCAACGGAATGCTAAAATACTGACTCAATGTCAGCGCTTCTTCCAACGTTAATTTACTTTTTCCGCTAATTCTTCGGTGTGCCGCATCATAACTAATGACCAATATTTCGGATAATACATCGTGTAAGGAGCGGTCTCCAATTTTTTTCCGAATGCTGTGCAGCAATAGATCTTGTTTGTTCATTTGTGAAAATCGCAAATATTTATTTCAAAAATACGGATAAACACAAATGTATTAGCAATAATCGCAATTAATTTTGACCTGTGAATTTCACGCAATGGTACTATACGATGCAAAAGAAAGCACTCTGGTTTTTGTCTTGGATCTATCGAAAAGGAGTCGAATGGTATGAACCCGAAAGCCTTTTACGAAAGCAGATGAAGTACCTGTTGTTGCAATTAATGAATTATCTAAAAAACAAATAATATGAAAAAGATTCCCCTACTTCTTATCCTGTTTCGATTGTTGTTAGGCCCATTCGCCATCACGCTTGTTGTGCTGGACGTTACTCAAGTTCGGCCTATTTTGTTGGTGCTTATGAGTCTCGGATTTTTGAGCGATATTCTCGACGGTATCATCGCACGTAAAACAGGTATGGCTACCGCCAAATTACGACGCATGGACAGTCAAACCGATATGGTGTTTTGGGTTTGTATCGGTATTTGTGCTTGGTGGTTGAATCCAGAATTAATCGCTCAAAATCGAGTGGCCGTTCTCACCGTTTTGGGAATGGAAGCCTTAACCTACGTATTTAGTTTTCTCAAATTTGGGCGCGAAACCTGTACCCATGCCTTTTTATCCAAACTTTGGGGCATTACGCTTTTGAGTGCTTTTGTTTCCCTCATTGGCTTTGCGCATACGGGTTGGCCATTTGCTTTAGCTGTTATTTTTGGCGTGATAAGTCATTTGGATGTATATCTCATCATCTGGATTCTTCCGCAATGGACCCATGATGTTCCCAGCGCTTATCATGCGTATTTGATTCGAAAAGGAATTCCGTTCAAAAAACACCGCCTTTTAAATTAATCCAATCGGTCCTTGTATTTTTTGAATAAGCTGTTCATCACCAATAGCACGACTCCAACTCCAAGTAACACCAACGCGCGAATCAAAAAGTCGGTATTAGAGAGGTCAAAAAACATCAATCGTACTATGCACAATCCCACCACCGCTAAGGATACATAACGGAAGTATTTTTCTTTTAAAGTGATGCTCAACACCAACAAGCCTAATGCTTCCAAAACCCAGAAAAAAGTAAGCGCGCCCTTGTCAAATGTGAGGTACAAGAACAAGCCAATACTCAACGTAACGGGATAAATCAAAAGGCTATTTTTGAGAGGAAAGGAATCCAATATACGGTAGGCATAACCCACAAAAACGGCTAAGATTCCCATGAGCCCCAAATAAAAGGGTAAATAGTCTGGTTGATAGTACCAAAATCCTAAAATGCCCAAATGTAGGTTGGCCAACATGAAGTAAATCAGTGGAATGGAAGTGTGGAAAGTCACTTTTCGATGCACCAAGTACAATTGTATAACCGCCATTACAGCCCAATAAAATGGCATCCATTTTTGTTCTAGCTGACTAAATAATAGTACCGATACCCAAATATTCACCAAAATTTGACGCCATCCATTTTCCATCGGGTGCTGGGAAGTGCGTTGCATAACCACGATCCAAACCCATGCTAATCCATAAACGCCCGCATACACCAACCATTCCATCCAACGGAATTGCGTTACAAAAGTATGTGCATAAAGCAATGAAACAATGAGTCCTAACAAGGCAATACCATCGGGAACAAAACGATGAAGGCCAATTTTTTTTTGGAAACGAAGGTAATAATTGCACAAGGCAACACTCATCAACGCCAAACCGAAATACAATTCCTTTATCGATTGATACCAAAAGAGCAACAAAAATAAATTGAGTACATAAATCGTTTTCACCAGATGGTCCGATCCACCGGGCTGCTTCGAACGAAATTGGAGCACCCCATAGCTTAGCGCAAATAAAAGCCCAATAGCATAATACAACGTAGTAGTGGGGTCATACAATCCAATGACTTCAATCCATTCGGGGCAACAGTAACTGAAGCTGAAAATCAGCTGTAAAAAAGCAAAGAAGCGTAGGGGCTCAAACCAATTCGATTTTTCATACAGTATAAAATAGACCCCCGGAATCGCTCCAAAATAAATGATGGAGTAGGGCGAAGGCACCACCCAAAATCCTATACTTTGGGTTATTAAAAACAACGCTAAGGCTTCATGCGTTTTGGATACCAAAAATGGATCTGTCGCAGGATGACGTATGGCAAAACGATGCGAAAGTCCCAAATTGATAAGCGGCAACGCCAAACCAATTCCAAAACAGCCCACCATTTCAAGCCCTGAAAACGAACTTACCTCGCTGCTTACATAATATAAAAGACAAAGAAACGTCAGTCCATACAGTATTTTGAAGAATTTCGCCAATTCCAACTCATTCGGCTCCGATTGAATAAGATGATGTACAATTCGAACTAAACCAAAGGCGAGGCCAAAAAATCCTAACGTAGTGAATAAGGGTTGATAATCACCATATTTAAAGTTAACCACAATCAAGAATAAGGTCGTAACAAGACCAAGGGTAAAGCGTACAAAAAAGCGATTTTCTGCCCATTCAGGCTTGCGCCATTGAAGGCCAGCAATCAAAGCTAATGCAAGAAGGTATATACCGTCTATCCAATGCTCGGCCCCCTCCAAAGTCAGATAAATTACCTCGATACCCGCAAGTATGAAGAACAAAATCCGACCTAAATTGAGCAGTAAACTCGTTCTGAAAAGGAGCAATACAGTCCACAGCAATGCCGCTCCCAACAGCACATAAACAAAAAGATTATGTGTCGTTTGATGATAAACCAAAGCCACCAACAAAAGTTGAAGTCCCACCGCAAAAAGACCGTTTAAGGCTACCGATGGCAACCCATAAAACGCATCAAACGACTTCCATTTGTCTGTACCAAGGCTGTATACATGTAGCCCCAAAACCAACAGCGAATGTGCAATTAGTCCATACAACCAAATGCCATAATCGTCGGTTTCCACTACGACCTTCAAACTAATAAGCAACGAAAAACCGATGTACGCATGGTATCCTATTTTTAAAATACGATGTAAAAAATCCTGCTGCTCCAAATGGGTAAACAATAAGCCTAAATTAAACGTGAGGGTGAGACCCAAAAACAAAATGGCCAAGCCGACGTTCCATTCGTTTAAGGTGATGATGGTAAATGAAAGCAGTGAAAAACTAACCAAAAAATCAACGTGATACAACCATGTAATCCCTCGTTTTTTGGCCACGCGAGACGCCCAAAAACACACAGCAGCACCCAAGGCTACAACTATAGTTTTAAATTTACTTCCTGTGGCATGCATTAGCAATCCTGTAGCAAACAAGCCCCAATTGACCAAATGCGTCGTTAAACCCGCTTTGTCAAAGGCCGTGTGGTCATATAATTTACGGTATTGCATCAACATACAACTCACCGCAACCCCCACAATACCCAGAATAGCTATTTTATTCTCTACATGGGTTAGAGGTGAATTGGTCATATTAAACCAAACGTCAAAAACCAAAAACGATCCAATTACCGAAAGAATATGGTACTCCCATTTCTCTTTGTAAGAAAGTAAAATACCCACCGTAGCCGTACCCGCGGCCAGTAAAAAGGTAAGGAGCAACTTCTCGGGTATGACACACAAGATAAGCATACTGAGTACCACATGCAGTGATAAAAAAGTTTGCCTTTTGATGCGGTACCCAATCCATAAATTCAATCCAATGCCAATCCCCAAAAGTCCGTACCCCAAATTCGTTTGCTCAATAAATTGTAAAGCCGGAATCTGAGAAGCGCCAGAGCACCCAAACAAAAACAAACTCGCTCCGGCACTGCGCAACCATAACCCCGTTTTTTCCCAAAGCGGTTTTTTCTTCAATAGGAGATACGAACCCATTAAGAGTCCGGCATAGGCCCAAATAATGAGCACTCGGAAAAGCGGACTTACCTTGAGGGCCGTGTAAATACTCAAATACCCCACGCCCAAGACCATAATTGCGGTGCCCAAAATTCCCGTCCAATTGTCAGCAAATTGGCGTTCCCATTTTTTAAAAAATAAATATAACGCCGAGGCTTCAGGAGGAGTGGGCGGAACATAAGGAGTGGGTTGAGCTGCGGTTTCAGTAACTTTCGGGGTGCTAAAGGCAGCAACGGCAGTGGTCTCAGGCATTGCTTCTTGCGCGAACTCCTCTACTACTTCTAATTCTGAAAGGGATAATACTTCTTCAGGAATCACAGGTTCTACAGCAGGCTCCTCGTCCATCGGTTGCGACGGTTCCGGTGCTTCAATCGGACGATCAATTTCAACAGGAGTTGCATTGATTGGTTGGCTTTTCAATTGTTGCAGTTCTTCGCGCAGCGCATTTACTTGTTGCTGCAAACTGTCCCGATCACCCGCTAGTTTGAACAATTGGGTCGTCATGACATCCAAGCTCGATTTCAGCGATTGGAATTTGACCACACCATAAATTATAAGAATAAAAAGTACAAATACAAAAAACTCCATACCAAGGCCTTTAGTGCTCAAATATAGAAAAACAAAACCGAAGTCGCTTTTTTATATTTTGGGCACGCCCCGATAGCCAGTAATTTGGCTAATGATAAGGAACATTGTCTGCCGCAATCGGGGCCGGGTGATCCGCTGTATCTGCCCCTCCTCGCGTCGGGGCAGGATGCCGCTTCTCCCCCTCGTGCACTTCCTGCAGGTATTGAAAATCACTAAATCATTGGGATTGGTGGGGTAATTTTTTCCCTATCATTAAAAATAACGCACCAAACGTGTGCCAACATTGGCTGTATTTTTAGGAAGTAAAACGGTCGCCCCGGTACTAAAATCAATGCATTTTGCCTGAGGCGTTCCCGTGTCGGTTGAACTCCAATAGGAATCGCTGTAAATCCGCCCTCACCGTTTACATGTAAATTGTCGTGAATCAGTTTTAATTCATCATGCGAAGGCAAACACCAGTCGCGTTGGTCCCCAAAATCATGCGTTAAGCCCGAAAATGCAGCAACCGTTCCATTATTCAACGCACTGCAAATTGCAGGATTCGTTGCATATTGATTCAACGATTGGTGAAAATTGGCAATAGCCACCGAGTTTTGATACCCGCTACCCACACCGTCAAATTGGGCGTTCATCAAATTGGAGGTGACACATCCCCATTCGTTGGCGGGTAAATCGTTGGGCGCCACTTCCATATAGCGCCATCCATCCGAGTAACTTCCTTTGTCATAGGCAATAATTCCACCTGAAGGTCCGAAATCGCCCACTTGATACGGTAGAATTTCGTTACATACTTGAAGAAAATAGCGCGATCCTCCCGAATAGCTTAGTTTTCTATACGGTCCCACAATGCCCAAATAGTGATAACTTTTATTCCAATAGGTCGCAATGGGATTAATACCCGCAAAGTTGATGTTGATGTACGATTTTTGATTGATAATCATCACCGTCCAGGTTCCTAAGTAGTTGTTGCCCAAATGACGTAAAGTGATGGTGTTGTCAGGATTGGCGTAAAAAATAGCTCCTGCATATTCATTGTCCGCATTTTCTGGGAGGTACGGGACTTTCGTCACACAATTCAATGGCGTGCAAAACTGTCCCGAAACATACGAGATAACACTTTCCTCCGAACACGAACGCAACGAAATCAACAGTTCATCATCGTTGTTTATACTTATTATATTGCCATTGGAATCAGTGGTTTCAATGGGATACGAAATGCTGATGCTGTGATTTAAAGGTAAATTCATCAACGTTTGAAACAACGTGCTGTCATCGGTCATAGTCAAGTTTTGTACCGGATCCCGATTGGTATTGTACACCAACAATTGAAAAGGATACACAAAATCAATACAAATTTGCTCCTTCATCGGGTCACCATTTTGCGAGGTGGTATTTAACATGAGTTTGAAGAGCTCATTCTGGTATCCGATAGTCGACTCGGTGCGTTCTGCAGGCTCGTTGGTACAACTCCCTAGGCTGAGGATCAATAGGCTGAGGAGGAAAAAATGTTTGATTTTTGGTAAGGCTTTCATAGTATTGTTTTTTAGTATGACGATAAAATAGGGTGTAGGTTGCGTCATGGCAAAACAAATTCTAAAATTTCCTTAAAAACAAAAACCCCAATCGGTTGCGATTGGGGTTTTCTATCTAAAAAGAATTGTGAATTAACCTTCTTGATTTTCTTTAGCATCACCTCTCGGCGGGAAAGGTTTGCGCGGTCCACCTTCTGGACGTTTATCGTCGCGAGGAGGACGCGGTAACAATTGTTTGCGGGAAACTTTTTCTTTACGCGTTTTCGGATCAATGCCTAAGTATTTCACTTGGAACACATCACCCATATTCACTACGTCAGAAGGTTTCTCGGTGCGCTCCCATGCCAATTCAGAAACGTGAAGTAATACTTCATTTCCTGGCGCTTGGGTATATTCAACTACAGCACCAAAGTCCAACATCTTGATGACGCGAACTTCATACGTCTCGCCAATTTCAGGTTTGAAAATAATCGAATCGATTTTGGCCAAAACCATTGCGATACCGTCCGGACTGGTTCCTAAGATTTCTACAATACCTTGCTCGTCCACTTCGTTGATGACAATTGTGGTTCCAGAGGCTTTTTGTAATTCTTGGATTACTTTTCCACCTGGACCAATTAAGGCACCAATATAATTTCCTGGAATCACTCGGGTAATGATTTTTGGCGCGTGTGGTTTCACTTCTGGACGAGGTGTTGCCAACGTTTCATTCAATTTCCCTAAGATATGTAAACGACCGTCTTTGGCTTGGGCCAAGGCTTGTTCCATAATGTCATAACGCAATCCATCAATTTTGATGTCCATTTGACAAGCGGTAATCCCGTCGGCTGTACCGGTCACTTTAAAGTCCATGTCCCCTAAGTGGTCTTCATCTCCCAAAATGTCTGATAAAACGGCAAATCGATCGCCATCGGTAATCAATCCCATGGCAATACCCGATACCGGTTTAATCATTTGTACTCCTGAATCAAGCAATGCCAAGGTTCCCGAACAAACGGTAGCCATCGACGATGAACCATTCGATTCCAATACCTCCGATACAATACGAACAGTATAGGGACAATCGGCAGGAATCATATTTTTTAAGGCGCGTTGTGCCAAATTTCCATGTCCTACCTCACGACGCGACGTTCCGCGTAACGGTTTCGCCTCTCCAGTAGAGAAAGGAGGGAAGTTGTAATGCAAGTAAAAACGCTCTTCGCCTTGTTCAGAAGGTAAGTCAATCACATTAGCTTCACGAGATGTTCCAAGGGTTACCGTAGCCAAGGCTTGGGTTTCCCCACGGGTAAAAATAGCCGAACCATGCGCAGAAGGCAAGTAATCTACTTCTGACCAAATGGGACGAATTTCGGTTGTTTTCCGACCGTCCAAACGAATCCCTAAGTCAAGGATCACATTGCGCACGGCTTCTTTCTGGCATTTGTAAAGGTATTTGCTTACCAAGTCGCCATTTTCAGCCAATTCTTCTTCGCTGAATAAAGCCACTACTTCTTCTTTGACAGCGCCAAACTTCTCGCCTCGTTCTTGTTTGGAAGAGGCTTCTTGGGCGATAGCGTAATATTTGTCGTAGGCTGCTGCACGAACTTTTTTATAGATGGTTTCGTCTTCTTTTTCGCCTTCGTATTCACGGTATGCAGGAGAACCAATAGCGGCACGCATACGTTCTTGGGCTTCAATTTGAACTTTGATCGCTTCGTGAGCAAATTTGATGGCTTCTACCATTTCTTTCTCGGAGATTTCTTTCATCTCACCTTCTACCATACACACCGAGTCTTTCGAAGCTCCAATCATCATGTCGATTTCTGAAACTTCTAACTGTTGCTTGCTCGGATTGATGATGAATTGTCCATCAACACGACCTACGCGAACTTCAGAAATGAGGTTGTAAAAAGGAATGTCAGAAACGGCCAACGCAGCAGAAGCAGCCAATCCAGCTAAAGCATCGGGCATCACCTCATCATCATGCGACATCAATTGAATCATGATTTGGGTTTCGGCGTGATAATCATCAGGGAACAACGGACGCAATACGCGGTCAACCAAACGCATGGTTAACACTTCCGCGTCACTTGGACGAGCTTCACGTTTGAAGAATCCGCCAGGGAAACGCCCCGCGGCGGCAAATTTTTCACGGTAATCTACCGTTAAAGGTAAAAAGTCTACTCCGGGATTGGACGTACGTGCCGATACGGCAGTGGCCAACAGCATAGAATTGCCCATGCGAACAACAACCGAACCATCGGCTTGTTTGGCAAGTTTCCCGGTTTCAATGGTGATGGTTCTTCCATCGGCCAAAGTAATGGTTTCTTGGGTTACTTTTGGAATCATAAAATTTAATTCTGTTTTTAATTAAGGTTAGTTGTGTTGTTGTTAGTTGTTGTAACCCAATGAAAAACTGAAACTTTTTTTAATAGTGTTTTAAAAAAAAGAGGCGCGCAGGCACCTCTTTAGTTTTGTATTATTTTCTAATACCTAATTCCTTGATGATTTCACGATATCTGTTGATATCTTTATTTTTCAAGTAATCGAGTAAGCTTCTTCGTTTACCTACCAATTTCACTAACGAACGCTCCGTGTTGAAATCGTGACGATTTTTTTTCAAGTGCTCCGTTAAGTGGTTAATTCTGAATGTGAACAAAGCGATTTGTCCTTCTGCTGAACCTGTGTTTGCAGCAGCTCCTCCGTGTTTAGCGAAGATTTGTTCTTTAACTTCTTTAGTCAAGTACATGCTAATATTTATTTAAATAATTATTATGTAGATTGGGTCGTTCCCAATTCGGTTGCAAAGGTAGCCTTATTTTTGAATTTGACAAATAAAAAAAAGGAATTAAAATAATTTGGCAACTTCTTGATTTACAAACTCCAAGAAACGTTCGTCAGCCTCAGAAAACGGGTCGATCACATGGCTGTCAATATCGATTTGACCGATATTTTCACCGCGAACAAACAAAGGAACCACGATTTCTGATTTGACCGTTAAACTACAAGCGATGTAATTATCTTGAGCCGAAACATCGGGAACCACAAAATTGGTATTGGTTTCGGCGACTTGCCCACAAATGCCTTTCCCAAAAGGAATTACGGTATGGTCGGTTGCAGCACCTACATAGGGTCCTAAGTGAAGGGTACGCGTTTCATGATGGGCAAAGTAAAATCCTACCCAATTGTAATAGGATACTTTTTCATTCAAAAGCGCACACAGTTCTTGTAACTTTTCATCCCGTGATTTAATGGGTTGCGATAAAATCGATACGACTTCGGGCTGTAAATCTTCAAAATGCATTTGCGTTATTTTTTTGCAAAAGTAACCAATGGCTTTTCGTATTTTTACCTAAAATTTGTTAAAAACATCCATTGGAATCCTTGTTCACGGTTTACCGCCCTTTTTTATCTTTTTTATTGCGATTTATCGTGTCGTATACCCTATTGACTTTGATATACCAAGGATATCTTCAGCAATATGATGCGTCCAAAAAAGAAGTAGATCGCATAACCTATCATGTTGCAGAGCAGTCCAAATGGATATTGCAGTTTTTTGATGAAACAGCCCATACGGCTCCCAATAATAAAGAGGCTGGTGTGAAATTGTTTTATCACAATACCTGGATTGCGCGTATCATTGAAGGGTGTAATGCAGTAAGTGTTATGATATTGTTTACGGCTTTTGTTTTGGCCTTTCGCGGAACATGGCAACGCACCCTTTGGTTTGTTCCTTTAGGAATCGGACTAATTCACTTGGCGAATATTTTACGAATAGCTTTGTTGGCTATCGCACTTTATCATTATCCAGCTTACGAACATGCACTACACGGTGTATTGTTTCCTATGGTGATTTATGGATTTGTTTTTTTACTCTGGATGGTATGGGTTAATCGTTTTTCCAATTATGCAGCACCTTCCACTAAATAAGTTGAAATGGTTTTTGATTGCCTTCCTCGTTGGACTACTATTGTGTATTCGGGCTGGTGAAGTGCAGTGGTTTTATGATCCACTTTTGACCTATTTTAAAAATGATTATCAAAACCAACCCCTTCCTCATATAGAATCCGTTCGCTATGGAGGACATTTATTCCTTCGCTATGGACTCAATTCATTGATCTCTATGGCGATTTTATATGTGTTATTTCGCAGTCGTGAACAATTGTTTTTTGTTGGGCATTTGTATCTTGGTTTAGGCTTGATTTTGGGAGCATCCTTTTTTTTGCTTTACGATACTTCGGACGATGCTCACAAATGGTTGATTTTTTATGTTCGACGTTTTTTAATTCAACCCCTTTTTCTATTGCTTTTTATCCCTGCATTTTATTATCAAAATAAAGATCAATAACGGTATTATTTCGTACCTTTATTAGATAAATGTAGGGGTATGAAAGTCGTAAAACAATCGGGGCATTATGTTGATTTTGATCGTGAAAAACTTCGTAAGTCCATGTTGCGCTCTGGAGCCGAAGCGTCCTTGGTCGACCATGTGGTTCAAAAAATAAGCGAATCACTTTACGACGGAATAAGTACCCGGAAAATCTACAAGCAAGCGTATGCATTACTAAAAAAAGAATCCAGTTCCCATGCAGCACGATATAATTTAAAAGCAGCTTTGCAAATGTTAGGCCCAGCAGGCTTTTTCTTTGAAAAGTTTATCGCAAGACTTTTTGAACGACAAGGATACCAAACAGAGGTGAATTGTTTTTTGCAAGGAACCTGTGTTACCCATGAAATTGATGTAGTGGTTCAAAAAAATGAAATTACATCCATGATAGAATGTAAGTTTCATGCTACGCCAGTTGCCGTAACAGATGTAAAGGTACCCATGTATATACTTTCCCGTTTTAATGATATTAAGCCGATAGAACACAAAGTTTTTGGTCGTTTCCACACGATAACAGCTTGTATATTAGTCACCAATAATCGGTTTACGACAGATGCTTTAACTTTCGGAACATGCAGTGGACTAACCTTATTGAGTTGGGATTATCCCCAACATGAAAATATTCGACATCTTATCGATCGTGAAGGATTGTACCCCATAACATGCTTGACTACATTAACCGCAGTCGAAAAGGAAAAGGTGTTGATTCAAGGCATTATTTTGGTGTCTGACTTACCCAATCAATCCCATGTATTGGAAACTATCGGACTCAGTCCACAGCGGATAAAAAATGTTTTGCAAGAAATTAGAGAACTCACCAAAATGTAATGGCAGTATGAAAGTAACTTTTTTGGGCGGTGTAGGTACCGTCACCGGGTCAAAAACCTTAATTGAATCGGATGGTATTCGAATTCTTGTGGATTGTGGACTTTTTCAAGGACTTAAAAATCTTCGGGAGTTGAATTGGGAATCCTTGCCCGTTTTGCCAAAAACGATAGATTTTGTATTGCTTACCCACGGGCATCTCGATCATTGTGGGTGGCTTCCCTGTCTGGTGGCTCAAGGTTTTGAGGGTAAAATTTTCTGTACTCCAGCTACGCGTGATATTACAAAGTTGATATTGTTGGATAGCGCAAAGATTCAAGAGGAGGAAGCCGAACGAGCAAACAAAGAACGGTTTTCAAAACATGAAGTCGCCCGCCCGCTTTATACCGTTGAAGAAGCCGAAGCGGTATTTCCACTGATACATTCTATCCAGGAAGAAGTTGCAATCCCCCTCGATCCAGAAATTTCAGCCCTTTTTTTTCGTGCAGGTCATATTCTTGGTGCGTGTTCGATTCAACTGACACTAGAAGGAAAGACTCTTGTTTTTTCTGGAGACATAGGTCGTGATCATGATGATTTAATGCTGGCGCCAATTCGACCAAAAAAAGCGGATTTTGTTTTTTTGGAAAGTACCTATGGCAATCGCATCCATCCCGTTGAGGTGGTAAAAGAGATTTTGGCGGAAGTTGTCAATTCTACTTTTGAAAAAGGGGGGACTGTTTTGATTCCAAGTTTTGCCGTGGAACGTGCTCAAGTATTGATGTATTTATTATGGCAATTAAAAGAAGAAAATCGTATTCCCAATATCCCATATATTTTGGATACCCCAATGGGAATGAGTGTATTGCATCTTTTTAAAAATTATCCAAAGGCCCATAAATTACCCTTGCATGAATGTGAGGCGATGAGTCACATGTTTCAAATTATTTCCAATTACAAAGAAACCATAGCAACCATTTATGATACCCGACCCAAAGTGGTCATCGCTGCCAGTGGAATGCTAACAGGGGGTCGAATATTAAGTTATCTTGAGCGTTATCTTGAACGTCCTGAAACCTCAATTGTTTTAGTTGGGTATCAAGCCGAAGGAACCCGCGGCCGAAAATTACTGGAGGGTGCAAAAGAACTAAAAATGTTTGGAAAATATATTCCAGTAGAGGCTACTGTTTACGAAATTGAAGGTCTATCTGCACATGCCGACCAAACGGGTTTGCTCCAATGGCTGAATGAAATACAATGGCCACCTCAAAATCTTTTTTTGGTTCATGGTGAAAATCAAGCGGCCGATGCCTTGCGTTTAAAAATTCAAGAAACGTATGGGTGGACTGTCCATATCCCACATCTTGGTAGTTCGCTGACCATTTGATTTTTAACTTTCCATTATCAAAACTGAGCTCTGTTCTAAGTATCTTTGTGCCATGTTGTTGAGAAAGTTTCTTACGATTTGTCTTGCGGTCTTGATTGGGTTTGCCCAAATGGGGGTCGCTTTGCATGTGCACTATTGTGCCGGAGAAGTAGCCTCTGTTAAAACCGTTTTGGGGTTCACTGAACTTGCCGCACAAATGGAGGACACGTGTTGTGGTGAGGACTCAACCACTATCGAGAAAATGTCTTGTTGCAAAGACAAGAAATTCAAATTCAAAGACACTTCCGAAAAGTTACTTGTTAAAGATATTACGCCAGAATTACTTGCTTTAGAAGGCAATAGCGCCTTCTTTTTAACTTCTTTTTTGCCGAAACATACGGTTCATAAGAAACCAATTTTAGCCTATTATTGCGATGCGCATGGGCCACCCTTTTACGCGCGCTATTCCCAACGGTTATTTTACGCTTGATTTATTATTTGACCTTTATATTTTTTGTCAAATAATAAATTATTGCATTTATGAAAACACTTACGTTTGTAGTAGCGTTGTGCATTTCTGTGATGAGCTTTGGTCAACAAAAATTGGACGAAGTCAAAGTAGAAGGCAAATCGCGAAGCCTACAAAAATCCTTATCCAAAACCACCAATACCGCCGTAGTAACCTCCAAAGAGTTGCTCAAAGCCGCGTGTTGTAACCTTGCCGAGAGTTTTGAAACCAATCCCTCCATTGACGTTAATTTCTCAGATGCGCTTACCGGCACCAAGCAAATCCGAATGCTCGGATTAACAAGTCCCTACATCCTTATTGCCGAGGAGAACATCCCTTCGGTGCGGGGAGCTTCCCAAATTTTTGGGCTGTCCTTTATTCCAGGGACTTGGGTCGAAAGTATACAAATTACCAAAGGAGCTGGCAGTGTTGTCAATGGCTATGAGAGTATTTCTGGGCAAATCAATACCGAATTGATAAAACCCATAAAAGACATTCCTTTTTTCCTCAATGCTTATGCCGACAATGGTAACCGCTATGAATTGAACACCCATTTTAATGCCAAATTAGGTAAATATTGGGCGTCAAGTTTGTTCATTCATGGCAATGCCCGTGTAGGGAAAAATGACATGAACGACGATGGATTTCTCGATAATCCCATAGGGCAACAGTTCAATATCACCAATCGTTGGCAGTATACCAATCCCGAAACCGGTTGGGTGTCTTTTTTTAACTTAAAGTATTTGAATGATCAAAAGCAGATGGGCGAAGTCGATTTTCATCCCCACCATCATCGGGGAACGACCCAACGGTGGGGCTCCGAAATCAACACCGAACGGTTTGATGTAACCACCAAATCGGGGTATGTATTCAAAGGCATGCCGTACCAAAGTTTAGGATTTCAAAATGCCTTTACGTATCATCATCAATCCTCCTATTTTGGCTTGCGCGAATATGGCATGAAGCAGCAAAGTTTGTACTCCAATTTCATTTTCAACTCCATTATTGAAAATACCCGAAACAAATTTTCTACAGGAATCAATGCAACACTAGATCGCTACACCGAAGTGTTTGATGCCGTAGATTACAGTCGCATCGACAACGCCATAGGGACCTTTTTTGAGTATACCTTCGACAATGGAAAAACACTGAGTTATATTCTGGGAGGACGCGTCGATTATCACAATCGCTTGGGCGTGTTTTTTACGCCCCGTTTTCATTTGCGCTACAATCCATGGGAGTTTGGCGTATTGCGCTTATCGATGGGTCGCGGTAAAAGAGCGGCCAATATTTGGTCAGAAAATCAAACGCTGTTCAACAGTTCTCGGCAATTTGTGGTGCAAAATTCAGGCGGTTCATTGTACGGTTTAGATCCAGAGATCGCTTGGAATTATGGGGTTAGTTTTACCCAAAAGTTTCGCATATTTAATAAAAACGCCGCTTTTACTATTGATGCCTACCGTACCGATTTTCAAAACCAAGTGGTTGTCGATGTCATGCAAAATGCACAACAGGTTATCTTTTACAATTTAAAGGGGCGTTCGTATGCCAATACTTTGCAACTTGATTTTGATTTCGAACCCCTTCATCGGTTGAATATTCGTAACTCGTTTAAGTATTATGATGTGGCTACCGACTATTTGTCGGGGCGTTTTCAACGTCCGCTTCAAGCGAGAAATCGTTTCTTTTCCAATGTTGAGTATGAAACAGCACTCACCGAGAAACATCAACAATGGAAAATGGATGCCACTTACAATTGGATAGGAGTACAGCAATTGCCCTTTACAGGGAACAATCCTACTACAGCGCAAATGGGTAATTTTTCCCCTTTCTATTCGTTGGTCAATGCGCAAGTAACCCGCGTTTTTTCCCGATCGTTTGAAGTCTATTTGGGTGCAGAAAACGTATTCAACTACCAGCAAGAACGGGCAATTTTGGGAGCAGACGCACCTTTCGGGCCCTTTTTTGATGCCACCATAACCTATGCTCCTGTTTTTGGTCGAATGGTGTACACAGGATTACGTTACAAAGTCTTATAATTTTAAAAACAATGTTTATATCGCAACAATTATGAAAAATGTACTGATTTTAATGATGGCCTTCCTTTCCCTTCAAGGATGGGCCCAAGAGAAAAAGAATAAAAATGCTTCCTATACTTTTGAAGTGAATGGTAATTGTGAAACCTGTAAACAACGCATTGAAAAAGCAGCTTATGCGGTCAAAGGCGTAAAATCGGCCGTGTGGGATATCGAAACCCACCAATTGCAGTTGATCATCAACGAGGAGAAAACCAATCTTGATGCGGTGAAAAAAGCCATTGCTTCGATCGGGCATGATGTAATCGGTTCCTACAAGGCCCCCGATGCGGTGTATGAAAACTTACACCATTGTTGTAAGTATGAACGCGTCAACTAAATGAATTGACGTTGTGAAGTCGATGTGAATTAGGCTTTGTAAATGTAACGTTATGTAATCGGATGTATGAAGCGTCAAAGGCAACCGTATTCTACCAAAAAATTAAGACGTCTTTTGGAAAATAATGCCTAATTTCACGACCTCAAAAAATAGATTTCATGGATCACTTTGATTGGAAACAACTTTTTAACCCTGAGTTTTACATTTTACTGGAAGTAGGAGGCATCAAAATAGGCCTTTATGTGGTGTTGTTTATCGTTTTTGCCGAAACAGGATTACTGGCGGGCTTCTTCTTGCCAGGCGATAGCTTGCTTTTCCTTTGTGGGATTTATAGCGAACTCTTGATGCGGGATTTTTCAACTGGAAGTGATTTTGTTAATGTAACCTTACTTGCATTTATGGTGGCAGTGATGGGAATCATAGGCAATATGTTTGGCTATTGGTTTGGGAAAAAGAGTGGCAGTTACTTATACAAACGTGAGGACAGTCTGTTTTTTAAGAAAAAGTATTTGTACCAGTCCAAAGAATTTTTTGACAAATACGGAAGTCGGGCTGTAGTGTTTGCTCGCTTTTTACCTATCGTGCGCACCTTTGCTCCTGTGATTGCCGGGATTGTTGAAATGGACCGTAAAAAGTTTATGTTTTACAATATCCTTGGATCAATACTTTGGTCCGTGACGATGATATTCGCAGGACACTATTTGTATGAGCTGTTTAAAGTTCAATTCAATATTGATTTAAAACACTATATCGAATACATTGTCATCGGTATCGTACTGGTGACTACGGTTCCCGTGATCATGAAGTTTGTGCGAAAACGAAAATAAACGCATAATTCAATAAAAAATCCGACTGTCATAACAACCGTCGGATTTTTTTATGCTTAGGTATTTATGCTTACATCATGCCAGGCATACCGCCGCCCATCGGCATTGCAGGAGCTGATTCCTCTTTGATCTCCACCAAAGCACATTCGGTGGTTAAAATCATTCCTGCTACCGAAGCCGCATTCTCCAAAGCAACGCGTGTTACTTTTTTCGGATCGATAATACCTGCTTTTAACATGTCAACGTATTCATCCGTTTTGGCATTGTATCCAAAATCTCCTTTTCCATCGGCTACTTTTGCCACGACTACAGAACCTTCTAAACCAGCGTTCTCCACAATAGTACGCAAAGGCGACTCCACGGCACGAGAAACAATTTGAATTCCTGTCGCTTCATCTGCATTTTCAGCTTTTAAATCAGCTAAGGCTGCCTTGGCACGCAATAAAGCCACACCGCCACCCGCTACAATACCTTCTTCCACGGCGGCACGCGTGGCATGTAAAGCATCGTCAACACGGTCTTTTTTCTCTTTCATTTCTACTTCAGAGGCAGCACCAACATACAATACGGCCACACCACCGGCTAATTTAGCCAAACGCTCTTGCAGTTTTTCACGGTCGTAATCCGAAGTCGTAGTCTCGATTTGCGCTTTGATTTGATTCACACGGTTTTTAATCATGTCGGCATTACCAGCACCGTTTACAATAGTCGTGTTGTCTTTGTCGATAGTTACTTTTTCAGCAGTTCCCAACATTTCAAGAGTCGCATTTTCCAAGGTAAAGCCACTTTCTTCAGCGACAACAGTACCTCCCGTTAAAATAGCGATATCTTCCAACATAGCTTTTCTGCGATCACCGAAACCGGGCGCTTTTACAGCAGCGATTTTCAAGGCACCGCGTAATTTATTGACCACCAAAGTCGACAACGCTTCTCCATCCACATCTTCGGCAATAATCAATAACGGTTTCCCCGATTGTGCCACAGGTTCAAGGATTGGCAACAATTCTTTTAAAGAAGAAACTTTTTTGTCGTACAATAAAATGTAAGGGCGGTCAAGGTCCACTTCCATTTTTTCAGCATTTGTCACAAAATAAGGAGACAAATACCCGCGGTCAAACTGCATTCCCTCTACGACATCTACATAAGTATCGGTTCCTTTAGCCTCTTCAACGGTGATAACCCCTTCTTTACCCACTTTTGAGAAAGCGGTCGCAATTAAATCTCCAATCACTTCGTCGTTGTTGGCTGAAATCGAAGCCACTTGTTTGATTTTCTCCGAAGAGCTGCCTACTTCTTGGGATTGTTTTCCAAGATCGGCTACAATGGTTTCAACGGCTTTATCAATACCGCGTTTTAAATCCATTGGATTTGCACCAGCGGCTACGTTTTTCAATCCTTCTTTTACAATGGCTTGCGCTAAAACGGTTGCTGTTGTCGTTCCGTCACCCGCTAAATCATTGGTTTTTGAAGCCACTTCTTTCACCATTTGAGCTCCCATATTTTCGAGCGCATCTTTCAATTCTACTTCTTTAGCAACCGAAACACCATCTTTCGTTACTGTAGGGCTGCCAAAGGATTTTGAAATGATTACGTTACGGCCTTTCGGACCTAAGGTTACTTTTACCGCATTGGCCAAAGCGTCTACTCCACGTTTTAAACCGTCGCGTGCTTCAATGTCAAATTTGATATCTTTTGCCATAGTTTTACTTTTTAAAATTTTGATTTTGTTGATCCTGTTTTCTTAAATGATGGCTAGGATGTCATCCTCGCGCATGATTAAATAATCTTTACCGTCATATTTAAGTTCGGTTCCAGCGTATTTTCCATACAATACAATATCGCCCACTTTGACAGTCATCGCATGGTCTTTTTTACCGTTGCCTACTGCAACGACAGTACCTCGTTGTGGTTTTTCTTTTGCAGTGTCTGGAATAATAATTCCTGCTGCGGTGGTTGCTTCTGCGGCCGCAGGTTCAACCAAAACTCGATCAGTTAAAGGTTTAATGTTTAAAGCCATAATGCATTACTTTTTATTTGTTATTTTTTGTTTGCCTCATATATTTCATAAATTATGCCAAGTGAGTAAAACTGCCAATTTTTCAGTCTTTCTGTCAACGAATTTTATGTCAAAAAAAAAGTCCCGAACTGGGACTCTTTACGTTATTTTTTTTCTGAAGAGGTAGGGGTTTCTGCTGGTTTTGTATTCGCATCGCCCGGTTTAGCTTCCTTGGCATCATCAGGAGCTGGAGCTGCCGATTGACTCGCATCGATGATTTTGTCAGTACTGCCGCCAGAACCCGGAAAGCTCATGCTCGACAATAAAACCAACACAATTAACGCTGCACCCAATACCCAAGTACTCTTATCTAAGAAATCGGTTGTTTTTTGGACACCGCCTAGTTGTTGTGTTCCTCCTAAGGCAGAAGATAATCCTCCTCCTTTAGGATTTTGAACCATAACTACGATGATTAACAGAAAACAAACAATCGTAATTAATACCAAAAAGATTGTAAATGTGCTCATTGTTTAGGGATTGTTTTGTTGTAATTTTTTTATTTCTTCAATTCGGTCTGCAAAGAAACTACTTTTTTCTGGATATTTCAAAATTAAAATTTCATAGGCTTGAATTGCCCGTGGGTACTTTTTTTGTTCCAAATACACCTTTGCTAAGGTTTCGGTCATTAAGTAACTTTTATCGGACGTTTCCAAGGCTACCGTAGCAGGTATACTGTCTTTTGAAATCGCAGGTATTTTCGGATTAGTTTCTATGAACTTTTCGATTAGCTCCATTTTTTTTGAACGTACATCAACATTATCTAAAGGTTTGGTAGCGGCAGGAATTTCTTTTCGTTCAATAGGTTTAAAACGCGAAAGTTGAAGCCACTCTTGAAAACTATGCTTTTCTTCGGTGTTGAATGGTAAAGGTTTTCCGAGGTCCAATGCCTCACTGGCTTGGAGTTCTACCTTCTGTGCAACTTCTCCCGATTTTTCAATGGTAGTCAAAAGAGATTGCTGCAACGGATCGATAGCAGGTTGAATAACAACCACTTTGGAGTCAATGACCTCCATATTCAACAATTCAGCGACCTTGCGATCATACAATGTATTATCAATCGTGGTAAACTGTGTCGTTGTAATAAAGTCAAAAAGTACACTGCGGTCATGGGTAAAGGCCGCAGTTTTTTTTAACGCATCATTATATTGATAACTGTCGAGATTGTACAAATGCTTCAATTGCAAAACACGAGCACTTTGAAAATAAGGGTATTTTTCGAGAATCGGTTCCAATTCTCGAAATTGCCGATCGTTTATGGCATAGGGTTTGTTGATTAGGTAGATGTAGTCTGTGCTATTCATAACCTACCACTTTGCCAACGATTCATTAATAATGTCTTGTGTGATTCGATTGAAGATGAAATCGACAACTTCTGTGAGTTTGCTACCCGTCAATTGTGCATTTCCTTCATAATCTTGAAAAAAGGAAAAACGTTTTTCAAAATTTTCATCTTCTTTGTTAGTGTTGGTAAATTTAACCAATACCGTAATAGTCAAGCGGTTTTGCGCCGCTGTAAAATTGGCAGTAGATGTCATTGGAGACACGCGAAAATCTACAATTTCACCTTCATACACCAAATCGCCATTGGAGGAAGTCAAACTTAATCGCGTTTGATTTTGAATAGCCTCCTGTAATTTGTTGGTGAAAATTCGTTCGATTCCAGGTTCGACAAGCGGTGCCGTGTTTTGAAAATATTTTACTTGTACGGTTTTGGCGTCGGTTTGAATCCCCGTGAAACTGTATCCTCCACAACCATTGAGGAATACAAGCAAAGCCAATAAAGAAATACACCGTAATGCTTTCATGAATCAAATTGATAAGACCGCTAAAATAAAGCAATATTTCGAATTGAGGAAGATTAATTCCCGTAATAATACTCTTGGTAAGCTGCAATTGTCCCGGGAGTATTATTCACAAATTCTTCTGAAGTAAATTGTAACGAGCGTTCCCCAGGAATCACACCATAACTGTAGCGAAGAGCTTCGGGAGCACCGTGGTGACATTCTTCAGGTACATATTCCGAAGAGAATGCATGTGCTAAAAAATCGGGTTCCATAAAACTTTTAACCAAGGCCAAAGCGGCGGTGTATCGTCCCAACTCCGTACGGTAGGTCATCATGGTGTTGTAATTATAATTCCGACTCACATTTGAAGTCATAGAAGTACGCGTATAGGAAGTCAAATTTCCCGCTACATAGGTCATTAGATACCCAGTCGATTCAGTTCCTACCATGTCGACAATTTGGGTAGCTTTCTTGTCGGCATTGAATGTCACCGAGCGAACTATACCATTGTGCGTATAGGTGTAGGTGTTTGCAGCCGAGTTATGCGTCACAGCATTTCCGTTGATACTGGCGACTATGCCGTTTGTGTTGTACGTAAAGGTATAACTGCTGGTTTCAGTGCCATTGGTGAAAAGTCCAACGCGTGTGATTTGATTCAAATTGTTGTACGTATAACGTTCCACCACCTGATTCTGGCCATTGGTAGCTTCCGTTAACTGCCCTGAGGTATTGAATTTCCAATGTAGTTCTTGTGGGGAATTTCTAAAAAGAACCACTTCTCGAAGTGCTGTAGCGTTAGAGGCTTTGTCAGTGTCGTTGGAACAAGAAAAAAAACTTACGGTAAGTACTGCTATAACAAGTAGTTTTTTCATGGTAGGTTAAATTGGGATTCAAATGTAAATGTATTTCTGCTCAAGCAACTATTTATAGGCCAAACTGCTTGATTTTTCGATAAAGTGTACGTTCAGAGATGCCTAGCTCATCCGCAGCTGCCTTTCGACGGCCTTTATTTCGCTCTAATGCCTTTTTGATTAATTCGATTTCTTTTTGCTCCAAACGCAATACTTCTTCCTCCTCTACAGTTTCGGCAAAAAGATAATTGTGTTCGGCGTCATCATCATGAAATTCCTCCTGATGAGTTTCAACAGTAGGCTGGTACACAGCAACAGTGGTTTCTGGAGAAAAAGCATTGTTTTCCTCGGCTTTGCCATAAATTTTTTGAATCAAACTCGGATTGATATCTTGAACGTTTTTGCCGTTTTTCATCAATTCTAAAGTGAGTTTTTTTAAATCATTCAAATCACTTTTCATGTCAAATAAAACTTTGTACAGGATATCGCGCTCCGTAGCAAAATCACTCTCCGATTTGCTTTGCGAAACCACACTAGGCAAATTGCGTTGGTCCATCGGAATGTACCCTGCCAAAGCGGCTGCACTGATATCCCGTTTGGTTTCAAGTACCGAAATTTGTTCAGCAACATTGCGCAATTGGCGAATGTTACCTGCCCAACGGTAATTGACTAAATACCCCACGGCGTTATCTTCCAACTTGATGGGGGGCATTTTATATTTGTGTGCAAAGTCAGCAGCAAATTTTCGAAACAACAAATGAATGTCATCGCGGCGTTCGCGTAAAGGAGGTAATCCTATTTCTACCGTACTTAAACGATAGTATAAATCTTCTCTAAATTTACCTTTTTCAATGGCTTCATACATATTCACATTGGTGGCCGCAACAATGCGCACATTGGTTTTTTGAACCTTAGACGAACCCACTTTGATGAATTCGCCATTTTCCAAAACACGTAATAAACGCACTTGGGTAGTTAATGGTAATTCGCCCACTTCATCCAAAAAAATGGTGCCTCCATCGGCTACTTCAAAATATCCTTCGCGCGTTTGTGTGGCCCCTGTAAACGACCCTTTTTCGTGTCCAAAAAGTTCACTATCAATGGTGCCTTCAGGAATAGCTCCGCAGTTGACTGCAATGTATTTGCCGTGTTTACGATGCGAAAGGGAATGAATAATCTTAGGGATGCTTTCTTTTCCAACACCGCTTTCACCAACCACCAACACCGAAATATCAGTAGGGGCCACTTGTATGGCTTTTTCTATGGCGCGATTCAATTTGGCGTCATTTCCGATAATTTCAAATCGTTGTTTGATACTTTGTACACTTTCCATAAGTCAAGAAATTAAAGCAATTGTTTTTTTACGGGCACTGCCTTTAATAGCGTTCGGATGGCTTCTATTTGGTCGGGTTGCAGTTGTAGTTTAAATATAGGTAAAGCCGAGTTGTGTTGGGTGTAAATCAAAAACCAACGTTTGGTCTCTTTGATTTGGTAAATGGAATGCCATCTTCGGGTTACTTCGAAACTGTTTCCTTTTTGTTCGATTTCTTTTTCATTCAAACGCAAGTGATGTATCTCTTGATTTTTAGAGTTTTGCAACAAAGAACGTTTTAACGTCCAAAGTAGATAGCCGTATATCAGAAGTCCAATGCCTACCAACAGCAAACCGTTAAATGAAGCCACCCAATATTCGGGGAGTCGGTAATACAATGCGGCAAAAAGACTGCCTCCCAATAAAATACCAACCGTAAAGAGCAGCATTTTTACGATGGGCTTTTCAAACAATACATACCGCATAGCCAAGGCCATTTCCTGTAGATCGGGTCGGTATTGAATATGAATTTCCATGGTTTACGATTGCATACGCTCTGCATAACCAACAGCTTCTCCGATAAGCGTTGCCGAGGTGCAGTCGGTAACTTTAACCATTACAAAGTCTCCTGGTTTGTAATTTTCTTTAGGAAAAACGACTACCGTATTTTGCGAATTACGTCCGCTCCAATGGGCATCCGAACGTTTGGATTCTTTTTCAATCAATACTTCAACTTCTTGTCCTAAAAAGCGGCGGGTACGGTCCCAACCTAACTTTTGTTGAAGTGCGATAATTTCATTCAAACGTCGTTTTTTGACCCCTTCAGGAACATCATCCTCCATTTTTCGTGCGGCTAATGTGCCGGGTCGCTCCGAATAAGCAAACATGAATCCAAAATCATACTTGGCATGTTCCATCAAGGATAAGGTGTCTTGATGATCTTCCTCTGTTTCAGTAGGGAAACCAGCAATCATATCTTGCGAGAGCGAAATTTCTGGAATGATTTTGTAGATTTTATCCACCAAAGCCATATATTCTTCTCGTGTATGTTGTCGATTCATCGCCTCCAAAATTCGCGTACTTCCGCTTTGCACAGGAAGGTGAATATACTTGCAGATGTTGTGGTGTTTCGCCATTGTTTCGATCACCTCAATATGCATGTCTTGTGGGTTGGAGGTCGAAAAACGAAAACGCATTTTGGGGAATTGTGTCGCGCACATATCCAAGAGTTGGGCAAAATCAATAGCAGTAGCCTTTTGCATTTCGGTTGCTTTGATAAAGTCTTTTTTCAAGCCGCCACCATACCATAGATAACTGTCTACATTTTGTCCCAAAAGGGTTACCTCCTTGTATCCTTTATCCCATAAATCTTGAATTTCAGACAAAATACTTTGCGGTTCACGACTGCGTTCACGACCACGAGTAAAGGGAACCACGCAAAAGGTACACATGTTGTCACAACCCCGAGTAATCGATACAAAAGCATTAACCCCATTGCTATTTAAGCGCACGGGTGCAATATCGCCATAGGTCTCCTCTTTGGACAAAATCACATTGTTGGCATCGCGACCGTCTTCCACCTCTTTTAAAAGATTCGGAATGTCTTTGTAGGCATCGGGACCTACTACCATGTCTACGATTTTTTCTTCGTCCAAAAATTTTTCTTTCAAACGTTCGGCCATACAACCCAAAACACCCACTTTCATCGTAGGGTTGATTTTTTTTACCGCATTGTATTGCTCCAAACGCTTGCGAACGGTTTGTTCGGCTTTGTCACGAATTGAACAAGTATTTACCAAAACCAAATCGGCTTCCTCCAAATTTTGGGTCGTATTGTACCCTTCATTGGCTAAAATAGAAGCCACTATCTCACTGTCTGAAAAATTCATCTGACAGCCGTAGCTTTCAATAAACATTTTTTTGGTATTCCCTTGACGTTCGTCGAGAATCAAACTTTGTCCTTGTATACTTTCGTTAATTTCTTTTTCCATCGACCTTGTGCCGTTCAATTGCGTAAAACGGACTGCAAAGATAATACTAAAATCAAAAATATGACAAGATGGCAGTGTTAATCTTGAGGGGAAGATGTTTTACCGTCAATTTCTAAAGCACAGACATAAAAACTATATAAATACTCATTTTAATTTGGTGTCTTTTGGCATCATAAACAAAGGCATTTGAATACGCTTACTCTTGGAATTTAAAAAAAACACCTACTTTTGCCTCAAACAAAACAATGAATGGCAAAAAATTTAGTGATTGTAGAGTCGCCTGCCAAGGCCAAAACCATTGAAAAATTTCTTGGTAAAGATTTTCAGGTGGAATCGAGTTATGGACATATTGCCGATTTACCTTCCAAGGAAATAGGAGTAGACGTTACCAATGGCTTCAAGCCCAAATACGAAGTTTCTCCTGATAAAAAAGCCTTGGTTAAAAAACTCAAAGATCTTGCTAAATCGGCCGAAATGGTGTGGTTGGCTTCCGATGAAGACCGTGAAGGAGAAGCGATTTCCTGGCATTTGGCAGAAGAGTTGAAGTTGGATCACCAAAAAACAAAACGCATTGTTTTTCATGAAATTACCAAAACTGCCATCCAAAAAGCGATCGAAAACCCACGAGGAATCGATTATAATTTGGTGAATGCGCAGCAAGCCCGTCGTGTACTCGACCGTTTGGTAGGGTATGAACTGTCGCCTGTTTTATGGAAAAAAGTGAAAGGGGGACTCTCAGCAGGACGCGTACAGTCGGTTTCTGTTCGATTAATTGTTGAACGGGAACGCGAAATTCAAGACTTTAAGGCGGAACCCTCCTACAGTGTATCGGCTGAATTTGTAAATGAAAAAGGAAAAGTTGTCAAAACGAAGTTGGCTAAAAACTTTTCAAGCCAAGAACAAGCGGCTAAATTTTTATCCCTAAATAGTGGAGCTCAGTTTGCAGTAGGGGATTTAGAAACGAAGCCCGCAAAAAAATCACCGGCGCCCCCCTTTACGACGTCGACTTTGCAACAAGAAGCGGCACGTAAACTTTACCTCCCTGTGGGAATTACTATGCAAATTGCACAACGCCTTTACGAAGCGGGGTTAATTACCTATATGCGTACCGACAGTGTAAACTTATCGCAAGAGGCGATGGCAGCAGCCAAAGAGGAAATCTCAAGGTATTATGGTCCTGAGTTTAGCAAGCCTAGAAATTTTAATACCAAGTCCAAAGGTGCACAAGAGGCCCACGAGGCCATACGTCCCACCGATATGTCGCGCCACTCGGTCGATTTGGATCGCGATCAAGCACGGTTGTATGATTTGATTTGGAAACGTACGCTTGCGTCACAAATGAGTGATGCCGAATTGGAACGTACCCAGGCTAAAATTGTAGCCAATACCCATTCAGAACCTTTCATTGCCTCTGGTGAGGTGATCAAATTTGAAGGCTTTTTAAAAGTGTATATGGAAGGTCATGACGAGGAAGAAGATGAGCAAGAAGGCATGTTGCCAGCCATGAAAGTGGGGGAACGCATGGTCAATCAACTCATTACGGCCACGGAACGATTTTCCCGTCCTCCAAGTCGCTATACGGAAGCTTCTTTAGTAAAAAAATTAGAAGAGTTAGGCATTGGACGCCCGTCGACCTATGCTCCGACGATTTCAACCATTATGGGAAGAAATTATGTTGAGAAAGGGAGTTTTGAAGGTCAAGAGCGAAAATACCAACAATTAGTGTTGAAAGATAGTCAGGTCATTACGCAAACGTTGACCGAAAATGTGGGGTCTGATAAAGGAAAATTAGTGCCCACCGATATTGGGATTATAGTGAATGATTTTTTGGTAAAAAACTTTGAGACGATTCTCGACTATAATTTTACAGCAAAAGTAGAGCAAGATTTTGATGAGATTGCAGAAGGAAACCGCAATTGGGCCGCGATGATGAATGATTTTTACCAGCATTTTCATCCCAATGTGGTCGATGTTGAACAAAATGCCGATCGGGAAAGCGGGGAACGAATTTTGGGTACGGATCCCAAAACAGGGAACCCCGTCTCAGTGCGTTTGGGTAAATTTGGACCCATGGCACAAATTGGTGAGTCAGAAGATACGGCCAAACAATTTGCCAGTTTACGTCAAGATCAAAATATAAGTACCATTACGCTTGAGGAAGTTTTGAACTTATTTGAATTACCCAAAAAATTAGGGGTATATCAAGGGGAGGAAATTGAAGTGAACAATGGACGCTTCGGGCCCTATGTGCGTTTTGGGAAACAGTTTATTTCACTCCCCAAAGGGATGGACCCTATGGATGCGACTATGGAGTTGGCACAACAATTAATTGATGAAAAGAATCAAGCCGATGCCCCAATTGGTTCTTACGATGGGTTGCCCGTTCAAAAAGGAGTTGGGCGCTTTGGTCCCTTCATCAAATGGAATGGGATGTTTATTAATGTGAGTAAAAAATACAATTTCGACCATCTTTCAGATGAGGATATTCAGAATTTAATTGTAGATAAACTCCAAAAAGAAGAAGAAAAAGTGCTTCAAGAATGGCCTGAGGAGAAAATCCGAATCGAAAAGGCGCGGTGGGGACGTTCTGTCATTTTAAAAGGGAAATTAAAAGTAGAATTAAACAAGGATGTTGATGCTTCGAAGTTGACTTTAGAGGAGGTTAAAGCCTTGTTGGATAAAAAAGCACCAGCGAAGAAAGCGCCTGCCAAAAAGGCTCCAGCCAAGAAAACCGCAACAACCAAAAAGAAATAAAAGGTTATGGAATTTGATTTTCTAACCCCTTTGGAGACCAATTTGATTATCGATATCAAACGATTGTCTTCACAACAATTGGGACAAAAAGTTGTTTTTCACACCCAAGAGGCATTTCCCGATGTCGCCCAAATAGACATTGCCATCATAGGGGTTCCTGAAAATAGGGGAGCGCAAAATTATGTGGCGCTCGAGGACCTCTCCGAAATACGAATGCAATTGTATCGATTGTTTCCTGGCAATTGGAATAAAATTATTGCCGATATGGGCGATATCAATCCTGGTAATTCGCCAGAGGATACCTATTATGCCTTGCGAAAGGTGGTTACCAAATTATTAAAGAATAAAATTATCCCTGTTATTATCGGAGGTTCTCAGGACCTTACGTATGCCGTTTATAGAGGGTATGATGATTTGGAGCAAATGGTCAACTTGGTTGCGATTGACAACCGTTTTGATTTTGGCAAACAAGACGACAGCATTCCAGCGTTGGCGTATTTATCCAAAATGATAGTAGAAGAGCCTACGAATTTGTTTAATTACAGTAATGTAGGGTATCAAACCTATTATAATTCGCAAGAAGAAATTGATTTAATCGAGAAATTATACTTTGATGCTTATCGTTTAGGCGATGTGAGTGCACAAGTAGCCCTTGCTGAACCCGTTTTTCGGGATGCTGATTTGGTGAGTTTGGATATGACCTCAGTGAAATCATCGGATTCTGGTAATTTTATCGATTTTCAACCCAACGGATTTAATGGAAAAGAAATTTGTGCTTTGGCACGTTACGCAGGGATTAGCGATAAAGTAAGTGCCTTTGGTATTTTTAATCATCAAGCCACTTCACAAGAAGCGCCACTTATCGCGCAAATTATTTGGTATTTTATGGAAGGAGTGAATTTCCGTTCTAATGAATACCCCTTCGGTAGTCGGGAACATTATTTAAAGTATATAGTACCCTTTGAGAGTGAAGAAATCGTGTTTTATAAGAGTAATAAAACCGACCGTTGGTGGATCGAAGTTCCATTTTTTTCGAACATACACAATAAGCTTCATAAAAACACGTTATTGCCCTGTACTCATGACGATTATTTGGCTGCTTGCAATCAAGAGTTCCCCGAACGCTGGTGGAAAGCGCAACGAAAGAGTATTTTATAACAATTAAGTAATATTTGTAAGAAATATATTTCAAAAAACAGCAAAATTGCTTTTAAGCGACAAAAAAATACACTTAATCGACTTTTTTTTATTGTCAATTCAACTTAAGTTGTATTTTTGATTTGTAAAAAAAAAATTAAGAGGCAAATAATTGTTTTTTTGAAAAATAATAGATAGGTTTACGGCCTCAAAAAATAATATAAATTAACCCAAGTTATATGAAGAAGTTCATTGCGTTTGCATCTGTTTTAACCCTATTAGCCAGCTGCGGAAAGTCCAGTGATAAGGGCGAATTAGTAGGAGTTAAGGGTAAAAAATGGCATCCTGAAAAACCCTACGGAATGACATTGGTTCCTGGAGGAGCTTTCATTATGGGTAAATCAGATGATGATTTAGCTAATGTACAAGATGCGCCTACGAAAACAGTGACGGTTCGTTCCTTTTATATGGACGAAACAGAAATCACAAACAGTGAATACCGCCAGTTTGTAGAATGGGTTAAGGACTCTATCATTCGTGTACGTTTAGCCATCTTAGCGGATGAAGTAGGTGTAAAGCCTGGAGCAGGCAAAGGTGGAAAAGGCGGTGGAAGTATCGGTGATTTCGCTTTTGCAGATCAAGATCCCGCGAAAATGACGCCATATGATAAATATATGTATGAGAATTATTACAGTGTGGGTACAGCTGACGATCCGTATGCTGGTCGTCGTTTGAATCGTAAAGTAAAGTTGATTACCGACACCAAAAAATATCCTGATGAATATTATGTAGAAGTTATGGATTCTATGTACTTACCTGCTACAGAATCTTATAATGGGTTACGTACTATTGATGTTAATAAATTAGAATTCCGTTACTCATGGATGGATATTCAAGCTGCAGCAAAAGCTAAAGTAGGAAAGCGTAGCAAGTTTATCCGTAATGAAAAAACGAGAGTATATCCTGATACTACTGTATGGATTAAAGATTTTGCGTATTCATACAATGAGCCAATGCACAATGATTATTTCTGGCACCAAGCTTATGGAGATTATCCTGTAGTGGGAGTGAATTGGAAACAAGCTAAAGCATTTTGTGCATGGAGAACGTTAAATAAAAACGTGTATATCAAATCTAAGAAAAAAGGGAGAGATTTAGTAAACTCTTTCCGTTTACCTACCGAAGCAGAATGGGAATATGCAGCGCGCGGTGGTCTAGAATCAGCAACCTATCCTTGGGGAGGACCTTATGCAAAAAACGATCGGGGTTGTTTTATGGCAAACTTTAAGCCGAATCGTGGAGACTATGCAGCCGATCAAGCTTTGTACACCGTGGAAGCTAAATCATTTGAGCCAAACGGATACAATCTTTACAATATGTCTGGTAACGTAGCGGAGTGGACTGATTCTTCGTATGACGCAGCGGCTTATGAATACGTGTCTACAATGAATCCTAATGTGCCAGATACGTCCAACAAGCGAAAAGTAGTTCGCGGCGGTTCATGGAAAGATGTGGCATATTTCCTTCAAGTAGGAACACGTGATTTCGAATACCAAGATACAGCACGTAGTTATATTGGTTTCCGTACCGTACAGGATTATATGGGTACGCAAGTAACTGGTAACGCTGGAAAAGCGGGAAGACGCCGCTAATTCAAATTGTATATTAACTAACTTAATTATATTAAACTTAACTAACTAAATTATTATTATTATTATGGGACTATTACCACCTAGAGTTATGAATTTCACCTACGGTATGGGTGCAGCTGTTGTAATTATTGGAGCGTTGTTCAAATTGATGCACTGGCCTGGAGCGAGTGAAATGTTGATCATCGGGTTAAGTACAGAAGCTTTGATTTTTGGTCTTTCTGCTTTTGATGCTCCTGAGAAAGAATTGGATTGGTCTTTGGTGTATCCTGAGTTAGCAGGAGGTCAAGCTAAACCACGTGAGAAAAAAGAAAACCCAGCAGAAGCTCAAGGTTTGTTGTCACAAAAATTAGACAACTTGTTAAAAGAAGCTAAAATTGATGGTGAATTGATGGCTAGCTTAGGTAACAGCATTAAAAATTTTGAAGGTGCTGCAAAAGCAATTTCTCCTACGGTTGACTCTGTGGCTTCAACAAAAAAATATGCTGAAGAAATGACCAAAGCGGCTACGCAATTGGAAACTCTAAACAGTTTATATCAAGTACAGTTACAATCTGCTGAGCGTAACGCGCAAATCAACAATGAAGTAGCTGAAAACAACTTAAAATTAAAAGATCAAATGCAGTCGTTGGCTTCCAACTTACAGTCGTTAAACTCTGTATATGGAGGTATGTTGTCTGCAATGAGCAACCGATAATTAGTTTTAAACGCTCATTATTTATTTTAACGAATTAAAACTAATTAGAAGAAATGGCAGGAGGAAAATTAACCCCTAGACAGAAGATGATTAACCTGATGTACTTGGTTTTCATCGCGATGTTAGCCTTGAACATGTCGAAAGAAGTGCTTTCGGCGTTCGGTTTGATGAACGAAAAATTTGAAGAAGTTAATGCTGGTGCTAAAAAAGCAAACGAAGAAATGCTTTCTGTATTAGCGTCAAAAGCTTCTGAAAATGCAAACTTTAAAGTGGCTTTAGATCAAGCAAATCGCGTAAAAGATATTTCTAAATCTTTTTATGATTATATCGAAACTTTAAAAGCTGATATTTTAAAGGATTTTCCTGTAGATGAAAAAACAGGTAAGTTACCCTATGAATCTATGGATAAATCAAATATAGATGAGAAATGGTTTCAAGGGGATGGTTATTCATCAAAAGGTAAAGAAATCATTGAGGCCTATTCAAAATATCTTGCTGACATGAAGCAAGTATTGGGAGAAAATGTAAAGCTAACACCAATCGTACGTGAATTAGATACAAAATTCAATACAAAAGACGTTAAAGATGGTGAAGGTGTAACAAAAAAATATCTCGATTATCACTTCAAAGGTTTTCCAGCAATAGCAACTTTAGCCAAAATTGCTTTGACTCAAAATGATGTTAAGAAAGCTGAAGCAGACATTTACCAAATTTTATTAGGGAAAGCTGCTATTGAGACTATGTCTTTGAAAAATTTTCAAGCTATTGTAGCCTTAGATAAAAATGTTTATTTTCAGGGTGAACAAGTTACAGGTAAAGTTGTTATCGGTAAATATGATGAAAAT
Organism: Flavobacterium sp.; assembly: GCF_040379285.1. Taxonomy (GTDB): domain Bacteria; phylum Bacteroidota; class Bacteroidia; order Flavobacteriales; family Flavobacteriaceae; genus Flavobacterium. Next base: position 6,710 of record NZ_JBEILJ010000022.1, on the reverse strand, counting down.
GTAAAGGTAGCAAGTTTTGCAGGTCCAGGTAAAGTAGTTAATGGACAAGCAGTAATTAATGCTACAGCGGGAAGTATCGGAGAGCAAAATTTAAACGGTAGCTTCACATTTATGGAAGACGGTAAACCAGTTAAGTTACCTTTTGAAGGTAAATATGTGGTTGTTCCACGTCCTAATTCTGCCAACATTTCAGCGGATAAAATGAATGTGGTCTACCGTGGTTTACCTAACCCAATGACAATTTCTATTGCGGGTATTTCTGATAATAATGTCACTGCTACGGCTGCTGGGTTGAAAAATTTAGGTAAAGGAAAATATGATTTAAACCCTGGTGCAGGTACAGAAGTTGTTATTAATGTTTCAGGAAAAATGACTGATGGTAAAACGGTTAATGATAAAAAAGTTTTTCGTATCAAGAACATTCCTGCTCCACAAGGTGCTATAGGAGGAACTGCTGGAGTTCAAAAAGGGGCTAAATCACGTTTACAAGCTTCTCAAATTTCAGCTATCTTACCTGATTTCTTGTATGACTTGAAATTCCGTGTTACGCAATTTGTATTTAAGGTTCCAGGTCAAGCTTCTATTGTTGTTAATGGTGATCGTTTGAACGCTCAATGTATCGCAGCTTTAGCTCGTGTATCCAAAGGTGATCAAGTTACTATTTCAGATATTAAATCTAAAGTAGATGGAGCAGGTTCGATTGAAGTAAAAACTGCGGCTCCTGCCATCTATGAAATACAATAATGCTTCTCTAAAAGCGTTTGTAAAATAAACAAAAGAAAAAAATGAAATTGAAAAGCCTTTTAGTACTCATTTTAGCTGTAGTTGGTTCTTCGGTAACCGCACAGTCCAACTTATTGAACGCAAAATCGCCCGATGAGATTGGAAAAAAAACAGCGGCCCAATTGGATTCCGATAATGACAAACCATTACCCTATGGTTATGTGCATGATCGCGATGTATTGATGGGTAAAATGATTTGGGAAAACATTGACTTGGATGAACGAATAAATTTTCCCCTTTATTACCCTGTTGATACAGCATTTGTTGGAAAAGAACGACGTTCCCTATTTGCTGTTTTGCTAAAAGGAATTAAAGATGGTAAAATCACTGAAGTCTATGGAGATGACTATTTTAATATTAAAAAGTCACTAAAAGACATGGAGTCTGTGTTTAAGTTTATTGATACAACTGATGCCGGTAAAGACGAAATCAACAATTATTATGAGGATTATAAGTCAGGCAAAAAAGTACTTGATAAACAATTCATCAATGAAACTGAATTAGATGCTTCAGATATTTCTGGGTATAAAGTTAAAGGTTTTTGGTACTTCGATAAACGTCAAAGTGAATTGAAATATCGCTTGATGGCTATTTGTCCTTTAGCTGTAGAGGCTCGCGATAAAGCTCGTGGAAATAATGATCCTATTGAACTTTTCTGGGTTTATTTTCCAGCAGTTCGAAATATTCTGCATGAAGCCAAAGCATTCAATGACCGAAATTCCGCTATGCCCATTACGTTTGATCAATTGTTGAACTCACGCCGTTTTAATGGTGTGGTTTACAAAGAAGAAAACGTTTACGGCGACCGTACTATTCAAGATTACATGAAAGACAACGCACAGTCCCAGCTCTTAGAGTCAGAACGCGTTAAAGAGAAGATTCGTAATTTTGAACAAGACATGTGGAATTACTAAAATTCAATTTCAATTCTAAACATAGAAACTCCTACCTTTGGTGGGAGTTTTTTTTATGACAACACACGATTATATCATTGTTGGTGGCGGTTTAGCCGGTTTAGCCTTTGCGCAGTATTGTCGCAAAAACAACCGCACGTTTCTGTTGTTCGAGGATGCCTCTCAAAACGCATCGCTGATCGCCGGAGGGCTTTATAACCCCGTTGTGCTCAAACGATTCACTTCGATATGGAATGCCCAAGAACAGCTTCAAATTGCCCATAATTTTTATCAAGAATTATCCGCAGATCTTCAATGTACCTTAGATTACCCTTTGCCCCTGTACCGCGTACTTCATTCCATAGAAGAACAAAATAATTGGTTTACCGCTGCCGATAAACCGGCATTAAGTTCGTTTCTAGTGACTCCATTAGTGCATAATACGCATCTCTCAATAGACGCCCCTTTTCATTTAGGATGCGTTGCAAATTGCGGCTATGTCGATACAAAAATAGTACTGCAGCAGTTTCATCAACGCCTTGAAAAAGAAGAAGTCCTTATTCGAGAAACCTTTAACTATGGGGATATCACACTAGAGGAAGCAGGTGTTACCTATCACGAAATTAGAGCTAAACATATCGTTTTTGCCGAAGGTTTTGGGTTGTCTCAAAATCCTTTTTTCCGTACGCTTCCCCTTGACGGTACCAAAGGGGAGTTGTTGGTCATTCGTGCTCCCGAATTAAAGCTCGAGGCCATTTATAAATCGGGAGTCTTTATTTTTCCTTTAGGGAACGATCTTTATAAAGTAGGCGCGACCTATGACTGGCAAGACAAAACCGATAGGCCTACCCCTGCAGCACGTGAAGAATTAATTCAAGGATTAAAATCTTTTATGAAAAGTGATTTTGAAGTGGTTGCCCATTGTGCAGGTGTGCGACCCACCGTCAAAGACAGACGTCCTCTAGTCGGAACACATCCATTACATTCTAATTTGCATATTTTGAATGGAATGGGTACCCGTGGCGTGTTGCTTGCGCCCGCTATGGCTAAGGCTTTATTTGAATCTTTAGAATGGGGAATCCCTCTAGATCCTCATATCGATATCCAACGGTTTAAGCATTTTTACGCCAATCCTTATCGTAATTGACAAACATATTGATATAAATGTTACGTGCAATACGAGCGGTGATGGGCATTAAGACTAAAATCCCAATCCCCAAAGCGATAAATGCCGTTTTGGCTGAGAGTCCAAGAATTAATTTGGTGATTACAAAAATAGCCACTCCAAACGCAATCGAAACACCATAAGCCACATACATGGCCCCATAAAAAAACGAAGGTTCAATTTCATAGCGCAAATGGCAATGACTACAGGTTTCATGCATGGTGTAAACTTTACTCAATTTGTACGGATTTTTTTCCACATACATGTTTTCTTCCTGACATCGAGGACAACTTCCTGTTAAAATACTATTGATTTTCCAGCCTTTTTTTAACATTTGCAAATAATTTGATACAAAGGTAAAATAACCCTTTTTATCCCATGTAACTTAAGTCACAATTTTATGTTGAATATCCATAATTTATCGGTTTCTTTCGGAGGTACCTATTTGTTTGAAGAAGTAACCTTTCGATTGGGTTCGGGCGATCGCGTCGGACTCGTTGGGAAAAATGGCGCCGGTAAATCAACCATGCTCAAAATTTTGGCAGGCGACATCAAACCCGATAGTGGGACAATTGCCACCGAGCGCGATATTAAATTAGGGTTTTTACGTCAAGATATCGATTTTGAACAAGGACGAACCGTACTCGAAGAAGCGTATGAAGCTTTTGAAGAAATTAAATATATCGAGCGAAAAATTGAGGATATAAACCATCAATTGGTAACGCGAACCGATTACGAAAGCGAAGCCTACAGTCAGTTGATTGAAGATTTGTCCGAGTTCACGCATCGTTTTGAATTGCTGGACGGCTACAATTATGTGGGAAACACCGAGCGCATTTTATTGGGCTTAGGATTCAAACGGGAGGAATTTAACAACCCCACCGAAACCTTCTCGGGAGGATGGCGCATGCGTATTGAACTTGCCAAACTTTTATTGCAATCCAACGATGTTTTACTCCTCGATGAGCCCACCAATCACTTGGATATTGAAAGCATTATTTGGTTGGAAAGCTTTTTGAAAACATTTCCAGGCGTAGTCGTGATTGTATCTCATGATAAAATGTTTTTGGATAACGTGACCAACCGAACCATAGAAATTTCATTAGGTAAAATTTACGATTACAACAAACCCTATTCACAATACCTCGTTCTTCGCGAAGATATTCGTGAAAAACAATTAGCCTCCCAACGCAATCAGCAAAAAAAGATAGAAGAAACCGAAAAACTGATTGAACGCTTTCGCTACAAAGCAACCAAAGCAGCCATGGCACAATCGATGATTAAAAAGTTGGAAAAAGTCGAACGCATTGAAGTCGATGAAGACGATAATGCCGTTATGGCGATATCTTTTCCTGTTTCGAAAACGCCAGGCCGTGTCGTCATTGAAGCAGAGGATGTGTCAAAAGCTTTTGAGGCGAAAAAAGTATTGCAAGGGATTTCACTTTTGGTGGAGCGCGGAAGTAAAATCGCTTTTGTGGGACAAAACGGTCAAGGTAAATCCACATTTATAAAAGCGATTGTCAATGCATTTCCTTATGAAGGGACCATAAAGCTGGGTCATAATGTTGAGCTTGGCTATTTTGCTCAAAATCAAGCCGATCATTTAGACGGTGAAAAAACGCTCTTGGATACCATGCTCGAGGCCGCTACCGATGCCAATCGAGCCAAAGTCCGCGACATGTTGGGTGCCTTTTTATTTCGCGGCGATGATGTGGAGAAAAAAGTCAAAGTGTTATCAGGAGGCGAACGGAACCGCTTGGCCTTATGCCGTCTTTTGTTGCAACCCATCAATGTATTGCTGATGGACGAACCCACCAATCACTTGGATATTAAGTCCAAAAACGTACTCAAAGCTGCCCTTGAACAATACGAGGGGACGCTTCTGATTGTCTCGCATGATCGTGACTTTTTGCAAGGCTTGGCAACGACCGTTTACGAGTTTAAAGACACTAAAATTAGGGAATACCTCGGCGACATCAACTTTTTCTTGGAACAACGCAATTCCCAATCCATGCGTGATTTTGAACAAAAAGGAATTCCCAACGATATTAAAGACGAACCCAAAGCGGAGAAAAAAACAATGAGTTTTGAAGCCCAAAAATCCCAAAAATCATTGCAAAACAAATTGTCCAAAATTGAAAGTCAAATTCAAGAATTGGAAAAAGCCATACAAAATGACGATAAAGAACTAGCCTCCAATTACAACAAACATATTGAGAATGCTGCCTTTTTTGCTGCTTATGAGAAGAAAAAGCAAGAGTTAGAGCAGCTTTTGGAGGAATGGGAACGGATTCAACTCGAATTGGAAGCGTGAAAAATTTACACTTAATTATCGCCAGCAGCATCGTAATTCCTGCAGGACTCTGCTACGGATTGGCACCCGATTGGGCTTTTGGAATAACCGATACCTCTCCAACGTTGCATAGCGTGTTGAAAGCAATAATGGGACTCTATATCGCCTTCGCCTTGTTTTGGGTGGTAGGGATTATCAAACCGGAGTATTGGGTAGCAGCCACTTGGTCTACACTTTTATTTATGTGGGGATTGGTCTTCGGCCGAATCGTCGCTTGGATCTTGACGGGAATGCCCGCACCAATTTTTGTACTTGGGATTGTTGGGGAGTTTATTTTAGGGCTATATGCCGCATTGCAATTGCGAAAGTATTCATCTTCAAATATTTGATTACCTTTCTTTAGTTCATCTTATAAACGGATGACGCTGCTCCCATCGTATCGGGGGTTCAAGATTTTTAAATAAATGCGGCAATAATTTTTGAACAAGCGGTTGGGTGTGTTGCATAAATCCAAACATAGGAATCGGCTCCGCTCCAATAGAACTTTTAATTTCTAAAGCCGTTCGCCCAAAAAAAATACGTTGAAACTGGTTCTCAATTCCAAACGCTGTCATACGATATAACATGTTTAAATACAGCATTCGCTCTTTTTGATGTACTGCATCGTAACCTAAAAAGTAGGTTTCTAAGGTTTGGCCGTTTAAAAGTAAGGTGTGAAAGCCAATCAGTTTGTCTTCTAAAAAATACCCAAATACTTTAAATCGATTACCACATTGTTTTTTAAAAACATAAAAATGATTCTTCGCGAGAAAAAAGGTGTTAAACGGAGCGTTGAGCGCCACATGATGATATAGCGCATACAAATCTTCTTCATGCTGATGTATCATAGATAAATCCATTTCGCAGTAAGTAATACCTGCTCCTTTTTTTTGAGCGCGCTTGTATTGATCACGGTATTTTTTTTGCAAATCAGCAACGTAATCTTGCATGTTTTGCCAGGAGGGGAGTAAACGAAAAATCATATTGGGTTGCACCGAGAAATGAAAAAGCGATCGAAAAGCACGGCTGCCCAGTGCTAGTGATTCTGCGGTATAAAAATCTTTGAAGGAAACCAAATGAATGCGGACGCCTTCCTTCTTAAAATGGGCCATGAGTTCATCAGCCATGGCGCGAAGTAATCGACTCAAATCTTCTGGTGCAAGGGGTTTTAAAAAAGTATACCCGTTTTGACCCGTAATCATTGTATTTCCAACAAAAAGTACATGCCGGGCCAAACGACGAAAAGTAAAATTGCGCACTTTTGTTTTCATGCAATGCTGTCGTTCGCCAAAAGAATACAACTTACTTATATCCAGGTATTGTGCCAAAGCAACGCCGATCAAATGCTCTTTTTCATAAATGCCAATAAAAAAACAGCGCATATTGGTGGGCGCCGATTCCTCCAGTACCCTTAGATAAGGCGTTTGTAAAAAAGCATTTTCATCAGCTACTGTATCCCAAGAAGCAGGCAAAGAATCTATAGTACTGTAAAGCGTAAAGTGTAAATCAGTCATGCTTAAAAAATCGCCCCACAAAG
>NZ_JBEILJ010000021.1:0-39876 GCF_040379285.1 Flavobacterium sp. | reverse complement strand
CGGAGCGCAGGCAAGATTGCAACGAACGACCCGACCCCGAGGCAGTTAATTTCATTAGGAAGATGGAAGGGATTTCGAGGGGGCGCGCCCTGATTAATGTGGCAATGGGGGAATGTGCCAATGAGGCGATGTGGCAATGGGGCAATGTGTCGATGAGGCGATGTGGCGATGTGGCAATGGGGCAATGTGTCGATGTGGCAATGGGGCAATGTGTCGATGAGGCAATGGGGTAATAGAAATTAAAAAAAACCTGCATGTATGGGAGTACGATGCAGGTCAATCATTTAAAAAAGTGGGTTAAACTTTAGCGTGCGTTGTATGTTTTTAAAGCAGCTTCGAGTATCGCAATGGCTCGTTGTAGGTCCTCTTTTTTGAGCACATAAGCAATACGCACTTCGTTTAAGCCTACTCCTGGAGTAGAGTAAAAGCCCGCTGCGGGAGCAACCATCACAGTTTCGCCATGAAAATCATACGATTCAAGTAACCATTGCGCGAAGTCATCGGCATTGGTAACAGGCAATTGTGCTATACAATAAAACGCGCCTTTGGGGACCGCGACTTTAACTCCGGAGATATTTTGAAGTCCTTCCACCAAAAGGTCACGACGGTCTTTATACTCGGCGATAACATCCTCGAAATACGATTGTGGTGTGTCAAGAGCCGCCTCACTGGCAATTTGTGCATAGGTAGGGGGACTCAAACGCGCTTGTGCAAATTTCATTGCAGTAGACATCACCTCTTTATTTTTGGAAACTAGGCAACCAATGCGCGCGCCACACATACTGTATCGTTTGGAAACAGAGTCAATCATAATCGCATTTTCTTCAATGCCGGGCACATTGAGCACCGAGTGGTGTTGCACATCGGCATCGTAAATAAATTCACGATATACTTCGTCTGCAATCAGGAATAAGTCGTGTTTTTTAACGATTGCAGCGAGTTGTTGAATCTCTTCTTGTGTATACAAGTAGCCTGTAGGGTTTCCTGGGTTACAAATAAGAATCGCTTTAGTTTTAGGTGTAATGAGTTGTTCAAACGCGGCAATAGGAGGGAGGGCAAAACCTTCTTCTAGCGTAGAAATGACGGGAACTACTTTGACCCCTGACGCCGTAGCAAATCCGTTGTAATTGGCATAAAACGGTTCAGGAATAATGATTTCGTCGCCTGCATCCATAGTGCTACCAATGGCAAAAAGCAAGGCTTCTGAACCTCCCGTAGTGATGATGATATCTTGCGTTTCCACGGGAAGACCATAGGAGCGGTAGGAAGCCGCCAACTTGGTACGGTAACTCTCAAAACCCGCTGAATGGCTATACTCTAGCACTTCGATAGCTGCATTTTTAACCGCTTGCAGGGCTACTTCAGGCGTTTTAATATCGGGTTGCCCAATGTTTAAATGATAAACTTTTACCCCTTTCTTTTTGGCTATTTCTGCATAGGGAACTAACTTACGGATGGGCGATTCGGGCATTTGTTGGCCTTTGGTCGAAATCTTTGGCATAGTGATTTGTTTTAGCTGTGCAAATTTGCAAATTTTAAGATGATTTTGACGTTAATGCTATCGTAAAAAGCGCTATTTTTTTTAATTTTAGAAAAATTACCCGATGAAGTCCCGAATCTTATTTCTTTTATTGGTTTTACTTGTGTCTGGCGTTCATGCCCAAGTGGGATTTCAGCTGCCAGAACACCGGAAGAAAATCGTGCTTCCCTTTACCTTTGTTCAAAATCTTATCATCATTCCTGTAGTTCTGAATGGGACTCCTCTAAATTTCATGCTCGATACGGGCGTTGAGCATACGCTATTGTTTAGTTTGGAGGACACTGATAAAGTGCAGTTAAATCAGATGGAAGCGGTAAAAGTACGCGGCCTTGGGAACTTGGATGCGATTGACGCGTACAGTTCTGAAAATAATCGTTTGGAAATTGGTTCTATGACTGATATGGCTCATAAATTATACCTAATTCTCGACGAAAAAGTGAACATTTCTACCTCCGTGGGAATGCCGATTAATGGGATTATAGGTTACCATTTTTTTAAGTCTTACAGCGTTCGTATCGATTATGTTAAGCAAAAGATTATCCTCTCGCGCGAAGTCAATAGGCTCATGAAGCGCCGGGAACCCTTTGCAGCAATTCCTCTGACGTTTATACAAAATAAACCATATCTCCATGCAACGACTGCCTTGGGAGCCAAAGTCACCTCCGCTTTTTATTTACTTGATACCGGAAATACCGATGTAGCATGGTTATTTCCCAACCCGCAGCCAGCGTTCTCTTTTCAACCCTATCCCTATGTCGATGACTATCTTGGTCGGGGCTTGTCGGGTGATATTTATGGGCAACGGGGACGAATCGATTCAATTGCACTCGGACCGTTTAGTGTCAAGAGACCCCTGGTGGCGTTTCCGAAAGGCGATTTTATAAAGCATCTGCTCCAAATCAACGGACGCAACGGTTCGCTGGGTAACGAGCTCTTGAAACGCTTTCATCTGGTTTGGGATTATCCGAATCAAAAAATCTATGTGTATCCCAATGCTTTGATCAAAGACCCTTTTGTATATAATATGTCTGGAATTGAAATCGTGCAGAGCGGTTTGGAATGGGTAACCGAAACCAAAGATTTGACCGTTCAATCAATTTATGCCAAAAATGTGTTTTCCAATAGCGGGCAGCGCATTCGTGATCAAGTCAAGGTTTTGTTTACCTTGCGCCCCACCTATGTAGTAGACTTAGTTCGGCTGAATTCCCCTGGCGATCAAGCGGGGCTGCGCAAGGGGGATCAACTTTATAAAATTAACGGTTACCTCTGTACGAATATCACCCTCGATGAAATCAACGGTTTTTTGAAAAAGCGTGATGGTAAAACGATTGAAATCGAGTACATTCGAAACGGGAAAACGGTCACGACTTCTTTGATTTTAAAAGACCTTTTGCCATAAAAAAACCTGCCGAAGCAGGTTGTTATTTTAGGATCGATTCATCAGAATATTTGTTTTTTTCTCCAGAGGATTCGGCTCTTGTTTAACAATTACTTCCCCTTTGATTTTCAGTGCCACCATGCCGCCCTCTACATTTACCGCATTGGTTTCTACAGTGATAGTTTTGCGAATGGGCCCCGGATTCATATTGTATTTCACCTTAATTTCACCCGTTTTACCTGGCATAATCGGTTGGTCGGGTTTGCTTGGGACCGTACATCCACAAGTCGATTGCACGTTTTTGATAATCAGCGGTTGATCGCCTGTATTGGTGAACTCAAAAATCCGTTCTCCATTGTCGGTTTCCTTGGTGACCGTTCCATAATCTATCGTATTATCTTTGTCTTTAAAAACAATTTTTGGCCCCGTTTGCGCCAAAGCAAAAGCTGAGAAAAAAAGAGGACAATAAGGTAAAAATCGTTTCATGACTCTGTTTTTTGTAAAATTACTACTTTCCGTTGGGGTACAAAATTTTAAATCTTAAATTTTTCGTAACGTACTATTTTCAGTACTTTTGCCCACATAGGTACAAAAAACATACCAAAAATTTTAGGTGTCAGGATTATCAATTGTGTTATCCAAATCACCTCCCGCTTTCGCTTTTATCACTTTATAACGTTAAGTAGATATTGGTTCTCCCTGCTTACCGGCAGGCTGGTCGGGGCAAAAAGGGAGTTTTTTTCCAATTCAAAATTTTACACACATGATTCCAGCACAGTACAACGCCCAAGATGTCGAACAAAAGTGGTATGCCTATTGGATGCAACACGACTATTTTACCTCCAAACCTGATCATCGTACCCCCTATACTATAGTCATTCCTCCGCCTAATGTGACAGGAGTATTGCACATGGGGCACATGCTCAACAATACCATTCAAGATGTATTAATTCGTCGTGCACGCTTGAAAGGATTTAATGCATGTTGGGTTCCCGGCACTGATCACGCGTCGATAGCTACGGAAGCTAAGGTAGTGGCAAAATTGAAAAGTGAAGGCATTCAAAAAAATGATTTAACGCGTGAAGAATTCCTGAAACACGCTTGGGATTGGACCCATAAATATGGAGGTACGATATTGGAGCAACTCAAACAATTGGGATGTTCCTGCGATTGGAGTCGCACCAAGTTTACTATGGATCCCGATATGTCAGCTTCTGTAATCCGTTCTTTCGTCGACTTGTATCGCAAAGGATTAATCTATCGTGGTTATCGTATGGTCAATTGGGACCCAGAAGCAAAAACTACCCTTTCGGATGAGGAGGTAATTTATGAAGAGCGCCAAGGGAAGTTATATCATTTGCGCTATGCCATTGAAGGTTCGCAAGAATTCGTAACTATTGCCACTACACGACCAGAAACCATTTTGGGCGATACCGCAATTTGTATTCATCCCGAAGACGAGCGATACCAACATTTGCGAGGTAAAAAAGCTATTGTTCCCATTTGTAACCGTGTGATACCCATTATTTTTGATGATTACGTAGATCCTGAGTTTGGAACGGGATGCTTGAAAGTAACTCCCGCACACGATGTCAACGATAAAGAATTGGGGGAACGTCACAATTTGGAAATCATCGATATTTTCAACGAAGACGCGAGTTTAAATAGCTTCGGATTGCATTATGCGGGCAAAGACCGTTTTGAAGTGCGTGAAGCCATTGCAGTCGAATTGGAAGCTATCGGTGCCTTGGTGAAAACGGAAAACCATTTGAATAAAGTGGGGACGTCAGAGCGCACCAAAGCGGTAATCGAACCCCGATTATCCGATCAATGGTTTTTACGCATGGACGAATTGGTCAAACCAGCCATCAAAGCAGTTCTTGAAACCGAAGAAGTGAAATTATACCCCTCCCGATTTAACAATACCTACCGTCATTGGTTGGAAAACATTCGGGATTGGAATATTTCTCGTCAGTTGTGGTGGGGCCAACAAATTCCGGCCTATTACTATGGCGATGGAAAAGAAGATTTCGTGGTTGCCGAGACAAAGGAAGAGGCCCTTGCTTTAGCCCTAGAAAGAACAGGAAATTCAGCCCTTACCTTTGACCAACTTACGCAAGATGCGGATGCCCTCGATACTTGGTTTTCGTCGTGGTTATGGCCTATGGCGGTATTTGGCGGAATAATGGATCCTGACAATAAAGATTACACGTATTATTATCCTACCAACGATTTGGTTACGGGTCCCGATATCTTATTTTTCTGGGTGGCCCGAATGATTATTGCTGGTTACGAATACGCCGATGCCAAACCATTTACCAATGTGTATTTAACAGGATTGGTACGCGATAAACAAGGCCGCAAAATGTCGAAATCGCTAGGGAACTCTCCCGAGCCATTGGAATTGATTGAGCGCTTCGGTGCCGATGGTGTTCGCGTTGGACTATTACTTAGTGCATCGGCAGGTAATGATATTTTGTTTGATGAAGAATTGTGCCAACAAGGGAAAGCCTTTGCCAATAAAATTTGGAATGCCTTCCGCTTGATCAAAGGTTGGGAAGTGGCCGATATTCCACAACCCGAATCGTCACGTGTTGCAATAGCATGGTATGAAGCTAAATGGCAACATACCTTAGTAGAAATCGAAGATAATTTTGACAAATACCGTATCTCCGATGCGTTGATGGCCATTTATAAGTTGTTCTGGGATGATTTCTGTTCTTGGTTCCTTGAAATGATAAAACCGGGTTACCAACAACCTATAGATCAAGTGACATTTGATAAAGCGATTGCGCTTTTGGAAACCAACTTGAAATTATTGCATCCGTTTATGCCGTTTTTGACCGAAGAGATTTGGCAATACATCAAAACACGTACCCCTGAAGAAGCGCTTATCATTGCCCAATGGCCAACTTCGGCTGCTTATAATGCGCAATTGGTAGATGATTTTGAGTTTACCAAAGAGGTTATTTCTGGGATTCGCACCCTACGCAAAGACAAAAATATTCCATTCAAAGAGGGTATTGAATTGAAGGTAGTCAACAAAGAGGGGAGTACCTCCTTTTTTGACAGTATAGTTGCAAAATTGACCAATGTTTCTTCCCTTACTTATGTCAACGAAAAAGTGGACGGTGCTTTATCGTATCGCGTGAAGTCCAACGAATACTTCATTCCAGTGACTGGCGCCATCGATGTTGCCGCTGAGATTGAAAAATTGACTGCTGAGTTGGCCTATACCCAAGGTTTTTTGAAATCGGTTCAAGCCAAGTTATCCAATGAGAAATTTGTTTCGGGGGCTCCTGAAAAAGTAATCGAAATGGAGCGCAAAAAAGAAGCCGATGCCTTAGCCAAAATTGCAATGCTTGAGGCGAGTTTGGCAGGTTTGAAATAAAGCTATTGAGCCAAAAAAAAGGAGTATTCTTAATCGAGTACTCCTTTTTACTTTTTATAGTTTACTTATTCAAACTTAACCTTCACCGTTTGTGAAACGCCATTTCGTGAAAACACCACTTCGACTTCATCGCCCGGGTTGATTTTGCCTAAAGCTTCCATATACCCATATACATCTTTAATCGGTAACGTACCAATTTTGGTAATGACATCACCTTCCTGAATACCTGCTTTTTGCGCGGGTCGGTTATCGGTCACACCATCGACATGCAGTCCGTCAGGGTGTTCGGTATAATCGGGCATGATTCCCATGGTTACTTTGTACTTGGGACGTGTTTTACCGGCATTCGCTTTGGTTTTGGTAAACGGAATTTGTTCCATCACATCCAGCGCTTGCGTAATCCGGAACACGTATTCAACGATGTTTTTAACTCCGTAATAATTGATTTTATCGGCATCGTCACTCGGTTTATGGTAATCGCTGTGCGTTCCAGTAAAGAAATTTAAAACAGGAATGTCTTTTAAATAAAACGAAGTGTGGTCAGTTGGTCCGGTGCCGCTTTCCTCCAGGGTAACATGAAATCCCGCGGGTTTGTTTTTCTCGATGATTTTTGGAAATTCGGGACTCGTTCCTGTTCCTCCAATGATTAGGTCTTTGGAGGCATTCAAGCGACCAATCATGTCCATATTAATCATGGTAACTATATTGGGGGTTTGCGCTTTAATGATGTCTGCTAGTGATTTGGATCCGATTAATCCGTCTTCTTCCCCAGAAAATAAGGCAAAGATATAGTTCGCCTTTTCTGTCGTTTTGTTTTGGGATACCATTCGCGCCAATTCGAGTACACCTGCGACTCCAGAAGCGTTGTCGTCAGCGCCGTTGTGGATTTGTCCTTGGGAATTCATTTGGGTAGAATTTCCGTGTTCGTTTCGGCCTAAATGGTCATAATGCGCCCCAATCACGATGGTTTTGGAGGCTTTATTGTCTAGATAGGCGACTACATTATGGGCTTTGATTTTTACCTCTTGGCTATTCAACGAATCTTTCGGGTTGCTTTTGTAGGTATATTCAAAAGGAATCAAAAAGGATTTTCCTTGATAAGGTTTGAGTTTCCATTTTTTGAATTGACTTTCCAAATATTCGGCGGCTTTAAGTTCTTCTTTAGAGCCCACCAAACGTCCCTTCATAGCATCGGAGGCCAAATAGGTGATGTTTTTTTGTAGCAGTGACTCGTCGATATATTCTGCGGGATCGGTATCGACCCAGTCGGCTAAAAAAACATTGGTTTCACGAGCGGCTTCCTGTTGGCGATTGCTTGAAAAAACTAATTTTTTTCCATTAGGCGAAAACATGGGAAATGCATTGAATTCACTTTCAAAGGTAACTTGACGCAAATGGGATCCATCGGTATTGATCATGTAGAGTTGAAAGTCGTACCCTCGCGTCGCATGATGGTTGGAAGAAAAAATTATTTTTTGATCAGAAGGATGGAAAAACGGCGCCCAGTTTGCCTTTCCTAATTGAGTAATTTGCTTTAAATCGGAGCCATCGACATTGCAGGTGTACAATTCCATTTCGGTTGGCGCGACTACATTTTCTAGAAGAAGTGCTTTATAATCGTTAATCTCAGCCTCCGTTTTGGGTCGGGAAGCCCGAAACACTAGTTTTTTACTGTCGTGCGAAAAAAAGCTTCCGCCGTCATAGCCTAAACCGAAGGTAATTTGTTTCAAGTTGGAGCCGTCAATATTCATGGTCCAGAGTTCCAAATCGCCTGATCGGGTCGATGTGAACGCAATTTTTTTCCCATCGGGAGAAACTACGGCCTCGGCATCGTATCCGGGAGTATTCGTGAGTTGTTTGACAATGTTTCCTTTTAAATCGGCGATATACAGATCAAATTCAGGGTAAATCGCCCATAAATATTTCCCATCTCGGGGTTTAGGTGGAGCAGGACATTCCTTTTGCGCACCATGTGTCGAAGCAAAAATGATATGTTTACCATCGGGCATAAAGTAAGAACAGGTAGTTCTTCCTTGTCCGTTGGAAATGCGTTTTAGACTTTGGGGTGAAAAGGTTTTTTCGTTAAGATTTAAGCTAAAAATTTGATCGCATTCCGCACCTAAGGCTTTATTGGTGACTTGAAGGGTGAGCATTTGATTATCAGGACTAAAATAGGCTTCGGCATTGTCACCACCAAAAGTTAGTTTTTGAATATTTTTTAAGTTGTGTTCTTGACCAAAAAGGGATACAACACAGCCCAAAAATAGGAGGAAAATTCGGTTTTGAAGCATGATTAATTTTTTTCTCAAAGATAAAATTTACCACCCATTTGAAACCTTCTTTATTCAAAAATTTGCATTAATTGCTCTTTGTCAAGCGGTTTTTCAAGATACCCTTTCAATCCAAGGTAGGTTTCTGCTTTTTGCTTGTCTTTATCGTTGAGCGAAGAGGTGAGAATGTATACTTTATGTTGGTTTAAAAAGTCGGGTATGACTGCAATGGCTTGATCCAAAAATTCAAATCCGGTTAATTCAGGCATATTAATATCTAGAAAGATATAGACTTGAGCGTCTACTGCGTCTTGTATATTTTCAAAAAAAAATGAAAGCGCTTGTTTACTTGATAAATAGGTTTTTATCGGGCAATCGGGACATAAATTACGTATTGTTTTTTCATGAACGTAATTAAAAATGGCGTCATCATCTATAAGTATACAATTCATAAAGATAAATCTATTCTTACAAATGTAAACTATTTTTTATTAAGTGCTATAAAAAAACGAGAACCTTTACCTAATTCTGAATATACCTCTATGGTACCTTCAAGTTTTTGTGTGATTTCTTTACAGATATACAAGCCCAATCCAGTTCCTACTGCACTATTTGATCCTCTGAAAAACATTCGAAATATTTTTGGAAGGTGTTCAGGAGCAATGCCTTCACCGTTATCCTCAACTTCAATGATTATTTTTTGGTTCGTTTCTGTTAGTTTGCAGTGTACAAATGGGTTTGAAAGGGTTCGATTTCGATATTTAACAGCATTTCCGATAATATTTTTTAGCAAAGTTGCCATTCGATAGCGATCGGAGGTAATCCAAGGATTTCCATTGTCTTGAAAAGTCATTTCCATTTGTACATCGGATGCGTATCTTAAATCCTCAAAAATACCGTCGATTATTTCTTTAAGATTAAAATGTTCGTAAGTTACATCCAATCGGGCATTTCTTGAAAACTCCAAAATTTCCTGAATCGTATCATCTAGTCGGGCTACACTAACATCAATGAGTTGTATATATTCTATTAGGTTGGGTTCTAAATTTTCTGAAGCAAAAATCAAATTAACGAGTCCTTTGATGGAGAGTAGAGGCGCTCGTAAATCATGAGATACACGATACACAAAGTTATCCAATTCGTTGTTGAGTTTTTGGAGTTCTTGATTTTTACTTACTATAGTTTTTTGTGTTTTTTTGAGTTCCGAAATATCTACTCCATTGATGATGACATATTGCAGCTGATCTCCAATAAAATGAGGAAATACATCAATTAATCGGTAACAGGTTTTGTGTTTTGGCGTTGTGATAACATCCGTGTAATGGATTAGTTTCTTTAAGTCAATTGCATCACTGACTTTTTGAGCCAAACGACGCATATTTTTTAATGGATGTCGTTTGAGGCGTAATTGAGTTAATTCGCTAATATTTTTTCCAACAAAAGTTTCCCAATCGGGTTGTACTTTAAGCAATGATTCATTGATAAAGGCAACATTCAAGTTTTTATCAAGTACAATTTTCTGTGAAGGCGAATGGTTAAATAGACTCTCATAGTATTTCTTCAAAGCATCCAATTGCATTTCAGCTTCGTGCTTTTCAGTTATATCAAGATTGCTCCCGATAAGTTTGATAATCTTGCCTTCAGGTGTTCGCTCGGCAATGAGTAAGGTTTTTACATAGCGAATCTCTTTTGAGTTTTTCAACTGTATGCGGTATTCATATTCCAAATGACTTTCAGAGGAACGCATAAAATGATGTAAACGTTCAATCGTTGAATGGTAGTCTTCTTCATACAAACAGCTTTTCCAAAAAGGATAAAAATCGTCAGGGGTTAAGGTTCGTGGTATACGTAATTGTTGCTCTAAAATTTTATTCCATTGGGTTTTTTGACTTTCAGCTTCCCAATCCCAAACACCGATTTGAGCTTTTTCAGCAATCGTTTCAAAGCGTTTGTTTATTCGTAAAATTTCATTACGCGCTTGAACTTCTTTTGTAATGTCTTTTTGAACAGATATGAAGTTTATATGATTGCCTTGATCATCAAATACTGGAATTATTTCAATTTGGTTGTAATATGGTTTACCATTTTTAGTATAATTAACCAATTCAACAGCTACATTTTTTTTGTCGCGTAATGCTTCGACCAATCGATTGTGTTCGGACTCTGATTGGGGTGCTCGTTTTAAAAAATCTTTGGGTTTTTTACCCAGTACTTCTTTTCGTTTGTATCCTGTTGTTTTAACAAATGAATCATTTACCCATTCAATTTCTCCTAGATTGTTGGCAATAATGACATTGTTATTAATTTTTTTAGCAATTAGCGAAAGTTTGATCAACTCCCTTTTCGAGTTGTTGATTTCATCTAATTGATGCTGAATTTTTAAATGTTGTTGTAATCGTATGGTTAAAGCAAGGAATTGTTGACTAAAAATTTGGAAGAGTGTTTCTAATGTTGGATTAAACGAGCTATATAATGGAGATTTTTGTTTACTGATCAAACCCAGACATACTATATGAATTCCAGCTAAAGCATCTTCAATTACAGATATTGCTCCTCTGTCAAACGATTCTAGTTCATCCACACTGCTTAATTGTGTATCCTCCAATAATGTTATTGAATGGGCAGGAAATTCCTTGAAGAATCGGAATAATGCAATATTTTTTTTTGTAGATTTTTTTAATTTTGATGGAATCCCTTCTGTAAAAAGTTTTTGAATTCCTGTTTGGGGATACATAAACACAATAAGCGACGCTTCAACCTCTAAAATATCAACCATGGTCTCTACAGCAAGCTGACCTAAATGATCAAGGCTGGTAGATTGTAACGCTTTGGAGTTGAATTCTGACAAACGTTTATATAATGTCAATTCATGGTCCAAACGATCCTGAGCAGCAATTAACTTCTGTTCCGTTGAGGAAAAACGGGTGACACGAAGCTGAAGCTGTTCATAGGCTTGTAGTAATTCTATATCGTTGGTCGAGTCCATGGTAAATTTAAGGCTATTTTGTTTGTTTTCTGTAGATTACATAAAGTGCTGTAGTATAGTTGTGGTATGTATTTTTTCCATTCAACCGTGCAAATTCACCAAATCCATACATGCCTAACCATGGTGGACAGGCATCATCTGTATAAAAAGGGGTTTGCATTTGGTGGACCAACTCTTCTTTCAAAACGCGGTTGGTTAGATAGCGTCCTCGTGCCAAACAATCGGCATGAAATACGGCCACCGGTTTTTTTCCAGCAGCACGTTGGCTCATTGAAGCTACCATGCGATCCATTTCTTTAAAAATCAATTCTTCATCACGTACGGTAAACCAAAGTTGTGTTCCTTTTTCACAAGTGGTGGCATAGTAAAGATGTTCGCCTTCATGTTTGGTAACCACACGCAAAACATGTTGATTTCCATATTCTTCAGCTACTTCAGGAGGAAGAAGCTCGGCCAAAGCCCCAACAGGAATAGTGTGACCACAATCGGCCTCTTTGGGTAATCCTAATCGCTCTAGAAAAGTGGACCAAGCGGGTTTTCCATTCAACTCTTCAATGATATGTCCATTGGATTTGGTCACGGTCATAGGTTCACCAATAGCCATAAATCCATGGGTTGCTTGCGTATCAATGGTTAAAGAAGGGTCGCAAAATCCAATAGCAAAAGCACCATGTTCAGTTACTTGTTGCTCAAAAGCTTGGAAACTAACATACCCTTTCATATTATCAGAAGTGGTGGCTCCAAATACAGTTACTTCTTCCCCAAAAACAGTTTCAAAACCCCGAATGCATTCCGAATTATTAATGTCAATTCCCGAGGCAATAAAATAAATCATATTGATTCCTGTTTTTTGATCTTTTAAGGCTTTGGCCATTTTGAGACATTCGTCATATGAGTTATGGCCATAAATAGAGGAACTTCCTGCAAGTGTAAATTCATTTCCTGTTATCGCCATCAAAGCCATATCTTTCATGGACTCACTCACGCCCTCACGCCCTACGACACCACAACAAGAAGCGGCTACGATTTGTGCCTTAGGAGCCATTTCATGAGCTTGTTCAATGAGATCTTGAAAATCATGTCCCACAGAAGCATTAAAAATAAGGAGTGAAGCTTGGTCGAGGTGATCCCCTAGGGCAATTTCTAGACATTCTGTAACACTTCTTTTGGTGTTTACAATACGTGTAGATGCAGAATAAAACTGTAGCATAGTAGTAGATTTAATATTCGTAAAAAGAACTTTGAAAATGAGTTCGTTGAGCGGTATATTAAATGTACTTTAAATAAAATAGATAAATTTATTTTATCGACGAAAGCACGTTTTAATTGCAACGAAAGCTGTTTAGCTGTAGACTAATGAATTATAGCGCGGTGGCTTCTTCAAATTTCTCGGCTACTTTATCCCAATTTATATGTTTGAAAATACTTTCCACATATTTTTTTCGACGATTTTGATACTCTAAATAGTAGGCATGTTCCCAAAGATCAATGCCTAATATGGGTTTGCCAGGAACTTCCGCACGAGGCATCAGTGGATTATCTTGGTTGACAGTATTCGAGATTTGAAGTTTTCCTGATTTATTGACAATCAACCATGTCCAACCTGAACCGAAAACCTTACCAGTAGCATCAATAAATTGATTCTTAAAGTTATCAAACGAACCAAAATCACGCTCGATAGTAGCGGCCAAAGTATCTTTGGGTTGGGCTTGTCCATTGGGAGTTAAGATCTCAAAATATAAACTATGGTTGTAATAACCTCCTAAGTTATTTTTTAAATCGACATTAGAAATATCAAGTTTTTTGAAAATTTCGGCAATGGGTAACGGTTCCAAATCGGTACCGATAAGCAACTGATTAAGGTTGTTGGTATAGGTAAGATAATGTTTGGAATAATGCGTTTCCATAGTCAACGCGTCGATATCTGGCTGAAGGGCATCGTAACCGAAAGGTAGTTTTACCAACTCAAAAGCGCCTTCTTGGGCTTTAACATCATCGGGTAACCCCAGCGTCACTTTTTGTTCTTTGGTGGGTAGCGGCACTTCAACGACTTCGGTATATTTTTTCCGTTTACATGAAGCTGTGGAAATAATGAGAAAACATCCAAATAAGAGTACACACTTTTTCATTACTTACTTTTTTTTTGTGCCAATTCCATGATTGCTTGAAT
This sequence comes from Flavobacterium sp., assembly GCF_040379285.1. Taxonomy (GTDB): domain Bacteria; phylum Bacteroidota; class Bacteroidia; order Flavobacteriales; family Flavobacteriaceae; genus Flavobacterium. The sequence goes on along the minus strand of NZ_JBEILJ010000021.1, from coordinate 26,141 downwards.
GTATTGTTCTTTGGCTTCGTCTTGGGAGAGATGGTTAATTTGTATCCACGCATTCATTTTAAATGCATTTCGCAAATCTTGGGGATACACAAATCGATGAGTAGCCCTTCCCAAGGTAGATTGTTTGTATAAAGCATACAAACGCAACTGCACATCTTGGGGCAGGGAAGCTTGTGTCATTGTGTTGGCAATGTCAACTGCTTCATCGAATCGTTCTTCCAACTGGCGATTATCCATGGTTTTTTAAAGCAATAATCGTTTGATTACCTACAGCTTTTTGACCGAGTTTAACGGTTACTTCAGTTCCAAGGGGAAGATAAATATCAACCCGGGAACCAAATTTTATAAATCCTGCATCAGCCCCTTGACGCACCGTCATGCCTTCTTCGGCATAATTGACAATACGTTTGGCAAGCGCTCCCGCAATTTGACGGTACAAAATTTCACCAAAAATACGGTTCTCAATAACAACGGTTGTGCGTTCATTTTCAGTACTAGATTTCGGGTCCCAAGCCACCAAATACTTTCCAGGATGGTATTTGCTGTATTTTACCTTACCGCTAGTACAATAGCGCGTTACATGTACGTTTATGGGCGACATGAATATGGAAACTTGTAAGCGCTTGTCTTTAAAATACTCTGCTTCGTAGACTTCCTCAATAACTACTACTTTCCCATCTACAGGCGCTACGATTTGATAATCATTAACTTCCAAAGGCCGCTTCGGATTTCGAAAAAATTGTAATACCATGATCAATAAAAAAAGCAGTACCAATTGCACCGACTTAAGAGTCCAAGGGTTTGCAATTACATACGGCGAACCGAGTAGGAGGACCGTAAAACTGAACGTTGCGATTAAGATGATTTTGGCACCTTCTTTATGAAACATAATCTAAAATTTGGTAAAACAAAAATACAAAGGGCGTGACAAATATAATACTATCTAAGCGATCCAAGATGCCCCCATGTCCTGGCATGATTTTCCCACTGTCTTTCACTCCAGCAATCCGTTTAAATTTGGATTCAATCAAATCGCCCAACGTACTGAAAACGCTAATGATTGCCGCACTTACCGTCCAAATCAACACCGAAGTGTCTGCATATTCAGGTTTGGGTTGAAAATAATAGCGAGAAATCAGGTAGCCGACCAGAATTGTAAACAACATCCCCCCCAAAAAGCCTTCGATGGTTTTTTTGGGTGAAATTTTTTCCAGCAACTTATGTTTACCTATCGTTTTTCCAACAATATAGGCAAAGGTATCGTTGGTCCAAATCAGTAAAAAGATGCTGATGATGATTTTTGGACGGTATTCATTGTTGGAAAATGGAATTTTGATTAAAATCAAAAAAGGGAGAATTACATACCCCAAGGTAAAAAGATAACGTGACCAAACGCCGATGTGCTCTTTTTTGAAATTAAACAAAAGCAATAAGCATTTGATGGAGATGAAAAGGGTTACAATGAGCAGTAAAATATCGTTGGTTTTGTTGGTGCGAAATTGAGACGCCCAATAAAAGGCAATAGCGCCAATAATCAAAGGAGCAATTCGGTTAATATGCACTAATCCACAGAATTCATAAATCGCAATGAGCATGAAAATTCCAAACAGGATAAAAAAACTATCCATAGAGTAGGAGGTAGCGCCCAGTAACAAGGTTACATAAACGATACCTGAAAGGAATCGGGTGAGGGATTCACTCATGATTACAAATCTTCTAAAAGCAACAAATAGAGGTTTTTGTGACAACTTCCGTACGTGAGAAAGTCCTCTTCTTGCGCTTTTTCAAAGTATTTAATGGTCGTAATATTAGTTGGGTATTCTTTGTCGTATTTCTTTTTGATCACACGAAGGCCGTCACTTTTCGATTCCAAAATTTGACTGGTGGTTGCCAGGATGACAATATTGTCAGGAAGTTCGTTGGGCTTCTTTTGCTTAATTTGGTTGGAAGAAAACAACACAGAACCTTCGTCAGCGATTAAATTTTCGCAACTGGCAAAAAAGAAGGCAGGCTGACTCACCGATTGATGGGGAAGACGATTTTCTTCCAAAAGACTAAAAAGTTTGGGTTCAAAACACAACACTTCTTTTTCAAACCAATCGTTTTCTTCTAATATATTTTCAAATTGTTCTTTGACTTCTGCCAAGTTTTCACAATAGATAAATTTACCTCCATTTTTTTTAAAATTAAAGGTAAATTGCTCATCTACAGGTAAATTGGAAGATTTAGGCGAGTTGTATTCGCTCTGGCTTTCCGCTTCGGAACCTTCTTGACCGGAACCAAATATTTTTCTGAAAAGACTCATATATTGGGTATACTTCTTTAAAAAGTTGGACAATTCCAAAGATAAAAAAATCTTAATTCAAAACCGTGTATGAATTAAGATTTTTTAAAATTTTGTTAAAAAGATATTACAAAGGATTTTCTTCCGTCAATGTATGAATTTCCCCAAAAGGACGCTTGCCAAAAATAGCTTCCAAATCATCTTTAAAAATCACTTCTTTTTCAATTAAAATATCGGCCAATTGCAGTAATTTCTCTTTGTTTTCCTTGAGTAATTGAATGGCTCGTTGGTATTGTCCTTCGACCAAAGCAGAAATTTCTTTATCAATCAAAACAGCCGTTTCCTCAGAATAGGGTTTACTAAAGTTATACTCCGATTGTCCACTGGAATCGTAATAGGTGATGTTTCCAATTTTATCATTCAATCCGTAAATAGTCACCATGGCACGTGCTTGACGTGTCACTTTCTCCAAGTCAGAAAGTGCTCCTGTAGATATAATGTCAAAAACAACTTCTTCGGCAGCACGACCTCCCATAGTGGCACACATTTCATCCAACATTTGGTTGGGGCGAACAATCAAACGCTCTTCCGGGAGATACCAAGCCGCGCCCAAACTTTGTCCACGGGGAACGATCGTCACTTTGATGAGAGGCGCCGCATGTTCGAGCATCCAACTCACGGTGGCATGACCCGCCTCGTGAACAGCAATAGCACGTTTTTCCTCGGGGGTAACGATTTTATTCTTCTTTTCTAAACCGCCTACAATACGGTCAACAGCATCCAAAAAGTCTTGCCGTTCTACCTGTGTCTTATTTTTACGTGCCGCAATCAAAGCTGCTTCATTACACACATTGGCAATGTCAGCACCCGAAAAACCAGGCGTTTGTTTGGCTAGAAATTCTGTATCCAAATCTTCAGCCTTCTTTAGGGGTGCCAGGTGTACCTCAAAAATTTCCTTACGCTCGCGAATGTCTGGTAAGTCTACGTAAATCTGTCGGTCGAAACGACCTGCTCGCATCAAGGCTTTATCCAAAATATCGGCACGGTTGGTCGCTGCCAACACGATTACATGCGTATTGGTGCCGAAACCATCCATTTCTGTAAGCAACTGGTTGAGTGTGTTTTCGCGTTCGTCATTGGATCCTGAAAAATTATTTTTTCCACGGGCGCGCCCCACAGCATCAATTTCATCAATAAAAATAATGGCTGGTGATTTATCTTTCGCCTGTTTGAACAAATCGCGAACACGTGAAGCTCCAACCCCCACAAACATCTCTACAAAGTCAGAGCCCGAAAGTGAGAAAAAGGGAACTTTAGCCTCTCCCGCCACTGCTTTGGCCAATAAGGTTTTTCCTGTTCCTGGAGGTCCGACAAGTAAAGCTCCTTTAGGGATTTTACCACCAAGCGCAGTATATTTTTCGGGATTTTTTAAAAATTCCACAATTTCTTGGACTTCTTCTTTGGCACCTTCCAGTCCTGCAACGTCTTTAAAAGTAACTTTAACATCATTTTTTTCGTCAAACAAACGCGCTTTTGATTTTCCGATGTTAAAAATTTGTCCGCCGCCACCGCCAGCACCACCCGATGCCATTCGTCGCATGAAATACAACCAAACACCAATAAGGATGATAAGGGGTAAGAAGTTAATAAAGTATTCTGACCAATCACTTTTTTGTTGAAAGTCATAAGAGACTAACTGTTTCTTCTTTACTGCTTCTGCCAGTTCTTTTTGAAACAGTTCGTCATTTCCAATATCAAAAGTGTAATGGGGGCCTTTATTTACCGTTCCAAATACATCTTTGGCTACTTTTTGGTGTTTTTTCTCTTTCAGCGCTTTTTCGGTAAGATACGCTTCAGCTTTCGTTTTGTTGTAAACAATTACTTTTTGCACCTCACCGCGTTTTAACATGTCGTCAAATTGTGAGACACTTATTTTAGAATAATCCTGAATGGTAGAACCTCCAATCATATTCAATACAATGAGCATGAATAAGATAGCGCCAGTAATCCACCAGGGGTTAAATTTTATACCATTTGGTTTTTTATCTTCAGACATAATTTACTTGGGTTCCTTAGTTTTTAGTATTGCGTTTCAATTCGGGTCATTTTGGCATCTCCCCACAATCCTTCAATGTTATAATACTCACGGGGCTCTTTTTGGAAAACGTGGACCACGATAGAAACATAATCCATCAATACCCATTCTCCATTTTCTGTTCCTTCTACATGCCAAGGTTTTTCTTTAAATTCTTTAGAAACAACTTTTTGAATTGAATTTACGATTGCATTCACTTGTGTATTGGAAGAGCCTGTGCACAAAACAAAATAATCACAAACTGCGGTGTCAATTTCTCTTAAATCTAAAAGGTCAATCTCGTTTCCTTTTACTTCTTCGATTCCTTTTATAATGCCCGCCAATAGGACATCGGTACTCACTTCTTTTTTTATCATTTAAAACTGCTTCTTATTTTGCAAAGGTATTATTTTTTGTCATTATTTTTGAGGCTTAACAGAAGTTTAAATTCGAAAATTTACCCCCTTGTCCTATGCAGTTAATCAAACTCGATGCCATAGATTCGACCAATGATTTTTTAAAAGCGTTGGCACGTTCTAAACCACTTGAAAATTATACCACAGTACTTGCGCATCGTCAAACCAACGGTAAGGGGCAACGCGGGGCACGTTGGCTGTCGGAACCGGGTAGTAATTTGATAATGAGTGTTTTGATTCAGAATGATCTAGTGCCCACCGCTGCTGTTTTTCATCTCAATGTGGCTGTTGCCATCAGTCTTTTGAAAGTGTTGCAACGTTATCAGATTCCGGACTTGAGTATTAAATGGCCCAACGACATTTTGTCAGGTAATCAAAAGTTGGGAGGTATATTAATTGAGAATTTGATTAAATCAGATCAATCTTGGGAGACTGTGGTTGGTATTGGACTCAATGTTCATCAAAAAGACTTTAAGGAGTTGCCCAAAGCGACTTCACTTTATAACGTCTCGCAACAGTCCTTTGGTATTGAACAGCTTGCACAGGAAATCGTTGCCGAATGTCGGGAGAACTATGCCTATGTAGCCCAACAAGAGGTAGCGACGTTGTGGGGCTTTTACCATGCCCATTTATTTCGAAAAGGAATACCTTCTGCCTTTGAATTGCCCAATGGACAGCGGTTTATGGGAAAAATATTGGAAGTTACAACTGAAGGGCAATTGGTTCTCGAAGATGAATGGGAGACGATTCGCCATTTTGACCTCAAAGAAATTCAATTGTTGTATTAAAAAAACCGACAGAAGTCGGCTTCTCATATTTATAGTTTCCCCATGTTGGAGGAAAGTGTTTCTAGAAATTTGGTGATGGGCCCTTTGACCATCATCGCCATCATTGCATTGAATTCGCCTTCAAATTGTAATTGAACAGTGGAGGATGCTGTTGCTGTAGCTTCGATGTGTGCGATTAATGTGAAAGGAACTTTGTCGCTCGCAGCGCCCAATTTGATATAGCTGTGGGGCGTTTGCTCCTTCAAGCGTAATTTGATTTCAGGCATACCGCTTAAACCAAACAAAAAGGTATTTTCATCGGTTACTTCAAATTTAGCGATATTTTCAGGCATCAATTTTTCAAAGTTTTTGACATCTGTCAAGGCGTTGAAAAGGTATTCGGCCGATTTTGGAACGGTTACTTTGGAACTTTCTAATTGCATATTTTTTATTTTTCGGCCACATTCCAAGTATCTGGATGCATACGCCAATCGTGTAAAGTAATTAACTCGTTTTCTGTAATGTATTGTTTGGTCACAGCCAACGGAAGTAAATGCTCATAGTCACTGAGCGTATTTAAATTAACCTTTGCTTTTTCAAAGTTGGCTTTCGCAACGGGAAAACAATACGAAAAAATAGCTGCCATGCCTTTTACATTTGCTCCTACATCTCTAAGAGCCTCCACGGCAAGTAAACTACTGTTTCCAGTACTGATCAAGTCTTCAACCACAACCACATTCTGTCCTTTTTGTAAAAAACCTTCCACCTGATTTTGGCGTCCATGTTTTTTAGGTTCGGGGCGCACATATACAAAAGGCAGTCCCATTTCTTCAGCCACCAAAATTCCGATTCCAATGGCACCAGTAGCCACGCCCGCAATCACATCAGGTTTGCCATAAGTAGCTTCAATATGTTTTACAAATTCATCGCGGATATAATTGCGAATTGCTGGAAATGACAAGGTTAGACGGTTGTCACAGTAAATTGGAGAATGCCATCCGGAAGCCCATAAAAAAGGATTTGATGGATTTAATTTAATTGCGTTTATTTGTAGGAGCAATTCGGCGGTTTTCTCGGCTGTTGCGTTACTAAAAATCATAGTACAAATGTATAAAGTTTTTGTGAACGATAAACCACTTTTTTTGACAAACGAAGTGGCCAAAGAAACCGACTTTCAATTGTTCTTATTAGAAAGTGTTGATATCGAACATCTTATTGTTAAAATGTTCAACAATAAGATTAAGAAGGCTTATTTGTACTATCCTGATGAAAAGGAAATCTTAAAAAAAGTCAAAGCCAAAATACCTGTCAAGAAAGCTGGTGGTGGATTGGTTTATAACAAAAATGGAGAAGTATTATTTATTTTTCGCAATGGAAAATGGGATTTACCCAAAGGTGGAGTTGAGCGCAATGAAGCTATTGACGAAACGGCTATACGTGAAGTAGAGGAGGAGACGGGTGTTCATCCGTTGAATATTACACGAAAACTTCAAAAAACGTATCATATTTTTAAAAGAGGTGGAAAATACCGTTTGAAAATTACCCATTGGTTTGAAATGAAAACTCACTTTGAAGGCGTTCCTGTTCCTCAGGCCAATGAAGGAATTGAAAAGGTCGTATGGCTCAATCCCGAGCAAGTGCAGCAAGCCTTGCAAAACTCCTATGAAAATATCAAATTGCTTTTTGAGGAAATAAAAATACCCCTATAATCGATTAGGGTTTCACGCGAACAGCATCGGGGACAAGTACGGTATAATCCCCACCATTTCGCAATACATCCCTAACAATACTTGAGGAAATATAGGATGTTTTAGACGCGGTCAATAGGAAAACGGTTTCAATTTTTGACAGCTTTCGGTTGGTGTGAGCAATGGCTTTTTCAAACTCAAAGTCCGCTGGATTTCGCAATCCACGTAATATAAAATCTGCTTTTTCTTTTTTACACAAGTCGATGGTCAAGCCTTCGTAGGTGATGACGCGTACTTTGGGTTCGTGCTGAAAAGTTTCTTCAATAAAACGTTTGCGTTCTTCCAAGCTAAACATGTACTTTTTTTCGGCATTGACGCCTATAGCCACAATCACTTCATCAAATAATGACACCCCGCGTTGTATGATGTCGTAATGTCCTAAAGTGATAGGGTCGAAGGAACCTGGAAAAATTGCTCGTTTCATAAGGTAGTATGCTTGTTGTAGTAAAGTTATAAAATTAACGACAGATAAAATCGCTAAGAAAATCTCTTCCAAATCGGTTTTCGTTCCAAGGCCAACTGAATTTCATTGTCCAATAAATCACTAAACGCCAATTGGGCAAAAGCCGCTTGTTGCGGGAAGATGCTTTGCGGAGAAAGTCCGGGATTGGTGTTGATTTCAATAAAATATGGAATCCCATCCATAATGATGAAATCTGTTCTTGAAAAACCAGTCATGCCAAGGGCTTCATAGACTTTTTTGGCTGTTTCTCTCACCAATTGTTCGGTAGCGGTATCCAAGCGTGCGGGAGTGATTTCCTCCGACTTTCCTTTGTATTTGGCTTCATAATCAAAAAAAGCATTTTGAGAAACGATTTCTGTAATGCCAAGAACTGTTACTTCGCCATTGTAGCGCATGACTCCCACAGAAACTTCTGTCCCTTTTAAATAGGATTCGATCAAAATCTCTGGATCTTCCGCGAATGCAAATGCTAAGGCCTTATCCATATCGCCCAACGATTGAACCATCGACACCCCTAAGGAACTGCCCGATTGGTTGGGTTTGACAAAAAAAGGCAGTCCTAATTCTTCAACCAAAGCGGCTCCGGAAATCACATCGCCTTGTCGTACATAAACTGATTTTGCTTTGGGAATACCAAACTTCGAGAGTACTGAAAGGGTGTCTCTTTTGTTGAACGTTAACGCCGATTGATAAAAGTTACACCCCGTATACGGCACATTGACCAGTTCCCAATAAGCTTGTAAATGTCCGTCTTCACCTGGAGTTCCATGTACAGTATTCACCGCGACATCAAATTGTATTTTTTGCCCCATGAGGACAAATGAAAAATCACTTTTGTCGATTGGGTAAGAGACGTCTTCTGCTAAAACATGCCATCCTTTGGGGAGAATATGGACTTCAAAAGGCTTGTATTTGTTGCGATCCAATTGTGCTATAATCAATTGACCACTTCGAAGCGATATTACCGATTCATCAGAATATCCGCCCATGACTACTGCAACGTTCATTCGGTTTATTTTAATTTCTGTTCCCACAAAAATAGCATAAAAGTGCCACTAAAAATTATATCTTTGTCGAAATTGTTATCTATGAGTTTGCGAAAGTATCTAACGAGTAAAGTGTTTTTTGCCCAAATTGGAGCAGTCTTATTGGTTGTAGGGGTATTGGCTTTTTTCTTTTTTCATTGGATCACCTTTGTGACAAATCACGGACAGGAAATTACAGTGCCTAATTTAAGTAAATTGACGCCTGAAGAAGCCGAGGCCAAACTCGATGAACTTGATCTTGATTATGAAATTATCGATACTGTTGATTATATTGCTGATTTTCCAAAGCTTACTATCGTTCAACAAGAACCCACAGCAGGAAGTAAAGTAAAAGGCGGGAGAACCATCTACATCAAATTGAATGCCTCAACCTACACTATGGTTGCCGTGCCCGATTTGATTGAAAAAACCTATCGTCAAGCTGTTCCTACCCTAAAAGCCATTGGTTTGCAAGAAGGCGAGATTACCTACAAACCCTACATTGGAAAAGATATGGTTCTTGAAATGTGGATGAATGGTAAAAAAATTAAGGCAGGAACTAAGGTACTTAAATCTTCCAAAATTGATTTGGTTTTGGGCGATGGCAAGTTGGTGTATCAAGAAACCGAAAACGATTCCATACCCGAAATTGAAGCACCTGTAGATACGTTGACCAATGGACTTTAATGAAGAATGGAGTGAACCTGAAGAAGCGCTTTTTGAGCATTTTCGGTTTGAAGTCCCTAAAGGACAAGGGTTGATGCGAATCGACAAGTATTTGCAATTACAAATTCCCAATATTTCACGCAATAAATTACAGAATGCGGCTGATAGCGGTCAGGTTCTTGTAAATGAAACGGCTGTAAAATCCAATTACAAGGTCAAACCCGATGATGTAATCCGGATTGTTTTATCGCATCCGCCTTTTGAGCATAAAATAATTCCCGAGGATATCCCTATGGATATCGTTTATGAAGACGAAGCTTTGGTGGTGATCAATAAACCGCCGGGCTTGGTGGTCCACCCGGGGCATGGAAATTATACAGGAACCTTAGTCAATGCCTTGGCCTATCATTACGGCAACCGATTGCCTTTGAACAGTTCAGAACGTCCAGGTTTGGTGCATCGTATTGATAAAGACACGTCAGGATTATTAGTTGTTGCCAAAACGGAACAGGCCATGACGCATTTGGCTAAACAATTTGAAGAAAAAACCTCTGAACGGGAATATGTTGCTTTAGTTTGGGGAAATGTCGTCGATGATGCTGGCACAATTGAAGGGAACATTGCCCGTCATGTTCGCGACCGTATGCAAATGGCTGTTTTTGACGATCCTGAGATTGGAAAACATGCGGTGACCCATTACAGTGTTTTGGAACGTTTTGGGTATGTGACCTTAGTTTCTTGTCAGCTAGAAACAGGTCGTACGCACCAAATACGCGTTCATATGAAACATATTGGGCATACGTTGTTTAATGATGAACGTTATGGCGGAAATGCCATTTTAAAAGGTACGACTTTTACCAAATATAAACAGTTTGTGGAGAACTGTTTTAAAGTGCTTCCCCGACAAGCATTACATGCCAAAACCTTGGGATTTGTGCATCCTGTTACAAATGAAATTATGCGATTTAATTCGGAAATCCCTCACGATTTAGTCGAATGTATCGACAAATGGCGTACCTATTCAAAGTCGCATACCATAGACGAAGATTAAAAAAGCCCCCAAAGTGGAGGCTTATTTTTTATTGGATAATTACTTTTTGCGTGATTGAATCTTTCCCGGATTCCATTTTGAAAAAATAGAAACCACTTGGAATATCTTTTATTTCCAAGGTATTGTTGGAAAAATAGGGCTGTTCCAATTGCATAATTTCTTGCCCATTTACATTATACACTGCAATGCGATCAAGGGTTGTATTGGTTTGCACATAGACCGAATGGGTGGCCGAAGGATTTGGGAAGATACCGACATCGGTGGTATCAAAAGTATCTTGATTTAAGAAAATAGTGGGCCAGCGGTTTTGTGCCACGGGGCCTCCCCAAATACGAGTCGCCAAATACGGATTATCGATAAACGGATTGCGATTCCCTTGGGCAAAGTTGTTGAACAAATTGCTCATGTAGGTATTGCGGTTGTCCTCATATTGTGAAACGGGATCCTCTGCATTCCATTGCAACAACAAATCAATCATATTGGTATCAGAGGCCACCGGATTTCCCACGGCGACCATAGAAGGCAAGCACTGTGCGCCGTAGTGCAAATACATATACATCAAAATTCGTGCGACATCACCTTTCCATTCATCACCAGGATACCAACTCGTGGTGCCAATGGTGTATGAAGCCGTTCCTGATCCGTTGGCAAACAAACGATTGCCGCGACTCGCATTGCGTTGTACGTCACAAGCGCGAAGCATGTGCGCATCGGCACCAGGTCCAATTTGCCCCAAATCGGGATTCCCCAACGATTGTGCATAAATGTGTTCCCGATTCCAGTCGCCGTTGTTGCCGCTATTCGAATTTCGGTCTCGCGTACGGTCATTGGTTGCATCTGCATCTTGTCCTGATTCCCAACCGTAAACGAGCAAAACATTATTGGTATTAGTGGGATCCAAATCAACGGCTTTAATCGCATTCCAAACGCCAGGCGAATACGATAGTTCCACGGTATGGGTGTCAATAATTTTATTGGCTAAGGCATCTTCTAATGCACTTCCCGTTAGCGTCCAGTTAAACCCATTGTAGTACGGAGAAGCAGGCGCACCATTTTGAGCGGATACAATACCTATGGCACATGAGGCCAGAAAGGATAAAAATTTGTTTTTCATGTATGTTATTTTCTTTGGAGTAAGGCCATGTAAAATCCGTCAAATCCAGATTCAGAGGCGAGTATTTTTTCGTCTTTAACAAATTGAAATTCCTTCCCGTTTTCGGTTTGTAAAAAACGTTGTACTTGCTCTTGATTTTCAGAGGGTAAAACAGAACAAGTCGCGTAGACCAATTTTCCACCTGATTTTACCATTTTGGAATAGGTTTCCAAAACTTCGGCTTGAACGGCTCGAATGTTATCGATGAACTCCGGTTGAAGTTTCCATTTGGCATCGGGATTTCGTTTTAATACACCCAAACCACTACAAGGCGCATCGATAAGCAGGCGGTCCGCTTTTTCGTATAGTTTTTTGATAACTTTGGTCGAATCAATGACGCGGTAATCGATATTATGTGCCCCATTTCTTCGGGCACGTAATTTTAATTCTTTCAGTTTGCTTTCATACAAATCCATGGCAATAATTTGCCCTTTGTTTTGCATCAAAGCCGCAAGATGTAAGGTTTTGCCTCCTGCACCAGCACAAGCATCTATGACTTTCATCCCAGGTTCCACTTCTAAAAAAGCTGCCACTTTTTGGGACGAACCGTCTTGCACTTCAAACCAGCCGTCTTTAAAAACATCGGTCATAAAAACGTTGGCTCGTTCGGGAAGAATCAATCCTTCGGGAAGATGTGGAATGGGTTCGGTAACAATATCCAAATCCATTAGCCGGGCACGAACTTGCTCGCGGGTAGCTTTCAAGGTATTGACCCGTAAAACCACATCGGCCATTCGGTTTTGAGCTGCTATTTCTTTAGTCCAAATAGCTTCACCGAGTTCTTGTACGCCCAATTCATCCATCCAATCGGGAATGGATTCACGAAGTTTACGGACTTTGGATAATTCGTCAAAACGACCTTTTATTTTGCGTTGGGGTGTCGTTTCAAAATATTTCCAATCGGGAAGGGGATAGCCGCGAAGGACCGCCCAAACGGCAAACATACGCCATAACTTATCCCGGTCAAAGGGTGCTTTTACTTCGGCAATCTCGGCATACAATCGCTTCCAACGCACCATATCGTAAATGGTTTCGGCAACGAATTTACGGTCGTGACTTCCCCAACGTTTGTCTTTTTTTAAAGCACGAGCTACCATTTTGTCGGCGTACTCTCCTTCATTAAAAATAGCATCAAGGGCATCAATGGTCGTAAATACCAAGTTACGGTGTAATCTCATTATTCAAAATCTAAGCCTGCAAAGGTAACTTTTTTTTCAATTGGGTTGGAGGTGCATGCGGATTATGTGGCCAAAAAAAAGCAGCTCCGAAGAACTGCTTTGGTATTATTTTTCAGTTTCACAACCGTGATGGTCCAAGCGGCGCATTTCAATGCGTTCAGGGGCATGAAGTACCATAGGGAATTGCTCTACTTTTACCGAACTGGCATCTAAACCGAAGGCTTTTTCTTCTGATAAGGAGTACTTTTTCAACACAAAATAGGAGTTCATGATTATATTTTCAAAGAAAGTAATGTCACTATCGTTGGATAAGAATTTTTCGGACAGTACAAATTTGAAATCTCCAATAATATTGTTTTTATTCAACGATTCATAGCGGCTGGTAACATCGACCTCGCCATTTTGTACCATGTCTTTGATTACTTCTTTAAACATCAGATTGATCTTCGTTGCCTCACGGAAACCGAGGTAAAAATCAATTCGGTACAAATCGTCTTTGATGATTTCCGATACTTTGTATTCTTTGCGATAGGGTTCGTTCAGTACATTTACGTGAATAAACCAGTACATGTCGGCACGTTTGGGTCTTTTTTGAAGAATGGAATACATCACTTTTTCTTCAATTTCATCGACGCGATTGGAGTTGGTCATGTACACCAAATGGGTCGCATATTTGGGGATTGATAGGTCCAAACTCAACTCAGCCAGTACTTTTTTATAATTGTCGATTTTAACAATCTTGGTATAATTTTTACTAATTTTCTTGGCCAAATACCAAGTCGACATGATGCTAATTAAGATGATGGCGATGAATAAAGTCACAAAACCACCTTCCATGAATTTTACAATATTGGCAGCCAAGAAGCTGAATTCAATGGCCAAATAAACAATGATGAGTGGGGCAATGAAATACCATTTCACTCTTTTTAATATCAAATAATAATTGAGCAAAATAGTAGTCATGATCATACACAAAATGATCGCTAAACCATACGCATGCTCCATATTGCTCGATTCTTTGAAGTAAAGCACGATTCCCACACAACCTAAAAACAAAAGCCAGTTGATGGAAGGAATGTACAATTGACCTTTTTGATCGGAAGGAAATTTGATGCGCACTTTGGGCCAAAAATTGAGTCGCATCGCCTCATTAATTAAGGTAAACGAACCACTAATTAAGGCTTGCGAAGCGATCACTGCGGCAAGGGTAGCCACCACAATTCCAATGGGTTGAAACCATTTGGCCATAATTAAATAGAAGGGATTTGGATTGGAACTTCCCAATTCCATTAAGGTTAGTCCTTGATGGTCTAAAAGATAGGCCCCTTGTCCGAAGTAGTTCAAAATCAATGTAGCTTTGACAAACATCCAACTTACTCGAATGTTTTTTCGCCCACAATGTCCCATGTCGGAATACAATGCTTCAGCTCCTGTAGTACATAAAAAAACAGCTCCGAGAATAAAAAAGCCTTGTTCACTGACATCGCTGGTCAACATATGGTAAGCGTAATAGGGGTTTAATGCCCGAAATACATCCAAGTTTTGGGTCATTTGAATCACGCCCAAAACACCAAGCATGGTAAACCATATCAGCATCATCGGGGCAAAGAATTTCCCCACTAATTTGGAGCCGAATTGTTGAATGGTAAACAGTACAAATAAAATACTAATTACTATAGGAATGGTTGGGATATCGGGATTAAAATTGCGCAATCCTTCTACCGCAGAGGAGACAGATACCGGTGGCGTAATTATTCCATCCGCTAATAAGGCGCTACCTCCAATGATGGCAGGCACAATAAGCCACTGAATTTTGGTTCGTTTGACTAGGGCATATAACGCAAAAATTCCTCCCTCACCGTGGTTGTCGGCTCCTAGGGTGATGATTACATATTTTAGGGTGGTTTGTAAAGTAAGCGTCCAGAAGATACAGGATAGTCCGCCTAAAATTAAATCTTGCGAAATGACACTGTCGCCGATGATGGCTTTCATTACATATAAAGGAGAAGTACCTATATCGCCATAAATGATCCCCAAGGTTACCAATAATCCCGCAGCTGAAAGTCTGCTGTGAAGATTTTGATGTGAATGCGAACTCATAAAAAAATATTAAAAAAGTTCACAAATGTATTACTTTTCAAAGTTCTAAAATAAAAAAGCACCGAAATTATTCGATGCTTTGGGTATAATTTATATAACTTTCTTTTAACGACCTCTATTTTCAAATTAATTTCTTCAAAGTCGCGAGGAAGTACTAGTCTGTGAACGCATGCTACGACTTGAACTCGAACTGGAATAATCTTGACGCGAGGGGCTAGGTGTAGGTGCACTATAGTCTTGACGCACTGGACGCGGACTTACACTGCTCGCACTTGGTGTATATTCTTGATGCGACGGGCGAGGTTTAGGTGCACTATAATCTTGACGCACAGGCCGCGGACTAACGGTTGTTGTACTTGGCGTGTAGTCTTGGCGAACGGGACGGGGTGTAGCTGTGGTGGTGCTGTAATCCGAACGTGTGGGTCTAGGCGTTGCTGTTGTGGAAGCCAAAGTATAGTTTTCACGAACAGGACGGGGCGTTACCGGGGTGTTGCTATAATTTTCACGAACGGGACGCGGACTAGTTGCTTCGCTAAAATCAGCACGTGTAGGTCTAGGATTGGTTGTAGCACTGCTTGTTAAATCCTGACGAACGGGACGGGTTTCAGAAGCACTGGTCCAATTTCCCCGCACAGAGCCTGTTTCGGGCCGTGTAGCGACTTGATTATCACGAGTATCCGCCAATGGACTACGGGTATCGGGATAGGCCACATTGCGCACGATACGGGTTCGATCCAACTCATAACGATTAGCAATTCCTTGGTTGCGGTAAGCAAATCCTCGTTGCGGATGATGCCGTTCAATAAAGTTGCCGCGTCGGCCAAAATAGTGCGAATATCCCCAATGGCAACGACGGAAATTCACGTAATTGTATTGGAATCCAAAGTTGATGCTCAATCCGATGTGATGACGGTAACGAAAAATGGGAAATGGATGCCAAGCATAATAGTAGCTTGGATAAAAGCCCCAATACCATGAAGAACAATAGGCTTGGTGGTACAGTTGCCAGAAATAATTGTAAATCACAGGCGTTCCCACATAAACCGGTTCATAAATGTAGTTGGTGCCGTACAGAAAAGTATCGCCTACCACTTGCACTTGTACCCGTCGGTTGCGGGTATCTTTTTCAACTTCAACGGTGGCCACGTCTTGGTATTGATCGCGACCGAGCACGGCTTGCACCACGATAATGTGTTGATTTCCTTTAATCGATTCGACTACCCGTAAATAATCAACTTGGTTGTCAAGGTTTAAATCCAAATTGGATATCGGAGTTTCGGGATTGTTTAAACGGCGTTCAAAATCTTCCAAGTCACGAGCTTCCCCAAAAATAGAGGCAACGGCGCGAAGGTCTAAGTTGTCGCTTATCTCTGAATCGGTAGCACTCACCGTTGTTCGATTTTGAGCCCCTCCCCATGTTAGACTCAAGCCCAACAACATGCTGTATAGTAGTTTCGTTTTCATAACTATGGAATTTAAAGTTCGTTACACAAAAACCAAACACTGTGCCAAAATCCCAAAATCAAAGTTGTCATCTAACCAATTATGTTTATTTTCGTTGGAAATACTGGGGATAATGCGCGTTTTTTTTGGCTTTTTTTGTTGTTTTCTTTTTTGGAATTGTGCTTCTGTAACTTCCTCAAAGGATGCTCAACCGATAACTAGGGTCACCGTAGACACTTTGCTTTTTGAAACTGTGAGTATTCGTGCGATCGTTATTGCGGAGCAATCCGTTTTTTATGCGGGGAGTCAAAGTAAACTGGGGCGAATCGATTTGGTGACACGCAAACATTGGCTACAAACACTTCCCACAACGATCCCCACTGAATTTCGTTCGTTGGCTTTACACCAAGGAAAATGGTTTGCCCTTTCCATTGGAAATCCTGCACTTCTCTATTCGGGTCCTATGGAGGGCGAAGGCAATCGTTTGCTGTATCAAGAGTCGCATGAAAAAGTTTTTTACGACGCGCTGCATTTTACGGCAACCGGAACAGGTTGGGCCATGGGCGATCCGACGCAAAAGGCGATGGCGTTATTGAAGTCGGAAGATGGGGGAGCGCATTGGTATCGTATTCCTGAAGATAATGCCCCTGTTTTGGCTCCTGGGGAAGCTGCTTTTGCTTCGAGTAATACTACAATTTGTAGTGCGGGAAAAACACTTTGGATATTTACCGGAGGCATGCAATCCCGCGTTTGGCGCTCTAATGATGAGGGTAAAACGTGGACCTCGATTGCTGTGCCTATCGCTCAAGGTAGCGCTATGGAGGGAATTTTTTCAGCAGATTTTTACAATGCCAACATTGGGGTAGCTGCTGGAGGGAATTATGACCAACCAGCCCAAACGGTTGGGAATCTCATTTATACCTGTGACGGTGGTACCACGTGGAATCCGATTGATGTGCCACAAGAGCCTGGCTATATTTCGGGGATTCAATTTATTCCGTCGGGCGAAGGTAAAGAATGGTTGACGGTAGGTGCAGGAGGATTATATTATGCGTTTGACCAAGGGAAACAATGGAAATGTTTGTGGCCCGAGCCTCAATTGTATACCCTGAAGTTTGTCGATCGGCAAACCGTAATTGTGGCAGGTAAAAATAAGATCTTTCGTTTGCGATTGCACCGAAACTAAAAAAACAGCCCTCTTTAGGAGCTGTTTTGTACTTAATTTCGGCGGCGTTCTTTTAATTGTTCCACCAATTTTCGATTGAAATCTTCTTCTGCCCGTCTCAATTTGATAATCTTCAAAGCGGGGAGTACACCTCGTAAATCGGCAATCAATTTCTTGCGAAGTTTGAATAATTCCTCTTCATTGGTTTCCATTTGGGCCAACACCGTTTGCGCTTCTTTTTCAGTCATTTTATCCAACTGATCGTCGTCCTTTCGGTCCATAAAAGCTTTTAATTTTTGACGGCGAATTTCGGCTTGTTTGTCTTCAAAAGCATTGTATATGGGCCAAAACTTTGCCGCCTCATCTGGAGTTAAGCGAAGTTCTTGGGTGATAAAGGCTACTTTTTGTGACTTTACTTGTTCTTTTTTTTCTTCAATGCGTTCCCGTAAACGTCCGCTTGGTTGCGCAAAAGCGTTCACTGTCCCCATGAAAAGGAGGGTTAGCACTATAATTCGAAAGGCATTTTTAATTGTTTTCATAGTTTGATTTAATTTCAATGTTATTGTGTTATGCTGTATTCCAACGCTTCATTCTCAAGAAGCACTTCCTCTAAAGCCTCTGCTTCGGTATCGAATGTAACGGGAACTTCCATAGTTTGGAGTTCAATCAATTCCAAATAATGTTCGTCGGTGAGGTCGGCATTTTCGCTCACATACGAAGCAATGGCGCTCCATTGGGCTTCATCTTCTTTTTGCACTTCCCAACGCCATAGCAAGCCAATTCCCAAACCGACGACCAATACAGCAGCCATTCCATAAAAAGTTTTGGCATTTTTACTCCAAAAAGATATCGATTTTACAGGCGTCTGCTCCTCAAGTCGGTTTTGAAGTCGTGTCGAAAACGATTCAAAATAGCCTTCGGGTACGGTAAAGCCACTGGGGTTCTTCGGCGGGTTATTTAAGTTAAACGGATTCATATACTTTAGATATTATAAGCGTTGATTGGTTTAATTTGTTTTAATAAATTCTTCAATTTTTTTTACGGCGTGATGGTAAGAGGCTTTCAATGCCCCTACAGAAGTGCCTAGTATTTCCGACATATCTTCGTATTTTATCTCTTGAAAGTATTTCATTTTAAAAACCAATTGTTGTTTTTCGGGCAAGCGGGCAATCGCCTTTTGGAGTTGCAATTGAAAAGCTTCGCCTTCAAAATAAACATCGGTTTCCAATTTAGCCAATGCTTTCTCTTGCCATTCTGAATGCGTGAATCCTTGACGTTTATTTTTTTGTTGCAAAAAAGTAAGCGACTCATTCGTAGCAATTCGGTAGATCCATGAATACAATTTGCTCTCGCCTTTGAAATCTTTTAAGTAGGTATGTACTTTGATAAAGGTGTTTTGCAACACATCGTCGGCATCATCATGATCCAAAACAATACTTCGAATATGATAATACAGGGGTTTTTGATAGTATTGGAGAAGCTTTCCAAAAGCCGCTTCTCGGGTTTTCGGATGCAATAGTTCTTGAATAAAAGCTTTTTCGTTTTCCAAACTACTTTTTTTGATTTAGACCTTTCAGAAAAAAAAAGGTTTAAAACAGCTTTATTAAGGTGAAGGATTTGAGTTTACTGTAGGTACATTCGGCGTTACTGCAGAAATGGTATCTTTAAGTATAGTCCTTGGTTGACGTGTGGCGGTGGGTTGCACGGGGAGGTAAACTTCGGTAATCCATTGCGAAGGATGAGGTGTGTCTTCCCCATTTTTACGGTATATTTCAATCACATTTAAATGGGTTAAACGCGCCCATTTCTTGGTGTTAATATATTGAATTCCTTTATTCCACGCCTTTTGCAAATGCGAATAATCGCCTTTCAGTTGCACCCGTAACGCTTTAAATGGTGGAAGCACTCCAAACGCAATGTCGCTGCCCTCTTCAATGGCAATGGTGTCCTTAACGGGAATGCAAACCGAATAATCCACGACGCGGGTATCTTTGTCCCATTTGTGGTAGATAATGAAAGGTTTTCCGGCAGCTTGAATGGCATTTTTTTTGAAAAACCATTGCATTTTAGGCAAGGTTGTTTTGATACTTCGAGTTAGATTTTTCTCTTTACACCGCACAAATTGTTTCAAATAAAACGTGCGCGGTTGATTGACCAATCCCATCACTTTAACTTGAAACGTCTTTAGCTCTCGCGAAATACTTTTCTCTAAACCAACCAAAGTTCTTTCGTACAGATTACCCATAGACGATTGCACTCCCCCTTGAAAAAAGGCTTTGATTTTTGAATTAAAGTCCAATGATCCTTTAGCTGTTAATTGAACTTTCGTGCCGCCTAAGGTATCTTTGAATTGCCAGGTATAGTGCGTAAGCTGACCATTTTCATCGCTAACATAGCGCAATAATTCTGCGTCTTTGTATTGTAGCGTTTTTAAATTTCCTTCCTGACTTCCCGACCACTCGGCATGAGCATTTTTACCGGAGGAACTTTCGGGATATTTGAATTGTGTTCCTTGATGTTCTACTATCCAAGCGGCAAAGGTTTCCCAATTGCGCAAATCATTGACATAATCAAATACTACAGAGCGTTTGTTTTTGATGTAAAGACTTTTATTTACAGAATAGGATGGCTTTTGGGTGGCAACAAAAACTGTAGTGCCCAATAAAAAGAGTAAGGCAATAAAAAATAAGTAGCGTAAAATCTTCATAACCGCAGCTTAGGTGGGTAAAGGTATGAAAATTAATAGGTCTTCTTAATGCTTTGTTGCAAATTTTATGACAAATAAAAGGGCAATAAAGGCAAAAAAGGCAATCAAAATCTTATAATTTCCTTTATAAAAAAGTTGATGCAATGCTTTGTCTTTTCGGTAGGCAATGACCATGGCAATGACAAAAGCAATCACAAAAAAAACGGCAAACACCAATTGTCCTTTAGTAAACATAGCAGAAATAGTTTTCAACAAAGGTAGGTAATCCATAGGATTCTTTTTAATTTGTCGAAGTAAAAAAATGAGTTATGCAACGACAACTAGAAGCCGTAGCTGGATTTCATCAAGCCTTTGGTTTAGGAATTCGCAACACCCCTACAGCCGACCTTGGAGAATCAACCCATCTTCTTCGATTTAATTTAATGAAAGAGGAAAATGAAGAGTATTGGGAGGCGGCACAAAACAAAGATTTAACTGAAATCGCCGATGCTTTGGGTGATATGCTTTACATTTTGTGCGGAACCCTACTTGAGCACGGGTTGCAGTATAAAATTGAAGCTGTTTTTGAAGAAATCCAACGCAGTAACATGAGTAAATTGGGTGCCGATGGTAAACCCGTGTACCGCGAAGATGGTAAAGTTATGAAAGGGCCCAACTATTTCAAACCCGATGTAGCCAAAATACTCGGACGCTAATTTGACGTAAACCCATGCGACTCCCGTTTTATTTAATTCTCCTCATTACTGGATTTATTCTCCTGCGGTTGTTTCACGTGGTTCGAGGATATCGCCGCTACAAGCGTTCGGGCCAGTTTCGTTATTTTAGGAATGAGCTCCTCTATACGGCACTTTATTTGTGTCTGCTATTTGGTTTTATTTTTTGGGCGCAAGCCAACACAATTTCTTTTTGAACGTTATGCGAGTTCAAGTCTTTTTGGTGGTATTTCTGCTATGTTTCGGGTGTAAAGAACCTCCGAAAGAAGTGGCTTTGCCCCAAAAGGAGCTGTTGTTGCTTGCACGGCACGAATCGGGAAATATCGTAGAGTATCGACACGAATTGAAATGGTATTCGGACAGTACGTTTGAATACAATTCTAAAGCCAAAGATCACGGGCACACCAAATATGAAAAATTTGAAGGTAAAGCCTACCTCCAATCGGATACACTTCATTTTAGTAGAAAGGACATGAATGGATCAGGAGGTAAAGCGGTCTTCAAAAATGGGATGCTTGAGTTTGTAGGGGAAGCGCAAAATTTCCGGTTGGATGTATTTCAAAACAAAACGGCCTTGCGTTCGCTTTTAGACCTAGATCCTTTTCCTGATTATGCCATTTTTACGTATTCGCCCAAAAAAAAGGATCGAAATACGCCCTATGATTTAAGTGAAGAAGAGTTTGTTCGGGTGCGTGAGTTGATTGCCTGTGTTTTTGACGAACAAAAAGACGTATTAAAACCGTCAAACGATTATGTCAAACAATGCATTCCATACCGTAACCGCAAAGGCGACATTGAAGTTCGCATCTATTTGCATTGCAAAAACGCCTTAGACCCCAGCGCCTTTCGCTACCAACCCTTGATTCTTCGGAATGTTGGAAATTGTAGTGTGACTTTTGTGTTGTCGTTTAAGGCGAATTATTACGTGGATTTTAAAGTTGCCCATACTACTGAACCCCCTGTAGAAATATAACCCATTGCATTATCTTTTTTCCTGTGAAAGAAACGCCTTGGCTAATTCCATTTTTTCAGTATCCCACTCGATATTCTCAATATGATGAGTAATACCATCCTTGGTTTGCAGCGTTATCGAATCGCCATCGACAT
Organism: Flavobacterium sp.; assembly: GCF_040379285.1. Lineage (GTDB taxonomy): Bacteria > Bacteroidota > Bacteroidia > Flavobacteriales > Flavobacteriaceae > Flavobacterium. The sequence continues at coordinate 4,081 of NZ_JBEILJ010000021.1, read as the reverse complement.
CAAAATGCAATATACTGTCCTGCGGTAAGGTATTGGAAAAGGTAGTCCCCACAATCAACAAACCGTATTTTTCCCAACGAAGATAAGTGCTATTGGGTTTTTCAAAAGCATTGGTCATCAATATGAAGGCAAAAAACACTGTCAATGTTTCCAAATGATAGGATTGCTCAAAAAAATGCAATCCCAATCCCGTAAAAATTAATAAAGCAATACCTGCTACCAAACTTAAAGATAGAATCGAATGGTGTGTTTGTCTCGGAATGATAAAGGTATTAGCATCGGGTAAAGTAGGGAGCCAAATCGGGACAACAAAGAAAGCTACGGTATAGCTTATCGTAAGCACATAACTCAGGGTAAAACAGGCATCTATTTTCCAATAAAACCCACAAAATAAAGTGATGCTTTGAAGTAAAAAGGCGCAAATTTTAAGTGCAAAGGGTAAGGGATAGTTCATATATTTTGAATGTAAATCATTAGATAAGTATTAATTGGACAAAAACACTATGAAGCCAGCGGTCAAATTTGAATCCGGTTTCTTTGAGGATCCCTTTGACTTCAAATCCCATACGTTCATGAAAAGCAATACTTCCCGTATTTTCAGCATCAATAACGCCAATCATCGTATGAAATCCGTTTGTTCTAGCCGAGGAAATCAAAGTAGATAGGAGCGCTTTGCCAATTCCTTTTCCTTGCCAATCAGGATGGGTATAAACAGAGTGTTCTATGGTAAATCGATAGGCTTCTCGAAATCGAAATTCGCCATAATACCCAAAACCAACTACTGTATTTCCCATGGTAGCCACAAAAACAGGGAACCCTTTTTGCAATTTTTCATCAAAAAGTTGGGCTTGCTGCGCTGCAGTTCGCGGGTTGTAATCATACAATGCAGTGGCATTCAATATGTTGTAATTGATGATCTCGAGTAGGGCCTCCACGTCGGAAGCGATGTAAGGTCGAATCGTAATTTCCATGCCCAAAAATACAAATTAAAAAACAGGTATTTCTACGCGAAAGGAACTCCTTTGCATCCCCTAGCTTTGCATGGTATGACTTTGATAATGCTCCTTATCGAACAAGGTACGACAGGATTTTTGATTCCTTGTCTGCAAGATCAAGGAAGGTTCCTGGGGCCAGCTTAACTGACTTTTGGCTTGGTTCTGGGACTAACATTGGGCTACTATTTTATCTTTCAATGTCCCAAAACGCATCGCGATCGCTGTATACAACTGAGACGAATGTTATTTCTGACAGGATTTTTATTTCTCTTCTGTCTGTTTTTTTCAGATTCCTTTTAAACACAAACGTCCGTTATAATTTTCTCAAAAAGGTTTCCCATTCCTTAAACGCTTCGTACCTTTGTTCTCCATTACGAATAATCATGGTTTATCCAAAAATTCCTTTAGCACAATCGGTTATAGAAATATTCCGGCAGCAAGGGATTCAACATATTGTCATATCACCAGGGTCGCGCAATGCACCGCTTACGCTCGGATTTACGTTACAACCCTTTATTACCTGTTACAGCATTGCGGATGAACGATCGGCGGCTTTTTTTGCGCTCGGATTGGCGCAACAATTGCAAAAGCCCGTGGCCGTAGTCTGTACTTCGGGTTCGGCCGTACTTAATTATTATCCCGCTGTAGCAGAAGCATTTTATAGTCAGATTCCCCTAATTGTCGTTTCCGCCGATCGACCCCCGTCCAAAATTGACATTGGTGACGGACAAACCATTCGTCAGTCTAATGTACTTTCACAGCATACCGTTTTTAATGCCAACTTGACCGAAATGGCTTCTGTGGAAAACGATCGACTGATTTATGAATCTATAGAAGCCTCCATAGCACAAAAAGGACCAGTGCATTTGAACGTTCCTTTTGAAGAGCCCTTATACGAAAGGGTTCCTGAACTTACGGTAACAGTGAGTTCACCTCCAATAAAAAACAAAGAAGTCGAGGTGCAGGAATCGTATGTGCCTTTTGTGGAGCAATGGAATAAGGCGCAACGCAAATTGGTTCTGGTTGGTGTCAATGCGCCCCATTCCATCGCTACCGAGTTATTGCAGCAGTTGATGCGCGATCCTTCGGTGTTGGTGATGACCGAAACCACATCAAACCTGCATCATTCCGATTGTATTGATTCCATTGATACGTTGATTACTCCTTTTGAATCCCCAGAAAAAGAGTTTTTTCAACCCGAAATCCTGCTCACTTTTGGCGGAATGGTGGTGTCCAAGCGTATCAAAGCATTGTTGCGAAATCATGCTCCTCAAGCACACTGGCACATAGACCCGCTTCGTGCGTATGACACGTATGGATGTTTGACCCATCATTTTAAAACCACACCAAGCCAATGGTTAGGTACTTTTTTACCCCAAACCCAAGCGGTGACAAGTTCGTATCGGGATACTTTTTTAGCCTTACGAAATCATCGCCGTCATAAAGCCTCGGAGTATCTGGCTGATCTCCCTTTTTGTGATTTAAAAGTTTTTGAAAAACTGTTGCCACACATTCCTCCACACACGCATTTGCAAGTAAGTAATAGCTCGGCCATCCGCTATGCCCAATTGTTTGCTACCGATACTCGCGTTGAGGTTTTTTGCAATCGCGGTACTAGTGGTATTGATGGAAGCACGTCGACAGCGATTGGCGCGGCGGTTGCGAGTGGGGTTCCTACAACATTAATCACAGGTGACATCAGTTTTTTATACGACAGCAATGCCTTGTGGAATGCTTACATTCCCAAAACGTTTACCTTAATTGTCATTAACAATGGCGGTGGAGGAATTTTTAGAATTCTCCCCGGTCATGAAGAAACGCCAACATTTACCACGTTTTTTGAAACATCTCATTGTTTTACGGCGCAACATTTGGCAACGATGTACGGATTGGATTACCATTCAGCTTCCTCCGAATCAACGCTTGAAGCCGCTTTAGCCACTATTTTTGGGGAACGTGATCGGCCACAATTACTTGAAATATTTACTCCAACACAACAAAACGATCACTATTTACGTACCTTTTTTAAATCTTTGGTTTAAAAATAAAAACCACACCTCATGCAAATCGGAAAGACCAATGTATTGACCATTGCCCGCGAAACCACAGTCGGCTTATTTTTAACAGATGGCACTTCAGACGTATTATTGCCCAGAAAGTATCAACCAAAAGTGTATACCGTGGGTGAAGCGCTCGAAGTATTTGTCTACTTGGACCATATGGAACGCCCCGTGGCGACTACACTGAAACCGTATGTACACGTAAACCAGTTTGCCCATTTGAAGGTGAATTATATCAATGCTTACGGTGCGTTTTTGGATTGGGGGCTGGAAAAAGATTTATTTGTTCCATTTCGTGAACAAGCCCAACCCATGGAAACAGGCAAAAGGTATTTGGTATACGTTTTTTTGGATGAAAAAACCAATCGATTGGTAGCTTCAAGTCGCATTCATCGTTTTGTGAAAGAAACCGATGTTGCCCTTGAACCAGGACAAAAGGTGAGTGTGATGATTACCCATTTTTCGGATGCGGGTGTCAATGTGATCATCGAGCATCAATACCGCGGATTAGCTTTTCAAAATCAAGTTTTTGATGAAACATTACGTTTTGGAAAGACTTATACTGCGTATGTGAAACAAGTACGTCCCGACGGGAAAGTCGATATTGTTTTTCAACCGATGGGGGAGTCGTTAATTGAAGCCGCGGTGCAAAAAATTCTTGCCGAACTTCATGCGAATCGTGGCTTTTTGGGATTGCATGACAATTCGCATCCTGAGGATATCAAAACCGTGTTGAAAATGAGCAAGAAAACCTTCAAGAAAGCCATTGGTCAACTCTACAAAGACCGCCGTATTTCTATTGAGGAGCAAGGGATTTTTTTGAAGTAAGGTGTTATAAATAAGTCATAGGTTCTACACTTTTGAAAGTAGCTCCTATAAAATATAAAACTACAATATCTTTATCGTTGGATTGATTTTTTTCAGTTCTTGTAGAAACGTGTCAGCGTGTTGTGGCGACACAAAAATATCTTCAAATTGATTGTACGTAATAATGAATCCTTTGATGTCTAATGCCGGTTTCAACGT